>NZ_CP048817.1:3751666-4427500 GCF_014171475.1 Sphingomonas sp. So64.6b
TCATGGGCAGCACTTCCGACTGGGAGACGATGCGCCATGCCGCCGACATCCTTACCCAGCTCGGCGTCGCGCATGAAACCAGTGTCGTTTCCGCACACCGCACGCCGAAGCGCCTCTACGATTATGCCACCAGCGCCGCCGGACGTGGCCTGAAGGTCGTCATCGCCGGCGCAGGCGGCGCGGCACATCTGCCCGGCATGACGGCGTCGATGACGCATCTACCGGTGCTCGGCGTACCGGTCGAAAGCGCTGCGTTGAAGGGCATGGATAGCCTCCTCTCGATCGTGCAGATGCCCGGCGGTATCCCTGTCGGCACGCTGGCGATCGGCAAGGCCGGCGCGATCAACGCCGGCCTGCTCGCCGCGTCGATCCTCGCGCTTGGCGATCCCGGCCTGAGCGAGCGCCTCCAGGCGTGGCGCGCGGCGCAGACCGATGGCGTGGCGACCGATCCGGCATGACCGTCCTGCCCCCCGGGTCCACCATCGGCATTCTCGGCGGCGGCCAGCTCGGCCGGATGCTCGCGGTCGCTGCGGCGCAGCTTGGTTATCATACCCGCGTACTCGCGCCCGATGCCGAAAGCGTCGCCGCGCAAACCGCATCGAGCTTCACCCGCGCCGATTACCACAGCCGCATCGTGCTCGACGAGTTCGCCGCCGCCTGCGACGTGGTGACCTATGAGTTCGAGAATATCGCGCTTGAACCGGTCGAATATCTCGCCGGCAAGGTGCCGGTCCATCCGGCACCCGCGGCACTCGGCATCGCGCAGGATCGTGCGACCGAAAAGGCGTTCGTCGGCAAGATCGGCGGCCGCACCGCGCCTTGGGCGGCGGTGGCAACGCTCGACGAACTGAAAGCCGCGATCGCCACGACCGGCTGCCCGGCGATCCTCAAGACGCTGCGGCTCGGCTATGACGGCAAGGGCCAGGTGCGCATCGCCGCGCCGGACGACGCCGAAGCGGCATGGCAGGCGATCGGCCAGCGCCCCGCGATCCTCGAAGGCTTCGTCACTTTCAGTCACGAATTCTCGATCCTGCTCGCGCGCAGCCCCGACGGATCGACCGTCAGTTATCCGCCGCCCTGGAACGAGCATAAGGACGGCGTCCTGGCGCGCTCGACCTTGCCCGCACCGGCGGAGATCGCCGCACAATGGGACGAAGCGGCAGCGCTTGCCGGCCGCATCGCCGAGGCGCTCGACTATGTCGGCATCCTTGCCTGCGAGTTCTTCGCCGGCACGGACGGCCCGGTGTTCAATGAAATGGCACCGCGCGTGCATAATTCGGGGCATTGGACGATCGAAGGCGCCAATTGCTCGCAGTTCGAGAACCATATCCGCGCGATCTGCGGTCTGCCGCTCGGCGATACCGGTCTCACCGCGCCGAAGGTCGTGATGGACAATCTGATCGGTCACGACGCCGATCGCTGGGCCGAGATTCTCGCCGAGCCGGGCGCGCATTTGCATCTCTACGGCAAGGAAACCCGGCCCGGCCGCAAGATGGGCCATGTCACGCGGCTTTCCCAGGGCTAGAGGGTTTTCGACCTGATCCCTCACTCTCCGGGGCGATTCCACTCGACCTGAGGCGCTCAAACGAAAAGGCCCGCTTCCTCATCGGAAGCGGGCCCCTTCAATCTCGCAATCGCAACGCCGATCAGGCAGCGCGCGCTCCCGTCAGCGGGAAGCTGCCGAATGCGCCAGCGCCGACATTGCCGGTGATCGTGTCGCCATCGACCGTCGCGGTGCAATCGAGCGTCATCGGCATCGGCACGACGATGCTCATCTTCCAGCTGATCGTGTTGCCATCGACGGTGCCATCGGTGATCTCGACCGAGCCCATCGCGCCGGTGTTGCTGCCGGTCCAGCTATTGCCGTCGCTCTTCACAACGAGCGTAGCTTTTTGATCGCCCAGCGGCGATTTCACAACGGTATCCCAGGTGCCATCGACATCGGCCATTACGTCTCTCCCTCAACTCGGAACTGGTTGGTATCGGATTACTTCGCGCCCGCAATGGACGCGGCGGGCACCACCTCAACCGGCAGCCCGAGGCTGTCAAGCTGAGGCCGGACCGTCTTGGCATCGCCGACCACCACCCAGATGAAGGTCTTGGGGTCGATTGCCGCGCGTGCCGCAGCGTCAAGTTCGCTTTGCGTCATTGCGCGATATTTTTGCGTGATGGTCGCGTAATAATCGTCGGGACGCTTGTAGAGGTCGTTGGTCTGCATCGCGCCGAGCACATCGCTCGATGTTTCGAAGCTGCCCGCCAGTTCGCGAGTCTTGCCGATGATCGTGCGATCGAACTCGGCCTTGGTTAGCCCCTTGGTGGTCAGGAAGTCACCGACTTGCTGCCGGATCGCCGCGATCGACGCGCCGGTCTTGTCGGCCTGGACCGGTGCCGAGACGATATAGGGCGCGGCATTCTGCGCGCGGCTGAAATTGCCCGACGCGCCATAGGTCCAGTGCTTGTCCTCACGCAGGTCCATATTGATCCGCGACAGGAAACTGCCACCGAGCGCGTCGTTGGCGGTCATCACGGGCAGCAGGTCCGCAGTGCCTTTCAATCCGTTGGGCGCGGCGCCGAGAATCAGCGACTGCGGCGAATCGGGACGATCGATCAGCAGGATCTTTGGCGCCGACGGTGCCGAGGCCGCGCCGAAATCCTTGATGCCGGCAGTACCGATCCCCTTCCAGCTGCCGAAGCGCTGGTCGAACGCCGCCGACACTTCGGCCAGCGGGCGATCGCTGACGACGAAGATCTTGGCTTTTTCGGGACGCAGCCAGGCGTGCTGGAACGCGACCAGATCGTCACGCGTCAATGCAGCGACCGCGACCGGATCGCCGCGTCCGGCCGACTTCGCATAAGGCGAGGCCGGCCCATAGACGAGCTTGGGCAGCGCACGGCCGGCAAGGCCACCGGGATTGGTCAGTTCCGAGGCGATTCCGGCAAGCTGCTGGTTCTTCAACCGTGCCACCTCAGCGGGGGCAAAGGCCGGATTGAGCGTCACATCGGCGAACAGGTCGAGCGCTGGGCCGAGATTGGCGCTCGGCGTCGACAGCGACAGAAAGGTCTGATCGAGGCTCGCACCGGTGCCGATCTCCGCACCAAGCCGCTCGCGCGCTTCGGCAATCGCGGTCGAATCCTTGGTCGTCGTGCCCTCGTCGAGCATGCTCAGAACGAGCTGCTGGGTGCCGAGCTTGGTCGCCGGATCGGCCGCCACGCCGGCATCGAAGCTGATCACCGCACGCGTGATCGGCACTGCGCCACGCTGTGCATAGATCAGTTCGATGCCGTTCTTGAGCCTGGTGCGCTCGACCTTGGGGAAATCGAGATCGGCGATCGTGCCGACCGCCGGCATCTCGCCACGCGTGCCCTTGAATGCCGCGGGCTCGGCCGCTTCGACCACTTCTTCGGGCGCCTTGGCCTCGTCATAGGCGACGCGCGCGCCGGGTTCGACAGTTAGTGCATAGACCGGGCGCGACAGCCATTTCGCGGTTACCGCCTTCACATTGGCCGGAGTCTCGGCCGCAAGCGTCGCGAGCTGTTTCTTGTAAAAGCCGGGATCGTTCGAATAGAGCGCGCCTTGCGCCAGCGCGACGGCCTTGCCGCCGAATCCGCCGACCGACTCCAGTCCCTCGATCCGATCGCTGACCTCGCCGGTGGCGACGCGCTGCACTTCATCGGCGGTCGGGCCATTCTTGATGAAATCGGCGATGATCTCGTCGAGGCGCTTGGCGACCAGTGCCGGGTCGATCCCCGGACGCACATCGGCGCTGACCTCGAAGGTGCCGATCTGGGCGAAGGTCTGGTTGCCCGCGGACACGCCGACCGCGAGCTTTTCCTTGCGCACCAACGCATTGTCGAGCCGCGAGCTGGCGAGGCCGCCAAGCACGCCGGCGGCGACGTCGAGCGCGGTCGCGTCACTGCTGTCCAGGCCCGGCACGACCCAGGTGCGCATGATCCGAGTCGTCGCGACGCGGTCCTTCATCACTTCGGACTTGGGCGCGGGCAAGGTCGGCACTGGCGCGGCCGGGCGTACCGTCTTCGGGCCCGCGGGAATCGCGCCGAAATATTTCTCGACCAGCGGTTTGGCGGTCGCGACATCGACATCGCCGGCGATGACCAGGATTGAATTGTTCGGACCATAGTGGCCGCGGAACCAGTTCTTCACATCCTTCAGGCTGGCGGCGTCGAGATCGGCCATCGAGCCGATCGTGTCATGACCATAAGGATGCTCGGGCGGGAACAGCGCCGCGGTCTTGGCATAGTCGACCAGGCCGTAAGGCTGGTTGTCGCCCTGGCGCTTCTCGTTCTGCACGACGCCGCGCTGCACATCGAGCACACGCTGCGTCACCGCGCCGAGCAGATACCCCATCCGGTCGCTTTCGAGGAACAAGGCGCGTTCCAGCGCCGGGGCCGGCACCGTCTCGAAATAATTGGTCCGGTCGTACCAGGTGGTGCCGTTATAGTCGGTCGCGCCGACCTGTTTCAGCGGCTCGAAGAAATCGCCCGGCGCGTTCTCGCTGCCGTTGAACATCAGATGCTCGAACAGATGGGCAAAGCCGGTCTTGCCCTTGGGCTCGTGCTTCGACCCGACATCGTACCACACCGATACCGCGACGACCGGCGCCTTGCGATCGGTATGGACGATGACGCGCAGCCCGTTTTTGAGGGTGAATTCCTCATACGGAATATCGACCTGCTTGACGAGGTCGGCGACCGGTGCAGGCTTGGCCGCCTGAACAGCCGGTGCGGCGGCAGGTGCCGCAAAAGCGGGGCTGGCAAGCGCGATCAGCGCCACGCCGGAGAGCGCGAGAATCCTGGGGGACATTATGGGGAAGGTTCCTTGGTTTGCGACCACTGTGTCACACCATATCACCGGGATAACGCCATGCAATCCAAGCGCTTCAATCACTTCGACCATAATGGACATGTCGCGGGTCGGGCGGTTACGGCCGATAGACCCGCTCGACATGGCCGCGCAGCGAGGCCGGGGCGAAACGCACCGGTTTCAGCTTGTGCGCGACGAACAGCGGCGCCTGATCGGCATAATGCGGCGATGCCGGGCGCGTCGTTGCAGCGCCGAACGGCTGGATCGACTGCGAATTGACTTGCCCCTGCTTGTCCCATTCCATGAACATGATGAAGCTGTCGCCATGCTTCACCGAAAGTCTTCCGTCCGGATCCTCGTCCCATAATGCGGCGGCGCGCAGGACGTCAGGCCCGCCGTCGAGCGGCAGATCGACCTTGCCCTGGCGCAACCGCAATACGGTACCGAGCGGCGGATCGAGCCGCCCGAAATGGTCCTGCAGATACGCCGCCGCCTTGCCCAGTTCCTCGCGCGGATCGGCCTCCGGGCGGCGCTGATAATGCCATTTATTGCCCGCGCGCAGCAGCAGGGCGGCGATCGAGTCGGCCGGTCCCTTGCCGTCGTAATTCCAATCCCATTTCGCCAGTACCGCTTTCGCCGCCGCAATCTGCCGGTCGCCCCTGGCATCGACCGCCATGATATCGGCGAACCATTTCGCTGCCCAGCCGACCCGGCTGACCGTCGTGTCGTATTTGATCCGCTCCAGATCGGCGCGGCTGATCGCCCCGTCCGCGCCCATCAGCTCAAGCGCGCGGGTGCCGCGATTGGTCGTATCGGTCTCGATCCCGAGCAGCGGCGAATAATCGCCGGCACGCATTTCCGACCCGGCACCGGCCGCCTGATAGGGCGTGTTGTTGGCGTTGATCAGAAAGCCCGATGCCGGGTTCACATTGCGCGGCACATTGGCGAATGGCACCGTGCCCGCCGTCAGGTCGCGCGACGTGTCGCCGGGCAGCACTTTTGCGTAATCGAAACCGGGCTTCCGGTTGGGAAAGCTCGCATTGTAGAAATAAGCGATATTCCCGGCGGCATCGCCATAGAGGAAATTGGTCGCCGGCACGCCCTGGATCGCCAGCGCCTTTTGCCATTCGGCGAAATTGCGTGCGCGCGTCAGGCGGTAATATTCCTCGATCATGCGCATCTGGTCCGCGCCGCCATAACGGATCGCGAAGATGCCGTTCTTGTTGGCGATCGCCGGACCATGCACGCTGCGCAGCACCGTCTTCGGCACCGGCAGGACGAACGGCCCGATCTTCACATGCAGCCAGACCCGCGTGCGCTCGAGCGGCAGCCATTTCCCGTCGAACCGGTAATGCGTACCGCCGCCATCGAGCACCAGCTTGTAGACATCGGTCAGGTCGGGGCGATTGACCGTGTTGGTCCAGCCCAGCGTCTCATTATGTCCAAGTACCGGGAAGGGCACGCCGGGGAATGTCGCACCGGCAAAGTTCCAGCCGGTGCCCGAATGCACGACCAGTTCGTACCAGGCGACCGGCCCGCGCCACGGCTGGTGCGAATTGGATACCACGCGGGTGAAACCATCGGCCGAGCGCTTCGGCGCAACGACAAAGGCGTTCGATCCATTCTGATTGCCTTCATTGACATCAGTGCCGGCCGGCAGCGCGCCGGGATCGGGCGCATCTGGCGTGGCGCCGGCGCTTTCCACCGGCAGCGGCGTCTCACCAACCAGCGCGCCGAGTGTCTGGTCGAGCCCGAAGAAGAAGGGCGAACGCAGCACGAAGCCGGTCGCGATATCCTCGCCATTGGCGGGGAACAGCTTGGCCAGCTTGACCTCGCCCGGATGACGTTCCGCATATTTGTTCAGCCCGCTGGCATAGGCATCGAGCAGCGCGCGGACATCGGCCGGCTGCTTCATATAATCGCGGTGCGCGGTGGCGCGCGCGCCGAGCAAAGCGAGCGCATAATCGGTCTGCGCGCCGGCCGCGCCGGTCATCGCGCCGAGCCGGCCGCGCGTCATCGCGACCGCCTCCTGCAAGGTCGCGAAATCATCCTCGGCATGGGCATAGGCAACGCCGTAAGCCACGTCCGGATCAGTCTTGCCGAAGATATGCGGCACACCAAATGTGTCGCGCGCGATGATGCTGTCATATTTATGATCGGGCGGCGGCGCGGCGCGCTCGGCCAGCAGCGGTTCCCAGATAGCCAGGCCGATCGCCACGAGCACGAGCAAGGCCAGCAATCCGATCGCACCCGTCTTCAGAAATCGCCGCATCGCCATCCTCACCGCATCTGTTTTGCGGTGAGCCTAGCGAGGCGGCGGGACTTCAGCGAGCAGCAATAATGTCCGCCGCCTCCACCGAGGCGGAGACGGCGGACGGAGCGGGTCAGAAGCCCGTTTTAAGCGTCACGAACACCTGACGGGGCGCACCGATCAGCAATGTCTGGCCGTCGCCGCTATTGCCGAAGCCGTTCGACCCGATCGTCGCGACATAGTCCTTGTCGAGCAGGTTGGTGCCGTTGAGCTGCAGTTCGACCTGGCGGTCGCCAGCAAGCTTCACCCGCACACCGATCGTCGCGTCGAACAGCACCCGCGCCGGCACCGACTGGTCGTTGGTGTAGGTGAAGTAGCGCTTGCTCATATAGTTCGCGCCGAGCCGACTGAAGAACAGGTTGCTGTCATAGGTCAGTTCGCCGGATGCGATATGCGTCGGCGCATCGACCACATTCTTGCCCTCGATCGCGGCAACAACCGTCCGCGTCGGCACGCCCCCGATCAGCGGGAAGGCGATGACGTCGTCGCGATATTTCGAATTGTTATAGGCATAGGATGCGAACGCGCCGAATCCGCCCGGCAGCTTGACCTGACCGGTCGCCTCGACGCCGTAGGATCGCACCCCGCCGACATTCTGCAGGATCGCCGGATTGCCGAGAATCCCCGCACCATTGGAGAAAGCCAGCAAGCGGTCGCGGAAGTTGATATAATAGGCGCTGAGCGAACCGGTAAAGATGCCCGAGCGTCCGCGCACGCCGAGTTCATAAGTGTCCGACGATTCAGGCTTAAGATTGCCAAGCCCGTTGAAACCGGCCTGAGTAGTGGCCAGCGGCCCGCTGGTGGCGGCCGCGACGAATGCGCGCGTCACCTGAGTGAAGCCGCCGAACAATTCGGCGCGCTCGCCCAGCTTGTAGGTGAAGCCTGCATGCGGCTGGAACCAGTCGGTGGTCTTGACCTTGCCGGTCGCGAGCGGGCCGGCCAGGATCGCGTCCGAGCTACCGCGGACGTCGAAGCCTTTCCAACCGAGATTGATCGTCAGATCGCCGATCGGAATCTTGTCTTCGACATAATATTGCACGGTATCCGTCTTGTAGCGCAGGTCCCACTGCGTCGCGAACGCGCCGTCCTGAAACTCGAGCGCATTGCGCGTCGGCACGAGCCGGCTGTCGAGCCCATAAAAACGGCGTGCCTGGCGCAGGTCGTTGCGTTCGTACCAGCCGCCGACGGTGATGTCGCCGAATGCGCCCAGGTCGGTGCCAAGCGAGCCGAACACGCCTTTGCGATGCATGTTATATTCGGTCGTCCGCACCGAAATCGGCACGCCGGAGGGCGACGGGACATAGGGCGTGAACCAGATGCCCTGGCCGCGATTGTCATGATAATAGGCCTTGAGCTGGCCATGGACCTTCGCGTCCTTGCTGGTCTCGATACCAAGCGAAGCGACATAGTCATTCCGCAGGCCCGCCGCGTCGTAATAGGCGTCATCTGCATTGAGGAACGGGGCCGGATTGACCGTGCCGGCTGCCGGATTCAGTTTCGGCGCACCGGTATAGCCGCTATTTGCGCCGACATCGGCGACGAGCACGGCGAGTGGAAACTGGCCGGTGATATTATCCCAGCGATAGCCAAGGCGCCGGATCATATCGAGCGACATGTCCTGATAATCTTGCTCGCGGCGTTCCGAATAGTTGAACGTGCCGACGAGGCGCAGGTCGGGCGTGATCGGTGCGATCGCCTTGGCATTAACCTGGTTCTGGCGCTGCGCACCGCGGCCCTTCCACTTGCCGGTGTCGAGATGGCTGTACGACACATAGGCGCTTGGCCCGTTGTCGCCGAGCTGACCGGTGTCGAGCCGGCCAAAGGCGTGGACCGTATTGTTGCTGCCATAGCTGCCGTCGAGCGACAGGCCGAACTCGGACTTCGGATCGGACGAGAAGAATTCGATCGTACCGCCGAGATTGTTGGTCGCTTGCGTCCCGAGCGAGCCCGAACCCTGCGACACGCGCGTCTCGCCGATATTCTCCGAGCTGATCGCGCGGCTGATGTGCAGGCCGTTGGTGTTGCCATAGGTGCCGTCGCCAAGCGGAATGCCGTCGAGCGTGAAGCCGAGCTGATTCTGGTTAAAGCCGCGGATCGACACGCGCTGCGACCATTCATAGGCGCCAAAGGGATCGGCGGACTGGAAATTCACGCCGGGCAGCTTCTGGATCGCTTTCAACGGGCTGGTGCCCGGAGTCAGGATCGCGATGTCGTCCTGGCCCAGGCGCTGCACCTGGCGGGTCTCGCCGCGGCCGATGACGATGATGTCGCCCTCGGCGCTCGCTTCGGGTTCTGCGGGTGCGGGATCGGCGGCAGGTGCGGCCGGTGCAGCGGCGACGTCGTCGCGACCGGTTGCAGTAGCGGCGAGCGGCCAGCCGAGCGCAGTGCCGGCGAGCAGGCAAGCGGTGAGAACACGCATTATGAAATCCCCTTAGGCAGAACGAGGCGCGCAACTGCGCGTCGCCCGCCGCCTAGGCGTTGTGCGTTGCACAATTACGCCGACGTGATGACAGTTCGATGCCGGTTGCATGGCGAATCCGAGACACCTTGCGGCGCGCGGTGCGTTACGCTCCAATCATCACGGCAAAGCTGCGGCCGGACGGGTTGTGTTGCATAAGTGCAACACTATATCGCACGAGCAAGTGGAGATGGGAGCAACATGAACCTCGAAAAATTCACCGACCGCGCCAAAGGCTTCCTCCAATCGGCGCAAACCGTCGCGATCCGCATGAGCCACCAGCGCATCGCGCCCGAGCATTTGCTGAAAGCGCTGCTTGAGGACGAGCAGGGCATGGCTGCCGGGCTGATCACCGCGGCTGGCGGTGATGCGAAAAAGGCGGTGAGCGAAACCGACCTCGCTTTGTCCAAGATCCCTGCCGTGTCGGGCGGTGGCGCGCAGCAGACGCCGGGCCTCGACAATGACGCGGTGCGCGTGCTCGACCAGGCCGAGCAAATCGCCGCCAAGGCGGGCGATAGCTTCGTGACGGTCGAGCGGCTGCTGGTCGCACTGGCCCTGTCGCTGAACACCGCGGCGGGCAAAGCGCTGCAGGCGGCGGGCGTTCGCGCCGATGCGCTCAACACCGCGATCAACAATGTGCGCGGCGGGCGGACCGCCGATTCCGCGGGCGCCGAGGACCGTTTTGACGCGCTGAAGAAATTCGCCCGCGACCTGACTCAGGCTGCGCGTGACGGCAAGCTCGATCCGGTGATCGGGCGCGACGAGGAAATCCGCCGCACGATTCAGATCCTCGCGCGCCGCACCAAGAATAATCCGGTGCTGATCGGCGAACCCGGCGTCGGCAAGACCGCGATCGCCGAGGGCCTCGCGCTGCGCATCGCCAATGGCGATGTGCCCGACACGCTGAAGGACCGCCGCCTGATGTCGCTCGACATGGGCAGCCTGATCGCCGGCGCGAAATATCGCGGCGAGTTCGAGGAACGATTGAAGGGCGTACTCGACGAGGTCAAATCGGCCGAGGGCGACATCGTGCTGTTCATCGACGAAATGCACACGCTGATCGGCGCGGGCAAATCGGAAGGCGCAATGGACGCGTCGAATATGATCAAGCCGGCATTGGCGCGCGGCGAACTGCACTGCGTCGGCGCGACCACGCTCGACGAATATCGCAAGCATGTCGAAAAGGACCCGGCGCTGCAGCGGCGCTTCCAGCCGGTATTCGTCGGCGAGCCCACCGTCGAGGACACGATCTCAATCCTGCGCGGGCTGAAGGAAAAGTACGAACTGCATCACGGCGTGCGCATCACCGATGCGGCGATCGTCGCCTCGGCGACGCTCGGCAATCGCTACATCACCGACCGTTTCCTGCCCGACAAGGCGATCGACCTGATGGACGAAGCGGCGAGCCGGATCCGCATGGAGGTGGAATCCAAGCCCGAGGAGATCGAGACGCTCGATCGGCGCATCATTCAGCTCAAGATCGAACGCGAGGCTTTGAAGCGCGAGAGCGATGCCGCGTCGCGCGACCGGCTCGCTGCGCTGGAAGGCGAGCTCGCCAATCTCGAGCAACAATCGGCCGAACTGACCACGCGCTGGCAGGCCGAGAAGGATAAGATCTCCGCCGAGGCGAAGGTCAAGGAAAAGCTCGACGCGGCGCGGCTGGAGCTTGAACAGGCGCAGCGTGCCGGCGACCTCGCCAGGGCAGGTGAGCTGTCCTACGGTACGATCCCGCAACTGCAGCGCCAGCTTGACGAGGCGGCCGGCGCGACCAAGGGCGCGATGCTGCGCGAGGAAGTGACCGCCGACGACATCGCCGCGGTGGTCAGCCGCTGGACCGGCATTCCGGTCGACCGCATGCTCGAGGGCGAGCGCGCCAAGCTGCTCGGCATGGAAGAGGCGATCGGCAAGCGCGTGATCGGCCAGCAACAGGCGGTCCATGCGGTGTCGACCGCTGTACGCCGCGCGCGCGCCGGACTGCAGGAGCCGAACCGTCCGCTTGGCTCGTTCCTGTTCCTCGGCCCGACCGGCGTCGGCAAGACCGAGCTGACCAAGGCACTCGCCGAATTCCTGTTCGACGATCCTTCCGCCATGGTGCGGATCGACATGAGCGAGTTCATGGAGAAGCACGCGGTCGCGCGGCTGATCGGCGCCCCTCCCGGCTATGTTGGTTATGAAGAGGGTGGAGTTCTAACCGAATCGGTTCGCCGACGTCCCTATCAGGTGATCCTGTTCGACGAGGTCGAGAAGGCGCATGGCGATGTGTTCAACATCCTGCTTCAGGTGCTCGACGATGGCCGGCTGACCGACGGGCAGGGCCGCACGGTCGATTTCTCCAACACGCTGATCATCCTGACCTCGAATTTGGGCAGCCAGTATCTCACCAACCTGGCCGACGGCCAGCCGGTGAGCGATGTCGAGCCGCAAGTGATGGAAATCGTGCGCGGTCATTTCCGTCCCGAATTCCTCAACCGGCTCGATGAGATCATCCTGTTCCACCGGTTGGGGCAAAGCGAGATGGCACCGATCGTCGACATCCAGGTGTCGCGCATCGGCAAGCTGCTCGCCGATCGCAAGGTGACGCTCGACCTGACCGACGCGGCGCGGTCGTGGCTGGGCAGGGTTGGATACGACCCGGTCTATGGCGCGCGGCCATTGAAACGGGCGGTGCAGCGTTACCTGCAGGATCCGCTCGCCGACCTGATCCTGCGTGGAGAGGTGAAGGACGGGGCAAATGTGCGCGTCGACGAAGGCGACGGTGCGCTCAGGCTGACGATCGACTAGGGTTCGGGCCGGTCGCTAGGCCGGCGCGCATCAAGCAATAGTGTCGGTGTGGAACAATGGCGCTCCGACACTATTCGATATGCGACAGAGCTCAGCAACCGGACTTTTGCTGGCACGAACCAAGCTGAGACCGCTCGACCAGGCTGCGATCGCTTTGGCGCTGCGCGGCCCATTCACTCCGGGTCATGCACACTTTCCGCACCGCCAAACGGCTGCCAAGAACTTCCTGCTTTTCACAGACCACCTGATTCGGATCTGGCGTCTTCCGCTGCGTCGATGGCGCGGGATCCTTGGCCGCTGCGGGCATCGCCAGCGCAAAACTGATCAATATTCCCAATGCGACTCGGTTCATTACCATCCTTTCAAAGTCGAAACGGAGCTAAAACTATAATAGCTGGACGTGAAAACCCAGACTTTTCGAACGCCCGAGATCTCGAACGATATGCGGGAACGGGGCTAAACCGGCGGCGCGACATCAAAGGCGACAGTTAGTCTTTCCCCGTTCGCAAAAGGACGCGTCCCATGCCACATCCATGAAGGGAAGAGAACCAGTCGCCCAGGCCGCGGTTCAACCATATGCAGTGGGGGAAGATCGAGGCCGAGGGCTTCCTGCGGCTGTCCAAGCGTCAGCCAACCGGCGTCTCCGCCACCGCGCACTGTCTCGTCCGGCAATGCGACATAGAGCGCGGAGCTGAGCCAACCGGCCGGATGAACATGATTGGTATGATAGCCCGAATCGGCAAGGCGCACCGACCAGGCGCCCGAAAAGCGGATCGGGCGGTCGCGGCGATAGCGAAGCGTCGGGTGCAAAGGATCGACCGGGGGCAGCCGGGCGACATGCGTTTCTACTGCATCGATCAGAACGGTGCGGAGCGCCTGGATTGCCGCATCGCTGCGTCGAAGCAAATGGCCATCGGTTTGAGTGCCGCCCCGCACGGACTGGTCGAGAGGCTGCGCGCGAGCGAGATGCAGATCGCGCAACACCGCCGCCAACTGGTCAAGGTCCGGCAGGCGATCGGCCAGGTCGATCACCGAGACCAGCCGATCGTCGCCTTCCAGCCACTGCCAGCGCGGATCCCCGGTCAAACGCCAGGCGATAGCGGCATTAGGCCAGATCAGCGCTGCGTCTCGCCGGGCGGTCCATCGGTCAATAAGGGGAAGCGCCTGTTCGACGCGACCGGAGCGCAGGAAATGACGCACGCGACGCACTGCGAATGTTTCTTCATCGGCGAGCGAGACACGCGCGAACAACGCTTCGGCGCGCACGACGTCGCCCGCCTCCGACAGCGCGATGGCTTCATTCGCATCAAAAAAGGGAGTGTCGCCCAGTTGTGCACGGCCTCGACGGATCACATCCAATGCCGCTGTATGTTGCTCGCCCTCGTTCAGCGTGAGGACCAGCGACTGCCACAAAGCCGCATTCCGCGGATGATCGGTCAGAGCGCGCTCAAACGAAGCCGTGGCAGTGGCGCACTCACCCATCATCGTGCGTAATCGCGCGAGGGTTGCATGTCCCTCCACCCAAGCCGGGCTGCTGGCAAGCAACGAGTCGAGTTCGGCGATAGCGCGGACGCCATCGCCCCCTGCGAACCGGGCCGCCGCCATGCCTAAATGGACGCCGCCATTGTCAGGATTGAGCATGCGGGCACGGTCAAACAGTGCGACGGCATCGAGCCCAGCCTCGAGCGCGACCTGCGCGCGGCCCTGGGCGATCTTCGCATCGGCCGGAGCAAGACGTGCCGCGCGGTCAAAAGCAATGGCGGCCTCGCCGTGCTGATCCAGCCCGCGGTATAACAGGCCGGTGCATTGCCAGAGCAAAGCATTGTCGCGGACGCGCTCGGCCGCTGCGGCGAGTGCAGGAAGGAGCTCTGCTTCGTTACCGTCGTCCAGCGCCTGCAGGGCACATTGGGCCAGCGCGTTTGGATTCTCGGCGGACGGTTCGCCTGGGCGGGAGCTCACAGGCCTGCCACTCCTGCGCCCTCAGCCTCCATCATCGCCTTGATCGCTGCTTGCTCCGTCGGGCTCAGGTCCGGATGCCATGCATCGATGATGAACACGACGCGAAGCAAGTCGCTTGGATTCATTGCCTCGTGCTCGATCGTGTCGTCGAACAGAAATGCCGCGCCGCGCTGCCATGCTCGCGTCTCCGCGCCGACGCGGAACCAACATCCTTCCGGAACGATCAGCGGCAAATGACAGACGAGACGCGTGTTGGCCACGCCAGTATGTGGCGGAATCCGGGTTCCGGGAGCGAGTAGCGAGAACATCGCATTGGGCGAACAACCGGCGATACGTGGCTGTGGAATGCGGTCGAGCAGCGACATGGTTTGCGGGCAATGGCGCGCATTGGCGTCGATGCGCCTGCCGTTCTGCATCAGATGGATCGCGGTCCAGTCCGGATTACGGTTCAATGCCTGCCATTGCCGCAGGGGTGCATGATCCGGATACTGGATATAGGGTACCAGTTCGGCGCGTTCGGCTCCCATGACCGTGCCAAACTCGGCGGCGATCAAATCGGTCGCGGCCTCGAGCTCGACGAGCCAGGGAAATAATTCCGAAGGGTGAAATTCGCGCTCGGTCAGTTCGGGAAAATGGAAATGCGTCGGTTCGCTGTGAAAAGGCCGCGTGCGGCGAAGCGCATTGGTACGGAAGCGCGCAATGCGCTTGCGCTCTGCGATATCTGCTGCCTGCTCTGGACCGGTCATTGCTGCCTTTAGCCGCGCCTCGCGCGCGTCAAGCCATGCGGTACAACGCTGCTCCCCTTCCGCGACCACTGGCTCCAACTGCGGAGGTAGAGGACCATCAGGCCTTTGCGCGAGTGCACGACTCCAGGCTTCACCCGCGGACGGGTCGCCGATGCGTTCGAGCAAACTGGCACGCATCAGCAGCGCCGCGAAATCGAGCGGCGCGACGGCAAGCGCGCGGTGCACCGCATCTAGGGCGACACGCGGCTGACTCAGCGCGCGGCTTACGCCGGCAAGACGCATCAGAATGGCGAAGTCGCCGGGTTGGACCTCCGCCGCTTCGCGCAACAGCGCCTGCGCCCGCGTGAAGTTCTGCGCAGCGGATGCTCGATCGGCCTCCGCCACTAGGACGGCTGGATTGCTCAAAGCGAATAGCCGAATTTCTCGACCCATGGCGCCAGCGTCGGCAGGATCGGCTCAAGATGATGGCGATATCGCTCCCACCGTCCGGCGGCGCGTTTATAGATCGGTTCGGTGACTTGCGAATAGCTGGCAGTAGTTATCAGCCCACGGCTCTTGGCCGTGCTGACATGGTCGAGCGCCGCCCCATGCCAGTCAAGACCCAGAAAATCGAACAATGGCCTTACCTCGGCTTCAACGTCCTCGACGAGCCGCTCATATACTATCGTGTGCACCTTGAGCGGGAACAGCTCGCGCGTGCGCTCCCAATGCTGGAAATTGAGATCGTAGAATTCGGCCGCATCCTTCAGTCGGAGGAAGTTGGACATGGCCGAGTTCAGTCGGAAATGGCTCATAAAGCAACTGAGCAGCACATCGCAGGGATGCCGTAGCGCGAGGATGAAGCGCGCGTTTGGGAAAAGGCGCTGAATCAGCAACGCCTTGTTGAGAAACAAAGGCGACTTGTCGATCAGCAGCTGAGAAGGGGCGATCGGCGTAACCTTGCCAACCTCTTCAAAGTAATGCCGCCGGGCATCCACGACGCCTTGCCCATCCAATGCGGGAATTCCGGCAATACCACCGATCTGCTTATCGACGTGATTCAGCGCGGGCTTTTCTTCCATCACCACCACGTCGGGATGGCCCATCAATATCGTGTCGAGCAAGGTCGTGCCCGATCGCGGAAAACCTACCAGGAAGGTCGGATCGGGACGATCGGTCATGGGCGTCGCCACGGGCCAGGCCTTCGCCCATGACGGTGTCATGAACGTCAGTTCCGTTCGGAGTTGATCCCGCAACTCCGCGGCCCGCTGCACTGGAGCGGTCGGGTTGGCTTCGTTCAGCTGGTTGTTCTCGACAAAGGCCGCGAAGGCCTCATCCGTACGTCCCAGGCGGTCGAGAATTGTGCCGCGAAGATGGGCCACTCGTTCCGGCTCGACCTCGACCGGGACCCGAGCCAGGCAGGCGAGCGCTTGTTCGAAACGCGATTGGCGACGATGTTCCAAGGCGCGGAGAAACGCCAGCACCTCTTCATCAATCCCGTTTGCCTCGGCAAGGGCGATCAGCGGCGCAAATTCATGCTCTCGATTGGTGTGTTCGTATTGAACCGCCAGCCCGAGATAGGCATCGACGATGCCCGGATCGAGCCGGAGAGTATTGCGAAAGGCTCGCTCGGCGTCTTCAATCCGCTCCACCAGACCGCATTCGATCGCGAGCTTCAATTGCAAATCGGCATTTCCCCCATCACGGGCAATCGCCTGCTCTAACGCTTCCAGCGCTTCTTCCTGTCGGGCGTCTATCTTGAATTGAACGTAGAGCTCGTAGAGCACGCGCGCGTCTTCGGGGAATTCTTTTGCCGTCCGACGCAGCAATGTCTCGGATTCGGCAGCTCGGCCGGCTTTCCGTAGTGCTAATGCAAGATTGAGACGCGTTGGTGCCGCCAGTGGATTCAGCTCCATTGCGCGCTGAAGCGCGGCCACGCTACCTTCAAGGTCGTTAACCGCCGATCGGGCATTCCCCAGATTATTCCAGCTCTCGAAATCTTGCGGATCGTAGCGAACCACATGCGCATAGGCTTCGATCGCATCGGGGAATAACGCGAGCGATTGCGAGAGAAAACCACGATAGCGCGCGATCCGTAACGTCGCATCGGCGAGCGCCAGTTCGTGCGTCGCGATATCGAGCGCCGCTGCCTGATCGCCGGCGTCGAGCAGTGCCGCGATCAGATTGCACGTGATCGTCGTATCGCCAGGGCGGCGGTCATGCGCGGCGCGCAGATGCCGGATCGCTCCCGACGTATCGCCAGCGCGCGCGCGGAGCATGCCGAGAAAGGCGTTGAGTGCAACGGGGTCTCCCTCGCGTGAAAGGCCGGCTTCGGCGATCGCTCGCGCCTCATGCAGGTCGCCGACCCGAGCCGCGTTCATCGCTTTTCGCAGAATATCGGCCGTGTGAGAATCCAGCAGGGGTGCGCTCGCCATGCCGCCTGTTTGAACCGTCCTGCGGTGCCAATGCAATCCCGTTCAAGAAAACGACCGCGAAATAAAAAAAGGGCGGCAGATCTAGGATCTGCCGCCCCGCATATCAGTCTTGCGACGTGGCTTAGAAGTTGAGCGTCACGCCAGCGAACAAGTAACGACCCAATGCATCGTAGGTCGCCGGATAAGTGTTGCCGTTGCACGGACCGGTCGGGCACAGGTTCGTACCGTCGACACCGCCATTGCCGCTCGTCACGTAAGGCGGTTGCTTGTCGAGGAGGTTGTTCACGCCAAGACGGAATGTGAACTTGTCATCGACGTTGAACGACGTCGCCAGATCGAAGTAGCTGTACGACTTGATTTCCAGGCCCGGGTTGAAGTTGGTGGCACCGCCAAGCGACTGATTGTCGTGCTCCAGCGTTTCCGCTTTCACCTTGCCGATATAACGCCACTGCAGCGAAATCCCGATACCATCGGCAAAGTTGAAGGTCGCCCGCGCCTTGTGGCGCCATTTCGGCAGTGGCGCACCGCTGTTTACAGTGCCGCCCGAGCTGCAGGTTGGACCATAAAGCCCAGCGCAGTCATAGGGCTGAGTGATGCCGTTATCGACCTTGTACTTGTCGAGGTAAGTACCGTTCATGCTGAGGTTCAGCGTGCCGAGATTGCCGATCCCAGTCGACCAGGCCGAGCTGACTTCGATACCCCGGGTCTGCGTGCTCCCCTGGTTGTTGGGAATGTTGTCGACATAACCGCCCGGAGTCAGCCAGATCGAGCCCGCTGCGTCGCGGTTGATCAGGCTGCAAGAAATCGGCGTGAAGGTTGCCGTCGCATTGAGACCGCAATCCTTGAGGATCGCGTCCTGCGCAGGCGGGCTGATCGCACCCTTGATCTTGATGTCGAACCAGTCGACCGTCAGCGAGAATTTGCGCAGGAACGACGGCTGAAACACAATGCCGAAAGTCTTGGTCGTGGCAATTTCAGGCTTCAGGTCGGGGTTGCCGCCGATCAGGCCGTTATACTGGCCGGCCGGGTTGCCGGCCGTGCCGGAGCCGACCGTCAGACCCTGCGCGATACAGCCATATTCCGTCGCCGTGATCGCGTGACCGGAGCACGGATCCGAGGACCCGTTCAGGCCGACCGTCGGGGTAGCGAACAGTTCCTGGATGTTCGGCGCGCGTGCCGCACGGTTGTACGCGCCACGGAACCGGATATCCCGGATCGGTGCGAAATCCACCCCGATCTTGAAGGTATCAGTGTCGTATTTCCTGTCGGCACTCGTTTCGTATGACGAATGACGATAGCCCAAGTTAAGCGACAGATCGTGGATGAAGCTCTCATGGATCAGCGGAACCTGCGCTTCACCGAAGACTTCGAACACATGGAAGCTGCCCGAAATCGGCAGCGTCGCGCCGCCCTGCCCAGTCAGATCGCCCGTGCTGAATGCGTTGTCGGTCTGCAGTTCCAGCGATTCCTTGCGATATTCAACACCAAGGTTGACCGCAACGCCGTCGCTCGCCCAGGGCGACTTGATTCCATAATCGCCGAGCAGGCCGGTGAGCGACGCGCTGGCAATCTGTTCGGACGTCTGGCCCTTCTGGAAGCCGGTCGCCGAAAGATAGGCAACCGATGCTGGGCTAGCCGCACCCGCGCCATTGAAGACGTTGTAGGGAACGCAGCTTGGATCGCTGCCATCGAGCACCGAGCGGCAGATCGGATCGAACCCTGGCGTCCGTGGATCATCGACGACATTCAGCGCGCGACCCAGTCGGGCTACTGAGAATTCGTTCGAATAAACCTGTGAATAGTTCGACCGGCCATATTGATAATAGGCATCATAGGACCAGTTCTTGTCGAGATCGCCCTTGGAGCCGATCACGCCACGAAAGTTGGTATGCTGCAGGTCGGATTGGCGAGGCCCGCCTTCGACGTTGCGACGCAGGAGCTGCATGAAGCCCTGATTATAGGTCGTGCCGAACGAGTCAGTAAAGACGAGCGGCGCAGCGCCCGGATTGGTATTGTAGGGAGCCGACTGAGCTAGCGGGAAGTTCCCCAGATAGCCGTTGATCAGATTGGGAGCAGCGCAGATCACGTTGCGCTGCACTGCAGACATTAACGCGTTGTCACAATTGACCGTCAGCGTGTTGCCGAAATCACCCGATGGCGCGATCTGCGCGACCGTGCGATCGTCCATGAACATGAATTCGACATAAGGCTTGATTGCGTCGCTGACTTCGTAGTTGGCGAACAGGCCGGCCGTGTAGCGCTCGTCTGGGCGCTGATAATGATTGGTTGGCGCAAAGTTGTACGGCGACGTCGTGTTCGCGAACCCGCCACCGGGCTGGAACGTATAAACAGTCGATGAAGCGGTGTTGAGATTGGGGTCGAACAGCACGACCGTGCCGTTGGCGTTGGTCAACGAGCCGCCGCAGCGCGGAACGCCGCCACCCGAATTCTGCAGTACGCACGCACTATAGTCGCGCTTGTTCTGCGTGATCGCATTTGCCTTGCGATAGCCGAAATAGACCAGCGCATGACCGCGATCATCGGCAAACTTGCTGCCGATCGAGATCGTGGCATCGACCGTGCCGCCATCAACGACATTGCCCTTGGGATTGGCGAAGCCCTTGGCGTCGAGCAGCGGGCTGAGGAACTTGTCGCGGTTATTGTGCTGGTACAGGCTGTACTGGCCATCGATCCGAACGCCGGTGAAATCGGTATCGACGATAAAATTGACCACGCCCGCGACCGCGTCCGCACCGTAAGTGGAGGATGCGCCGCCGGTCAGAACTTCGACCCGCTTCAGGATCGATGCTGGAATGATGTTGATGTCGGCAGCCGAACCACTGGTCGGGCTGGGATCACCTGGCAGCAGGCGCCGGCCATTGACCAAGGTGAGCGTACGGTTGGTACCAAGGCCGCGAAGATCGACCGATGCCGTGCCGTCGGAGCCGTTGGCCAGCGTCGAGGCCTGGCTGGCAAAGACCGATGGCAGCGAGTTGAGCAGATCTTCGACCTTCGTCGTACCCTGGAGCTTGATGTCCTGGCTGCTGACGAGCGTGACGGGGCTGACCCCTTCGAGGTTCGGCTGAGGAATGCGCGAACCGGTTACGACGATGTCCTCTGTCGGCGTGTCGGCGGCGGTCGCCGGAAGTTCAGTAGCCTGCGGATCGGCTGCCTGCGCAAAGGCCGGCCCGGAGATCAGCGCCAAGCCCAGCACGATCGGCGCGGCGCCGTTCCGGAGCTTCGCGATGGTTGCAAATTTATTCACGTCCCTTTTCCTTTCGCATCCGCGGCCCTGACCGCGAGGCTGTCCGTATCCGCAAGTGATTTTCTTGTCAGATCGGGCAATGGTGCGATGAGTGCCTTTCCGGCAATGCGCTGTAAACGGATTTGCTTGCGGCGCAGCAAATTGACTTACTAGTGTTGCGTCCTTGCCACATATCGCGGATGCCGGCGATTGAACGATAAAGCTGATGACATCCGGGGAGAAAGACGATGAAGCTGTTTTGCGCCGTACTGCTGGGCGGTATCGTGGCGAGCCCGGTCTTGGCAAAGGAGAAAGAGCCTCCGGTCCGTGCCCAAGCCTTTCAGCGACTGGTCGATTGCCGCACAATCAAGGATTCTGCGGCTCGTCTGGCCTGTTACGATACTGAAGTCGCCACGCTCGACGCGGCCGAAACGTCGAAAGATGTCGTCATCGTGGACAAGGAACAGCTCCGTCAGGCGAAGCGCACTTTGTTCGGACTGAGCTTGCCAAGCATCAAGCTGTTCGGGGGTGACGACGACGATGCCGTCGCCCAAATCGAATCCAAGATCGCATCGGCAAGCGAAGACGTGAACGGCTGGACGATACGGCTGGTCGATGGCTCCGTATGGCGCCAGATCGACAGCAAACCCTTCTATCGTCTTCCGAAAGCCGGCCTCGATGTCGTAGTCAAACGCGCGGCGCTCGGCAGCTACATGTTGCGGGTCGGCGGCTCACCGGGGGTTCGCGTCAAGCGCGTTATTTGAACGCGGGCGACGAGCTAAACTTATTCCGCACGCGGCATCGGCCCCGCCAACAACAGCGGGTCGATCCGTGACCCGCGCCATTTGAGACCCCAGTGAAGATGTGGACCGGTCGCCCGGCCGCTCATCCCGATGGCGCCGACCACCTGGCCGCGCCGCACCCGCTCGCCGACATGGACATCGATCCGCGATAGATGGAGGAACGCCGAATTGAGTTCCATCCCGTGATCGATCATCAGCAGATTGCCCTCCAGCGTGAAGGGATGATCGGCGGCGAGGATGACCACGCCGTCCGCCGGCGCTAGCACCGGCGTCCCGGCCGGCCGGGCGATGTCGGTGCCCGAATGATAGGCGCCCGGCTGTCCCTGATAGACGCGCTGCGACCCGAACATGCCCGAGATACGCCCGGTTGTCGGCCACAGGAACACCTGCCGCCAGCCTTGCGAATCCGACCGCACGCGCCGCGCGGCATTGATCTGCGCAATTTCGGCGGGGCGCAGCCGCTCCATCTCCGGTTGCGGCCGGGGGAATTTGGGCAGGGTATTGAGCCGTTCGATCAACCAGGCGCGCGGTGCGACGACCAGCGCGTCGCTGACCTGGCGGCCGTCATCGAGCGTGGCGACCAGAGTCGCCGAAGGCGGCGCGTCGCGATCGAAGGCGATCAGGAAGCGGCCATCGGCGGTCACCGGCACCGAGGCGCCGTTGAACGTCAGCATGCTCGTGCCGGCGGGCGCGATACCGATCACCGCGCCGCCCTGCATCCGCGGGCCGCTATAGCTGAAGGTTACCGGGCCGGGCGCACGGCGCAATTGCGGGGTGGGCTTGTCGGCCCGTACCGATGGCGGCACCGGCTGGACCCGCGGATGGTCCGTCACATTAGTGCAGCTTCCGAGCAGCATCAGCGCGGTGCCCCCCACACTCCAGCGCCGCATGCGCTTCATCTGGGCGGGCTCATCGCTTCGGTCGCGATCTCGGCGGTGGCATAGGCCTCCTGCGCAGCGACGCTCCAATAGCGCAAATCCTCAAGCGGGATGCGCGCGCCGGACACCGCGCAAACGACATGATCGCCGGTCGTCAGCACGCGAAAGCCGTTCGCCATATAATGAAGGCGCGCGGGGCGGTCACTGTTCGACATCAACATGGCATATCATCCGGTTACAATAATTTGGCGGTTACAATAATTTCGGTTGGTCGGGCTTGCTCTTGTCCGGCGCGCCTCTGTCATATGCCGTGCCGCCGCCGCGCTCAACCCGCGCCTCGACTTCTCCGTCCCGGAAATGGAGCGTAAGGGCTCCCGCCGCTCGTGCCGCCGCCGCCGTTGCGATCACCGCACCCGACAGTCTGGCCGAAACACGCACATAACCACGATCGAGCAACCGGTCGGGATTGAGCGATTCGACCAGCCGCCACGTCCGCTCAAGCCGGTCGCGCGCGCCGGCAAGCTGGCGTTCGAGCACCGACAACCGCAACGCGCCACCTGATCGGTCGAGGCTCCCTCGCGCCAGAGTCACGCGCCGTTCGAGCCCGCGATCGAGCCGTGCACCGATATCGTCGGCCTTTTGCCGCTGCGGGCCGAGCAGCGTGTCGCGTTTCGGCAGAACACGGACCAGCGCGTCGAGCCGTTCGCGGCTGAGCTCATGATAACGCCGTGCACAGCGTTCGGTGCGCTGGCGATAACCGTCAAGCGTCAGCCGCAGATCGGCCAGTACCGGCACTGCCATCTCCGCCGCCGCGGTCGGCGTCGGGGCGCGCAGGTCGGCGGCGAAATCGGCCAATGTGGTATCGGTTTCATGCCCGACCGCTGAGATGATCGGGATCGAACAGGCGGCAATGGCGCGCACCACGATCTCTTCGTTGAACGCCCATAGATCCTCGATCGAGCCGCCACCGCGCGCGACGATCACGAGATCGGGACGCGGTACCGGACCGCCCGGCGGAATCGCGTCGAAGCCACGCACCGCCGCGGCGACCTCGGCCGCCGCGCCGTCGCCCTGCACCTTGACCGGCCAGACGATGACATGCGTCGGACAGCGATCCTCAAGCCGGTGAATGATATCGCGGATCACCGCGCCGGTCGGCGATGTGACCACGCCGATCACGCGCGGCAGGAACGGCAGGCGCTTTTTAATCGAGTTATCGAACAGCCCTTCGCCCGCGAGCTTGGCCTTCAGCTTTTCAAGCAGCGCCATCAGCGCGCCTTCACCCGCCAGTTCCATCCGCTCGATGATGATCTGATATTTCGATCGCCCGGGATAGGTCGTCACCTTGCCGGTAACGATCACCTCGACCCCGTCCTGTGGCTGGAAAGCCAGGCCGGACACCTGCCCCTTCCAGATCACGCCGTCGATCACCGCGCTGTCGTCTTTCAGGCTGAGATAGGCATGACCCGAGGCGACTCGCTTGTAGCCGGAAATCTCGCCGCGCAGCCGAACATGGCCGAATTCGCCCTCGACCACGCGCTTCAGCTTCAGCGCCAGTTCGCCGACGCTGACCGGCGCGGCGTTGTCGCCCGCGATCTCCTCGGCTACGAGCCGGCCCATGTCCGTTGGGGGCATGTCGGAAAAAGGGTCGGCCATGAATATCCTGCTGATCGGATCGGGTGGCCGCGAGCATGCCCTTGCGTGGCGGCTGGCGCAATCGCCGGGCTGTACCAAACTCTATGCCGCGCCGGGCAATCCGGGCATCGCCGAGCATGCCGACCTGGTCGCGCTCGACCCCGCCGATCACCGCGCGGTGATCGATTTCTGCATTCGCCATTCGATCGGCTTCGTCGTGATCGGCCCCGAAGCGCCGCTGGTCGACGGCCTGGCCGACAATATCCGCACCATGGGCCTGCCGGTGTTCGGACCCGACAAGGCGGCGGCGCGGCTTGAGGGATCGAAGGGCTTCACCAAAGATCTGTGCGCGCGCGCGAACATCCCGACCGCGGCTTATGCCAAGGTCATATCGCGCGACGGTGCGTTGGCCACGCTCGACGATTTCACCATTCCCGTGGTGATCAAGGCCGATGGCCTGGCCGCCGGCAAGGGCGTGACTGTGGCGATGAGCCGCGAGGAAGCGGAAGGCGCGATCGCCGACCTCTTCTCCGTGTCGGGGGCCGAGGCGGTGATCGAGGAGTTCATGGAGGGCGAGGAAGTCAGCCTGTTCGTGTTGAGCGACGGCAGCGCGATCCTTCCGTTCGGATCGGCGCAGGATCATAAACGCGTCGGCGACGGCGATACCGGACCCAATACCGGCGGCATGGGCGCGTACAGCCCGGCGCCGGTCCTGACGCCGGCGCTGGAGCAACGGGCGATCGACGAGATCGTCGCACCGACCGTCGCGGCGCTGGCGGCGATGGGGGCGCCTTTTTCCGGCGTGTTGTTTGCGGGACTGATGCTCACGGCCGATGGCCCCAAGCTGATCGAATATAATGCCCGCTTCGGCGATCCCGAATGCCAGGTGCTGATGATGCGGTTGCAGGACGATCTGCTCGATCTGATGCTGGCGACCGCACGCGGCGAGCTTGCCGGGCGCGATGCGGTGCGCTTCTCCGCCGACACCGCGCTGACAGTGGTGATGGCGGCGCGGGGCTACCCCGCCGCACCGGAGACCGGCGGCGCGATCGATGGCATTGCCGCGGCCGAAAAGACCGGGGCGCGCGTCTTCCAGGCCGGCACGCGATCGGATGACGGCAAGCTCTTCGCGGCGGGTGGGCGTGTGCTCGCGGTGACCGCGACCGGTGCAAATGCCGGAGCGGCTCAGGCGGCAGCCTATGCGGCGGTCGGCAAGATCCACTTCCCGAGCGGCTTCAACCGCGGCGATATCGGCTGGCGCGAAGTAGAGCGGGAAACTCGCTGACCTGGCGGTGGGATCGACGACCGCAGATGGTGCTTTGTCGCCGGCCGTTCGTTAGAAGCGCACAGGATCGAGGCAGATCGACAGCGATGTTAAGCCAGCAAACTCAAGCGACAATGGGGCAGCCGATATGATGACGACAATCACTGCTGTGGAACTGATCATCATCGCGATATTCGCGCTGGTCACGATCTTCGGCATCTCGTGGGGCATCAAACGCAAACGCGAACGGCTGACGTCTGAAGCGGCGACCAATCAACATCGCGAGGCGATGCTCGGCTCAGTGCCAGATGCCGCCCGTGCTACGGCGGTGGTTACACCGCCCGTGACCCCTTCGCCACCACCGATCGTTGACGCACCCGTGGTCGTGGCGACACCGCCGCTGGTCGATGAACCTTCAAGCGTCGGTGACCCGCCGATCGCGGACGAACCGCCAATTGCTGACGAACCAATCGTGGCTGCCGCCGCATTCGACGCCAGCCCGGCGACGCTCGCCGCCGACATGGTCGCCAATACGCCAGTGCCCGAACCACTGGCCGGCGATATTACTCAGCTCAAGGGTCTCGGCCCCAAACTTGCCGCACAGCTTGCCGAACTCGGCATCACCCGCGTCGATCAGATCGCGGCAATGAGCACGGCGGAGATCGAGGAACTCGATGCGAAGCTTGGCGCATTCAAGGGCCGTATCGCCCGGGATCGTTGGGTCGAGCAGGCAAAGCTGCTGAGTGCCGGAGACCGTGCTGCCTATGAAGCGGAGTTCGGCAAACTCGGCGGATAGGGTGACGGATCCGGCGCATATCGGTCGAACGCGGCGACCAGTTCCTCGAAGCGGCGATCGGTGCCGGATACGCTGATCGCAATATCGCCGAAGCCCATCGCCCTGTTGACCCCGGCGAGCTTGCCCAGCGTATGGCTCGATGGATAGAGCACCGGATCGAACAGCCATGGGGCAAGCAGGTGCTGGCTGCGTAGCGCCATCGCCTCGGCGCGCTCGATCGCCGGCCAGGGGATGCGCTCATCGGACCAGCGCCGCCACAGGATGCCCCCGCGCGTCGATCTCCAGCACCGGGCCGGTACGCAGCAGCTGGCGCGCGCCGACCAGTCCGCATGCCCCGAAGAACAAGGCGCCAAGCCAGCCGGTGACCAGTGCCAGTGGATCGGTCAGGCCCTTGGTCTGCATGATGATGATGATGATGATGATGACGATGGCGGCAACGACAAAGCCGAGCGCGCCCAGCACCTCAGGCCGGAACGCCAGCGCGAGACATGAGCGACGAAACCGCCGTCCATTTCAGCCCTTCTTCTTCACCACGCTGACGAGCAATTTGTCGATCCGCCGGCCGTCGAGATCGACCACCTCGAATTTCCAGCCCTGTTCGACAAAGCTTTCGCCCTCGCCCGGCAAATGGCGGAACACCGCGAGCGCGAGGCCAGCGACGGTCGCGTAATCGCGGTCCTCGGGCAGGTCGATGCCGAGCCGTTCGGCCAGCGCGTCGGCCGCCATCTGCCCGGCGACGAGCAGCGACCCGTCGTCGCGTTCGACCACTGAGGGACTGTCGTCCGGATCGGTGTCCGAGGCGAACTCGCCGGCGATCGCGGCGAGCAGGTCGGCCGGCGTGACGATGCCTTCGAAATGACCATATTCGTCGTGCAGCAGCGCCATCGGCACCTCGGCCTCGCGGAGCGCGATCAGCGCATCCATCGCATCGAGCTGATCGAGCACGACCGGCGCCTGGCGCATCAGCGCGCGCAGATCGAGCGGGGCGCCACTGAGCAATGCGATCGCCACGTCGCGCGCCTGAACCACGCCGATCACCGCATCGACCGATCCTTCGGCGACCGGCAAGCGGCTGTGCGATGCCGTCATCAGCGCGGCGCGGATGCCGGCGGAATCGAGCCCGACATCGATCCAGTCGATATCGGTGCGCGGCGTCATCACTTCGCGCACCGGACGATCGGCAAGGCGCACCACACCCGATATGATCGAGCGTTCATGCTCCTCGATCACACCCGATTTCGACGCTTCGGCGACAATCAGATGAAGTTCCTCCGCCGTGACATGGTCCTCGGTCTCACGCTTCATGCCCATCAGCCGGAAGAGCAGCGCACTGGTCGAATCGAGCAGCCACACGATCGGCGCGGTCCCCCAGGCGAGCCAGCGCATCGGCGCCGCCATGAACGCGGCGATCGGTTCGGGCGCACGCAACGCGATCTGTTTGGGCACCAGCTCGCCGACGATCAGCGAGGCATAGGTGGTGAGGGAGATGACCAGCGCAAAGCCGACCGTCGCGGTCGTTTCGGGCGACAGGCCGAGCCAATGAAGACGTGCCGCGACCGGCTCACCCAGGCTTGCACCCGAATAGGCGCCGGCGAGAATACCGATCAGCGTGATGCCGATCTGCACTGTCGACAGGAATTTACCGGGATCGGCGGCGAGCAGGATCGCAGCCCGCGCACCGCGCTTGCCGCTGCGCGCCATCGCTTCGAGCCGCGCCTTGCGCGACGAGACGATCGCCAGCTCCGACATCGCGAAGACGCCGTTCAACGAGACCAGCGCGAAGATGATCGCGACGTCGATCCAGGGAAAGGGGGGAAGCGGTGCCATGACGCTCCTGACCCTTTGGCGCGAATCTGTCGGTTTCACAACAGCGCGATCATCTTTCATTCAAATCGGATGCGGAACAATCGCGCGACGAGACGAGTTATTGTGACCGTTCAGTCGCTCCGCACCGATGGTTCGGGGGATGAATCCAAGGGAGAATTTCAAGTGATCAAATCCAGGCTGTTGCTCGGTGCAACGCTCGCCGCGCTGGTCGCCACCAGCGCCTGCACGACCGATCCGGAAACTGGCGAGCGCCGCATGTCCAAGGCAGCGATCGGCGGCATCGGCGGCGCGCTGGGCGGCTATCTGCTTGGCGATCTGGTCGGCGGGCGCAACGACCGGACCGAGAAGATCGTCGGCGCCGGCATCGGCGGCCTCGCCGGCGCTGGCATCGGCGCCTATATGGACAAACAGGAACGCGAGATGCGCGCGCGCACTGCGGGTACCGACGTCCAGGTCATCCGCCAGGGCGACGATTTGATCCTCAACATTCCGTCGGGAATCAACTTCGCCACCGACAGCGCGGCGGTCGCACCGACCTTCCAGCGCACGCTCGATCAGGTCGGCCAGGTACTCGGCCAGTATAACCGGACCTATGTCGATGTGTACGGCCATACCGATTCGACCGGCAGCGATGCATATAACCAAAGCCTGTCGGAACGCCGCGCTGTGTCGGTTGCCGACTATCTGTCGAGCCGCGGCGTCCAGTCGGCGCGCATCGGGACGCGTGGCTTTGGCGAATCGCAGCCGATCGCATCGAACGACACGGAGGAAGGCCGCGCCGCCAACCGCCGGGTCGAAATCAAGATCGTGCCGATCCCGGAGAGCGATCTGCGCTAACCGGTGTTCCTGTCCGACTGCAAAGGCGGCGTTGCGAAAGCAGCGCCGCCTTTTGCTTATCGCCGCACGGCAAAGAAATCCCTGAGCAGCGCCGCCGCTTCGTCTTCGCCGATCCCGGCATAGATTTCCGGGCGGTGATGGCAGGTCGGCTGGGCGAAGAAGCGCGGGCCATGGGCAACCGCGCCGCCCTTCACGTCTTCCGCACCATAATAGAGCCGGGCGATTCGCGCATGGGCGATCGCGCCGGCGCACATCGCGCAAGGCTCCAGCGTGACCCACAGGTCGCATTCCTCGAGACGGTCCGTACCAAGTGCCTCGGCGGCGGCGCGAATCGCGCGGATCTCGGCATGAGCGGTGGGATCGTGGAGCGTGCGCGGAGCATTGGCCGCGATGGCGATGATCTGACCAGCATGGACCACCACAGCACCGACTGGCACCTCGCCATCGGCCGCCGCGGCATGGGCGGCATCGAGCGCGGCGCGCATCGGAGCAGGCATCGGAAACATTATACAGCTATGCCTGCCCGCAGCGGCCCGGGCCAGCCCCGGGCCGCCGTTGGAGTCTATTGGCAACTCGCGAGAGCGCGGGTTTCCAAACAGTCTCTTATTGGGCGGGCGCGGCGCTGTTGCTCGATGGCGTGTTCATCTTCACCGTGGGCACGGTGATCGTCTTTTGCGTGGTGCCAACGGTCGGCACCTCGATCGTCTTGTTTTCGGTACCGACCGAGATCGTCGCCATGTCGGCCTTGACCTTGGGCGCGGAGCCGCCTTCGAGCTTGACGGTGGGCAGAGATCCGGCCGTCCCGTTGAACGTCAGCAGGCCGAACGACATGAGGCCGACGACGACGAGAGCGGCGAGGCCGATTAGAACGAGTAGGGCGCGCATATACATTCTCCAGATCGACAAAATCGAATCGTTACCGTAACCAAACGCCACAGCAGCGCGGTTGGTTGCACGGGAATAGCCTGAATCGGTTGACGCCCTGTCCCGTCTCGGGTATCCGCGCCGCCTTCATGGGATTACCGGGCCGTCATGGCCCTGACCTTCAGGATACGATCATGTCGCGGATTTGCGAGCTGACCGGCAAGGGCCGGCTGGTAGGAAACAATGTTTCCCACGCCAACAACAAGACCAAGCGCACCTTTCTGCCGAATCTGCAGAATGTGACTTTGATGTCGGACGCACTGGGCACCAGCGTGAAGCTGCGCGTCTCGACCCATGGTCTGCGTTCGGTGGAACATGTCGGCGGGCTCGACAACTGGCTGGTCAAGACCACCGACGACAAGCTGTCGCTGCGTGCACGCCGCCTGAAGCGCGACGTTCGCAAGAAGCTCTCCACGGCAGTCGCCGCCTGACACTTTAGTTTGCAAATGCGTTGTTGACGCATTTGGGACGGTGCCAGCCCGCTCCCCTCCCGGCCACCCATCCAGGATATTCTGTGGGTGGCCGGGAGGGGAGTGGGCTGGCGCCGTCTTGAAATTCGCTCTTTCGCGAATTTCAACAAGCCTTAGGCGCCTGGTTCCAGTTTGAACTTGAGTAACAACGTGCGTTCCAGCACGAACTGGTTATCGTCCGAGACGATCCAGATTATCGTGTCGCGCCCCTCGCGCGTGACCGCGACCCCCTCATAATTGTCGTGCAGCAGCGGCGCCGCGAGCGTCGCGATTTCACGCCCGCGCACCATCGCGCCAGGCCGGATTTTCCGCTGGTCGACGATCGTCAGCTTGGCGGCGAAATCGAACGGCAGCGCGAATCGGCGGTTGAGGATCAGCAGCCGGCCATCGGGCAGCAATGTCGCATCGCTCGGATCATACCCTTCGGGCGGCAAATAGCCGAAGCGGAAGCCGGACCGCGGATGGCTGACCGGATCGCCGACGAATCGGAGCGCCGCCCGGCCTTTGCCCCTTGGCCCCTTGCTCGTCTCGGCAATGACGATCATGCCGCCGTCCGTGGTGCGCACCATCGTCTCGGGTCCGCCATTATCGTTCCAGCGGTGCATCGCCGGCGGGGCGACATGGCCAAGCACCCTGGTCAGCGACGAATCATAACGCCAGATCGCATTGGCCCGCTCGAAGCCGACCCAGACATCGCCGTTTGCCGGGTCGGCGGTCAGCGATTCGCTGTCACGATCGCTTTTCTGCCAGCCGTTGCCGGGGCCGTCGGGTAATTCGGCGAAATGCGGGTCGCGGACGCGGCCGTAAGTGTCCATCGCGAACCGGACGATATTGCCGCCATCGCTGAGCAGGGTGAAGCGGTCGCCCTGTACCTGCATTGCGGAGAAGCCACCAAAAGTGCGGTCCGGGCTGCTGAGCTGCACACCGCCGAGCCAGTAGAGCTTGCCGACGCGGCGCCGTGCCGGATCGTCGGGATCGAGCGCCACCCGGGTCGATTCGATCCGTGCGGTGCGGCCGAGCAGATCGAGGCGCTTGGGACCGCTCCAGGACGGCACCAGCAGCAGGACGAGCAGGATCGACAGCAGGATGCGCACGCGCCCCTCATAACCGCGAACGGCGCGCCGGCCAGCGGCGTTTGCCGGAAAATGGAACGGGCCGGAATAGAAGGGGGCGAGATGAACCGGCGATAACGGACGCATTCAGACACCGGTCAATGCGACTCGCCTAGAAGAAGTGCATCGACGGCGATCAGCAAATCCCGTCGCCACGAAATTCGAGACGAAGGAGACCGATCATGTTCAAGAAATTCACACTCGCCGCCGTCGCGCTCGCCATGGGCACCACCGCACTGGTTTCCGCGACCCCGGCCTCGGCTCAGCGCTATGATCGCTACAGCGATCGTTACGATCGTAACGACGACCGTGGCTATCGTGATTATCGCCGCGATGATCGCCGTTACTACAACGACAATCGCCGCAACTATCGCGACAACCGCCGCTATCGCAATAACCGTTGCGACAATGGTACCGGCGGCACGATCGTCGGCGCGATCGCCGGTGGCCTGCTTGGTCACGAAATCGCCGGTCGCCGCGGTGACCAGACGCTTGGTGCCGTGCTCGGCGCCGGTGCGGGCGCCCTGGCCGGCCGTGCGATCGATCGTTCGGATAACCCCCGTTACTGCCGCTGATAGCTCCCCGGTAGTAAGCTTGGCCCTCCGGTAGCGTATCGAGGGTCAGGGCCGGCTCCCGCAAGGGGGCCGGCCCTTCGTTTGGCAAAGCGCGGCTACGCCCGCGCGGTGCGCAAAGCGCAACGCCCAAACCGGCCGGCGGGCGCTTCAGCGACCCGACCGACGGCGGCTTTGCCGCTGGCTTCGACCCTACCCACCGCTCGTTCCGAGCGAAGTCGAGAAACAAGTAGGCGCTGCGCTCAGTTTCTCGACTTCGCTCGAAACGAACGGTGAGCGCTACGGGTTTGGTAAGGCCGGCGGCAAAGCCGCCGTCGGACGGGTTGGCTCTGCCACCCGCCGGCCGTGCCGGGTGATGCTCGCTTTCCGAGCACCGGCGGCACGCAGTGCCGCCTTCACCCGTCAGTACATATGCTGCCCGCCATTAATCGACAGCGTCGACCCGGTCACGAACCCGCCTTCTTCCGAGCACAGGAACGCAACGCCGCGCGCAATCTCATGCGCCTGGCCCAAACGTCCGACAGGAATCTTCGCGACGATCTTTTCCAGCACATCGGCAGGAACGGCGGCGACCATGTCGGTGTCGATATAACCCGGCGCGATCGCATTGACCGTCACCCCGGCGCGCGCGCCTTCCTGGGCCAGCGCCTTGGTGAAGCCGTGGATGCCCGATTTGGCGGCGGCATAATTGACCTGGCCGTACTGGCCGGCCTGGCCGTTGATCGATCCGATATTGACGATCCGGCCCCATTTACGGTCGCGCATGCCGGCAAAGGTCGCCTTGGCCATGTTGAAACAACCGCCGAGATTGGTGTCGATCACCTCTTTCCACGCCTGATAGCTCATCTTCAGAATCGTGCCGTCGCGCGTGATGCCGGCATTGTTGACGACGATGTCCACCGCGCCGAGCTCTTCCGCGACCTGCGCGCACCCCGCCTGGGTCGCGTCATAATCGCCGACATCCCATTTATAGGCCTTGATCCCGGTGCGTTCGCTGAACTCTCGTGCGCGTTCGTCATTGCCCGCATAATTGGCGGCGACGGTCACGCCCATCTCCTTGAGCGCAAGGCTGATCGCCTCACCGATTCCGCGCGTGCCTCCGGTAACGATCGCGACGCGTGCCATATATTCTCTCCACAAGATTTGCCGTTGGACCAAAGGCTAGGCGGTGACGTTCCAGCCTTCAAGCTCTCGTGACAGAAGACTTTGCAGCATGGCGATGCCGACCGGACTTTCATTGAGGCACGGCAGATACGCGAAGTGCGTGCCGCCTGCGTTCAGGAAGCTGTCGCGGCCGCGGATCGCCAGCTCCTCAAGCGTCTCGAGGCAATCGGCGGAGAAACCCGGTGCGACGAGCGCGACCTTCTTCACGTCCTGTCCCGGCAAGGCCTCGAGCGTCATGTCCGTTGCCGGCGTGAGCCATTTCGCGCGCCCGAAGCGCGACTGGAACGCGATCACCAGGTCGCGGCCAAGCGCTTCGCCGAGCAGGCGCGCGGTCTTCTGGCAGTGACAATGATAGGGGTCGCCCAGTTCCAGCGTACGCTGTGGCATGCCATGAAAGCTGGCGACGATCGCCTCAGGCTCGAAATCGAGCCGCGCGAGCGATGCCTCAACCGATTGCTTAAGCGCATCGATATAGGCGGGCTCGTCATGATAAGGCGGCAACGTGCGGATCGCCGGCTGCCAGCGCATTTTCGCCAGCGCGGCAAATGCCTTGTCATTGGCGGTCGCGGTCGTCGCGGCGCAATATTGCGGATAGAGCGGCGCGATCAGGATACGGTCGCATCCGGCCTGTTTCAGCGCGGCGAGCCGATCGGGGATCGACGGGTTGCCATAGCGCATCGCCCAGTCGACCATCACGTCCGGCCCGAAAACACCCTGTAGCGCGGCGCTTTGCAACCTGGTGATCGCGGCGAGCGGCGACCCGTCCTCGCGCCACACCAGGTTATAGGCATGCGCGGATTTCTTCGGCCTGGTGTTGAGGATGATGCCGCGCAGGATCGGCTGCCAGGCGATCGCCGGAATCTCCACCACGCGCCGGTCCGACAGAAACTCGGCCAGATAGCGTTTGACCGATTTCGCATCGGGCCCGTCGGGCGTGCCGAGATTGGTCAGCAGGACACCGATCTTGCGAGGCGCGATAGGTGGATGATCGCCAGGAAGGATCACGCTTCTCCGGGTCTGAGTGGCAAGCTGCGCATGCGGAAACCGGTCGCGGCCTGCAGCGCGTTGGCGATCGCCGGGGCGACCGGCGGCACGGCGAGCTCGCTCACCCCGCCGGGATCGGCCTCGTTACGGATCAGTTCGACCGTGATGTCCGGCGTGTCGGCGAGGCGCGGCAGCGCGAGGTCGCCGAAACCGCGCGCATCGGCGAGATTCTCGGTAAAGCCGGTCGATCCGCCAAGCGCCGCCGCCATGCCGAAGATCAGCCCGCTTTCGATCGCCTGCATCACCACGTCGGGATTGACCTGGCGTCCGCAATCGACCGCCGCGACCAGCCGATCGACCACCGGGCGCTGATCGTCGCCGACATGCGCCTCGGCCAGCACGGCGATATAGGACCCGCGAAATGCGTGGCAGGCGATGCCCTGACCGCTGCCCGCAACGCCACCTTCCCAGCCGCCCAGCGCCGCCGCGGTCGACAGGCAACGCGCCAGCCGCGCGTCCCCGCCAAGCATGCCGATACGGAATGACAGCGGCTCGTTGCCGCCGACATGTGCGAGTTCATCGAGAAAACATTCGGTGAAAAACGCGGTGTAGCTGTGTGCGCCCGAGCGCCAATGACCGGTCGGCACGCCGATCTCGGCTGGGTGATGATCGACCGCATAAGCCGGCATGCGGTAGAATGGCCTGGCGCCGGCCACCGCATAAGCGTCGCCGCCCCGGCTTGTCGCGAGCAGGGCGCGGGCAGTGGTATCGCCCGAGAGCAGCCGCCCGGCGATCTCGCGTCCGGTCGAAGGCGCGGCGATCTTCGCCAGCCAGCCAAGAATCTGCCCGTTGGGCCCGAGCCGCGCACTCATCCGCGCCGAAGCCGGCGGCCGGTAGCGATCGTGCAGCATATCCTCGCTCCGCGACCAGACGAGCTGCACCGGACGTTTGAGCCGCTCGGCGAGCAACGCCGCCTGTTCGGCGACCTGATGTTCGAGATTGGCGCCGAACGAGCCGCCGACGAGCATCGGATGAACGACGACCTGAGTCTCGGGAATGCCCAGCACCGCCGCCGCCGCACCGCGCGCAAGCCCCGGTGCCTGGGTCGGCAGCCAGAGTTCGAGCAGGCCGTCATGATAGTGCGCGGTCGCGGTCATCGTCTCGATCGCGGCATGGACGGCCAGGCCGGCACGGTATTGCGCGGTCACCACGTTCGCGCCCTTGAATACCGGGCCGAGATCGCCGAGCGCGGCCATGCGCGTGCCGGGCCCGTCCAGCGCGGCGTCGAGCGCCGCATCGATCGTCGCGCTGCTGACGATCGCACCCCTGGTTTCGAAACGCGGGCTGAGCGCGTCGAGCGCCTTGTTCGCCGCCCACCAGTTATTGGCGACCGCCGCGACCCAGCGGTCATTGGTCACGACCGAGAGCACACCGCGAATCCTGTCGGCCGCCGCACGATCGACGCGGATCAGTTTCGAATCGCCGACCGGCCCCTGGCGGATCGCGGCATAGACCATGTCGGGCAAGCGTATGTCGCCCGCGAAATTGGCCGAACCATCGACCTTGGCGGGCACGTCGAGCCGCGGCAGCGACTGGCCGTAAAGCCGGTTGGTGTCGCCGCCGCGCAACGGAATCGGGCTCGGCACCTTATGGCCGGCCGCGTCGGCCGCCAGTTCGGCGAAGCGCAATTTCTTCGTGCCATGAACGACGAAGCCGGCCGCGGTGCCGGTCGATTGCCACTCCACCCCCCAGCGCTTCGCCGCTTCCTTCGACAGCATGATCCGCGCCGCAGCGCCCGCCGCGCGCAATTCACCCTCGAACGCGCGCACCGAGCTGGAGCCGCCCGTCAGAACCAGCGCGCTGCGTTGCGCATGCGTCGCGCGCAGCGATTCGGGCAGCGCGCCGAACGCGCCGCCGAACAGCTCGCCCGCGGCAAGCGCATTGGCATAAAGCGGGTTGAGCGGCGCCGGCTGAACCGAGACGGTGCGCCAGTCGGCACCAAGCTCGTCGGCGACGATTTGCGGCAAGGTGGTGTAGACACCCTGACCATGTTCGGCCTGCGGCACCGCGACCGTGACATGGCCGTCAATGCCGATCTTGAGCCAGGCGCCGAACACCGTCTCGCCCTTGGCCGGGGTCAAATTGGGCACATAGCTGCGCGGCCACACGGCCCAGGCGATAATCAGCCCGACACCCGCCCCGCCGCCGATCAGCAGCGTACGTCGGTCGATCCTTGCCGGAGTGTCGCGCTGCGCCATCGACCTGCTCTATCGTGGTGAATGAGGTGTGGAAAGACATGGCGGCACGCGCCGACTCATATGGCCGGAAGAGGGACGCCCGGAGCCGCGTTCGAACGACGAGCCGTCGGACAGGCGAATTGAATCAGTGAAAATGTTCGGTTTCGACAGCCCGACATTGCCCGCCCTGCGGCAGTTCAAATTCGCGTGGCTACGGGAAGTTTTGCAGGAAAGAGCTTTTTCGAGTGGTTCACGGGAATTTACGGGAAAAACTGCGGGAAAACCGACCAGCCCGCACGGAAATTTTGCGGCGCGCTCACGGGAAAATCGGGAAGTGGCTGAGGCGGGAGTCATGGTGCTCGATTCCGGTCTGCTGATTCAAGATGGCCTGCTCGATTCCCGGCCCGCCCGATTCAACTGATCTAGTGGATGTGCTTTTACCCAACGCTCAAGGCGTGGGAGAGAACAGGCATAGCGACACCAGATAGCGAAGTGAATCAAGCGAGGCCTTCTGGGTCAAACGAGCGCGACGCGACTTATATCTGGCATGGATTGGCTGATTGCGGTCTGGCAGCTTGCAGGCAAACAGGTCCGGTAGCGGACGGTCGTTCAGTTAGTTGCTGGATCGGGGATGACCCAGATTCGGCCATTCAGCGGGGCGGCAGTGTTTCCCACAACCTGCCATCCATTTATCTTGGCTAAGTGCAGACACCGCTCCTCGCGAAACTCCCAACTTCGATGTTTGGATGACGAACGGTGCTACTGCGTTGCTGAGATCATTCGGCGGACGCACTCCACGCACCGTCGTACCCAAAATCTGGCTCATCTAAAGAGCGACCGCAAAACGACGCGCGAACCCTCATTGACAGGGGGCCGGATCTAAATTCTATATATCTCACCAATAGCGCTTGAATCCACGATCATGCTGGAGCGTCGCTGGGGTGGGAGAGGTATAATGGCCAGCAAGGCAATCGCTGCTGACGACGCGGTCTCGATCCGCCCGGAGCAGGGCTACCCGTCTCCCGTCTATGGCTGGTTTATGGTCTTCGTGCTGACGGTGGCGTATGTTTTCTCATTCCTGGACCGACAGATCCTCAGCCTCCTGGTCGAGCCGATGAAGCGCGATCTCGCGCTCAGCGATACGCAGATCAGCCTGTTGCAAGGCTTGGCCTTTGCGCTGTGCAACGTGCTGGTCGGCCTTCCGCTCGGTCGCCTCGTCGATTCGAAGCGACGCACCTGGCTCGTCGCCGGCGGGATAGCCTTTTGGAGCCTCGCCACCGCCGGGTGCGGACTGGTGCGAAGCTATGGTGCGTTACTCGCCTTGCGCATGGGCGTCGGTGCGGGTGAGGCCGTCCTGACGCCGGCGGCCAATTCACTGATCGGCGATCATTTCCCGCCGCATAAAGTCGGCTTGCCCTTGGCCGTCTACAGTATCGGGATTTACATTGGCGGTGGTCTGGCCCTGGTGATCGGTGCGACGATTATCGCGGGAACCTTGCAGTCCGGCCCGGCGCTGCTGCCGTTGATAGGCGAGATCAGGCCTTGGCAAATGGTCTTTTTGATCATTGGCCTGCCTGGCCTGCTTGTCGCCCTGGTGGCACTGTGCCTTCGCGAACCGCGACGGACGGGCGCGGTGCATTCGGTGACCGCTGCAGATGGCAGCCAGGTCGCCGCAGCCTTGCCGTTGCGCGATGTGCTCGCTTATCTCCGTGAGAACAAGCGCGCCTTTCTGGCGATCAACCTGTTCATGGGATTCTCCGCGGTCGCGGGCTATGGGGTCGCGGCCTGGATCCCGACGATGTTCATCCGGCGCTATGGCTGGAGCGCGGTGGAGATCGGCCATATCTACGGTTTGCTGCTGCTCACCTTCGGCACCGCCGGCGTGCTCTGCGGCGGGTGGCTTGGCGATGTGATGACCCGGCGGCGCGGCGCATCGGGCCGGCTGCGCGCGGCATTATGGGTGAAGCTCGCGACGATCCCGTTGATCTTCGGGTATACGCTGCTCCCGAACGGGTCCTGGGCGCTGGTGCCGCTGGCGGGCGCGGTGTTCCTGCCCACCTTTCTGAATGGCCTGAGCCCCGCGATCATCCAGCAGATGGTGCCGAACCAGATGCGCGGCACCGCGATCTCGATCGCCCTTCTGGTCATCAACCTGCTGGGGCTTGGGCTGGGGCCAACGCTGATCGCGTTGATGACCGACTATCTGTTCCACGATCCGGCGATGATCCATCTCGCCATTCTGGCGGTCAGTGTCGCCATGCTGATGCTATCGCTTACCTGCCTGCTGATCGGCTATCGGCCTTATGTCGCGCTGGTCGATCGGCTGCAGCATGCTGGACCCGCGCCTGCGAGCAGCGGGGTGTCGACCGACAGGGTTGCTGTACCTTGATCGCCGCAGACGATATGCCGGAGCGATGACCGAGCAACGATCGAAAAGTGCCGGCACCGAGCCGCCGTCAGCAGCGACCAGCGATCGTCAGCCGCGCTTCAATCGGGATGAACGCCAGGCCGACCTGCTGCGATATGCGGCGCGCGAAGTGCTCGACCAGGGCGGATTCCCCATTTCGTTCGAGCGGCTGGCTTGTGCCGCCAATGTCAGCAAGGCCTTGATCTACAACTATTTTCCGAACCAGCATGTTCTGGGATCCGCGCTCCTGGGCGAAGCGCTCGGCGGCGTCGACCGCGGCGCGCTGCGCCAGGCGGTCGCGCAGCCCGATCTTCTGCATGCTGCACGTGCCTGTGCGCTGGCCTATTTCGAACTAGTCAGCCGCCAGGGGCCGCTCCTGCACGTTCTGCTTGCCGATGCCTTTCTCGAACAAGGGGCGGACCGAAAACTATTTGGTCGTGCCGCAATGCTCCTGTTGCCATTGGCGCGACGACTGAAACGCGATTTGCGCCTGTCATCGCGCGAGGCCATGGTCATCGTGCAGTTGCTGCTCACGGTACCGGAGGAAGCGGGCCGAAAGGTTTTCCAGCATGATGCCGATCCCGAACTTGCCAGGCGGCTGTGCGGTGAGACGATCGTGGCGAGCCTGGCCGCTTTGGACAGCCAGACGCCCGAGCAGCTGGCGGACGTTGCCGCGAGCGCGGACTTCCTATGAGCGGCTGCCGTAGCGATCGATCATATGCGCCTGCCCGCCACCGATGGCGGGCATGACGAGGCGCTCGGCCGTTTCGAGATCGATCTTGCCGCGCGCCAGCAGCCGACCGCCCCGGAGCGACACCGCCGTCAGCATCGCGCCGACAATCGTGCTGACCTGTGGCGGCACCCGATACGCCTCCTGATACACGTCGCCGAACACCTTGCGGTTGGCGTTGCGCCGGTCCTCATGTTCACCCCGAAGGATGGCCCGAACATCGGGCAAAGCGAGCAATCGCTGCAACACTTCGCCGCGGGTGGCGACTTGCCGCAGATAGGCAAGCGTCGTCAGTGTGTAGCGCATTTGCGGATCGGTGCATTGGCGGCTGGCGGCAAGGCGCGCCTTGTTCATTTCGACCAGTTCGGAACGTGCGATCGCGGCGAGCAACTCAGCGGCGCTGTTGAAATAATTATAGCTCTGCGCCTCGCTCATCCCCAGTTCGCGCGCGACCCGTTTCATCGACACCGCATGGACGCCTTCGCTCCGGACCAGCGCCTCGCCCTGCGCCAAGATCTTCTCGCGCCGCTCCTCTCGCGTGAGCCGCAGCCGCGGCCGTCGCGATCGCGACCGGGCCGGCGCGATCGTGGCGTGTAATTCGGTTCCCGGCGGCGCGGCAGGCAGAGGCGCCTGAGCCTCGTCCTTGCCGGCATAGACTTTCGCCCAATATCCCCGCGTCGGATAGGGCACCAGCAATCGGTCGCAGATCTTCGCCAATCCGTTGCCGGATAAACCGAGCTCGCTCGCAATCGTCGTCATCGGCTTGGACCAGACCAGGTCGTACATTTCACCACGGGACAGCCTGGTCCCGTCGATGGCCGGTGCCGGCTCACTCGGCGCGACTGCGGAATGGGGCGGGCGGCGCATCGCGCGATCAAGCACGTTCGGCGGTCGGTTGGCAAGAGATCGATGGGGCTTGACGGATTGTCCAGTTCGAATCTAGTTTATAACTATCGCACCAATAATAACCGATAAGGATCGGGTGCGTCAGGAGAGAGTATCGCCGCGACGCAGGCCCGCGTCGCGGCCCTCCTCCGCATCTTGTCCGATCGAGGTCGGATCTTTTGAGGGGAGGATCAGAATGCACGCACGCACGACCATCGGGATGCTGCTGACCGGGGTTTCCGCAATAGCCGTTCCATCTGTAGCGGCCGCGCAAACCACGCCCGTTCAATCCGTTCAGGCTGACAGCGTCGCGACCCGGGCCGTGCCTGTCGATGCGACCGACATGGCCACGGAGACACCACCCTCCGCCGACGCGTCGGCAGACATCGTCGTGACGGCGCAACGACGCGCTGAAAGCGTTCAGCGGGTGCCCGTCGCGATCACGGCAGCACGCGGCGACGCACTCCAACGCCTCAATATCACCAGTCCCCAGCAGCTCACGCTGATCGACCCGAGCGTGAAGTACAAGCAAAGTACCAGCGCAGGGAATTCCGGCTTTCTGATCCGCGGCATCGGCACCAGCAGCTTTTCAGCCGGGATCGAACAGAGCATCTCGACGGTGGTCGACGGCGTGGTGCTCGGCGATCCCTCGACCATCTCGACATTGGTCGATATCGACCGGGTGGAAATCCTGCGCGGTCCGCAGGGCATGCTGTTCGGGAAGAACGCATCGGCCGGGCTCGTTTCCTTCACGACCGTTCGCCCCAAGATCGGTGTCACCGAACTGATCGGTCATGGCGAAGTCGGCTCGCAGGGCCATGGCGTCGCCAATCTCATCGGCAATCTGCCGCTGTCCGATACCACGGCGCTGCGGGTTTTCGGCTTCTACAAGCAACGCGACGGGGTTGTCCGCAACCTCAATCCGGCATTGCCGCGCGATGTGGATGGGCAGCTAAATTATGGCGGCGGCGCCAAGTTCCTGTGGAAGCCCAGCGACACGTTGAGCTTCTTCCTGTCCGCCGATTATTCCGAAGTCGGTCGGTTCTGCTGCTCGATGGTCTGGGCGAAGAATGCTCCGGGATACGCTCCCGCCGTGTCACTCGCTCAATATGGCGGCACCGCGTCGCCGACCAACCGGGACGTCGCGATCGGCGGACGGTCCTATGGCTATGCCCGTCGCGGGGGTGGCTCGCTGGAGGTTAATTACGACATGGGGGACTATGCGCTGACGTCGCTCAGCGCCTATCGGCAATCCTATCGCGAATCATTCTATGACGGCGACAATACGACCGTGAACTATGTCGACCGCAACGGCGGTTCGAACGCTCTGCGTCAGTTAAGCCAGGAACTCCGGCTTACCTCGCCCACCGGGGGGCTTGTCGACTATGTCGCCGGCCTGTTCTTCTTCGACCAGCATGCGACCGGATATATCGACCAGCAGGGCCGGCTGGAATGGATCGTTCCCGCGTCGAACGGGACGGTCATCCGCGTGGTCCCAACGCAGCCCGTCGGCACCATTTTCGACGGAAACCTGACCAACCGGGTCCATTCGCGCAGTTATGCCGCGTTCGCCCAGGCCAACGTGCATGCGACGGGCAAGCTCAACTTCATCCTCGGCGGTCGCCTCACGCGGGATGTGTTGAAGCTCAACTATAGCCGTGGTTCGGTGCCGGGCACGGTACCAATCCCCGGTGGCGTGACATTATCGCTGCGTCAAAGCACCGCGAACACGAACTTCTCCTTCCGCCTGGGGGCGCAATATAGTGTGAGCGACGACATCATGGCCTACGCCACCGTATCGCGGGGGTATAAAGGCCCGGGGTTCAGCGGCCTGACGGTTTCCAACGCTTCCCAGGATCAGCGTGTCGCGCCGGAAATCCCGACCAACTATGAAATCGGCATCCGCGCCGCCTTGCTCGACCGGCGGCTGACGTTGAACGCGACGCTGTTCAAGACTCATGTCCGTGACTTCCAAGCGCAGGTCGCCGATCTGTCGAGCGCAAGCTATGCCAACCGCATTACCAATGCCGGATCGCTCAACAGCAAAGGTGTCGAATTCAGTATCATAGCCCGGCCGACCTCCGACCTGACGCTCAGCGGCGGCGGTTCTTATGTCGATGCGAAATATGGCGAGTTCAACGGCGTGCAATGCTATTTCGGCCAACCCAAGGTCGCGCAGGGTGGGCCTTGCACGGCTCCGCCCGCCAACCCGAACTCGATCGACGGCTTCTTCAACGCCGCCGGCTTGCGGCTATCCGCCGCGCCGAAGTTCAGTTATAATATCGTCGCCGATTACCAGCGATCGGTCGGATCCGATCTGCGCGCTTCGGTGCAATTCAACTTCAATGGCCAGTCCGACGTCAATTATTCGGCCAATGGCGACCCGGGCACGATCCAGAAGGCGTTCGGCCTGCTTGGCGGCAATGTGGGGATCGGCGCCGCGGACGGCCGGTGGCGCGTCGGCCTGTTCGCGATCAACCTGCTCGATAAAAGATGGGCCGCCCAGAAGAATCCAAGTCCGACGACCACATTAAACCCGGGCGGCTATTTGCAATATTACAGCCCGGACGCTGTGCGTACCGTCGGCCTGACGTTTGATTTCAGACTGTGATGGAGACTGGTCAAATGAGGTTTTACGGCGCGCCGATGCCGGCCCCCAATCCCCGCAGGGTGCGCATCTTCGCTGCGGAGAAATCGATCTCGCTGCCCGAGATCCCGCTTGATCTGCGCGAACGAGACCATAAGTCCGCCGACCATCTCAAGCGAAACTCGCTCGGGCAGGTTCCCGTGCTCGAACTCGATGACGGCACGACGATCACCGAAACCGTCTCGATCTGCCGGTACCTCGACGCGGTCTATCAAGACCCGCCGATGTTCGGCCGGACTCCGGTCGAGATCGGCGTCATCGACATGTGGATTCGCCGGATCGAGATCCAACTCGCCGAGCCGACACGGATGTTTTGGCGCCATGCCCACCCCGCTACGGCCACCCTGGTCGAACAACATGTCGTGTTTGGAGAGTCCAATCGTCTCACCTTGTCACGAGCCATGGACTGGTTCGATCGAGAGATCAGCGATGGGCGGAGCTTCATCACCGGCAACACCTACACGATGCCCGACATCGCGGCATTGACGATGATCGATTTCGCGACCCTGATCGGCCTCGATCCGATCGCCGGCCGAAAATCGGTCGCCGCCTGGCATGAACGGGTTTCATCCCGCCCCAGCGCTACGGCATAACTCGCCCGCAACTTTCAGGAATTGTACCATGCAAGCTCGCCAGATTCATTTGATACGTCGCCCGAAAGGCGTGCCCGTCGCTGAAGATTTCAAGATCGTATCGGTGGACTTGGCCGACCCGCAAGCCGGCGAAGTCGAGGTCGAGGCGCTATTGCTCTCGGTCGATCCCTATATGCGTCCGCGGCTCAACGCCGATCAGGCACTGCACGAGGCGATGCTCGGCACGGGCATTGGACGCATCGTCAAATCGCGGGATCCGGCAGTGCCGGAAGGAACGCTGGTCCGCCATGCAGCCGGCATGCGCGAGCGATTCCTGTCGGCGGGCAATGCCGTGCGCATCCTCCGGCCCGATCCGGCCTTGCCGCTGAGCGTGTACATGCATGCGCTGGGCGGTACCGGGCTGACCGCTTATGGCGGCCTGCTCAAGATCGGCGCGTTGCAGGAGGGCGAGCAGGTCGTCGTCTCAACCGCGGGCGGTGCCGTTGGCTCCGTCGCGGTGCAGATCGCCAAGATCAGACAGTGCCATGTGGTTGGTATTACGGGAAGCGATGGGAAGCTGGCCTGGCTATTGGAACAGGCCGGGATCGACGCTGCGATCAACTACCGGACACAGGACCTGTCCGCCGCGCTAGCCGCCGTGACGCCGAAGGGTATCGACGTCTATTTCGAGAATGTCGGCGGCGCTCATCTCGATGCATCTCTACCACGTATGAATGTCAACGGGCGCATTCCGCTGTGCGGGATGATCTCGACCTATAACGGAGCGGGCGAGGGCGTAAACAATCTCTCCGAGATGATCTACCGCCGCGTCAGGATGCAGGGCTTCGTTTCAACAGACTTCGCTTCCCTGAGCGACCAATTCGTTGAAGACATGACGGCTTGGCTCAAGGCTGGACAGATCAAATATCAGGAAACGGTTATCCCAGGGTTCGAAAGCACCCCGGAGGCGTTGATCGGCCTGTTCAGCGGCCGCAATTCTGGCAAGATGCTCGTTAGCGTGTGCAACTGAGCCGCCAGGCAAGAAACTATTAGCGTCCAACTCGGTCATTGGTTCAGGGCCGCGCGCGGCTTCAATCGCTTGCGGACGTGCTGCAGCCTTGACCCAGTTGTCGGTATACAGCGACGCCTACCGCCCACCATTCGTGTCGAACGCCCTTACGTGAACGAATGACCGCTTTCGGGATTAGCTTCGAGGCGGCTGGATGGCCGAGATTGGCGCCAAGCTGCCACCGAAGCAGTTCGTAAAAAGTCTGCGTCGTTGGTTCGGAGTGTGGGCACTTCCGACATAGATTCACACCAGTCCGAAACCCAAAACCAGGCCACCTCAAGCCTCAGCCAAAGCCCGCGCCCGGTACGTCTCCCGGATACTCACCTTGTCGATCTTCTCGGTCCCCAACCGCGGCAAGGGATCGGCCGAGGTCCAGATGCGCTGCGGCACCTTGAACGCGGCGATGTGTGCGAACAGGAAGGCGCATAGTTCTTCGGGCGTCAGTTCCTCGCCGTCGCGATATTTGACCACCGCGCCCGGCACTTCGCCGAAACGCTCGTCGGGCAGGCCGAACACCGCGGCTTCGGCGACCGCGGGATGTTCGTAGATCGCCGCCTCGACCTCCTGGCAGGAGATATTCTCGCCGCCGCGGATGATGATGTCCTTCTTGCGATCGACGATGAACAGATAACCCTCGTCATCGAGATAACCGATGTCGCCGGTCAGGAAATATCCGTCGCTGGTGAACGCCTCTCGCGTCGCCTCCGGCCGGTTGTAATATTCGCGGAAATTGCAGACCGTACGGATGCCGACCTCGCCGCGCGCGCCCGCCGCGACCGGATTGCCGTGCCCGTCGAGGATCGCGAGATCGACCAGGGGCCGCGACGCGCGACCGGTCGAATTGGGCTTGGCGATATAGTTGCTGCGCCAATTGCCGCAGCCGACCCCGTTGGTTTCGGTCAGGCCATAGCCGAGCAACGGCGCGCCCTCGCCCTTGGGGCCGCCCATTTCGTCCTTGATCCGCCGGACATGATCGACCGGGCGCGGCGCACCGCCGGCGGCGAAGTCCGAGACGGTCGAGAGATTATATTTCGAGCGATTGGGATGCGTGAGCATCTCGAAGCTCATCAGCGGTACGCCGACGAAATAGGTCACGCTTTCGGCCTCGATCAGCCGCATCGCTTCCTCGGCATCCCATTTCGGCATCAGCACGAGCTTTCGACCCATCGCGAAGCTTTGCAGGAACACCGGCACTTCCGCCGTCACATGGAACAGCGGCACGTTGAGCAGGGTCGCGTGCTGGGCCGGCGGCGAAACGCCGTCCTCGGTCGAGATGCCAAGCATGACCAGGGCCTGGGTAAGATAATTGAAGATCGCCTGGATCACCGCGCGGTGATCGCTGATCGCGCCCTTGGACTGGCCGGTCGAGCCGGAGGTGAACAGGATCGTCGCATCGTCGCTGCCGGCAAGCATCGGCAGCGTTTCCGCCTGACCAAGGCCGGTCACCGGCGCCAAGGCGGCGGCGAGCGGCTGGAGATCGTCGATCGTCACGACCCGCGCGGTCAGGCCCGCAACCTCGGCGAGGCGCCTGGCACGCGGCGGATCGGCGAAGACCAGGCTGCATTCGACATCGCGCAGCGCTTCGTCGAGCTCGGCCGATTGCCACCAGCCATTGAGCAGCGTGGCGATGCCGCCGGCCATGACGATGCCCATGTAGAGCGCGATCCAGCTCGGCGAATTGCGCATCGCGATCCCGATCCGGTCGCCCTTTTGTATGCCGAGCTCTCCGGACAAGGCACCCGCGACCTGCTGGGCGAGTGCGTAGACTTCGGCGAAGGTCAGCCGCTCGGGGCCAGCAACGAGAAAGGTCTTGTCGGCATGTTCGGCGCTGTAATGCGCGAAATACCAGGACAGAGCGGGCGGCGCGGTGGCGATCATCGGCACCTCGACGCCGAAACGGTCGAGCGACACGTTCGTCAGCGGCAACGGCGCGCCCACTCCGCTCAGCTTGCCCAGCCCTTCATCCATTCGCCGGTCAAGCTCGGTGCGCATGCTCTCTCCTATTGGTTCTCGTGACCACCCCCTTTATGGAGACTGGAAACCCCGGGGAAAAGCCTTGATCCTGACTGCCGCCACCGCCGTCCAGACGCATCTGAGTTTCAATGGCCTCGGGCTCGATCCCGTGGCGCTCGATCTCGGCTTCTTCCAGATCAAATGGTATTCGATCGCCTACATCACCGGCATCATGGTCGGCTGGTGGTATCTGCTCAAGCTGATCGCCCAGCCCGGCGCGCCGATGGCGCGGCGCCATGCCGACGATCTGGTCTTTTATGCGACGCTCGGCATCATCCTGGGCGGGCGGATCGGTTATGTGATCTTCTACGCGCCCGAGATGCTCCTGAACCCGACGCACATCCTGCGGCTGTGGGACGGCGGCATGTCGTTCCATGGCGGGGTGATCGGCACCAGCCTCGCGCTGATCCTGTTTGCGCGCAAGAACGGGCTGAACTGGTTGCGCATCCACGATTATGTCGCTTGTGTCGTGCCGTTCGGCCTGTTCTTCGGGCGGCTCGCCAATTTCGTGAACGGCGAATTATGGGGCAAGCCGAGCAATGTCGCCTGGGCGATCATCTTCGAGCGTGGCGGCGGGCCGATAGCGCGCCATCCGAGCCAGCTCTACGAAGCCGCGCTGGAGGGCGTCGTTCTGTTCCTGGTCCTGTGGTTCGCCTTCTGGAAGACCAAGGCGCGGTATGACCCGGGCAAGCTCGTCGGCATCTTCGTCGCCGGTTATGGCATCGCGCGATTTATCGTCGAATTCTTTCGCGAGCCTGATTCGCAGTTCCGCGGCACGTTCGTCGAATCGACCGGCCTGCATATGGGGCAATGGCTGTGCGTGCCGATGATCCTGGGCGGTGCCTATCTGATCGCGACCGCGGCGAAACGGCGCGAGCGGGTCGAGCCGATCGCCGGCAGCGAGAGCGTCGCCTGAATTCTCTCCCCTCCCGCTTGCGGGAGGGGGTGGGGGAGGGCATGTCCTCCCGCGCTATGACTTTGACAGACCCTCCCCTAACCCCTCCCGCAAGCGGGAGGGGAATTGACGCGCCCCTTCCCGATCGACTCGCCCGGGCGATCACGCTCGCCGGGCCGATCCCGATCGCGCATTTCATGGGTGCGGCAAATGCGCATTATTATGCGACCCGCGACCCGCTTGGCGCGGCCGGCGACTTCGTCACCGCACCGGAGATCAGCCAGATGTTCGGCGAGTTGATCGGCCTGTGGTGCGCCGATCTGTCGGACCGCGCCGGGCGACCCGAGATCGCCTGGGTCGAGCTTGGCCCGGGACGCGGCACACTTGCCGCCGATGCGCTGCGTGCGATGGCGACGGTCGGGCTGGCACCGCCGGTGCATTTCGTCGAGACCAGTCCGGTGCTGCGCACGGCGCAAAGCCAGCATGTGCCGCACGCCGACTGGCACGACAGCGTCGCCACCCTGCCGGCCGATCGGCCGTTGATCGTCATCGCCAATGAATTCTTCGACGCGCTGCCGATCCATCAGCTGGTGCGCACGATCGGCGGCTGGCACGAACGGCTGGTCGCCTGCCAGGACCTGCTGTTCCTGCCGATCGCGGGCAAGCAGGTGCCCGAGGCGATCCTGCCGCCGGAGTTGCGCGAAGCGCCACCCGGATCGATCGTCGAAACTTCCCCGGCGAGCGTCGCGATCATGCGCGAGCTGAGCGCCCGGATCGTGGCGCAGGGCGGCGCGGCGCTGGTGATCGATTATGGTTATGAGGGGCCGGCGATCGGCGACACGCTGCAGGCGGTGCGCGCGCATGGGTTCGTCAATCCATTCGAGAATCCCGGCGACCATGACCTGACCGCGCATGTCGACATGGCGACTTTGGCCATCGCGGCACAAGCCGAAGGCGCGGTCGCGAGCGGCCCGGTGACGCAAGGAGTGTTGCTCGACACGCTGGGCATCGCCGCGCGCGCGACCGCGCTTGCCGCCGCCGCACCCGATCGTGCCGCGGGCATCGCCGCCGATCGCGAGCGGCTCGCCGCGCCCGCGGCAATGGGCGATCTGTTCAAGGCGATCGCGGTGACCGCACCCGGCTGGCCGACCCCGGCGGGCTTCGCATGATCAGCTATCGGGATGCCCGCACGATCGACGGACCGGCGCTGTCGGCGATGGCGCGGCGCAGCTTCACCGAGACCTTCGGCACGCTCTATCGCCAGTCCGATCTCGCCGCCTTTCTCGACGAAGCCTTCGGCGCGAATGGCCTGCCCTCGCAATTGTCCGATCCCGATTTCGCGGTCCGGCTCGCACTCGATGGCGACCAGATCATCGGTTTCGTCAAAATGGGTCCGGTGACCTTTCCCGGCGAATGGCGCCCCGACGCGATCGAGCTTTATCAATTCTATGTGCTGGGGCCGTGGCAGGGTCAGGGCGTCGCGCAGGCATTGATGGAATGGGCGCTGGAGCATTCGCGTTCGCATGGCGCGAAGGAGATCATCCTCAGCGTCTATGTCGACAATCACCGCGCGCACCGATTCTATGAACGCTACGGTTTTCGCGATATCGGCCGCTATGCGTTTCGCGTCGGCGAAACGGTCGATGACGACAATCTGATGAGGCTCGTCCTGTGAGTGATCTTGAATACCGTACCCCGACCGAAGCCGACGGCGCCGCGCTGTCCGCGATGGCGCGCAAGAGCTTCGCCGCGACCTTCGCGAGCAAGATCGCGCCGGCCGAAATGGGCGCCTATCTCGACCTGGCATACGGCCCGAGCGGGCACATGCAGCGCGACCTCGGCGATCCGGCGGTCCTTTGGCGCGCAGCGTTCCAGGACGGCAAGCCACTTGGTTACGTCAAGGTGATGCCGATGAGCCTGCCCTATGATGCCGCCGTGCCCGGCGCGCTCGAGGTGCGGCAGCTTTACGTGAATGAGGATGTGAAGGGCGCCGGCGTCGCCGCCGCGCTGATGGCATGGGCGATCGACACCGCCCGCGCTCGCGGCGTGGGCGAGCTTTATCTCGCCGTGTTCGACGACAATGAGCGCGCGGTGCGTTTCTATTCGCGGCACGGTTTCGCCAAGGTCGGCCGATTCGATTTCGTCACCGGTGGGCAGGTGCATGACGATGGCATCTGGAGATTGATATTGTGAACGAGGTCGAGGTGATCCGCAGCGGCGCGCTGGGCGGCGTGGCGCACGGCTTTCTCGGACGGCGCGGCGGCGTCTCGACCGGGATCCATGCCGGGTTGAATGTCGGCATCGGATCGGATGACGAGCCGGACGCCGTGACAAAGAATCGCGCGCGCGCGGTTGAGGCGGTGCTGCCCGGTGCAAACCTGGTCACGGTGTTCCAGATCCATTCCGCCGATGTGGTCGCGGTCACCGCGCCACCGGCGGAGCGCCCGCGCGGCGATGCGCTGGTCACCGACCGACCCGGCCTGTTGCTCGGCATCCTGACCGCCGATTGCGCGCCGGTGCTGTTCGTCGATGCTGCGGCCGGTGTGATCGGCGCAGCACATGCCGGCTGGAAAGGCGCGATCGGCGGCGTCACCGACGCTACGATCGCCGCGATGGAGACGCTTGGCGCAAAGCGCGAGCGGATTGCCGCGGCGGTCGGCCCGTGCATCGCGCGCGCCAGTTACGAAGTCGATGACGGTTTCCTGGCAAACTTCGCGACCGACGATCCGGCAAACGAACGCTTTTTCGCGCCGGGCAAGCCGGGACACCATCAATTCGACCTCGAAGCCTATGTCGTTGCGCGCCTCGCCGCCGCCGGGCTGACGCGAATCGAAGCGCTGGGACTCGACACCTATGCCGATGAGGATCGCTTCTTCAGCTTTCGTCGCGCGACGCATCGCGGCGAGCCGGGTTATGGGCGGCAGATTTCGCTGATCGGTCTGGAAGGCTAGGGCGGAAAGAGTTGGCTGGAATCTGCTAACCCGTGCGGGCTGAGCTTGTCGAAGCCCCCGTGCCACAAGCAACCTGCCACTTGTGGGTCACTGCCCTTCGACAGGCTCAGGGCGAACGGCGCGGGATCAACTCAGATCGAAACTGCTCCGAGTGCTCGCTCCGAGGAAATCAGCGTGTCTTCACCTCGTCCGGATCGGTCAGTTGCGACAGAATCAAGCCATTGCCGTCCGGATCGGTAAGCATGAAATAGCGCCCCCAGGGCTCTTCCGCGACCGCCGCCAGGGTGAGGCCGAGCCCGGTCAGCCGGGCATGTTCCGCATCGACATTATCGATTCCGAGCATCAGGCCTTGCTGGCCGCCGGGTTTGAGATGTTCGAACCAGGTGACCAGCGCGATCGTCGCACCCCCGTCCTTCGGTTGCAGCTGGATCCAGCGCATGTCCGGTCCCATCGGATCGTCGCGAAGCAAGGTCAGGCCAAGCGTGTCGACATAGAAGGAACGCGCGCGATCGAGATCGGTTACGGGTATCGAGACAATTGCGATCGGCATCATCTTCCCCCTTTCAACGGTCCGGACAGTATCAAATGCGACTATCCGGCGCTAGGAGGGGCCATCATCCCAATCGGATATCCAAATCATGGCAATCAAGAACGAAACCGAAGCCGATCTGACCGGCGTCCCCCCACGCGGCAAGCCAAAGGCGAGCATCGAGAAGATCGGCGACCGCAAATTAAAGCCCTCGACCATGATGATGGGCCATGGCTACGACCCGATGCTGTCGGAAGGCGCGCTGAAGCCGCCGATCTTCCTCACCTCGACCTTCGTCTTCCCCAATGCAGCAGCAGGCAAGCGTCATTTCGAAGGCGTCACCGGAAAGCGTCCCGGCGGGTCGGAGGGGCTGGTCTATTCGCGTTTCAACGGACCGAACCAGGAAATCCTCGAGGATCGGCTTGGCATCTGGGAGGAGGCTGAAGACGCGCTCGCTTTCTCCTCGGGCATGTCGGCGATCGCCACCCTGTTCCTGTCGATGGTCAAGCCGGGCGACACGATCGTGCATTCCGGCCCGCTTTATGCCGCGACCGAGACGCTGATCGCGCGCATTCTCGGCCGGTTCGGCGTGCACTGGCTCGACTTTCCGGCGGGTGCGACGCGCGAGGAGATCGATGCCGTCCTGTCCAAGGCGTCGAGCGGCAATGTCGCGCTGATTTATCTCGAAAGCCCGGCCAACCCGACCAACGCGCTGGTCGATATCCAGGCGGTGGCGGCGAGCCGCGACGCGATCTTCAAGGGCGCCAAGCCGCCGATCGCGATCGATAATACGTTTCTTGGCCCGTTATGGCTGAAGCCATTGCAGCATGGTGCCGACATCGTCGTCTACAGCCTGACCAAATATGCCGGCGGGCATAGCGACCTCGTCGCGGGCGGCGTGCTCGGGTCGAAGGAGCATATCAACACCATCCGGCTGATGCGCAACACGATCGGTACGATCTGCGACCCCAATACCGCCTGGATGCTGATGCGCAGCCTGGAGACGCTCGAACTGCGCATGAGCCGCGCCGGGGAAAATGCGGTCAAGGTATGTGAGTATCTGCGCACCCACCCCAAGGTCGAGCGGGTCGGTTATCTCGGCTTCCTCGAGAGCACGCCCGGCATGGAACGCCAGGCCGATATCTATCGCCGCCACTGCACCGGGGCCGGCAGCACTTTCTCGCTGATCGTCAAGGGCGGCGAGAAGGAGGCGTTCGCGTTTCTCGACGCGCTCAAGATCGCCAAGTTGGCGGTCAGCCTGGGCGGGACCGAGACGCTTGCCAGCCATCCCGCGGCGATGACGCATCTGTCGGTGCCCGACGCACGCAAACAGGCATTGGGCATCACCGACAACCTTGTGCGAATCTCGATCGGCGTGGAAGATGCGGACGACCTGATCGCCGATTTCGAACAGGCATTGGAGGCGATTTGAGCGACAGCGCGGAAATGATCGAGGGCGTCGACCCCGGGCAGATGCTCGGCGATTTCGCAACGCCCTTATGGTTTCCGCGTTTTCGCGAAGGCGTCTGGGGTCCCTGGTCGCTGCGCGTGATCGCGATGAGTGGCGCGCGTGGTTATTGGGGGCGGACCTATAACCTGCACGGCACGGTGATCCTGATGGGTCCGTTCGAAAAGGACGCCGCCGCCTGGATGTCGATCGTACCGATGGAGATCGAAAGCCAGGAGATCGGCATCGCCGCCGCGCATGGCCACACCGTCGTGCTTGGGCTTGGCATGGGGTGGTGTGCGGCCAATGTCGCGCTCAACCCGGCGGTGACCCGCGTCACGGTGGTCGAGCGCGACCCCGACATCATCGCGCTGATCGAGACGCTCGGCGTGTTCGGCCAGTTGCCCGAAGCGGCGCGCGCCAAGATCGCCGTGGTGCAGGACGATGCGCTGACCTGGCGCCCCGACGGCGCGGTCGACAGCCTGCAGGCGGATATCTGGGCGAAGTTCGTCGAGCCGCGGAAATGGGACGATGTCCGGCGCATGCAGGACAATATCGATGCCGGCTCGATCTATTTCTGGGGCCAGGAAATGGAGCTGTGGCGCCTTGCCTGCCGGTCGCGCGGCGCACTGCCGGAGCGGCTGGAGGAGGGCGAACTTGCCGCACTGGTCGCGCAGACCGGCCTGCCGCTGATCAGCCAGAGCGGGTCGGGTTATGAAGACCGCATTGCGGAAGCATCGCGCTGGTGGACGCCGAAGGAAGATGGGTGGTGGGACGCGCGCTAAGTCGCTTGCCCTGCCCATCGCGGCGCGCGATCATGGCGCATGACCGATCTCGACAGCTTCATCACCGGCCTGCCCAAAGCCGAGCTCCATCTTCATATCGAAGGCAGCCTCGAGCCTGAGCTGATGTTCGCGCTGGCCGAACGCAACCGGGTCGCGATCCCCTTTGCCAGTGTCGAGGAGGTGCGCGCGGCGTACAGCTTTTCACGGCTGCAGGATTTTCTCGACATCTATTACAAGGGCGCGGACGTGTTGCGCACCGAGCGGGATTTCCACGACCTCGCCATCGCCTATTTCGACCGCGCGGCGGCCGACGGTGTGATCCACGCCGAGATCATGTTCGATCCCCAGACGCACACCGCGCGGGGCATCTCATTCGACATCGTGATCACCGGCCTGTTGTCGGGCATGGCCGAGGCGGAAGCGAAGCACGGGCTGACGTCGAAGCTGATCCTGTCCTTCCTGCGTCATCTCGACGAGGAAGATGCGTTCGCCACGCTCAAACTGGCCGAGCCCTGGATCGATCGGATCGCCGCGGTCGGGCTCGATTCATCCGAACTCGGTCATCCGCCGGAGAAATTCGCGCGCGTGTTCGCCGCGGCGCGGGCGCTGGGGCTGAGACTGGTCGCGCATGCCGGCGAGGAAGGGCCGCCCGATTATGTCTATCAGGCGCTCGACCTGCTTGGCATCGACCGGCTCGACCATGGCAATCGCAGCCTGGAGGATCCGGTGCTGACCGCGCGGCTGGCGCGGACGGGCATGACCCTGACCGTCTGCCCATTGTCCAATTTGAAGCTGTGCGTGGTCGACAGCATGGAAGCGCATCCGATCGACCGCATGCTTCGCGCGGGCTTGCGGGCGACGGTCAATTCGGACGATCCGGCCTATTTCGGCGGTTACATCGCGGACAATTACCGCGCCGCCGCCGCCGGGCGCGGGCTCGATCGCGATGACCTGGTCGCTTTGGCGCGCAACTCCTTTCTCGGGTCGTTCCTCAATGATGACGAGGTCGCCGGGCACCTCACAACGCTGGATGCCTATGTCGAGGGGCGCGCGGCATGACGATCTACACGCATATTCCGCAGGCGCAGTTCGTTGCCGACATCCGCACGCTGGCGGGTCGGCTCGATGGCGATGCCGGCTGGAAACCGACCTTCATCATCGGCATCGGCCGGGGTGGGCTCGTGCCCGCGGTGTTCCTGAGTCACGCCACCGGGCTGCCAATGCTGTCGGTCGATTTTTCGTCGCAGGTCGAGGATTTCTCCGACGCGCCGCTGGTCCGCCTCGCGGCGCGCACGCGCGACGGTGAACGGCTGCTGTTTCTCGACGATATCAACGATACCGGCCGCACCATCGCCAATCTGCGTCGCGCACTGGCCGAGGCAGGCGCGGTGCCGGGCAGCATTCGATTTGCCACGCTGATGGACAATATCCGCTCCGACCAGCGCGTCGAATATCATGCGCGCGAGATCGACCGGTCAGTGACAAAGGACTGGTTCATCTTTCCCTGGGAAGCGGTCGCGCCCGATGTGGCGATCGCGCTCGACGCGGCGGCGGTGCCGGAGCGAACGGCTTAGACTTCTTTATACCCCTCCCTGCAAGGGAGGGGTTAGGGGTGGGTCAGCGGCGAGCGGGGCTCGAAGCCCCGGTCGCCGCTTCGCGCCGAACGATGCGCTTCGCGATCGCACCCACCCCTGCCCCCTCCCTTGCAGGGAGGGGAAAACAGCCTCAGCCGTCTCCGACGCGCTCGATATCCGCGCCGACCGCCTGAAGTTTTTCCTCGAGCCGCTCATAGCCGCGATCGAGGTGGTAGACGCGCTGCACCTGGGTTTCGCCCGATGCCACGAGGCCGGCAAGAACCAGGCTCATCGAGGCGCGCAAATCGGTCGCCATCACCGGCGCGCCGACCAGAGGCGAGACGCCGCGTACCACGGCGGTGCGGCCGCGCACCTGAATGTCGGCGCCCATCCGCGCCAGCTCGGGCACGTGCATGTAGCGGTTCTCGAAGATCGTTTCGGTCAGTACGCTGGCGCCATCGGCCTGGGTGAGCATCGCCATAAACTGGGCCTGCATGTCGGTTGCGAAGCCGGGAAAGGGCGCGGTCGACAGGGTCAGCGGGCCGAGGCCGTTCGATGCCTCGACATAAAGATTGCTGCCACGCTCCTCGACCGTCACGCCGGCCTCGACAAGTGCCGCGACGGTCGCGCGCATGTCGTGCATGCCGACGCCGACCAGCTCAAGCGCACCGCCGGTGATCGCCGCGGCGCAGGCATAGCTGCCCGCTTCGATCCGGTCGGGCATCACGCGATAGGTCGCGCCGTGCAGCCGATCGCGGCCTTCGATCTCCAGCGTCTCGGTGCCGATGCCCGAGATGCTCGCGCCCATCGCAACGAGCAGGTTGCACAGATCGACGATCTCGGGCTCGCGCGCGGCATTCTCGATGATCGAGCCGCCTTTGGCGGTAACCGCCGCCATGATGACATTCTCGGTCGCGCCGACCGAGACGATCGGGAAAGTGTATTTGCCGCCCGACAGGCGTCCGCCCGGCGCGGTTGCCTTGACATAACCGGCGGCCATTTCGAGGTTGGCGCCGATCGCCTCGAGCGCCTTCAGATGCAGGTCGATCGGGCGGTTGCCGATTGCGCAGCCACCGGGCAGCGACACGGTCGCCTCACCGGCGCGGCCGATCAACGGGCCGAGCACCAGGATCGACGCGCGCATTTTCCGCACGATATCGTACGGCGCCTCGGTCGAGGTCAGCTTTCCGGCGCGGATCGTCATGACCCGGCCGAAATCTTCCGGCCGTGATCCCTCGATCTGAGTCGAGGCGCCAAGCTGGTTGAGCAGATGCCCGAAACTGTCGACATCGGCGAGGCGTGGCAGGTTGCGCAAGGTCACCGGTTCGTCGGTGAGCAACGCACACGGCATCAGTGTGAGCGCCGCATTCTTCGCGCCTGAGATGGGCAGTTTGCCTGAAAGGCGATTGCCGCCGCGGATGAGAATTCGGTCCATGCCGAGCTTCTATCGCGTGTGCGCGTCCGCGCAACTGCCGTCTGGTGCGGATCGCCGTTGGAGGGCAACGGACCAGCGTCGACCTACTCCTACGCCTTCTCCAGCGTACATTGCAGCGGATGCTGATTCTGCCGCGCGAATTCGGTGACCTGCGCGACCTTGGTCTCGGCGACCTCGTAGCTGAACGTACCGCACACGCCGACGCCCTTTTGATGGACATGCAGCATGACGCGAGTCGCCGCCTCCATATCCATGCGAAAGAAGCGCTGCAGTACGAGGACGACGAACTCCATCGGCGTGTAATCGTCGTTGAGCAGCAGCACGCGATACGGTGTCGGCTGCTTGGTGCGGACGCGGGTACGCGTGGCGACGCCGAGGCCGGTGCCTTCGTCGTCACCAGTGCCGCCCTCATCGGGACCTTCGGCCATCGCCTTGATATTGAGCTGATCGATCATGAAGTCCGAAAATATGGCACGACAGAGCCCAAGGGCAAGGGGGTGCACGCGGGTTAGGGTTGTTTTAGGCGGTCGATCCCCGGCTTTTCATGGTGATTTGTTCACTGCCCATGAATCCCTTTGGCTGCCAATCAAACAGCCGGGCCAGGGCTTTCCCAAGAACGCGACATACAAAAGCTAGTCGAACACCTTCCCTATGTCGTCGACATCGAGGTCGCCACGCTTCAGCGCAAGGGCACCACGCACACCGTTGATCATGACCACCAGCAGAATGGCGTTGATGACGATGCCACCAAGGCCGATCATCGTGATGAGCTTTGCGACAATCTCGACGACAAGCAAAAGCGTCGCGACCCCGCCCCATATGACGCCCTTGCCGGCGCGCAACCGGAAGCCGGCGATGGTAAAGACGATGGTTTCGACCGCGACGCCCGCGATTCCCCCTGCGAGCTCTGCTGCGGGACCGGTGTGCGTCGCAACAATCACCGCGATGCCCAGAATGGTCAGCCCGGCCGCGATAAAACAGGCCAGGCCACCATTTTGCGCGGCGCTCTCCGCCCCGTCCTTGGTCGTCAGATCGATGTTCCAGAAAGCCATTCTATTCCCCCTCGCCCACTTGACGACATCCTAGCAGAGCAACGCATATCGTCGAGCGGGCTCGTGAGTTCGGCGGGATCCCCGTGCAACGAAAAAGAGCGGCCCCTTGCGGGACCGCCCTTTCCTGATCGGTTCGATTGCCAGCGATTAAGCGGCGATCTTGACCTTTTCGACCGCAACGGCAACGCGGTTCGAGATCGGCTGAGCGACCTCGCCGGCCAGCTTCAGCACGGCTTCGGTGTTCTTCGAGGTCTGTGCGACGATCGCATCGAACGACGAGCGGACATAGTCGCTGTGCAGCTTGAAGAAATCGGTCGGCGACTTGACGGTCGACAGGCTCTTCAGCGCGGCGGTCGCGCCTTCGAACTGCTTGCGGCTGTAATCAGCGGCATCCTGGCCGAGCGTCTCGAAGCCTTTGGCTGCGATCTTGCCCGATTCGACCAGGGCTTCGATGTTGCCCTTGCTGAATTCGTTGATTTCTTCGAACGCCTTGGTGCTCTTCTCCACAGCGGCCTTGGCGCGGTCGTTCGCATCGGCGAACAGGGTCTTTGCCTTGTCGGCAGCAGTCTTCAGCGTAGCTTCCATGACAGTCACTTCCTTCTGGATGACGGCCTTCGCTTTTGCGACGACCGGCTTGATTGCGGTGGGCACAGCCAGCTTGGCTGCGACGGTCTTGATCTTGATCGGGGCAGGCTTGAGGACCGCCTTGGCGGCGACCTTCTTCTTGGCCACCGGCTTGCGCTTGGCGGCGGTAACGGGCTTTGCCGCAGCCTTGGCAACCGTTTTTACGGGCGCCGGCTTGCCTTCAACCTTGGGCGCGGGCGCTGCTTCGACCTTGGCGGTCGGTGCTGCGACGGCTGGAGCCGGATCGGCCTTGGGCGCAGGTGCCGCTGCCGTTACGGCAGGAGCGGAAACCGGCGCAGCGACCGGCGCGGGCGCCTTGATGGCCGTGTCAGTGTTAGGCGACTTGCTGGCCAAAACGGCCTCCTTACATTCGTTGCTGCACTGCAATATAATTGCTGCGGCCCCAAAAGCAAGGATTTTTGTTGCAATGCAACATAACAGTCATGCACCGATAAAGAAACAAATATAACAGTGGCTTAACGAGACCTCACATAAGTCCCCGGCGCATCTTCGAGCGCCTTGAGCTTACCCCTGCCAGGCTGCCGCGCGGCCTTTGCCGCAACCGTTGCCAAGTTCTGATCGTGCAGCCAGCCAAGCCAGTCCGGCCACCAACTGCCCTTGGTCTCGGTTGCGCCGGCGACGAACTCGGCCAGCGTCTTCACGGGCGCCGGATTGAGCCAATATTGATATTTGTGCAGCGAGGGCGGATTGACCACGCCGGCGATATGCCCCGACCCGGCGAGAACGAATTTGATCGGCCCGGCGAAATGATGCGTGATGCTCCACACGCTTTCCGCCGGCGCAATATGGTCCTCGCGCCCGGCCTGGATATAGGCCGGCGTCTTCACTTTGGTCAGATCAATCGGCGTACCGCCGGCCTGCAGCGCGCCCGGTTTGGCGAGCAGATTGTCGCGGTACAGGTCGGTCAGATAACTAAGATGCCATTTGCTCGGCAAATTGGTCGTGTCGCCGTTCCAGTGGAGCAGATCGAACGGCGCATAATCCTGGCCGAGGAGGTAATTGTTGGTGACGTAGTTCCAGATCAGGTCGCGCCCGCGCAACAGGTTGAAGGTCAGCGCCATGTAGCGGCCGTCGAGAAAGCCATCGGGGGACATTTTGGCGATCGAAGCGAGCTGATCGTCATCGACGAAATGGAGCAGCTCACCGGCATTGGCGAAGTCGATCTGGGCGGTGAAGAAGGTCGCGCTCTTCACCTTCTCCGCTTCGCCGCGCGCCGCGAGAATGGCGAGCGTTGCGGCAAGCGTGGTGCCGGCGACGCAATAGCCGATCGCATGGACCGCATCGACCTTCAGCGCATCGCGAATCGTGTCGATCGCATCGATCTGGGCGGCGATATAATCGTCCCACAGCACGTCCTTCATGCTCGCATCGGCCGACTTCCACGACACCATGAACACGGTGATGCCCTGATCGACCGCCCAGCGGATGAAGCTCTTCTCCGGCGTCAGGTCGAGAATGTAGAAACGGTTGATCCAGGGCGGGAAGATCACCAGCGGCACGGCGAGCACAGTCTCGGTGGTCGGCGTGTACTGGATCAGTTCGTAAAGCGGGGTGCGGTGCACCACCTTGCCGGGGGTCGTGGCAAGGTTGCGACCGACCTCGAACGCGTTCGGATCGGTGTGGGTGAGCTGCCCCTTGCCGATATCGGCCAGCATGTTCTGCAGGCCCTTCAGCAGATTCTCGCCACCGGTCTCGATCGTCTTTTCGAGCACTTGCGGGTTGGTGGCGGGAAAATTGCTCGGGCTCATCGCGTCGAGAAAACCGCGCGAGGCAAAGCGCAACTGCTCCTTCTGCTTTGTGTCCACCCCCTGCATCGCATCGACATTCTGCAGCAGGTGATCGGAGATCAGGAAATAGCTTTGCCGGATCCAGTCGAACATCGGGTTGTCACGCCATGCCGCATCTTTGAAGCGCTTGTCGCGGGCATGTTCTGGTTTCTCCTCCGTTGCCGGCGCACCGGCCGGGTCGAGGAAACGTTGCCAAAGCGACAGGCTGTCGGTCCAGAAGGACTGCGCACGTTCGATCGTGGCCGCATCGTTGAAGCCGGGAATCACGGGTATGCCGCTTGCCTCAGGCGGCGTCATTGCGCCGAGCCCTTGTTCGAGCATCATCTGCTGCGCCCGGCCGATCACCCAGGTCCAGTGCTGAAGTTCCTCCAGGCTGGGCAAGGTCGGTATGGACGTGTCGGACTTGGCCATGGGATTCCTCGGAAGCTTCCTCGGGACTTTCGGGCACCCTAACGCATGGGCACGCTTGCGTCATTCCTGCCAAAGGAAGAAAGACGTAAGCAGGACAATACCGTCCCAGTGCAGAGAACCACTCATGTCCGACGATTTCTACCGCATCCGCCGCCTGCCGCCCTATGTCATCGCCGAAGTGAACGCGATGCGGGCCGAGGCGCGAGCGGGCGGCGAGGACATCATTGATCTCGGCATGGGCAATCCCGACCTGCCACCGCCACCGCACGTGATCGAGAAATTGTGCGAAGTCGCACGCAAGCCCGATGCGCATGGCTATTCGGCGTCGAAAGGCATTCCCGGCCTGCGCAAGGCGCAGAGCGGCTATTACAAGCGCCGCTTCGGCGTCGACCTGAACCCTGACACCGAAGTCGTCGTCACGCTCGGATCGAAAGAGGGCCTCGCCAATCTCGCCCAGGCGATCACCGCGCCGGGCGATGTCGTGCTCGCGCCTAATCCGAGCTATCCGATCCACACTTTCGGTTTCATCATCGCCGGCGCGACGATCCGCAGCGTGCCCACCACCCCCGACGAGCATTATTTCGAAGCGCTGGAGCGCGCGATGGCCTTCACCGTGCCGCGTCCGAGCGTGCTGGTGATGGGCTATCCGTCCAATCCGACCGCCGAAGTGGTCGATCTTGCCTTTTACGAACGCGTCGTCGCCTTCGCCAAGGAGCACAAATTGTGGGTGCTGTCCGACCTGGCTTATTCCGAGCTTTATTATGACGGCAAGCCGACCCCCTCGATCCTGCAGGTGCCGGGCGCAAAGGATGTGGCGGTCGAATTCACCTCGCTGTCGAAAACCTATTCGATGGCCGGGTGGCGAATCGGCTTTGCGGTCGGCAATCCGACGCTGATCGCTGCGCTGACACGCGTGAAATCCTATCTCGATTACGGCGCCTTCACCCCGATCCAGGCCGCCGCGGTCGCCGCGATCAACGGGCCGCAGGATATTGTCGAGCAGAACCGCAAGCTATACCAGCATCGCCGCGACGTGCTGGTCGAAAGCTTCGGCCGCGCCGGATGGGACATCCCCTCACCGCGCGCATCGATGTTCGCCTGGGCGCCGCTGCCGCCGGCGCTCGCGCATCTCGGCAGCCTCGAATTCTCCAAGCAATTGCTGACTCATGCCAAGGTCGCGGTCGCCCCGGGCGTCGGCTATGGCGAAAATGGCGAGGGTTTCGTGCGCATCGCGATGGTCGAGAATGAACAGCGCCTGCGCCAGGCGGCGCGCAACGTGAAGAAATATCTCCAGAGCATGGGGGTCAACACGCCGGCCAGTTCCGGCGCGCGCTCGGCCTGATGTTGCTGTTCAACTGATGTTTCTGTTTCGAGGTGTCGAGAGTCATCCCCGGTCGTTCGTCAAGGCGGTGTCGTGGCGCGCGCTGGGGAGCATCGACACCTTCATTCTGAGCTACCTGTTCACCGGCAGCGCGAAATCGGCCGGCGCGATCGCGGGCACCGAGGTCTTCACCAAGATCATCCTGTTCTATTTCCACGAGCGCGCCTGGTCGCTGGTGCGCTGGGGCCATCGGGTCGAAGATCCAGCCGTGCGAGACCAATCGGGCGAGGGCGCGACGCCGGTCCGAACAGGCGGTTTGCGGGAGGCGGATTGACGCGCCCGCCGCCGCGCGTCATCGAGGCGCCATGACCGACAGAATCGCCACCAAACTCGCCGAACTCGGCCTCGTCCTGCCCGAAGCCGCGGCGCCGATCGCCTCCTATGTCCCGGCCGTCGAAGCCGGCGGACTGCTCCATATCTCCGGCCAGCTGCCGTTCAAGGATGGCGCGGTGATGACCGGGCGGCTCGGCGAGAACCAGGATCTCGCTTATGGTCAGGAAGCTGCGCAACGTTGCGCATTGATGCTGGTCGCACAGATGAAGCAGGCGCTTGGCGGCCTGCACCGCGTCGAACGGATCGTGAAGCTCGGCGTGTTCATCAATTCGACGGGTGATTTCACTGACCAGCCCAAGGTCGCCAATGGCGCATCAGACCTGATGGTCGCCCTGTTCGGCGAAGCCGGCAAACATGCGCGCGCCGCGGTCGGCGTGCCGGCATTGCCGCTGAATGCAGCGGTGGAGATCGACGCAATCGTCAAGATCGCGGAATAGCGCGGGCCGGTTCAAACAAATCCAAGCAACGCCTTGGAGCAGGCCTTCTCGACCTCTACCTTAGAGGCAATGACCGCCGTCACCGCCCGAATCGCCCACGGCGTCGCCGCCATTGCGCCCGCCGAATGGGATGCGTGCGCCGGCACGGGCAATCCCTTTCTGAGCCACGCGTTCCTTTCGATCCTCGAGGAATCGGGCAGCGTCACCCCACAGGCCGGGTGGCAGGCGATCCCGATCGTGGTCGATGGCGCGGACGGTACCCCCGGCGCAATCGCGCCAGCCTATGCCAAGAGCCATAGCCAGGGCGAATATGTCTTCGATCATGGCTGGGCCGATGCGTGGGAACGCGCCGGGGGGAGCTATTACCCCAAGCTGCAGATCGCGGTGCCGTTCACGCCGGTGCCCGGCCCGCGGCTGTTGCTGCGCGACCCGGCACTGGCCGCGCCATTGATCGCGGCGATCGAGGCGGTGACCGACCAGCATGGCCTGTCCTCCGCTCACGCGACTTTCGTCGAACCCGACCAGCTGCCGCTGTTCGAGGCGGCGGGTTGGCTGATCCGCGCGGGCACGCAATTCCACTGGCGGAATGACGGATATCACAGCTTCGACGATTTTCTTGACTGCCTCGCCAGCCGCAAGCGCAAGACGATCCGCAAGGAGCGCGCCGCTGCAGTCGAGGGGCTGACGATCCGCCATGTCACGGGCAATGAAATCAGCGAAGCGGACTGGGACGCCTTCTGGATTTTCTATCAGGATACCGGCTCGCGCAAATGGGGCCGCCCCTATCTTACCCGTGAAGCCTTTACGCTGCTCGGTCAGCGTATGGCTGATGACATATTGCTGATCCTTGCCGAGCGCGATGGCCGGCCGATCGCCGGCGCGCTCAACCTGATCGGCGCGGACGCGCTGTACGGGCGTTACTGGGGATGCACCGAGGAGGTGCCGTTCCTGCACTTCGAGCTATGTTATTACCAGGCGATCGACGCCGCGATCGCACGCCGGCTGGCGACGGTGGAAGCCGGCGCACAGGGCGAGCACAAGCTGGCGCGTGGCTATGTGCCGGTCACGACCTGGTCGGCGCACTACATCCCGGACCGGAATTTCCGTCGCGCAATCGCCGATTTCCTCGTGCGCGAGCGAGAATCGGTCGAGTCCGATCAGGAATATCTGACCGAGCTCACGCCGTTCAAAAAGGCACTCGCCTGACATATTTGGGGTAAAGCTCGGCATCGGCGACGTTCGGGCCGGGTTTCGAATGATCGACCTTGAACAATACGCTGGTCCCGTCACGCCACACTTCGGTCAGCCCGGTATTGAATTTCGGATCATAGGCCGGCGGCTGGATCAACCACACATAGTCGAAAGCGTTGCGCGGAAAGCGTGCCATCGAACGGCTGATCGGGCGCCACCATTCGCGCGGGCATTGCACGCTGGTCACGATTTGCGACGGATCATGCGCGAAGCCCTGCGCCTTGGTGTATTTCGCGGTGAGCAATTGCGCGCCGGGCATCGACCATTGGTCGTTGGAATAGGCGATGCGCCGCTCAAGAGCGATCGCCGGGAGGTGTTCGACCCGCGACATCAGCCATTGGTTGCCGCACTGCTCGCCGACGAAACTGACCAGTCGCGCACCGACCGGCACATGGTTCAGCGCCTGCAGTTCGCGATCATATTTCTGGTCGAACATCCAATAGCTGATCGTTCCCGCGCCGATCCGGACGAGGAAGAAGGCGCAGCCGAGCGCCGCCAGCATGGCCGTCCCGCGGATCGACAGGCCCGGCCGGGGCCTGAGCGAGATCACCGCGATGGCGAGCATGAACGGCGCGAGCCGCATATCGGCATAGGCGGAGCCGAACACGATGCGCGGCAGCACGACGAACACCGCGAGCAGGAACAGTGCCGACAAGCCGAGATTGCGCGAATATTCGATAGCGGGGTCGCGGAAACCCTTGAACAGGATGAGATAGACGACCGCGGTCGAGGCAATGTCGAAAAACTGCCACCGGTCCTTCAGGGCCATGGTCAGCCAGCCCATCTTGGCGCGCCAGTTGAACCAGTCGGCGGTCTGGCCGGTGACATGGTTACCGGTGCGCCAGGCGACCATCAGCAACATCGGCAGCGCCAGCGGCAGGCAACTCAGCCCGGCGCGCACCCAGGCCTTGAACCAATGCCGCCACCCCTTGCCGCGGATCGCGTCATGCTGACGGATCATCTCGGATGAAAAAGCGAGTACGCCGAGTACGCCCCAGCCAAAGGTGTGGCACAACCACAACAGACAGGAGAGCGGCACGAAGATCGCCGCGCGCAGCCTTAACCGGCCGAGCCGCGCAAGCCGCAGCCACAGCGCGAACGCGTTGAGCGCGATCGCCATTGCCAGCGCGAAATTGACGAAGCCGAACTGGAACGGGAAACTATACGCCAACGGCAAGGCGAACAAAGCGGTTGCCGGGATGCGTCCATGCACTTCGCGCGCGATCCACAACAGGCCAAGGACAGTCAGCGCGGGAATGGCGATGACGATCAGCTTGACCGCCAGTTCGAGCCCGAAGACCGGCGCCAGCGGAATGACCAGCAGGTCGACGCCGAGATTGCCGATCAGCGACCAGTTGAAATCATACCAGTCCCGCAGCCATGGATAGGTGCCGATATCGAGTTGAACGCGGTAACGGCCCATATGGCCGGGCAGGTCGACCAAAGGCGGGATGTCGGGTTTGAGCAGCGGAATGATCGAGACGAGCACCATCAACGCCACGAACCAGCGCGTCTGCCACCAAAGCAGCCTGTCGGTATCCCCCTGCATAGTCACCGCCTTACCGCGATGAATGCGAGGCAAACAAGCGCGGTTCGACGGTAAATAGTGTCAAACCCGCGCTATTCCGCGCAATTGGTCGCATCCAGCGTGGAATCCGGCCCCGGCGGAGCTGTGCGAGCAAGTGATCAGGGTTGCCCGACATTGTCGTACCGAGTTCATCGAAACTGCCCGGACACAGCGCGATATAACGAACCTGCCAGTTTTGTGCGATCGATCGCGCCTGATCGGGCGTGCCCAGGAAGAAGCGATAGACTGCGGCGTTGCCGGCATTGTTACGATGATAGGGCGCCCCGACGACCGTCAACCGGGTCGCGACAAGCGCATAAGCACCGAGATCGAGCGGCGCGATCAGCCGTCCTTGGGGCAACGTGCCGAGTTCGGCCAGCGCCTCGGGCGAGGTGCAGCCCGGCCCGGCCCGGCCCCCGGTCTGGCTCCGACCTTGGCTCTGGCCCTCCGATTGCGGCGCGAAAGCATTGGCGGCGAGCGGGTAGAGCATGCCGGCCGAGCCGAGCCATGCCGCGGCGAGCCATAGCGAACCGCGTCGCCGCGCGACCGCGATCACCGCCGCGAGGGCCGGCGAAGCGAGGATCGCGCCGGCATAGGCGCCACGCAATTGCAGGCAGGTGAGCGCCAGCGCGGCAAGCTGAAACACGAGCAGCACCGACCAGAAACCGTCACGCGTCGCGCGCAACCGCCACAGGCTGGCGGCGATCCCGGCGACCATCAGTCCGGCATAGCCGATCGCCACCTCCGGCCGCGCGGCGAACAAAGGCTGCGCCTCGCCGACATTGGCGAGCCACAAGCGGTTGAGCATCGGATCCACCCCGCCATAAGGCGCCAGGCACGACGGCGCGACGAGCCACAGGCCCGATATCGCGGCGACCCCCAGCGCCATGGCCAGGCCAGCCCGGATATCGCGCCGCGCGCTGGCATAACCGGCAATCGCCAGCACGATCGGCGCGAACGCGGCGAACTGAGTCGCGCGCCATACGATCGCGGTGAAGCCATCGCATCCGGCGAAATCGAATTGTTCGGTCTTGAGCACGGTATTTGCGGCAAGCAGCCCGGCGGCCAGCGCGATGCCGAAACCCATCAGCGCATCGTCCCCACCGCGCCGGCCCCAGATCCAGCCGGTCACCAGCACCACGGCCGCCGCGGCGAGCAGCGGCAAGGTTTCCACCCCGATCGCGATGCTTGCCGCCGCCGCCAGCCCGGCGGTGAGGCCCCGCGACATGTCCGGCACATGGACCAGCGCATGGACGATGACGAGCAACAGAACCACCTGAAACCCGTGATGATCGATCCGGCCGGGCAGGAAGATCGTCGTCGTCGGATAGGCGATCGCCGCCACGACCAGCGCGGTGCGGGCAATCTCCGCACCGCCCAGCGCGCGCGCGATACGCGCGGTTAGCAGCAACGCGCCGGCGAGCAGCAGCGTCGGCCACGCGATCACCGCCGCGATTTCGGCAAAGTGCCGGCCAGCGAACGGAGTCAGCGCAGCGATGATCCCGCCCGGCACCAGATCGGGCAGGCGCGACCAGTGCATCGCGAGGCCGGGCGGCGCGCCGAGGCGGTGCTGTGCAAGATCGGAGAAACGCTGCCCGCCGAGCCAGTCGCGGATCTGTTGCAGGCGCATCACATCGTCGGTGTCGGGCAGGCGCAGCGCGGACAATTGATGCCAGTCGCGCAAGGTCCAGGCGGCGGCAAGCAGCAACGCCAGGACCAACGCGGCCAGCGTGTCCCCCTTCATGCCTTGCCGATCGCCATAATCCATCCCCGCGCTCTACGCAGCGGACGGTTAAATTGCCGTTCCCACTAAATCCTCCTCCGGGAACCGGGGGAGGATTTAAGGTTACCGATCGCGTCGTCCGAGCAAGCGCAGCCGTAATGCGTTGAGCTTGATGAAGCCCGCCGCGTCGCGCTGGTCATAGGCGCCCTGATCGTCCTCGAAGGTCACGACCTTTTCCGAGTAAAGCGAATTGGGCGATTTGCGCCCCGTGACGATGACCGACCCCTTGTAGAGCTTGAGCCGGACCGTGCCCGAGACCTTTTCCTGACTATGGTCGATCGCCGCCTGAAGCATCTCGCGCTCAGGGCTGAACCAGAAGCCGTTATAGATCAGCTCGGCATAACGCGGTGCGAGTTCGTCCTTGAGATGCGCGGCGCCCCGATCGAGCGTGAGCTGCTCGATCCCGCGATGGGCAAGATGATAGATGGTACCGCCAGGCGTTTCGTACATGCCGCGCGACTTCATGCCGACGAAGCGGTTTTCGACCAGGTCGAGCCGGCCGATGCCATGCTTGCGGCCCAGTTCGTTGAGCGACTCCAGCAGCGTCGCCGGCGACATGCCGACGCCGTTGATCGCGACGCCGTCACCGCGTTCGAAATCGACCGTGATTGTCTCAGGTTCGTTCGGCGCGTCCTCCGGGTTGACGGTGCGCGAATAGACATAGTCGGGGACTTCGTCCCACGGATCCTCAAGCACTTTTCCTTCCGACGAGGTGTGCAGCATGTTGGCGTCGGTCGAGAATGGCGATTCGCCGCGCTTGTCCTTGGGCACCGGAATCTGATGCTGTTCGGCAAAGGCGATCAGCGCGGTGCGGCTGGTCAAATCCCATTCGCGCCACGGCGCGATTACCTTGATATCGGGTGCGAGCGCATAATAGCCGAGTTCGAAGCGCACCTGGTCATTGCCCTTGCCGGTCGCGCCATGGCTGACCGCATCGGCGCCAACCAGCTTGGCGATCTCGACCTGACGCTTGGCGATCAGCGGCCGGGCGATCGAGGTGCCGAGCAGGTACAGCCCCTCGTACAGCGCGTTGGAGCGCATCATCGGGAAGACATAGTCGCGTACGAATTCCTCGCGCAGGTCATCGATGAAGATGTGTTCGGGCTTGACCCCCATCAGCTCGGCCTTGGCGCGTGCCGGTGCGAGTTCCTCCCCCTGGCCGAGATCGGCAGTGAAGGTCACCACCTCGCAATTATAGGTCTGCTGCAGCCATTTCAGGATCACGCTGGTGTCGAGACCGCCCGAATAGGCGAGGACGACGCGGTTGATCTGATCGGATGTCGGTTTGGACACGGGCAGGCTCCGGAGACAAGGGGACGCGGGCGGGTATCAGCCCACCTCGCGGACGGCAAGTCGAAGCGCTGTCTATTCGGGCGATGCGGTTTTCATGCCTCTGAGCAGGGCAGGCAGATAAAGGCCCAATGCGCCGGCGCGATAGGCATAACCGAGCAGCATCGCCCACCACAGGCCGATCGAACCAAACGGGCGGAGCAGCAGGTCGGTGACGATATACAATGTGGTCGCGACGATCGCGGCGTTGCGCAGCGCACGGCCGCGCGTGGCGCCGATAAAGATGCCATCGAGCAGCCACGCCGGCACGCCAATCAGCGGAATCGCCGCGGCAAAGGGCAGCAGCGCGCGTGCCTGAGTTCGCACATCGGCATTGGCCGCAAGCAGGTCGATCAACGGACCGCCAGCGAGGAAGAAGAGCAGCGCGAAACCGAGGCCGGCGAGCAGCGAGAATTCTCCGGTCAGTCGGATCGCGCGGCGCATCTGAGCCTCGGACCGGGCGCCGATCGCATGGCCGACGCGTGATTCGGCGGTGAAGGCGAAACCGTCGAGCACGAACGCGGCGACACTGACGAACTGCATCAATACGTGATTCGCCGCGAGCGGCACCGTTCCCAGTCGCGCACCGGCATTGGTGAACCACACGAACAGCAAAAGCAGCGCAATGGTACGGATCATGATGTCGGCGTTGACCGCGAACAGCCGCTTCAGCGCGCCGCCGCCGAACAGCGTGGCCGAGCCCAGCCGGCGCCAATCGATTCCTCGCCCGACGATCAGCAGCCCGGTGGCGAGCGCGATCCATTCCGCGCAGGACGTACCCAGCCCGACGCCGCGTGCGCCCATGGCGAAATGCCATACCAACATCAGGTCGAGCGCAATGTTCGCGAGGTTCATCACGATCTGCAGCGCCAGCGCCGCCCGTGTACGGCCGACACCGAACAGCCAGCCATTGATCGCGAACACGGCGAGGCCGGCCGGTGCGCCGATGAACCGCGCGCCGACAAAGGCGCGCGCGGCATCATCAAGCGCGCCGCCGCCGGACAATGCGGCAAAGGCGAGCGGGATCAGCAACAGCTGCAAGGCGAACAGGACCACGCCCAGCGCCAGGCCGACCGCGACACCGCGGAGCAGCATCGCCTCAACTTCCGGCACGTCGCCCGCGCCCGCCGCCTGCGCGGTCATCCCGGTCATGCCCATGCGCAGGAAACCGAAGGTCCAGAAGATCAGATTGATCACCGTCGCGCCGAGCGCCACCCCGGCCAGCGCCGCCGCGTCGCCGGTCGCGCCGATCACCGCGGTATCGACCAGCCCGACCAGCGGCACCGTGGTCTGGCCCAGCATGATCGGCCAGGCCTGGGCAAAGATCGACCGGCGGGTGAGCACAAGCGAGGTCATTGGCGGCGCTTAGGCAGGAATATCGTGTTGCGCTAGATTATCGGTATTTCGAGTCGGGGAATGATGATGGCGGAGAACAAGACCCAGGAAACCGGTGCGAGCGTGGAAACATTCCTCGCACGGGTCGAACCCGAACAGCGCCGCAGCGACGCGCGGATCATCATCGATCTGATGACCCGCATCTCGGGCGAACCGGCGACGATGTGGGGCCCCTCGATCATCGGCTTCGGCCGCTATCGATACCGCTATGACAGCGGCCGCGAGGGCGAAATGGCGCGGATCGGATTCAGTCCGCGCAAAGCGAGTCTGGTGCTTTATATCGCCGGCGGCTTTCCTCGTCACGACGCGCTGATGGCGCAGCTCGGCAATTTCACCACCGGCAAGTCCTGCCTTTACGTCAAGAAGCTGAGCGACGTGGACATGGGCGCGCTGGAAGCGCTGATCGTCGAGTCGCTCGACTATATGCGGATGACTTATCCGCCAGCCTGACGCAGCCGACGCTCCTCTTCATACATATAATCACGCGTGATCGGCAGGACGGTGCGGTTGCGCGCGAACTGGATCTGGTAATTGACCATCCCGCCATAACGGAACGCGGCGCTCGCACCCGCCAGATAGAACAGCCACATGCGATAGAAGCGCTCGTCGTACAGTTCGACGATCTGCGCCTTTGCCGCGACGGTGCGGTCGTACCAGAGATCGAGCGTGTAGCTGTAATGCAGCCGCAGCACCTCGACATCGGTGAGGAAGAATTTCTGCCCTTCGTTGGCGCGCACGATTTCCGACAGTGCAGGGTTGTAGCCGCCCGGGAAGATATATTTCGCGGTCCAGTCGTCGGTCACGCCGGGCGCGCCGGCCCGGCCGATGGTGTGGAGCAGCATCACGCCGTCTTCGGTCAGCAGGCTGCGGCATTTGCGCATGAAGGTGCGGTAATGCGCCGGGCCGACATGTTCGAACATGCCGACCGAGACGATGCGATCGAACGTGCCGGTGACGTGGCGATAATCGATCAGTTCGAACTTCACCTTGTCGGCGACACCCGCTTCCTCGGCACGGCGGCGCGCGACTTTGATTTGCTCCTCCGACAGGGTGACCCCCAGCACTTCGGCGCCGGTCTTGGCATGGAGGTACAGCGCCATGCCGCCCCAGCCGCAGCCGATATCGAGCACGCGCATGCCCGGCTTGAGCGCGAGCTTGGCGGCGATATGCGCCTTTTTGTCGTCCTGCGCCTGTTCGAGGCTGTTGGCCGGATCGGTGAAATAGGCGCAGCTATATTGCCGGTCGGCGTCGAGGAAGAGATCATAAAGCCGGTCCGACAGGTCATAATGGTGCGCGACGTTGCGCTTCGACGCGCGCGCCATGTTGATCCGGCCGACGCGGTGCACCACGGCCGCGACCGCGCGGCGTGGTGGAGAGGCGATCAACGCGGCCTTGCCTTCCTCCCACAGATCATTGGCGGTCATCAGCGTGACCAGACCCATGATGTCGTCGCCATCGACGAGCAGCCGGCCATTCATATAGGCTTCGCCCGCGCCCAGGCTCGGATTGCGCACGATGAAGTTTGCCGCGCCCTTGTCGGCGAAGCGTATCGTGACATTGGGGAAATCAGGATCCGCCGTACCGAAGCTACGGATGTTGCCATCGGCATGGTGGACGGTGAGCTGTCCGCGCTTCACGCGGGCGGCCAGGAATCGATCGATCAGCGCCATGCCCGCTCCCGTATCAATTCAGATGCCCGCATACCAATCGTAATCGACACGATCTTCCCAATATCCGCCTTTTCCGAGGCCGATTCCGGCCAGCGACGCTACGGCATCGACGCGCATGACATATTTGGCGTGTTTGTAACCGAGCTGCCGCTCGACCCGCAGCCGGACCGGCGCGCCGTGTCCGACATCGAGCAGATGATTGTTCATTGCCCAGGCGAGAATCGTCTGCGGATGGAACGCGTCGACCAGGTCGATCGATTCGTAATAGGGCTGTCCGCCATAGAGATCGGCGCAAGTGAACACGATATAGCGCGCGCCGTCCTTGATATCCGCCAGTTTGAGCAGAGATCCGAGTGTCGGTCCGCGCCACTTCCCGATCGCGCTCCAGCCCTCGACGCAATCGTGCCGCGTGATCTGGCTTCGCGCGGGCATCGAGCGGAGCTGGGCCAGCGACAGATCGAGCGGCCGCGCGACCAGGCCGGCGACCTGCAGCCGCCACGCGGCAAACTTGTCCGCCACCATCGCATTATAGCTCGGCGTATCGGGATTGGCGGTGCCGTTGGTGCGGAAGCGCGGCGACATCTGATCGGGACGGAATTCAGGCGCCAGTGCGCCGCGATTGGACAAAGCGCGTTGCAGCCCGAGATTCATCTGTTCGCCGGAGAAGAGGATTTTGCGAAAACCGGGGTTCTGCGCGACCTTGTCGCAGCCGCTGAGCAGTAGCCCGGCCGTCGCGGTCCCACCGATGATGAGCGAGCGCCTGGTGATGAAACCGGTCATTGCTCATCCTCTGGAACCGTCCAGCGCCCGGTGATCATCGATCGCACCTCGTTCCACGCACCCGCGAGGATGACCAGCACGAGATGGACGATGATGAACGCAACCAGCCCGGCGGCGGCGATGAAATGGATCGAGCGCGCCGATTGCCGCCCGCCGAACAGATCGAGCAGCCAGGGCCATGCCGCATCCATGCCCGGCGACATGGTGAGGCCGGTGAAGATCATCAACGGAATCAGGATGAAGATGACCAGCACATAGGAAAGCTTCTGGAAGATATTGTACGCGCCCGGAGTCTTCGCATCGTGAAAACGAAAGGCGAGATGTTCCTTCACATCATGGAGCAGCGCGGCGGGTTTCAACTCGCGCAGGCGAACCCGCAAGTCGCGCTGGAAATGCTTGTTGATCAGGCTCGACACCATCAGGAACAACAGGCCGAAAGCGAACACCAGCGCGAACAGCAAATGCCAGCGCCGCGCGATCGCGAGATTATAGCTGGCGGGAATGGTCAGCCAGCCCGGCCAGCGCGGCGTGTGCAGCCAGGCATGATCGAAATTGGCGCCATATGCGCCCCAATAAAGATGCGGATGGGCATTGAGGATGGTCAGCCCGCTGCCGAGCAGAATGAAGACCGCGACGACATTGACCCAGTGCCACAGCCGTGTGGTCAGCTTGTGGCGATAAATCGACGCGCCGCCCGGCGGTGCGGTTGCCGTATCCGTCTCGGCGGAAACAGGTTCGTTCCGGTGGTCCATCCAGGCCCTTACTCGCGCGCTACTGGCGTTCCGTTACATATCGGGCATCGCCGCGCAATTGACCAGTGACCGATACGAGCGGTGGCGATCGCCGGATGCCGAGACGCCAGTTCCGGAATCACGCATAAGCGCGCCAGAAGAACACCGCCGTCGTCACGCCCGTGATCAGTATTGTCCAAGTGCGGATGACGCGCGGCGGCAAGATCAGGCCCAGGCGCGCGCCGAGATAACCGCCAATCAGCGCGCCGGCGAGCATCGGCAGGCACAACATCCAACGCACCATGCCAGTGGCGATAAAGACAATCGCCGCTGCCGCATTCGCGGTCGCCAGCATCAGGGTGCGCGGTGCGGCAAGCTTGTGCGGTTCCGCGCCTGACAACAGGCCCCATGTCGCGGTCATCATCAGCCCGACGCCGCCGCCGAAATAACCGCCATAGATGCCGAGCAGCGTTTGCGCACAGATCAGGGTCTTCGGGCCGATACGGATCCGCTCACCGAGCACCGTCGAGGCGCGCTTGCCGAATGCGATGGCGATCGTCGCGAGCAACAATAGCCAGGGAATGACGAGGTCGAAAATGCGCGTCGGCGTGACGACGAGCAACAGGCTGCCCGCCATCCCGCCGGCAAAGGTGATTGCGGTAAGCAACCGCACCGACAGGCCGGACATCGGCTCGAGGCCCGCGCGATAAGCCCAGGCGCTAGCCACCGCGCCGGGCTGCAGCGCGACGTTGCTGGTCGCGTTGGCGATCGGACTGGGCAGACCGAGTGCGATCAGCGCCGGCATGGTGGCAAAGGTGCCGCCACCGGCCAGCGCATTCATAGCGCCGCCAAGCATGCCGGCACCGGCCGCGAAGGCGAGATCAGCGAGAGTCACGAAGCGCGCTACCCTTCCGTTCGCCCCGAGCTTGTCGAAGGGCCGTTCTTCTTGTCCGCCATAGAGAGAAAGAACGGTGCTTCGACAAGCATGGCTCGAGCTTCGTCGAGAGGCTCAGCACGAACGGGAGAGGTATCGACTGCGCTCAACCAAGCGCGGCGAGCTTTTCCTCGGCCTGCGCGTCGAGCTCGGCGCGGCTCTTCTTTTCCGAAGCGGTCTTAAGCTGGCCGCAGGCCGCGTCGATATCGCGTCCGCGCGGCGTGCGCACGGGTGCCGAAATGCCGGCTTCGAAAATGATGTTGGAAAAGCTGCGGATCCGCTCCGGCGTCGAGCATTCGTACGGCGCGCCGGGCCAGGGATTGAACGGGATCAGATTGACCTTGGCCGGCAAGTCGTAGTGTTTGATCAGCCGGACCAACTCACGCGCCTCGGCGTCGCTGTCATTCTTGTCGCGGAGCATGACATATTCGAACGTGATGCGCCGCGCATTGTTGGCGCCGGGATAATCGGCACAGGCCTGAAGCAGTTCCTCGATGCCGTATTTGCGGTTGATCGGGACGATCTCGTCACGCACTTCCTTGGTCACGGCGTGAAGCGACACGGCGAGGTTGACGCCGATCTCGGTCCCCGCGCGCGCCATCATCGGCACCACGCCCGACGTCGACAGTGTGATGCGGCGCTTCGACAGCGCGATGCCGTCGCCGTCCATGATCAGTTTCAGCGCGTCGCGCACCGCATCGAAATTATACAGCGGCTCGCCCATGCCCATCATCACGATGTTGGTCAGCATCCGCCCCTCGGGCTGGCTCGGCCATTCGCCAAGACCATCGCGCGCCAGCATGACCTGACCGACGATTTCCGCGGCAGTCAGGTTGCGCACAAGCCGCATCGTACCGGTATGGCAGAAACGGCAATTGAGCGTGCAGCCGACCTGCGACGATACGCACAAGGTGCCCCGATCGGCGTCGGGGATGAACACCATCTCGTAATCCTGGCCGTCATCCGAACGCAGCAGCCATTTGCGCGTCCCGTCGGTCGACACCTGCGCCTCGACCACTTGCGGACGGCTGATCACGAAACGTTGCGCGAGCCAGGGCTGCATCGTCTTCGAGATATCGGTCATCAGCGAAAAATCGGTGACGCCGCGATTGTAGATCCAGTGCCACAATTGCTTGGCGCGCAATTTCGCCTGTTTCGGCTCGAGCTGCGACGTCTCCAGCGCCATGCGCAAGTCGAGCTTGGACAGGCCGAGCAAGTCGATTCGTCCATCGCTACGCGGCACGAAGCTGCGCGGCACGGGCACAGGGTCAATGTGCCCGGGAATGGGCATGAGAGTCGTCGCGGTGTTCGGCATGCCCGCCATGTAGTCGAAAACACGATGGATTTCCAGCATGCGCCCGACGCCCCGCAACGACACCGTCCGGCATCAGCGATCGATACAGCCCAGCGCCGTCAGCGTAGCAGCCACTGCCCGATCAAGCGGCGTGTGCGGCTCCGGTCCGATCGCGGCGATCAGGGCGGCATTGTCCAGCCTGACGGGGTGCTCCCAAAAGGACCGCATCTCGATCATTTCGCGCATCGTCGGATTGAACGGCGCGATCAGCGGCAACAAGGCCCATGGCATGCGTGACGGCTTGATGTCTGGCTTTCCCGCCGCACGAGCGATGGCGCGCGTGATCGCGGTGCCGTCACCATCCCAGGTTCCGGCGAAATGATAGCGCGCCAGATCGGGCAACGACGCTTCGATGTTCAGCAACCGGGCAAATGCCTCGCCGACATCGGGCAGATACGCCCAGGCATGTCCCACCCCGCGTTTGCCGGGATGAAGGATCGACCGCACCGGCTTGCCGGGTTTGACAAGCCCTTGTGAAAACCAGTTATTTCCCGGCCGCGGCCCGAAGAAGTCGCCGGCGCGCAGGATGATCGCCCGAACACCCGACTCGGCGATACGCCGTTCCATCGCGATGCGGATCGCGCCCTTGCGCGTGAAGGCGTGCTGCGGTGAATCGGGTAGCGCCACCGGCGTGGCGTGCGGGTCGTAATTATAGATCGTGCCCGGCAAAGCGAGCCGTGCGCCGGTGGCTCGCGCCGCGGCGATGCTGTTGTCGAGCATCGGGAGGACTAGCTTTTCCCAGTCGCGATAGCCCGGCGGATTGACCGCATGGACGATCGCGTCCGCATCACGTGCCGCCTGCATCACCGCATCTGCGTCGAGCGCATCGCCTTGCACCCATTCGATTCCGTCGCCCGTTGCCGGCACGCGCCGGGCAAGTCCGCGCACCCGCCAGCCATGGGCGAGCAAGGCTCGTGCGGTTTCACCGCCTACGCCGCCGGTCGCACCCAATACCAACACTGTGTTCGTCATGATTGTCTCCATCGCTTGATGACGACGATATCGGTCAGCGATTGCTCAAAATAAATTGTCGAGCTTTGACCATCGGCCTATCATAAAATGATGAGCAATGATTTCGCAGGCGAGGATGATTGGGAACGCCACCGCGCCTTTTTGGCGGTGCTGCAGGGCGGCAGCCTGTCGGCGGCGGCGCGGATGCTCGCGCTGGCGCAACCCACGGTCCGGCGCCGGATCGCCGAGCTCGAACACCGGCTCGGCGTGGCGCTGTTCACGCGCGCGCCCGACGGGTTGCGGCCGACCGACGCTGCCCTTTCCTTGCGCGAGCCCGCCGAAGCGATGGCAATCGCCGCCGCCGCCTTTGCCCGTGCCGCGCAGAATCGCGAGGGCGAGGTCGCCGGGCTGGTGCGCATCTCGGCGAGCGACGTGATCGCCATCGAAGTGTTGCCGCCGATCCTCGCCGAGCTGCGCCGGCGCCATCCGGCGCTGACCATCATGCTGTCGCCCAGCAACCGGAACGAGGATTTGCTGCGGCGCGAAGCCGATATCGCCGTGCGAATGGTGCGGCCTGCCCAGGATGCGCTGGTCGCACGACGCATCGGGGCGATCGAGCTCGGGCTCCATGCGCATACCGACCTGCTCGGCGGACGCCCGTTGCCCCAAACGCTCGATGATGTACGGGCGATCGGCCTGATCGGGGTCGAGACCGACAATGCGGTGCTGCGCGGTTTGCGTGCGCAAGGCATCATGTTCACGCCGGTCGACTTCGCCTTTCGCACCGACAGCGACGTGGCGCAGTTCGCCGCAATTCGCGCCGGAATGGGCATCGGCGTGTGTCAGGTACCGCTCGCCGCGCATTATCCCGCCCTGATTCGCGTATTACCCGACGCGTTCAGCATCGATCTCGACACCTGGGTCGTGATGCATGAGGATTTGCGGACATCGACACCGGTACGGGCGGCATTCGACGCGCTTGTCGCCGGGCTCGACGCCTATCTCGCACAACCCAGCGACGCGGCATCGATCGCGGTCGCGGCACCGCGCAGCGCATAGACATCGGCGAACGGCGCGCCGGTCTTGCTCAATGTCTCGACGCTCATGCTGCGGCCCGACCGGATCGCCGCGACGACCGCAGCGTCGGTGCGTTTGTCGGGCGCCCAGGCATCGGCGCTGCCGGCGACCAGCGCGAAGCGGCGCTCGCCGACCGACAGCGTGACGCGCGCGCGCGGATCGCGTTCACGGCTGAGGCGGATATGGAGCTGGTTGCGCGCGCCCTGACCCGGCCAGGTCGCGATGCTCGCAAAGGGCCGCCAGCGCGATGCTCCGCCCGACGCGACCGGCTGGGCGATCGCATAGCAGCGCCGTGGCGATGGGTCGGTGAAGGCGCCCCAGCGATCGAATATGCCAAGCGATTCGCGGGCCACAGCCGGCCCGGCGACCAGCGCGAGCAGCAGCAGCGCGCGCTTCATGCCGGGGCGTGGCCAGTGCCAAGGTGCACGACCGACTCGATGCCATGCTCGATCTTGACCACCGACCCTTGCGGCAATCCGGGCAAGGCGGGGGCACCGAAGCCGGTGATCTCATCCGCACCGGTCATCACGCCGCGCAGCACCCGGCTGGAAATGCCATGCATGATGACCAGCCGGTCGCCCGGATCATGATCGGTGTCGCCGAGCCAGCCGCCGACCCGCGTCGCGATCTGATGATAGAGTTCGCCATCGGGCGAGGAGATCAACAGGCCCGATGCGGAATCGAACACCGGGCCGACCTCGGCAATCACATCGGCATAATAACGGCCGCCCCAGCCGCCCATACCGATTTCGACCAGGCGCTGATCGGTCTGCGCGCCGTGCCAGTCGAGTTCGAGATGCTCGGCGATCACTGCCAGGGTCTGCAGCGCGCGGCCGGTCGGCGAGGCCCACAAAGTCAATGCCGGTTTCGGCCCCAATTCCGCCCGCAACGCCCGGCCCATTTCATCCGCCTGGGCGAATCCGGCGCGAGTCAGCGGCGTGTGCGGGTGATCCCCCTGCATTCTTTGCGCGGCGTTGAACACGGTTTCGCCGTGCCGCGCGATAAAGTCCCTGCCGAGTCTCCTCGGGCGCTGATCTGCCTTGGAAGTCATGCCCCGCCATTCAACCCCGTGTGGCGCAAAAGCAACGGTTTTCCTTGTTTATCTGAGGTTCATGCAACTTCGAATGGGCTCACCTATTTGAGCATCCCCGTCCGAGTTTTGGGGGCGGGAACGACCAATGGAGTATGGTTATGCGTAAGTTTGTTCTCACCGCCGCCGCCAGCGCACTGGCGCTGGGTATCGCCGCCCCCGCTTTCGCGCAGGACGCCCCCGCCGATGTCACCTTCACCGGCCCGCGCGTCGGCGTGATCCTTGGCTATGACAAGCTTCAGCCCGGTAGCGGGCCCAATTCCGATATCGACAGCGATCGCAAGGCCGACGGCCTCGTCTATGGCGGCGACATCGGTTACGACGTTGCGCTTGGCAGCCTGGTCGTCGGCGCCGAAGGCGAAATCACCGGATCGACCTCCAAGGTCACCAACAACCCGCTCGACGCGGCCGCTCTCGGCTATGGCCGGGTCAAGTCGGGACGCGACTTGTATGCCGGTGTTCGCGTCGGCTTCCTCGCCGCACCGAGCACGTTGATCTATGCCAAGGGTGGCTACACCAATGGCCGACTCGATCTGGTCGCCAGCGATGGTACGACCACGACCGGCCAGCATTTCAACCTTGACGGTTATCGTCTGGGTGCCGGTGTCGAGCAGTCGATCGGCAGCAACACCTATGCGAAGGTCGAGTATCGCTACTCGAATTATGGCAATGCGCGATTCGAATATGCGAATGGCGCGAACACCAATAATTTCGATGTCGATACCGACCGGCATCAGATCGCGGTCGGCGTCGGCTACCGCTTCTGAGACGAACGCCCGATTTAGGGCCGAAAACTAGTCTCTATCTAGGGCCGGAGCGCTTGCTCCGGCCCTTTTTATCGTTAAGGAAAGGAGACGGCTAATTGCCCCCGGCTGTTGACGCTCGGTGGGAAGGAAATTGGGCGGCGGCCCGGGGGATTTACGATGAAGGCGACGATCGAACGCGCGACTCTGTTGAAGGGCCTCAGCCACGTCCAGTCGGTGGTCGAGCGGCGCAACACCATTCCGATCCTGTCGAACGTCCTGCTCGAGGCGACCGCCGAAGGCGGCCTCAAGCTGATGGCGACCGATCTGGACCTGCAGATCAACGAGACCGTGGCGGCCGCGGTCGACCAGCCCGGTGCGACCACCGTGTCGGCGCACACTCTGTTCGACATTGCGCGCAAACTGCCCGAAGGCAGCCAGGTCAGCCTCGCCGCGGCCGAGGGCAAGCTGACGATCATGGCGGGCCGCGCCAAGTTCCAGCTCGGCACCCTGCCGCGCGACGATTTCCCTGTGATCGCGGAAGGCGAACTGCCGGTCAGCTTCGAACTGCCCGCCGAAACGCTCAAGCAGATCATCGACAAGACGCGCTTTGCGATCTCGACCGAAGAGACGCGTTATTATCTCAACGGCATTTTCTGGCACGTGTCGGATGATCCGCTGCCCGTGCTCAAGGCCGCCGCGACCGACGGCCATCGGCTCGCCCGCGTAACCATGCCGCGACCCGACGGCGCCGAAGGCATGCCCGACGTGATCATCCCGCGTAAATGCATCGCCGAACTGCGCAAGCTGCTCGAGGAGATTGACGGCTCGGTCGGCGTGTCGCTCTCGCCGACCAAGATTCGTTTCGATCTCGGCCAGGCATTGCTGACCTCGAAGCTGATCGACGGCACCTTCCCCGATTACAGTCGCGTCATTCCGACCGGCAACGACAAGATCCTCAAGATCGACCCGCGCAGCTTTGAGGAGGGTGTCGACCGCGTCTCGACCATCGCCACGGAAAAGACTCGTGCGGTGAAGATGGCGCTCGACCGCGACAAGATCACCCTGTCGGTGACCAGCCCTGAAAACGGTACCGCTGCGGAAGAGGTCCCGGGCGAATATGCTTCGATGGGCTTCGAAATCGGCTTCAACAGCCGTTACCTGCTCGACATTCTCGGTCAGCTGCATGGCGACACGATCGAGGTCCACCTTGCCGATGCCGCCGCCCCGACGCTGATCCGCGAGAATGACAAATCATCGGCGCTCTACGTGCTGATGCCGATGCGCGTTTGATGCGGGATACGATCCACGGCATCGTCCTGTTGTGGATGAGGTGTTGACCGTCCAATGCCCAGCAAAATGACTGGGTTGTCCTTATGCCTGCCGCGCCGATGAACGATCGTTCCGCACCGAACTGGCATGCATCATTGCTCGATCGACTTTCGACGCCGCTCGGCGCGGCATGCCTGTGCCTGTTCGTCGCACTCGCGGCGCGCGCGGTGCAATTTGGCAACCCGGTCATCCATGTCGATGACCAGTTCTACCTCTTTGTCGGCGACCGGATGTGGCAAGGCGCGATGCCGTATCGCGACATCTGGGATCGCAAGCCGGTCGGTCTGTTCCTGATCTTCGCCGCGATTCGGGCGCTCGGCGGCGAAGGCGTCGTCCAGTATCAACTGGTCGCGACCGCTTTTGCCCTATCGACCGCGCTCGTCATCCGCACCATCGCCCGCCGCATCGCCGGTCCACGCGGCGCGACCGCCGCGGCGGTCATCTACCTGACCGCGCTCGGCATATCGGGCGGCGATGGCGGGCAGTCGCCGGTATTCTACAACCTGCCGGTCGCGCTTGCGGTATTGGCGACGCTGGCGGCGGTGGCGCGGGAACGCTTCGATAGCCGCGCCATGATGCTCGGCTCGGCAGCGATGCTGCTGATGGGGATCGCGATCCAGATCAAATATACGGTGTTGTTCGAGGGTGGTTTTCTGGGCCTGGTGCTGTTGTGGCGCGCGCACCGTTCCGGGCATGGTTGGGCCGCCATATCGACGCTCGCGCTGGGATGGATGATCCTCGGCCTCGCCCCGACCGGTCTGGCCTGGGGATATTTCGCCGCGGCCGGCCTTGGCCCCGATTTTGTCTACGCCAATTTCACTTCGATCTTCGACCGTCGCAAGGAACCGGTCGACGTCGTGCTGGGTCGGCTTGCCGCGATCGCCATCCGTCTCGCGCCGCTATCGATCGCGGCATGGTTTGGCATCGCCGGCGCGCGGCAACGCAATCCCGACGAAACCGCGATCCTGTCGCTTTCGCGACACGTGATTACGGGTTGGACGCTGACCGCGGTTGGCGCGGTGCTGTTGTTCGGCAGTTATTTCGATCATTACGCATTGCCGTTGCTCGTGCCGCTGACGGTCGCGGCTGCGCCGTTGCTCGGCGATCCCCACTCGGGCATTGCGCTGATCATCCGCGATCGCAGACGCACAATCTCTATCGCCGCGTTCCTCATCATCGCGACCAGCATCGTCACGATCTCCACCTCGGCGCGGTTCCGCAAGGAGCGCGGCACCGGACCGGAAGTGCGGGCGATGGCGGCCTATCTGAAACCGCGATTGAAGGATTGCCTGTTCATCTACGAAGGCGACGTCATCCTCTACATGATGACCAAAAGCTGCCTGCCGACGCGTTGGCCATTCCCGGACCATCTCAACAACAAACGCGAAGTCGGCGCGATCGGCGTCGATGTGATGACCGAAGTGCGGCGGATCATGGCCAAGCGCCCGACCTATGTCGTGTCGCGCGACGCGCCGCAGAGCAAATCCTACGTCGCCGGATGGGACGAGATGCAGACCATCCTCGCGCGCGATTATCGCCAGGCCGCGCGGTGGCGGGTCGGTCCCGGCTATCGGATTATCTACGAGCGCCTGCCGGGACATTGACATGCGACACTCCGACCTCTACTAACACTATTGTCAGTAAGGATCGATTCGATGGCAAAGCTTCCCCCCTTTCCCGGAACCACCGGTCGTCGCGACTGGCGCACCGCATTCGATGCGATCCGCAAGCTGCTCTCCAATGGAGACGACACGACGCAGGTTTTCCGCATCATGCGGGCGCTGAACGTCGGCAATGCGCCGATGAACTATGCGCGCTTCATCGCCACCGAAGAAGGTGGCCGGATGGCCTACGAACGAGTCGAACTGGCGCAGCGTTTCACCGACAAGGCATTCGTCGCGAGTTTCGCGCCGGGCACGGTCGGTGCGGCCTATCGCAATTTCCTCGAGACCACCGGCTATTCGGCTGACGGCCTGGCCGAGATCAGCAAGATCAACCGCGAAGAAGACATGCCGCACCCTTATGCCTGGTTCGGTCGGCGAGTGCGCGACACGCACGACATCTGGCACGTGCTGACCGGTTACAAGGCCGACGAAAGCCTGGGCGAAGCGGCGTTGGTCGCGTTTTCCTATGCTCAGGTCGGCGGGCTCGGCTGGGCATTCATCGGCGGCGCGGCGGCGCTCAAGAGCCTCAAGGTCACCGGCGGCACATTGTTTGCCCGGGCCGTATGGGAAGGCTATCGTAACGGCCGCAAGGCGAAATGGATTTCCGGCGAGGATTATCTGACGCTGCTGCACGAGCCGATCGACGCGGTGCGGGCGCGGCTCAACATCGTGACGCCGACCGCCTATCTGCACGCGCAACGCGAACTGGGCGCCGAACTGGCGTCTTATCTCAGTGCGTCGAAGGCGGACAAAGCGGCGCCCGCACCGGAGCGGGCAGCCGCCTGAAGCCGTTGTTTCACTCCCGCTCGGGTACCGGCACGTTGAAGCCGTTGAGCGTCATCGACACCAGCGCATAAAGACCGACGAGATAGATCAGCTCGTTCGCCCCATGCTGACCAAAGGTGTCGACGGCGAGCCGATAACATGGCTCGGGCAGCACACCGCCATTGACCAGCGCGAAGGCGACATCATAGGCGACGCTTTCTGTGTCGCTCAGGTCGACCGGCTTGATGTTCGCACATAGTTCGGACAACCGCCGGGGCGGCATCTTTTCGCGCTCCGCAACGGCGATGTGCGCGTAAATCTCATAGGCCGCGTCGAAATGCGCGCCTGTGACCAGGATCGCGACCTGCCGCGCGCTATCAGGCAAGGCCGCCTGCATCGACATCGCCTTGGTCAGATCCCACACCGCTTTGCCGATCACCGGTTCGTGCAACCACGGATTCCACGGGCCGATCAGCGCGCCGTCTGCGTCCACAGTCTTGAAGTCATTGAAGTTGGACGCGATTCCCGCTTTCATATCGTCGTAAAGCGGCTTCTGGGCATCGGTCAGGTCGGCGGGCGGGATGAGCGGCAGGCGCATGGAATTCTCCGGCTGTATCGCGATGGACAGATCACGGTTCCCGCGCGATGGCGCCGGAGCGATTGACGATCGCTTTCGTTCCATCAGCACTGCGTGCGAAAATCGCACCCGCGATTGCGTTTCGCGCTAAGGCTTTGATTGGAAATGCGCTGAGGCGCATTTGGCGGTTCCGGCCCGCTCCCCCTCCCGGCCACCCATTCAGGATACGCTGTGGGTGGCTGGGAGGGGGAGCGGGCCGGAACCGCCTTTGAAATTCGCGCTTTCGCGAATTTTCAAACAGCCTCTAAGGCATTCGACGACCATGCTCGCTCGTCTCGTCCTCACCGATTTTCGCAACCATGCCGATACCGTGATCGCGCCGGGGCCGGGCTTCGTCGTGCTGACCGGCGAGAATGGCGCAGGCAAGACCAATGTACTGGAGGCGGTGTCGCTGCTCGCGCCCGGCCGCGGGCTGCGCCGCGCCCCGCTGGGCGAGATGGCGCGTCAGGACGGGCCAGGGGGCTTCGGCGTTGCCGCCGATCTCCACTCTGCCGGTGATGGCGACATCCAGATCGCGACTGGCACTCAGGCCGCCGCGCCCGAACGCCGCATCGTCCGTATCCAGGGCGCCCCCGCCGCCGCAACGGCGCTGTCGGAATGGCTCAGCGTGCTGTGGCTGACCCCGGCGATGGACCGTCTGTTCGTCGAGCCGGCGAGCGAACGCCGCCGCTTTCTCGACCGGCTGACGCTCGCGCTCAACCCGGGTCATGCGGTGCACAGCAATCGCTATGAAGCGGCGATGCGCGCGCGCAACCGGCTGCTCGCCGACGATCTGCCGCCCGACCCCGACTGGCTGACCGCGCTCGAAGCGCAGATGGCGGAGCATGGCACAGCGATCGATCTGGCGCGGCGCGATACCGTCGCTTCGCTCGGCATCACCCTGGCCGACCAGCCCGAAGGCCCGTTCGCGCGCGCCGGGCTGGCGCTGCAGGGCTGGACCGGCGCCGGCAACACGCTTGCCGCCGACCTCGCGCGCGGTCGCGCGCGCGATGCCGCCGCCGCACGCGCGCTCGCCGGCCCGCACCGCACCGATCTCGCCGTCACCCATCTCGGCAAAAACCAGGCCGCCGCGCTGTGCTCGACCGGCGAGCAGAAAGCGTTGCTGCTCGGCCTGATCCTCGCCCATGCCGATCTCGTCGCCGCGCGCACCGGACTCGCGCCGATCCTGCTGCTCGACGAAGTCGCGGCGCACCTCGATCCCGTACGCCGCGCCGCCTTGTTCGAGCGCCTCACCGGCAAGGGACAGGTGTGGATGACCGGCACGGAAGACGCGCTGTTCGATGCACTCGGCCCCGACGTGTTCCGCATGACGCTGGGCGGCGGCGCTCGCTGAACCCAGCCTGTCAGGGCAACTCACGCGCGGTTCAAGCGTCTCCTGCCATCTGAGCCATATGGGGCGGGGGCCAGGAGACGAATAATGACAAAATTGAACAAGCCGATATCCGGTATCGCAGCCGCCGCTGTCGCGCTGCTCGCCGGCGCCAGCCCGGCCTTCGCCCAGGACCGCTGGGATTGGAACGGCGGCCGTCATGGTGACCGCGAGTACCGCCTGATCGGCGCGGGCGTGCCGATTCTCTTTCCCGAACTGCGCGCGACCAATCGCGGCCGTGCCTTCGTGATGCGTAATTTCGACGTCAACCGTGACGGTCGCGTCAATCCGCGCGAAGCTCGGGCCGCCAACCGCGCTTTTGCCAACGTCGCCGGCCCGCGTCGCGACCGTTTCGACTGGAACAGCCGTGATCATGCCGTGGTCGTCGAGGAACGCGGCGGCTGGGATCGCGGCGCGATGCGCGGCTACGGGTTCCGCCAGACGTCGCGCGGCGCAACGCTGCGCCTGCAGGAAGATGTGCTGTTCAAGACCGACAGCGCGGTACTGCGGCCCGGTGCGATCGAGAAATTGCGCCCGCTTGCCGACTATCTCAGCTCGGAACGCGGCGTGCGCGTGGCGATCGACGGTTATACCGATTCGCGCGGTACCGATGCGCATAACCAGGCGCTATCGGAACGCCGCGCCGACAGCGTGCGCGTCGCGTTCGACGAGATGGGTGTGACCCGTGCGCGCTTCTCGGTGGTCGGGCATGGCGAGGCCGATCCGGTCGCGACCAATGCAACTCCGGCTGGCATGCGTCAGAATCGGCGGGTCGAAGTGACCTTACTGGGTCAACGCGCCGATCGTTTCAGCAATATCGATTAAAATCAATAGAGTGCCAGTCGCCTATTTGTGGCGACTGGCACTCCAGCTGACTGCCGATCATGACGCTACGGAACTTCCACGCTTCGGAGTTCGTTACGTCGCCGCTTTAGAATTTCAGGAGAAGAGTTATGCGTAACTATTCAATGATGACGCGCGCACTATGCGTTTCCGCATTGCTACTTTCATCGGCCACACCTGCCTTTGCACGCGGCAAGACCGATCGCGCGCATGAGGCGATCGCCGCGGCCAAGGCAAAGGTCGAGGCAGCGAACAAACTCGGTGCCTCGGGCGAAGTACCCCGCTTGCAGGCTCAGGCTCAGGCCGCACTACGCAGCGCTGAAGAAGATCTCGCCGCCAAACGCAAGGACGAAGCGATCGCCGAGGCCAATCGCGCGTCCGAGCTTGCGGACACGGCGATCGGCATTTCCGAGCGCAATCGCAATGAAGCCGTGAATGCCGAACGCGCCGCAGCAGCCGATGCGCAGCAGGAAGCCGCCGCCGCCAATGCCCGCGCGCAGGCCGCGCAACAGGAGGCCAATGCTGCCGCCGCCGATGCCGCTGCGGCACGCGCCACGCCGCCACCCGCCCCGATCGTGATCGCACCACCGGCGCCGACGCCAACGACGACGATCACCACGGAAACGGTCAAGACCGCAGCGCCAGCGACCGTGGCACGCAAGAAGGTCACCGTGCGCAAGCCGGTGCGACGCGTCGTGAAAAGGTCGAGCACGCCGGCACGTACGGTCGAGAAAACCACGACCACGGTTACGACCAAAGCTGAATAAGCAAGACCGGCGGCCTGCGCCCCGCGCGGGCCGCCATTTTGCTTCCGTTTCCGAGAGTGAATCCCTATATACTCGGTATGGCTGAAGACCCCAACAAGAACGACTATGGCGCTGACTCGATCAAGGTCCTGAAGGGCCTCGACGCAGTGCGTAAACGCCCCGGCATGTATATCGGCGATACCGATGACGGCTCCGGCCTCCACCATATGGTGTTCGAGGTCAGCGACAATGCGATCGACGAGGCGCTGGCCGGGCATTGCGACCGGATCGACATCACGCTCAACCCCGACGGATCGGTGTCGGTCGAGGATAATGGCCGCGGCATTCCGACCGGTATTCATACCGAGGAAGGCGTGTCGGCGGCCGAGGTCATCATGACTCAGCTTCACGCCGGCGGTAAATTCGAAAACACATCCGACGACAATGCCTACAAAGTGTCCGGCGGCCTGCACGGCGTCGGCGTATCGGTGGTCAACGCGCTGAGCGAATGGCTCGACCTGACGATCTGGCGCGACGACCAGGAGCATTATATGCGCTTCGCCTTTGGCGATGCGGTTGCGCCGCTCAAGATCGTCGGTCCCGGAAACGGCAAGAAGGGCACCAAGGTCACATTCCTGCCCTCGCCTGCGACGTTCAAGATCATCGAGTTCGATTTCGAAAAGCTCGAGCATCGCTATCGCGAACTCGCGTTCCTCAATTCGGGCGTTCGCCTGTTCCTCAACGATGCGCGGCACGAAGAGCATAAGACGGTCGAGCTTTATTATGAGGGCGGCATCGCCGCGTTCGTGAAATATCTCGATCGCAACAAGATCGCGCTGATGCCCGATCCGGTCGCCATTTCCGGCACGCGCGACGATGTCACGATCGACGTCGCGCTGGAGTGGAACGACAGCTATTACGAGAACGTCCTCGCCTTCACCAACAACATCCCGCAGCGCGATGGCGGCACGCATATGGCCGCGTTCCGCGCGGCGATGACGCGTACGCTGAACAATTATGCCGAGAAATCGGGTCTCCTGAAAAAGGAGAAGGTCACGCTGACCGGTGACGATATGCGCGAAGGGCTGACCGCGATCGTTTCGGTCAAGCTGCCCGATCCCAAGTTCAGCAGCCAGACCAAGGATAAGCTGGTCTCGTCCGAGGTGCGCCAGCCGCTCGAAAGCCTGATGGCCGACAAGCTCGCTGAATGGCTTGAGGAGAATCCGGCGCATGGCAAGGCGATCGTCGCCAAGATCATCGACGCCGCCGCCGCGCGCGAAGCCGCGAAGAAGGCGCGCGAACTGACCCGGCGCAAGGGCGTGATGGACATCGCCTCGCTGCCGGGCAAGCTCGCCGATTGCCAGGAGCGTGATCCGGCCAAGTCCGAACTGTTCCTGGTCGAGGGTGACTCGGCCGGCGGCTCGGCGAAGCAGGGCCGCGACCGGCATTTCCAGGCAATCCTCCCGCTGCGCGGCAAGATCCTCAACGTCGAGCGCGCACGGTTCGACCGGATGCTGTCGAGCCGCGAAATCGGCACCTTGATCCAGGCGATGGGCACCGGCATCGGCCGCGATGATTTCAAGATCGAGAAGCTGCGCTACCACAAGATCGTCATTATGACCGACGCAGACGTGGACGGCGCGCATATCCGCACGCTGCTGCTGACCTTTTTCTATCGCCAGATGCCCGAGATCATCACCAACGGGCACCTCTTCATTGCTCAGCCGCCGCTTTACAAAGCGACGCGCGGGCGCAGCGAAGTGTATCTGAAGGATGATAACGCGCTCGACGACTATCTGGTCGAGAATGGCGTTGCCGGCACGCTGCTCGAAGGCGCCGCCGGCGGCGCGCGTTCGGGCGCCGACCTGCGCAGCCTGGTCGATCATGCGCGGCGCATGCGCACGCTGATGCGCTATGTTCCGCGGCGTTACGACCCGACGATGGTCGAGGCGCTGGCGATGGGCGGTGCGCTCGATCCCGCGGCCAGCCGCGATGTGCGTATGGCGCGGGTCGCCGAGGTAACGACCGGCCTGATCGCCGCCGATCCCGAGGCGCGCTGGACCGCGCGCCTGACTGAGGAAGGTGGCATCCATTTCGAGCGCGCCTGGCGCGGCGTGACCGATCATCACATCATCGAAGCGGCGTTTCTCGGCTCGGCCGAGGCGCGCAAGCTCCATGCGCTTGCGGTCGAGCAGGCGGACTCCTTCACGCAAACCGCCAAGCTGATCTCGACCAAGGCGGCAAGCGCCGCCCAGGCCGAAGCGGATGCGGCGAACGAAGCGGACGACGAGGACGCACCAATCGCGGTCGGCAAGGGCGAGACGATGGTCGCGCGGCCAAGCCAGTTGCTCGACGCGGTGCTCGCGGCGGGCCGCAAGGGCCTGGCGATCTCGCGCTATAAGGGTCTGGGCGAGATGAATGCCGAGCAATTGTGGGAAACCACGCTCGACCCGCAGAATCGCTCGCTGCTTCGCGTCGAGGTCGATCAGGCCGATGTCGCGGATGAGATCTTCACCCGCCTGATGGGCGATGTGGTCGAACCGCGCCGCGAATTCATCCAGGAGAATGCACTAAGCGTCGCCAATCTCGACGTCTGAGATTGCCCGGGACCGCGCCGGCGGGGCGTTCGCGTTACCGACCGGACCGTGCAAGCTTTCCGGGTGGACGCGTGCGCCCAAGCGCTTATCATCGCGCCGTAACGAACGTCGCATAACGACGGCGTGATCATATGGCAGGAGAGCGGTGATGAAGGCAGTGATGTTCGCAGGGCTGGCATTTGCCGGGTTGATCGTTGCCGGTGCCGGCATGACCGGGATCGAAGCCAGGACGACGAGCGCTCCCTTGTCGGCGGCAGGCGCCGATACGAGCAGTGCGGTCATAACCAAGGCGCTGGCCGATCCGGCACGCGCCGATCAGGCGGGCGACGATGCGCGTCGCAAGGCCGCAGAGGTGCTGGCCTTTTCGGGCGCGAAGCCGGGCGACCGGGTGATCGATTTCTTTCCGGGCTCGGGATATTGGACGCGCATCTTCACCGGCATCGTCGGCTCTGACGGTCATGTCTTCGCATTATGGCCGGCTGCGGCAGCAACCTACGCCGAAAAGCAGCTCCCGGCGCTGAAGGAGCGCAAGCTCGCCAATGTCACCGCCGAGTTGCAGACCGCTCCACTGCCGACGGTCGACGCACCTGTCGACCTGTTTTGGACCGTGCAGAATTATCACGACATTCCCAATGGCGGTCGAGGTGAAGCGGCCTTGGCGGCATTCAACGCAGCGGTATTCAAGACACTCAAACCCGGCGGCGTCTATATCGTCATCGACCATGCGGATGCCGCGGGAAGTGGCTTGAGCGGCACCGAGACACTGCACCGGATCGATCCGGCGGTGGTCAAGAGCCAGGTGCTGGCAGCAGGCTTTGCCTTTGAAGGCAGTTCGGATGCACTCGCCAATCCTGCCGACGATCACAAGGCGAAGGTCTTCGACCCCGCGGTCCGCGGCAAGACCGACCAGTTCGTCTTCAAGTTCCGCAAGCCGCGCTGATCGACCAGGGGCAGGCATCGGTCATGAAACAGTCGATCGTCATCGCCGCACTCGCGGCCGGCACGCTCGCCGCATGCGGCCCAACCGCGACGCCGGACCACGCAACCAATAGCGTTGCTCCGGCGGCGCAGAGCGGCGCACTACCCGCCAATATCGCCGCAGCCGCCGCCGATCCGGCACGCGGCGACATGCGTATGACCGATGCGAAGCGGCACGGGCCCGAGATTCTCGCCTTTGCCGGGGTCAAGAGCGACGACAAGGTGATCGACCTGATCCCCGGCGGCGGATACTGGACCAAATTGTTCGCCAAATCGGTCGGTCCGTCGGGCCATGTCTATGGCATCTGGCCGCAACCCTATGCGGCCGAAGCACGCACCAATGTGCTCGATTACCAGAAGCTCGCCGGCTCGGCCGACTTCGCCAATGTCAGCGCATCGACTCAGCCGGCGACTACATTGCAAGCGGCGGAACCCGTCGACATCGTCTTCACCGCGCAGAATTACCACGATTATCCCGACAAATTCATGGGCTCGATCGATCCCGCGGTGTTCAACAAGCTGGCGTTTGCCGCGCTGAAACCGGGCGGCACCTTGCTGATCATCGACCATGTCGCGCAGGCGGGATCGGCGATGCGCGATACCGATACGCTGCACCGGATCGATCCGGCAACGGTCAAGTCACAACTCGCCGCCGCCGGTTTCGAATTCGTCGGCGAAAGCGCGTTGCTCGCCAACCCGGCCGACGATCACAGCTTGCCGGTTTTCGACAAGGCGGTGCGCGGCAAGACCGACCAGTTCATCTACAAGTTCCGCAAGCCGGGCTGATTCCAGGCAGGCGATTTCAGCGCAGCGCCCCGCGCAGGGTAGCGCGCACACCGCTGTGCGCGGGGTCATATTCGACGATCGATTGCAGGCTCTGCGCCATCGCGCGGATCAGCTTGGTACCAAGCCCGGTACCGCGCGCCGGTGCGTTTTCCGTCATGCCGATGCCGTCATCCTCGACCGCCAGGACGAAATGCTCGTCCTCATCCCGACTCAATGCGATCCGCACTTCGCCCGCATGGCCGGCCGGATAGGCGTATTTGCACGCATTGGTGACCAGTTCGGTGACGATCACGCCAAGCGAAACGGCACGATCGGTCTTCATGCGGATCGGGTCGGCGGCGAGCGACAAGGTGCGCGGCGCGGCGTTGCTCGACCAGGTTTCGCCCAGTTCCTCGACCAGCGCGCCGAGATATTCCTGCATGTCGACGCTCTCGACATCGTTCGAGGTGTAGAGACGCCGATGGACTTGCGCGATCGCGGCGATGCGGCGTTGCGTATCCTCCAGCGCATCGCGCGCGCCGCTGTCGTCGAGCGCGCCGGCCTGCAGCCGCACCATCGCCGAAACGAGCTGGAGGCTGTTGGCGACGCGGTGATTGACCTCGCTGAGCAATGTTTCGAGCCGTGCATTGCTTGCGCGCAACTGCTCCTCGGCGGCGCTTTTGTCGCGTTCCAGTGCCGCGCGCTCGAGCACCTGGTCGAACGCAGCGGTGAGTAGATCGAAGAAATCGCTGCCGACGGTCTTCACGACATAGTCGGCGGCACCGGCCTTGAGCGCGGCGACCGCGATCCGGCCCTCTTCCGACCCCGTGACATAGACGACCGGCGGCGGCGCCGGGAGCGCGCGGAGCTTCTTCAGCGTCTCCAGCCCATCCATGCCGGGCATGTAATGGTCGACCGCGATCAGGTCGAAATCCGCTGTGCCGACCAGAGCCAGCCCCTCGGCCCCGCCCTCGGCGAGCGTGACGGCATAACCCCGACGCGTCAGCGACTTCGCCGCCAACGTGCGCAGGCCGGCATCGTCGTCGATATAAAGGACTTTAATCGGCACGGCCTGAGTCAAGCCTGACCCTCGATGTCGGGCACCTGAATGACCGAGAGGAACAGGCCGAGTTGGCGGATCGCCTGGGCGAAGCTTTCGTAATTGACCGGCTTGGTGATGTAGACGTTGCAGCCCAGATCATAGCAGCGCTGGATCTCGACCTTGTCGTCGGTGGTGGTCAGCACCACGACCGGCGTACGCTTCAATGCGGGCTCGCTCTTGATCTTGGCGAGGATGTCGGTCCCGCTCATATCGGGCAGGTTGAGGTCGAGCAGCACCAGCGCCGGACCGTTGAGCGCCGGGCCGTTGGCGTCATTGAACAGATAGTGCAGCGCGCTGGTGCCGTCGGTGAAATGGGTGATGTCGTTGAGAATCCCGGCGCGCCGGATGTTCTTCTCGATCAGACGGGCATGGCCTTCGTCATCCTCGATCATCACGATACTGACGGAACGATGGTCGTTCATTTGCGATTATCCTGTGCTTCGGAAAGGGTGGCGGGCAGGGTCAGCCGGAACGTCGCACCTTTACCGAGTTCGGAGCTGACGTCGATAATGCCGCCAAGACGATAGGCCAGGGCGCGGACATGGGCGAGGCCGATCCCTTCGCCCGGCTGGTCCTGATGACCCGAGCGGCGGAACAGGTCGAACACGCGCTGATGATCGCCGGGCGCGATCCCGCGGCCATTGTCCTCGATCTCATAGGTCACGCGCGGCCCGCTGCGCGACCCGCGCACGATGACGCGGCCGGGGCGGCCTGGTTGAAGATATTTGACCGCATTCTCGATCAGATTGGAGAAGATCTGCTCGATCGCCAGCCGGTCGCTGACCAGGGCGGGCAATTCTCCCTCGACGATCAATGTCGCATCGCGATCGTCGATCATGTGTTTGAGCGTTGCGCCGATCGTCTCGACTTGCGCATTCATGTCGATCGGCTGGGGTGAGATGACGCGGCGTCCCTCGCGCGACAATTTCAGGATCGCGTTGATCAGCCGGTCCATCTTCTGCGTCGAGGTGCGGATGAAACCGATCGCCTCGGGCAAATCCTCGCGCGCCGCCAGCCGCGCCTCTTGCGTGACGATATCGGGCGCGGATTCCTCGGCGCGATCGATCAGCTCGGTGATCGCCGCGGTCGCGGTGTCGAGTTCGGCGGTGAAGCCCATCACATTGACCAGCGGGCTGCGCAGGTCATGGCTGACGATATAGGCGAAGCGCTGGATTTCCTCATTCGCGCGCGAGAGATCGGCAGTGCGCTCCTTAACCAGCCCTTCAAGCGAATCGGCGAAGTCGCGAAGCACATCTCGCGATGCGGCGAGGTCGCGCGTGTAGCGCAGCACCGTCAGCAGGGAGGCGACCGCAACCAGCAGCAGCAAGATGCCGGCGACGATCAGCGTCGCATAGAAGGCGCGCACGCTTGCGCGTTGTTCGGCATCGCGAATGCCAAGCAAGCGCCGCTCCTCGTCACCCATGGCCATACTGAGATCGCGAATGGCGCGCATCCGCCGCCCACTGCTTTCCTCGACGAAAAGGCGGATCGCCTCGTCTCTTCGGCCGGCACGGGCCAACGCCATGGTCCGGTCGCGTTGCACCTTCAGATCGTCGGTGAGCGCCCTTAATCGAGCAAGGTTGGCGCGCTGACGTGGATTGTCACCGGACAGCAGCCCGATCCGGTCCAGCGCGACGGGCAGCCTGTTCGCGGTGGTCGTATAGGTATCGAAATAGATGGGCTGCCCGGTGAGAAGATATCCCCGGCGCGTGGTTTCCGACTGCTCGATGATGGTTCCCGCCTGGGCGATCGCGATCTCGACCTCATAGGTGTGACTGATCGAGCGCGTATGTTCCTGGTTCCGCACGGTCACCAGGAAGGCCGCGATCCCGGCAGCGATCAGGCTGAGGAAACCGATCACCATGAAGGTGATCAGCACGCGTCCAACCGAAGCCTCCCGGCCTCCAAGGCGCTGAACGAGCGTGCGAAACATTGTTGCGTTCTATGAGGGGTGCGGAGGAAAGACCAGCGCGACTCGATTGACTTCGATCAATCCGAATCGGCGCGCGGATCAGTCCTGAAACAGCGTCCCTTGCGGCTTGTCACGACCGACCACTCCACCGCCACGACGCCGTGCGAGCTCGGTTTCGGCGGTGAAGCGCACGTCGATGTCGCGGTCGCCAAGGAAGATAGCGAGCGAATCGTCACTGATCTCGCGCCAGTCCTTGCCGCGATCCGGCCCCTGCCGGACACTCGGCAACAGGCCAGGCAGGTTCGACCATTCGATCAGCTGCGCCACGCCGACCTGGTTGAGCATGTCACGCAGATGGAAGGCAGTGACATAGGAATCGGGGAAGGCGCGGTGCGCGGGCAGGCCGCGCTCATGGATCATCCCTTCCGGCTTGCGCCAGTAACGCAGCATCTGGTTCGAGAAGCTCGGGCTGTCGGGCCAGAGTCGCAGCGCGCATTTCCAGGTGCAGATCCATTGCGCATTATGGGTCAGCGCGGGCGTGCAGAATTTCATCTCATAGTCCGCGCGGTGCGCGGCGAGCGCGATCCGGCGCGGCCAAGGATCAAGCACCGGGCGCGCGACATCATGCCAGAAGGGCGCGTCGGCGACCTGTTCGTCGAGGATGTGATGGATCGCCTGAGTCAGCGGCGGGATCGGCCGCCCCGGATTGACGAAGCGTGCACCGCCCTCGCCCTGCAGCTCCCAGCGGCCATCGGCACCGAGCGCGACATCCTGCCAGCCAATCTCGCACACGCCGTGCGCAGGCGGGGCCTGGCCAGTGGTTTCGAGGTCGACGACGCGGATGATCTGGGGAGGTGGCGGAGGCATTGCATTCTAGGTGGCGGTTGCCGGGGCGAAATGCGAGTCTCTTCTTGGCGACAAAATCCCGAAGACGGCAGGGTTGGGCGTCGACCGGCCTGTGGACAGGCGAGTCATTGGTGGGTTTCGTCATGTCAAAGAGCGGTCGGCGGTCGTGATTGGAGAGTGCTAACCGTTGCGCCCGCAGCGTTGAATCGGCGGCATTGGTCCGCCTGAAACTGCTGCGTTTCCAAACCCGAATTTCCCGTGGCTACGGGAAAGCCAACGGGAAAATGCTTTTTCGGGCGCGCCACGGGAATTTACGGGAAAAACTACGGGAATTTCGGTGGAGCCGCACGGGAATTTTGTGAGCGCGCTACGGGAATATCGGGAAAAAACTGGGGTGAGATCATGGTCTGCTCGCTTCCGGATCTGCTCGATTCAATGGCCGGCCAGTGGGTTTTACCGATGACGTCAATGTGGCGCGGAGGGCAGACATGACGACGACGGTGAGCGCCGTGAATCGGTGCCAGCACCATAGCCGTCACCCCAGCGCAGGCTGGCATCTCTCTGCGAGGCTCGACGTGGTCGCCCAACCATGGAGACCCCCAGCCTTCGCTGGGGTGACGCCTTGGGTGGTCAGCACTGCCGGTTTTGACAAGCGATCCCGTACGAGATCAGTGCCCCGCCTGTTCCCCGCGCACCAGCCCGCTCGCGGCAAGCTGCGCGTCGATCATCGCGAGCAGCCGGTCGAGTGCGGCCTGATCCTTTGCTTCGGCGCGGGCAACAAGTACGTCCTGCGTGTTCGACGCGCGCAGCAGCCACCAGCCGTCGGGCGTGTTGACCCGCGCACCATCGGTGCGATTCACGTCCGCGCCTTCGTTTTCGAGCCGGCTCAGCACTTCCTCGACCACCGCGAACTTGCGGCTTTCATCGACCTGGAAGCGCATCTCCGGCGTGTTGACCAGGGCCGGCATCGCGCCCCTGATCTCGGTCATCGACTTACCGATCATGTGCACCGCACGGATCAGCCGGACGGCAGCATATTGCGCGTCGTCAAAGCCGTAATAATCATGCGCGAAGAAGATATGGCCGCTCATCTCGCCGGCGAGAGGTGCGCCCGTTTCCTTCATCTTGGTCTTGATCAGGCTGTGACCGGTCTTCCACATCAGCGGCTCGCCGCCGAGCTCCCTCACCCGGTCGAACAGTGCCTGCGATGCCTTCACATCCGCGATGATCGTCGCGCCGGGCAGTTCCTTGAGCACCGGCTCGGCCAGGATCGACAATAATTGATCACCCCAGATCACCCGACCCTGGCCGTCGATCGCGCCGATCCGGTCGCCATCGCCGTCAAAGGCGAGGCCGAAATCGAGCTGTTTCTCGGCAACCAGCTTTTTCAGATCGGCGAGGTTCTTCTCCTCGGTCGGATCGGGATGGTGATTGGGGAACGTGCCGTCGACATCGGTGAACAGCAGATGATGTTCGCCGGGCAGCAGCTTGGTCAGCTTCTCAATCACCGGGCCCGAAGCGCCGTTGCCGGCGTCCCAGCCGATCCGGTACGCGCCACCGGCATAGCCGGCGAGCAGGCGCCCGACATAATCGTCGACGATGTCGGCCTCGGTGACCACGCCCTCGCCTTCTTCCCAGTCGCCGGTCTCAGCCAGTTTCGCCAGATCCTGAATGTCGGCACCGAAAAACGGCAAATGCTGCAGCACCATCTTGAAGCCGTTGTAATTGCCCGGATTATGGCTGCCGGTGATCTGAATGCCGCCATCCACTTCAAGGATCGCCTCGGCATAATAAAGCTGCGGCGTCGGCCCCATGCCGGTGCGCACCACATCAACCCCCGACGCGGTCAGCCCGGCGATCAGCGCGGCCTCGAGCTCTGGCGACGAGGTGCGTCCGTCATAGCCGACAGCCACGCGCGTGCCCCCGGCGCGACGCACGCGCGTCGCGAAACCGCGCCCGATCGCGGTCGCATCGGCCGGACCCAATGTTTTTCCGACGATGCCGCGAATGTCATATTCGCGCAGAGACGTGGGGTCGAAAACATGGGTCATTCGAAAAAGCTCCGTGAAAGTGTCGGTCGCCTAATCTTCGGCGCGCCGGAAAGTTCAATGGCGCCGCAGCAACACATCGCGCGCGGCGTTGACCCGGCGCGTCAATTCGGCAGATCCGCCATGATCCGGATGGACCGCATTGATGAGGCGGCGGTGCGCGGCGCGGATCTCGGTCTCGCTTGCCTCCGCAGGCACGCCCAACACCGCGCGCGCCGCGCTATCCTCGCCATTCTGCGGCTCCGGCCGAATTCGCCGGTGAGTCCGTTTCGGACCCTGCCACAAATACCAGCCGGTATAGGCGACCAGTATAGCGATCAGTATTTTGAAGATCATGGTCGCGGGCTCAAGCGAACAGCGGCAAGACAGGTTCGGGCAAAGCGAGCGCACCCATCATCTCACGCAGTTCCTGGCGCGCGGCGACATGGGCAAGGCCCATTTCGCCGAATTCGCGCGCGTCGAGCATGGTCAGCCCCTTGGGAAAGAGCTCGCGATAGATGACACGTTCGCCAAGGCCCGGAATGATGCGGAAACCGACGCGCTTGGCCAGCTGGTCGAGCGCCTCAGACACGCGGCGCATATTGCGTGCCTCGATATGCTGGACGCGGTTTCGCAGCACGACCCAGTCGATGGTCGAACCATCGGCCTTGGCGCGCGCCTTGCGCGCATCCCAGATCAGCTCGGCATAGAAGCTTGGACGAGTGACTTTGTAAGTCACCGGATCGACCTGCCCGATCAGGTCGAAATCGACGAAACTGTCGTTCATCGGCGTGACCAAAGTGTCCGCTCGCTGCGCCGCGATGCGCGCAAAGCGGTCGTCGCGACCGGGCGTGTCGATGACCAGGAAGTCGCAATCCCGGGTGAGCGACTCATACACCTCTTCAAAGCGCGTCAGGCTTTCGCCGTCATGCGTTGCATGGCGCGGGATCGGTAGTTCGCGATTGGTCCGTTTCGATGTCTCGGCGCGATTGTCGAGGTACCGCCCCATGGTGCGCTGGCGATGATCGAGGTCGAACGCGGCGACCCGCGCCCCGCGTGCTTCCAGCGCGATCGCAACATGCACCGCAGTCGTCGATTTCCCCGTGCCGCCCTTTTCATTGGCGAACACGATGATGTGCGGCTTCCGCACCTGTGGCTTTTGCGCAACCGTCGACAAAGTCTGCTACATCCCCTGGTTGCTAGGCTGGACCGCCCCCCATAGAAGGCCCGACCGTCCATACCGCCCGTCCATATCGAAGGCCCGACCAGCGTGCAAACCATCCGTCAGACCGAGTCCCTGCGTGAGGCAGTCGCGGCATATCGCGCAGAAGGTGCCCGCGTCGCGCTGGTGCCGACGATGGGCGCGCTGCACGCCGGACATATGGCGCTGGTCGAGGCGGCGAAGCGGCCGGGCACGCGGGTGATCGCGTCGATCTTCGTCAATCCCAAGCAGTTCGGCGCGAGCGAAGACCTGTCGCGCTATCCGCGCAAGGAAGCGGCCGACACGCGCATGTTGAAAGAGGCGGGCTGCGACCTGCTCTGGATGCCGGCGGTCGAGGCGATGTACCCGGACGGTTTCGCCACCAACATCTCGGTTGCCGGGGTCAGCGAAGGGCTCGACGGCGCGGCGCGGCCGGGGCATTTCGACGGCGTCGCGACGGTCGTGACCAAATTGTTCAATCAGGTCCGTCCCGACATCGCCTATTTCGGCGAGAAGGATTTCCAGCAGCTCGCGGTGATTCGCCGCATGGTGATCGACCTGGATATGGATATCGAAATCATCGGCGTGCCGACGCAACGCGAGGATGACGGCCTCGCCCTGTCGTCGCGCAATGTCTATCTCGACGAGGAACAGCGCGCCCGTGCCGTGGCGCTGCCGCGCTCGCTCGGGGTCGCCGCGAAGGCAATCGGCCGTGGCGACGATCCGGAAGCTGCGCTCCAGACTGCACGAGAAGCGCTTATCGCCGCCGGTTTCGAGATCGACTATGTCGAACTGGTCGATGCCACCACGCTCGCGCCCGATGGTGATCCCGGGCAGCCGCGACGCCTGCTCGCCGCCGCCCGGCTCGGCACGACCAGACTGATCGACAATCTCGCAATCGACGCGTTTTCGATTCAGCAAAGCTGAACAATCCAAAACAGCCCCAACGCCCGTTAACCATTTGTTGACCACAGACCGGCAAGGTTGTGCCGTAGAAATGGTTAATGGGGGTTAATTGACATGGGCAGCAGCCTGAAGAGCGCACAGTTCCTGATCGAGAGCCGGCTCGCCGATGCGGCGCGCGGCGATCCGGATGCGTGTTATGATCTCGGCATGGTCTATTCGAGCGGCGCGGCCGGAATCGATATCGACCTGATCGAGGCGCATAAATGGTTCAACCTAGCCGCGGTCGCGGGCAGCGAAGCGGCACAACTCTGCCGCAGCGAGATATCGGAGGACATGACCGCGCGCGAAATCTCGATCGCACAAAAGTCAGCGCGCGCCTGGCTGCAGATGACGAGCGTTCGCGCCGCCTGAGATGGCCTTGTCCTTCGATCGGGCGTAGCACCGTCTCCGTAACGATATACGGAGAGGACGATGCACCTGACGATCACCGCACTGACCGCGGTCGCGCTTGCGCTGCTGCTGGTCATTCTGTCGGTCACCACGATCCGTATGCGCATGAAACATCGCGCATCGTTCGGCGACGCCGGTCAGCACGGCCTGACCTCCGCCATCCGCGCGCATGGCAACCTCACCGAATATGCGCCGATCGGGCTGATCCTGATCGCGCTGCTCGAAGTCAATGACGCCAGCCACACCCCGCTGGGCATCGTTGCCGCCGCCTTCGTTGCCTGTCGCCTGCTCAATGCGATCGGGCTGTTCAACCCGCCCGGACCACCAACCGCGACCCGATCGATCGGCATCGTCGGCACGCTGCTGATCCTGTTCGGGTTGGCGATCTGGCTGTTCATCCAGGTGCATTTGCCGCTGCTCGGCTGACGCCATTATCCAGCGAGCGGCAATTCCATATCGACGCGGTGCATGCCGGGTCCCCAGCCATTGTCGATCCGGCCGAGTTCGCGCGCGCCGAAGCGCGCGAAGAAAGGCGCGGAATGCTGGCTCGCCGCGATATCGAGCAGCGCGGCGTCCAGACCGAGCGCCCGCTCCTTCGCGGCAGCCATCATCGCCGCGCCGATGCCGCCGCCCTGCATCGCCGGATCGACCAGTATCCAGTTGAGATGCGCCCGGCCGGTCGCGCCCGGAGCGACAGCAAATCCGGCAGCGAGATCGGCGCCGCGCTCGACCACCATATAAAGACCGGCATTCCCGTCGAGATAATTCATGAAGTCCGCGCGTTCATTGACCGCGAAAAAGGCCGGCGCGTTGGCGTCGAAAATCGCCAGCATGCGATCGCGGTCGGTCTCGGCGTAACGCCGGATCCTGGTCATTCAGCCGCCACTGCCGCTTTTGTCTTTTTCGCCGGCGCCTTTTTGGCCGGAGCCTTTTTCGCTCCCGCCTTGGCTGGCGCTTTTTTGACCGGCGCTTTCTTCTTACCCTTTTTCGACGGTCCCGCCGCCGCACGCGCGTCGAGCAATTGCGCCGCCTCTTCGAGCGTCAGCGCATCCTTCTCGATCGACTTGGGCAAGGTCGCATTGGTTTCGCCATCGGTAACATAGGGTCCGTAGCGCCCCTCCATCAGCTTGATCTCCGCCTCGGTCCGCGGATGCTTGCCGAGGATCTTGAGCGGCGCCTGGGCGCCGCGCTGCGGACGCCCGCCGCCCGCCGCCGCCTCGGCGAGCTTGACCACCGCCGCATTCATCCCCGTTTCAAACACGTCCAGTGTCGATGTCAGCCGGGCATATTTGCCGGCATGGGCGAGATAGGGTCCGTAACGCCCGATCGACGCGGTGATCGGCTCACCGCTTTCAGGGTGCGTGCCCACGGTGCGCGGCAAGCTGAGCAGTTTCAATGCCCATTCCAGATCGAGTTCGGGAATGTCCTTGGGAATCGAGGCGCGCTTTGCATCCTTGCCTTCACCAAGCTGAATATAGGGACCGAACCGCCCCGATTTACGTTCGACCGGGAGGTTGGTCTCCGGGTCCACACCCATCGTCTCGGGACCGGCATCGCCGCCCTCGTCGCCGCCGCCCTGACCGAAGCGACGGGTATATTTGCACTCCGGATAATTGGAGCAGGCAACGAACGCGCCGAATTTGCCGCCGCGCAGCGCAAGCCGGCCCTCGCCGCAATTGGGGCAGAGCCGCGCATCGCCGCCATCGGCCTTGGCCGGGAAGAGATAGGGTTCGAGGAACAGGTCGAGCGCCGCGGTCACTTCCGACGGCTTCTGCTCCATCACTTCGGTGGTGCGCGGCTTGAAGTCCTTCCAGAACGCCTCAAGCACAGACTGCCATTGCGCGCGGCCGCCCGAGACTTCGTCGAGTTGGTCCTCAAGACCCGCGGTAAAGTCGTACCCGACATATTGTTCGAAAAAGCGTTCAAGGAACGCCGTCACCAGCCGTCCGCTTTCCTCCGCGAAGAAGCGATTCTTCTCGACCCGCACATAGGCGCGGTCCTTCAGCGTCTTGATGATCGAGGCATAGGTCGACGGGCGGCCGATGCCGAGTTCCTCGAGCCGCTTGACCAGCGATGCTTCGGAGAAGCGCGGTGGCGGTTGCGTGAAATGCTGTTCGGCGGTGACCTGTTTCTTGGCCGGCGCGTCGCCCTCGCGCATGCGCGGCAGGCGGCGGCTTTCTTCGTCGGCACTGTCGTCCGAGCCTTCCTCGTACAAAGCGAGATAACCGGGGAAGAGCACGACCTGACCCGTGGCGCGCAGGCCGGTCTGGCCCGATCCGTCGAGCAGTTCGACCGTGGTGCGCTCCATCCGCGCGGACGCCATCTGCGAAGCGAGCGCGCGTTTCCAGATCAGATCGTAAAGCCGCGCATGATCGCCGCCGCCCATCTTGTCCTTGCCGAAATCGGTCGGACGGATCGCCTCATGCGCTTCCTGCGCATTCTTGGCCTTGGTCTGGTACTGGCGCGGGCTATCCGGGACATAACTCGCGTCATAGCGATCGGCGACCGCTTTTCGCGCGGCGGAGATGGCGCTGCTGTCCATCTGCACGCCGTCCGTGCGCATATAAGTGATCGCGCCGTCTTCGTAGAGCCCTTGAGCGATGCGCATGGTATGATCGGCGGAGAAGCCGAGCTTGCGCGATGCCTCCTGCTGCAGCGTCGACGTGGTGAAGGGCGGCGGCGGATTGCGCGTGGCCGGCTTGACCTCGACCGAGTCGACGCTGAAACGGCCTTCCTCGACCGCCTTCTTGGCGCGCAAAGCGGTGCCTTCCTCGCCAATCGACAGCCGGTCGAGCTTCTTGCCTTCGAAGGTCACGAGCCGCGCCTGGAACGGCGTGCCGTCCTGTTCCATATCGGCGACGACCGACCAATATTCCTGTGCCTTGAACGCTTCGATCTCGCGTTCGCGCTGGACGATCAGGCGCAGTGCGACCGATTGGACACGGCCAGCCGACTTGGCGCCGGGCAGTTTGCGCCACAGCACCGGGGAGAGCGTGAAGCCGACCAGATAGTCGAGCGCGCGGCGCGCGCGATACGCATCGATCAAGTCGGTATCGAGCTCGCGCGGATGCTTCATCGCCTCGGTCACCGTCGCCTTGGTGATCGCGTTAAAGGTCACGCGCTGCACATCCTTGGGCAGCACCTTGCGATTGCGCAGCACTTCCTGAACGTGCCACGAAATCGCCTCGCCCTCACGATCGGGATCGGTTGCGAGGATCAGACGGTCGGCGGTCTTGGCGAGATCCGCGATCGCCTTTAATTGCTTCGCCTTGTCGGCGTAATTTTCCCATTCCATCGCGAATCCGTCATCGGGATTCACCGAGCCGTCCTTGGGCGGCAAGTCGCGCACATGGCCGTAGCTCGCGAGAACGCGATAGTCCGAGCCCAGATATTTCTCGATGGTTTTCGCCTTGGCGGGCGATTCGACGATGACAAGCTGCATAAATGGAAAAAGCGTCCTTACGTGTACGCGCGAGGGTGGAAAGCTTCGGGCCTGCCCGTCAAGGGGCATTACCATCAACAGATAGGAGGTCAGCTTTTGTTAGGAAGTGGCCGTCACAGTCAGATTGAGGAAGTGGAGACAAATTTCAGTTGGGTCTCAATGACATGGTCGATTACGAAACCCTGATGCTTGAACATGACGCCCTCACTGTGCTGGCGACCCGGCTGATCGACATGGTCGTGCCCGATGATGGAATGGACATCGGCCCGACGCGCCTGACAGCGGCGATCGCGGCGCGCGATGCGCTATCCGGCGCGCTGATGCAGCACCTCCATACCGAGGATAGCACCATCTACCCTAAGCTGATCGGTGGCAACGATGCCTCCGCGGCAGCGGCGGCGCGACAAGTCGTTGCTGAATTCAAGGACCTGATCGGCGACTGGATGGCCTATATGGCGGACTGGCCAATCACGCGGATCGAAGCCGAATGGCCGGTTTTCAGGAGCGCCACGATGGAGTTGATGCGCCGGCTGAATGGGCGAGTAAGGCGCGAGAACGAACTTCTCTATCCGCTTGCGCTCGCCGCCGCGCATATAACGTTGCGGGCCACGCCGGAATGCTGAACATCGGTACCCCACCGGCGCGAGGGTGAGGATATCGGTCATCGACGGGGCTCCCTTTGCGCCGGCTGCTGGTCGATTTCCCAGACATGATCCTCGACCAGGATCGACCGCACCGGCCGGCCGCGCGCGTCGCGTGACGGTTCGAAGCGGAAGCGCTGCTCGATCAGCCGGCAGGTGGTAAAGTCGAGCAATTCATTGCCGCTCGAATGGGTGATGAGGCAGCCGGTCGCGCGACCATTGGCTTCGACCGTGTAGCGCACCGACACGGTGCCGCCGATTCCCGCCGCGCCGACCGCGCCGGGATAGTCCGAATCCTTCAATCGTCCGCTGCGCCGGCGCGGCGGGCTTTCATAACCGCCATCGCCGTCACCATCGCCGTACCTGCCGCTGCCCAGCCCATTGCCTTCGCCGCCAGCCCCCGTGCCCGGCCCGCGTATATCCGCAGCCCCGGCCGATGCCTGGGCGCCAGGTCCGGCGATCGGGGCGGCGACCACCGGCGGCGGCACGGTCGTCACGACGACTGGTTGCGGCGCGACCACCTCGGTCGGTTTGGCGCGCAGATTGGGCGGCGACGCCGCGCCCTCGGCCCGGCTCGCCTTGCGGTGCGGGATCGTTCTCTCGGGTGGCGGGGGCGGTAGGCTCGGCGCGATGCCGAACAGCTTGAGGTCGTCGCTTAGCCGGTCGGTCGAATGCACCGCGAGGCCGGCGATCAGGATATAGCCAAGCACCAGCTGCACGACCACCGCGGCGATCGCGCCCTTGATCCGATCGGGCAGTCTCGATTGATCAGCCGTCACGCGCGATCCTCGATCCGAAAGCGGTGCCGGTATAACGCCCACCGGCCCGATCCGTCGCATCGTCGATGACCGCCGCTAGGCGTCGGACGGGCGAGAGCGAGAAATCGGTGCAGACCTCACTCAGGCAAAAATCTCGCTGAGGTGATCCTGCGTCGGCCGCAACAACGAGTAGAGCGCGACGCTCAGCAGCCATGAGCTGACGAACGCCGCGAATATCACGGGATAGAGTATCAGCGACGCAATCAACGGCTGCTGGTCGATCAGCATGCCCGCAACGCCGATCGCGATCACAGCCGCTGGCACGAAGATCACCAGCAGCACGCCGAGGATAGGCCATAGGTTCGGCCGAGTCAGCGCCCAGCTTTCGCCGAGCGCGCCGCTGACCGTCTGCTCTTCCGCCAGCAGGACGGCCGACGCCACCGACCAGCGCACGCTGAGAAATATGCCAGGCACGATGAGCAGGACATAACCGAGGAGAATGCCGAGGCCGGACAGGATATTGACCCCCCAGAACGCGCCGAGGCCATTTCGGCGCGTCTCGTCACGCAGGCCGCGCCGCTCGAGCGCTGTTCGAACCAAGACATATTGCGCGACCAGGCTGGCGATGCCCGCCGGCAGAGTGCCGGCATCGCCGATCGTCAAATCCAGCGCGATGTTGACCCCGACGAGACCGGCGAGGCAGGCCATCGCGGTCCCGGCATTTTCCTGCATGAGTTCGCCCAGCCGGGTGAAGATGTCCTGAACCGTCAATGCTTCATCCATCGTCCCGACCCCTCGATCAAACGCCGCTCACCCGGCCGCCGGCATGGCGTTCGAGCCGCCCGGCCAGCTCCAGTTCAAGCAACACCATCTGCACCACCGCCGGCGCGAAGCCCGACTGACGGATCAATTCATCGACCGCGACCGGCACCGGACCGAGCAACGACGTCAGCGCATGACGCTCGGCATCGCTGGCATCCTCGGGCAGCGGCCCGGCGAAGCGCGTGACCGGCGAGCGCACCATTCCCGCATCGATTGGGCGAATCGTTTCGAGCACATCGGCGGCGGACTGAATGAGGATCGCGCCGTCGCGGATCAGGCCGTTACACCCCTGCGCGCGCGGATCGAGCGGCGAGCCCGGTACCGCCATCACTTCGCGACCCTTCTCACCCGCCAGCCGCGCAGTAATCAGCGAGCCGGACTTTGGCGCAGCCTCGACCACCACTGTCCCAACCGCGAGCCCGGCAATGATGCGGTTGCGATAGGGAAAGTGGCGCGCACGCGGCTCAGTACCGGGCGGTTGTTCGGCGATCAGCAGACCTTCGCTCGCGATCCGTTCCTGCAGCACCGCATTTTCGGGCGGATAGACGATGTCGATGCCGCCGGCGATCACCGCGATCGTGCCGCCCTCCAGCGCGCCGATATGAGCGGCGGTATCGACACCGCGCGCCAGACCCGACACGACCGCAACGCCTTCATCGGCAAGCTGATACGCCAGTTGCCGCGCAAAACGGCACGCGGCAGCAGACGCGTTGCGCGCGCCGACCATCGCCACCGCGCTGCGGGCCAGCAACGCCATATTCCCGCGCACCATCATCACCGGCGGTGCATCGTCGATCTCGGCGAGCAGTGATGGATAGTCGACCTCGTCGATAAACAGGTGCCGCGCGCCGAGTTTCGCCGCCATTGCCAGTTCACGCTCCGCGACCGACCGGTCCGCCACGACCGGCGCACGACCACCGCCCCGCGCGGCAAGATCCGGCAGTATGTCGATCGCGGCAGCGGCATCGCCGAAGCGCGTAATGAGCTGGCGGTAGGTGACCGGGCCGATCTGCGCGGTACGGATCAGGCGGAGACGGGCAATCGCCGCTTCTTCGCCCCGCCCGACGGGTTCAGCCACTCTTGCGGCCGATCCGGGGCTCGGTACCGTCAAGCAGGCGGTCGATATTGGCGCGGTGCTTCCACAGCACCAGCAATGCGAGCGCGAGCAGCAGCAGGACGATGTCGAACTGTTCGAAGAAAGCGGCGGCGACCGGCGCGCTGACCGCCGCTGCCATGCCGGCGAGCGACGAGACGCGCAGCGCCGCGAGCAGGCCAAGCCACACGCCGGCATAAATCAGCGCGCTCGGCCAATGCAGCGCGAGGATGATGCCCATCATCGTCGCGACACCCTTGCCGCCACGAAATTTGAGCCAGACCGGATACAGATGGCCGATAAAAGCCGCGGCGGCCGCCACCACAGCGGTTCCGGGGAAAAGAAATTCGCACAGAATCACCGCGGCCCAGCCCTTGGCCGCGTCGAGCAGCAGCGTCGCCGCCGCAAGCCCCTTGCGTCCGGTGCGCAACACATTGGTCGCACCGATATTACCCGAACCGATCGTGCGCAGGTCGCCAGCGCCGGCCAGCCGCGTCAGAATCACCCCGAACGGGATCGATCCGAGCAGATAGCCCAGCACCAGCGCGCCCGCCGGCGCCAACCACAGATATTCCGTCGGCAAGTCGTCCCCCTTATGTTCGGATATAGCGGACACCGCGCAAGACGCCAACAATCTCCGTCAACCGACCTTGCCCCCGCGCCCATCGACGCTAAGCGACAGATATGAGCGATATGCGGCCGATCCTGTTCTTCGATTCCGGTGTCGGCGGCCTGTCGGTACTCGGTCCGACGCGCGCGCTGCTGCCGGCGGCGCCATTTGTCTATGTCGCCGATTCGGCCGGTTTTCCTTATGGCACCAAGAGCGAAGCCGAGATCGCCGCGCGCGTGCCCGCCTTGCTCGGGCGGCTCGCCGAACGATATCGTCCGCGCCTGATTGTCATTGCCTGCAACACCGCATCGACCATTGCGCTGGCGGCGGTGCGCGCCGCGCTCGACTTGCCCATCGTCGGTACCGTACCGGCGATCAAACCTGCCGCCGCGATCAGCGTGACGCGCGCGATCGGGGTGCTCGGCACCAAGGCCACAGTGCGCCAGCCCTATGTCGACGACCTCACCGCGCGCTTCGCCAGCGATTGCCTGGTGCTGCGCCACGGGTCGGCCGAACTGGTCGAACTGGCCGAAGCCAAGCTGCGCGGCACGGCGACCGACCCGGCGCGCTATGCCGCGGTACTTGATGGGCTGTTAAGCCAGCCGGGCGGCGAGCGGATCGACACGATCGTCAACGCCTGCACCCATTTTCCGCTGGTCGAGGCCGAATTGACCGCCGCCGCACCCCGGGCGATCCGCTTCGTCGATGGCAGCGCGGGGATTGCGCGGCGCGTGGCGACGCTGACGCAGGGGCAGGAATGGCCCGACGCCGCAGGTGAGGGGCGCGCCGTTTTCACCGGCGGAAACGCCGATATCGCCGCGCTGGCACCGGCGCTGGCGCGCTATGGCCTGAACCGGCTGGAACCGCTTTAGGGCCAAGGGCGCTGGCATCACCGGCCCCGGGCCGTTACCAGCGACGAGCGTGATGGTTCATGGCGGCCACAAGGACGGGGACTGTTCTGACCGATACCGTACAGGAGCCGCCATTCGCGGCGCGGAACGCCATTCGCGACCATGGCGTGCTGCTTGCAACCTATGTGGTGGCGATGCTGCTGTTTTTTCGCGCACCGGTGCTGAGCGGGTTCGATCTGGGCTTTGGCGATCGTGCCGATGGCCTGATCGAAATTTCCATTCTCGAACATTGGCGCAACGTCCTGTCCGGCGCCAGCAACTGGGCGACGACCGGCTATTTTTATCCCTATGCCGGCACGCTGGGCTATAATGACGGCTATTTCCTGTACGGCCTGGTCTATTCGTTCTGGCGCCTGTTTGCCGATCCATTTCTCGCCGACACGCTGAACATCTTCACCTTCAAGACGATCGGCTTTTTCGCCGCCTATGCGCTGGTGGCGCGAAGTCTGAACTGGGGCCGCCGGTCGGCACTGTTCGTCGCATCGATCTTCACCATCGCCAATGGCCTGTGGGTGCAGGCGGGGCATGCTCAACTTCATATCGTCGCGCTTCTGCCGCTCGCGATGATCCTGGTGATTGCCATCGTTCGCGCCGAACGGGAAGGACGTCCCGGCCGCAGCCGCCTCGCCGCGATCGCATTGGCGGCGCTGCTCGCCGCCTGGCTTCTCACCGCCTATTATATGGCCTGGTTCGCCATATTCTTTTCGGCACTCTATGTAATATCATATGCAGCGACGATACTATTCACCGACCATCGTCTGCTTTTCGCTCATTTCTATCGCCGAATCACGACGTTATTCATATTCTTGTTCTCATTTATCATATGCCTGATTCCCTTTCTTGTTCTCTATCTGCCGAAGTTGCGGGAGACGAACGGCCATGATTTCAAGGCTTATTCCTATTATTTGATCAGGCCGCTCGACCTGATCAATGTCGGATCCGAAAATTATCTATGGGGATGGCTGATCCGCCTGTTCCGTGACGCCATGGGCGATGCGGAACGGGCCGACCGGCTGATGGGCGGCGAACATGTGACGGGCTTCCCCGTGCTGCTGTTCATTCTGATCCTGGTTGCCATCGTCGGAGTCATTGCCGGGCGTCGCCCCGCCGCCGGACGCCCGACCCCACCCGAACTGCGCGCGCTGGCACTGGCGGTGGTCTTGAGCTGGGTGGTTGCCCTGAAGTTTTTCGGCTTCTCCTTCTGGCAGATCGTATCCGAATTCGTGCCCGGGGCGGGCGGAATCAGGGTCATTCTGCGCTATCAGTTGTTCGTGATCCTGCCCGCACTGCTGCTGGTGGTCTGGGCCCATCGCGAACGGGCGCACCGCCTGATGCAGGGAAGGCCCGGGCTGATGAGCGGCCTGATCATGCTGCTCATCGCGGAGCAACTCGGCAGTGCGTCGGCGGCGCATTTGAGCCGATCGGCGCACAGCGCGGAATTATCGGCGATCCCGGCGCCGCCGGCGTCGTGCCGCTCCTTCTACATCGTCGCCGCGCGCAAGGACGAAGCGACCTATGCGAACGACAAATTCGACAAGCTCTATCCGCACAATGTCGATGCCATGTTCCTTGCGCAACGCTGGAGGCTGCCGACGATCAATGGTTTTTCGACCTTTAATCCGCCGGACTGGGAATTCGCCGACCCGCTGGCATCGAGCTATGATTTCCGCGCGATGAGCTATGCGCGGCGACATGAACTGCGGCATGTCTGCCGGCTGGACATGCGCGACACCAAGCCGTGGAGATTGATGCCGGAAACGGAATGACAGCCGAAGAGCGCCAGCCGCCGGTCGATTTGCGCTCGATACGCCTAAACTGGTGCAATCCGATCACGCTGATCGTTGAAAGTCGCTGGAATTCCGCACCGGAGCGCGCTAGGGCGCGCTTATGGAAGCGGACGGAAAGTCGCTGCGGGGAGTCGACTACTCGCGCATCTTCACCCAGGCGATCGATCGCCTGCACGTCGAAGGACGCTATCGCGTCTTCATCGACATCCTGCGCAACAAGGGCGCGTTTCCCAACGCACGCTGCTTTGCCGGCCATAACGGGCCGAAGCCGATCACCGTGTGGTGTTCGAACGACTATCTCGCCATGGGCCAGCATCCGGATGTGATCGCGGCGATGGAAGAGGCGCTGCACGATGTCGGCGCCGGGTCGGGCGGCACACGCAATATCGGCGGCAACACGCATTATCATGTCGACCTGGAAGGCGAACTCGCCGACCTGCACGGCAAAGAAGGCGCGTTGCTGTTCACCTCGGGCTATGTCTCGAACGAAGCGACGCTGGCGACGCTGGCGAAGATCCTGCCCGGATGCATCATCTTTTCCGACGAGATGAACCATGCCTCGATGATCGCAGGTATCCGCAATTCGGGCTGCGAGAAGCATGTCTTCCGCCATAACGATCTCGAGCATCTCGAGGAGTTGCTTGCCGCGGTCGATCCGGCCGCGCCGAAGCTGATCGCGTTCGAGAGCGTCTATTCGATGGAGGGCGATATCGCCCCGATCGCCGCGATCTGCGACCTGGCCGACAAATACAGCGCGCTGACCTATCTCGACGAAGTCCATGCGGTCGGCATGTACGGCGCGCGCGGCGGCGGCATTTCGGAGCGTGACGGCGTTGCCGATCGACTGACGATTATCGAAGGCACGCTGGGCAAGGCGTTCGGGGTGATGGGCGGTTACATCACCGCCGACCAGACGATCATCGATGTGATTCGCAGCTATGCGCCGGGTTTCATCTTTACCACCAGCCTGTCGCCGGTGCTGGTTTCCGGCGCTCTGGCCAGCGTGCGCCATCTGAAGGCATCGAGCGTCGAGCGCGAGGGCCAGCAGGCCGCTGCGACGATGCTCAAGACGATGTTCGCCGAGGCCGGCTTGCCGGTGATGAATTCGACCACGCACATTGTGCCGCTGATGGTCGGCGACCCGATCAAGGCGAAGAAGATCAGCGATATCCTGCTCGCCGAATACGGCGTCTATGTTCAGCCGATCAATTATCCGACCGTGCCGCGCGGCACCGAGCGGCTTCGCTTCACGCCCGGCCCGGCACATGACGAGATCATGATGCGCGAGCTGACTGGCGCGCTGGTCGAGATCTGGAGCCGGCTGGAGTTGCGCAAGGCGGCCTGATCATGCCGACACGCAATGCAGACGATTGGGTGATCGCCACGGGCATGGCCGGCGGCAAACGCACCATCATCCGTGCCCTGTCCGAGATACCAGCGGCATTGGATCGCGGCGACCGCACGATCCTGATTCTGATCACCTGGACCTATGACGATACCGCAACGGGTATGCCGGATGTGACAACGCTCGATACGATCGAGGATTTCGAAGCGGCGATCTTCGCGTCGATCGATCAGGATGATTGGGCGACCGAGGCGGCAGCGATCACCGGCAATGGCGCCAAGCAATGGCGGTTCTACTGCGCCGACGAGAATGATTTCGTCACGCGCTTCAGTGCGGCGCTCGATGGCCATCCGGTCTATCCGATCGAGCTGGAGGCGATCGCCGATCCGGAATGGCAGGCGCTGCGCGAACTGCACCCCGCCTGAGCGCGGAAGCCTATTCCCCGAAGCTGCCGGCGCGATAGAGCAGGGTGATCGCCACGCGCCGGTTGCGTGGGTCCATCGCGTTGGCAACGATCATCGGCTCGCGGTCGGCCACGCCCTCGATCCGGTTGAAGCGGTTTTCGGCTATGCCGCCGGACGCCAGCCGCCGGCGTGTCGCTTCGGCGCGGCTCGACGAGAGCATCCAGTTGTTCATCGCCAGCGGGTCGCCATAAGGCAAGCTGTCGGTATGGCCGCGGATCATGATCGGGTTTTCCATCGACCCGATCGATTCGGCGATCAGCCCGATCAGCTTCGACGCCTCGGGTTCGAGCGCGGTCGTGCCGAGCGAGAACATCGAATAATCGGCATCGTCGAGCAGGTCGATACGCATGCCGTCACGCGTGCGCATGAAGCGGACATGCTTGCCGAGCTTGGACAGTTTCGGGCTGGCGGCCATTTCCTGCATGACGCGCTTGCGCATCGTCTCGAAATTCTTCTGATCCTCGAGGCCAAGCGCCATCTTGTTCTTCATCGAACCCTTTTGCCCGGTGCCGACCCGCGTCCCGCCAGTCGCCTCGACCGGCACGGTCATTGACCGCGTGCCTGTCTGCTGCGCTTTGTGCGGGTAATTGTCCTTGTCAGTGATCGACGAGCCGCCGAACATGCCGTTCGAGCCGGCACTATTCTGTTTGAGCTCGATCAAGGTCGGCGCGAAATAATCGGCCAAGGCCTTGCGCTGCTTCTCGGTGGTCGCACCGAGCAGCCACATGAGCAGGAAGAACGCCATCATCGCGGTCACGAAATCGGCATAGGCGACTTTCCACGCGCCGCCATGATGACCACCATGACCCTCGATATAGATCTTCTTGTAGATGATCTTGGGCGGCTGGTTCGAGCCGTGCGGCGCGCGGGCAGCCATTTTAGCGCCCTCTCAGGCCGTCAAATACTTCAGCGAAGCCTGGCTGGTTCGAATGCGCGATGCCCGAGCGCGCCGCTTCGATGACCAGCGGCTGCGGGTGACCGTGCAGCGACGCGATGATGATCTGCTTGACGACATGATAGATCGCGCCGTCGGCATCGATCACCTGCTGAAGCCGGTTGGCGAGCGGCGAGACGATGCCATAAGCAAGCAGCACGCCCATGAAGGTACCGACCAGCGCCGAGCCGATCATCGCGCCGAGAATCGCCGGCGGCTTGTCGATCGAGCCCATCGTCTTGACCACGCCGAGCACGGCAGCGACGATACCCAGAGCGGGCAGGGCATCGGCCAGCGTCGCGAGCGTTCCCTGCGGTCCCTGCACTTCGTGGTGATGGGTCTTGATCATGTTATCCATGACTTCCTCGACCGCATGCACGTCGAGCGTGCCCGATGACACCACGACCAGGCGCAGCGTGTCGGCGATCAGATTGACCAATGTATGATCAGCGAGCAGGCGGGGATATTCGGCGAAGATCGCCGATGACTTCGGATCCTCGACATGCGGTTCGAGCGCGATCGGCCCTTCCGTGCGGAGCATCTTCATCAGTTTCGACACCAGGAAGATGGTGTCGAGATAATCCTGTTTCTTGTATTTCGGGCCCTTGAAGATCTTGCTGAAGCTGCTGCCCAGCGCTTTCAATTCCTTGCCCGAATTGCCGATGATCAGCGCGCCGACCGCGGCGCCGCCGATGATGAGCATTTCGTGCGGGATCGCCTCCATAACCGGGCCGAGTGCCCCGCCGGTGATCGCGAAGCCGCCGAAGATCATCACCAGAAGGACGACGAGGCCGATTACCGGAAACATGTGTGTGAAACTTCCCCCAAGGATCGGCTCATGCAGCCCGAACCGGGCCGTCGCGATCAATGGTTAACCGGACTTCGTAGCCAACTGGTTAACCAGAGCGTGATCAGCTCAGATAATTGAACAGTGAGAGCGAGCTGAGCTTGGTGAAGCTCGCCTGAGTCGCCGACAGGACGGTCATCGTCTTCTGCAATTCGGTAATCGCGGCGGTGATGTCGGTATCCTCGATCCCCTGGCGAGTGATCTCACGTGTCGTACCGACATCCTTGAGCCGCTGCGCCTCCAGATCCATCCGTGCGCCGCGTGCACCGACCGAGCCGCGCGCCTGGGTGACCTGCGCCAGTGCCGCCTTCAAACCGTCGCCCGCCGCGGTATTCGCAGTCGGGCTGCCGCCCGCGTCGAGCGAATCGGCAAAGCTGCTGAGCAGCGCGAACATATCGGTCGTGCCGCCAGCCGTTTCGATTCCGCCGAACAGGCGCGCCGCGCTATCGGTCGCCTGCACCGAATTACCATCGCCGATCGGAATCGCCGAGGGTTCGCCGGTGCCGACGAAACTGACCGTACCGTCGCTCGCGACTGATACCGCGCTGTCGCCGCTCGATGCGCCGAACAGCGGCTGGCCGCGCAGATCCTTGCTGTTGGCCACGCCGACAATGTCGTCGAGAATCGCACGGACCTGCCCCGCGAGCACCTTGCGGTTGTCGTCGGACAGCGTCGCGCCGCCGGCCTGAATGACCAGCTCCTGCGCACGCTGAAGCTGTGTTTCGACCGACGAGAGCGCACTGTCCGACTGCTCGAGCAAGCTCTGCGCGAGACCGACATTGGATGCATAGGCGGTATCGTTCGCCGCGCCGATCTTGAGCGCGGCGAGCTGGCGATAACCGACCGCATCGTCGGACGGTGCCTGCAGCTTCTTTTCGGTCGAGATCTCCGTCTGCAACCGGTCGGCCTTTTGCGACAGCTTGGCCATCAGGCTGGTCGACCGGTCATAGAGTTGGCTGGTGCTGATCTGCATGGCTGAACTCACTGAATGCTGAGGATCGATTGCAGCGTCTCGCGCGCAACCTGGATGACACGGGCCGATGCCTGATAGGCCTGCTGGAAGCGCAGCAGGTCGACCGCCTCGCTGTCGATATTGACGCCCGACACGGCGTCGCGTGCGGCGACCGCGCCGTCGCGGATCGAGGATTGCGCCTCGGCCACGGTGCGGCGACCGGCCAAAGTCGCGGCGTTGCTCGCGACCAATGCAGTGGTCTTGCCTTCGAAGCCGCCCGAATTGCGCACCGCTTCGAGCGCGGCGAGATTGCTGTTGTCGCGCGTGCCGCCCCCAACCGACGCGGCGGCGATGCCGCGCGGATCGGTCAGCGACACGCTGATCTCAGTCGGCTGCACGCCGACGCTGAACAGCGCCGCGCCGGCATTGCCGTCGAGGTCGCGCCCGCCAGCCTGGACGGTGTTGACGCCCGCAACGAACTGGGTAGCGATCGCGTCGACCTGTTCGCGCGCATCGGCGATACGCTGCGCGCCGTCGGCGATGCCGGCAAGCACCCCACCCTGTGGCGAGATGGCGACCGTGACGCCATTGCTCTGCAGTGTGAAAGAAGCCGTGCCCTCTTCGTTGCGGGCATAGCTGACATGACCGGATTGATTGCCGGCGACAAACACCGGACCGCTCGCACCACCGAGCCGCACGGTCGCGCGGCCGGTCGTATCGATCGTTGCAGAGACGTCGCTGATTGCGCTCATCTGTTCGAGCAACTGGTCGCGCTGGTCGGCAAGCTGCGCCGCATTGGCGGTGCCGGGCGAAGCACGGCCGAGGCCATCATTGACCTTGGCCAGTGCCGCGCCGAGCTGATCGAGGCTCTTCACAGCATTGTCGGCGGTCGCATCGAGATCGGCAGCAATCGAATCGAGCGCCCGGCCGGTACCGGCAAAGGCGTTGGCGACCGACGTCGCGGATTCGAGCATGGCGACGCGCGGCGTGGTCGCCGACGGATCGGCGGCGACGGTCTTGGCCGAATTGAAAAAGCCGGTCAGCCGATCGGACAACTGGTTGCCGGTCAGCGCGTTCTCGATCCGGTCGAGCCAGGTGATGCCGGTTTCGGTGCGCGACAGATCGGCGCTGGCCGAACGGACATCGGCGGCGCGGAACATATCGGCGGAGCGGTTTACGCCCGAGATCATTACGCCGCCGCCATTGGAGACGTCGCGCTGGAACACGCTGCCACCGGCCGCGCTGATCTCGTTCATCGTCGATGTGCGGCGCGCGTAACCGGGCGTCGCGGCATTGGCGATATTGTCGGAAACGGTGGTCAACGCGCTTTGATACGCGCGCACCCCGCTGGCGCCGATGCCGAGCAGGTCGCTCATGGCGTCGTCGCTCCGCTAGTCGCCGCCTTTTGCGCGGCGGCGGTCTTTTCGGCATCGGCTTGCGATTTGGCGAGGAAATCGACCATCGCCTTGCCGATACCGAGCGGCGCGCTGTCGGCCATCGACTGTGCGATCTTCTGGTCCTGCATGTCGCGGAACGTGTCGAGTCCCTTGCTCTCGAACAATTCACTGGCGAGGTGCGCCTGGCGCATCGATTTCAGCATCATGCCGGTGAACACCGCCTCGAATTGCTTGCCCGCCTTTTCAAGATTGCCGCGCGACGACAGCCGGCTCGTGTCGAGCGAGATGCCGCTGGTCGGAGCCACAGGGGTGGGAAGGGAGCTGCTCACGGGGGCGCTCACAGCACGATCAATTCGGCTTTGAGCGCGCCCGCTTCCTTGAGCGCTTCGAGAATCGCGACCAGATCGGCCGGCGACGCGCCGATCGCGTTGACCGCCTTGACCACATCGGCGAGTTTCGGGCCGGGCTCGATCAGGAACATCGGACGACGCTCCTCCTCGACCGCGACGCCGCTCTTCTGTTCCTTGGCGGTCTGGCCCTGGCTGAACGGCTCGGGCTGAACGACGCGCTCCTGTTCGTCGATGCGTACGGTGAGCTTGCCGTGCGTAACGGCGGCGCGACCGACGCGGACCGCGGAATTGATCACCACGGTGCCGGTGCGAGCGTTGACGATCACCTTTGCCGAAGGTTCGGCCGAGACGACATCGAGATTTTCGATCGTGCTCATCAGCGTCGCGCGGATATCGCCGCCGACTGGCGCGCGGACCGATACCGACACGGCGTCGATCGCCTGGGCGGAACCCATGCCGAGCCGGCCGTTAATCGCGGCCGCGACGTTCTGCGCGGTGGTGAAATCGGCACGCTGCAGGTTGAAGGTCAGATAGGGTGCATTCTCGAAGCCGGTTTGCACCGCGCGCTCGACCGTCGCCCCCTCCGGGATACGGCCGGCCGAGGGCACGTTGACGACGATGCTCGAGCCATCCTTGCCTTCGGCACCAAGGCCGCCGACTGCGAGGTTGCCCTGCGCCATCGCGTAGATCTGACCATCCGCGCCGAGCATCGGCGTCAGGATCAGGCTGCCGCCACGCAAGGACTTGGCCTTGCCGATCGAGGCGACGGTGATGTCGAGGCGCTGGCCGGGCTTGGCGAAAGCGGGCAGATCGGCGGTGATCAGCACGACCGCCGCGTTCTTCATGCCCGGATTGGCGTTGGGCGGCAGCTGCAGGCCGAAGCGCGACGCGACCGCCTTCAACGACTGCACGGTATATTCGAGATTGTCGTCGCCCGTGCCCGGCAGCCCGACCACGATGCCATAACCCGTCAGCTGGTTCGAACGAATACCCTGAAAACCGCCCAGATCCTTAATCCGGTCGGCATTTGCGGGCGTCGCGACCAGCAGGGCGGCGAACGCAGCGATAAGGATGCGGAGCATGACGGGCGCTTTCATCAGAACGGGCTGATCACGGAGAAGAAGCGGCTGAACCAGCCCTGGCGACTGGCGCGGGCGACGTCGCCCTTGCCGGTATAAGCGATCTGGGCGTCGGCGACGCGGGTCGAGGGGACGCGGTTATAGGCGTCGATATCGGCCATGCGCACGATGCCGCGGATCTGGACGAATTCGTCGCCGCGGTTGAGCGTGACGCGCTTTTGCCCCTTCACCAGCATGGTGCCGTTGGGGAAAACCTCGGCCACTGTGACGCTGACTTCGCCCGACAAGGTGTTGGACTGGTCAGCGCTGCCGGTACCGGTGAAATTGCGCTTGCCGCTGATCGTCGCATCGGTCTGATTAAACAGGTTGAGCGCGCCGGTGGTCGGCGGGGTCAGGCTCGCGCCGCCGCCCGAATCGAGTTTCGAACTGGCGGACTTGGAAGCGATCGTACGCTCGACCAGCACGATGGTCAGCGGATCGCCGACGCGGCGCGCGCGCCAACCCTCGTAAAGCGCGGCATAGCCGTCCGACGCCTGGAAGATCGATCCGTTCGCGGGCGCCGCCACGGCCGGAGGCGGTGCCGGCATCGTCGCGGAGAAATCGACCGGGGGCTGTTTTTTGCCGAACAAGCGCGCGTCGGCGGTCGACGGCACACAGGTTGCGGCGACGAGCGCGGCCGCAGAAATGAGGGAAAGTCTGGTCATGGCGTTAACCATCACAGATTTTGGTTAACATATTTCAACATGTCGTCGGTCGCGGAGATCATTTTCGAATTGACCTCATACGCACGCTGCGTTTCGATCATGTCGACCAGTTCCTCGACGACATTGACGTTCGACGCTTCGAGCATGCCCTGGCGGATATTGCCGCGTCCATCGAGCCCGGCGACGCCGAGATTCACGGCGCCACTCGCGGCGGTTTCGGTGAGATAGTTGTCACCCTGTGCAAGCAGGCCCGCCCCGTTGGGGAAGGTCGCGATCTGAATCTGACCGAGTTCACTCGCCTCGGTCTGGCCAGTGATGGTCGCCGATACCGTGCCGTCCGTGCCGACGGTGATCGAGGTGGCGCCTTCGGGAACGGTGATGCCGGGCATCACCTGATAGCCTTCGGAAGTGACCATCATGCCCTCGGGCGAGCGCGAGAAATTGCCCGCCCGGGTATAACCGAGCGTGCCGCCGGGCATCTGGACCTGAAAATATCCGTCGCCGTCGAGCGCCAGATCAAGCGCATTGCCCGTGGTCTGCATCGCACCCTGGGTGTCGATCCGTGCCGTGCCCTGGATGCGCACGCCGGTGCCGAGATTGAGGCCGACGGCATATTTGGTTTCGGACGTGCTCGCCGTGCCCGGCGTGGTCACGGTCTGATAGGCGAGCGTTTCGAACGCCGCGCGGTCACGCTTGTATCCGGTGGTATTCACGTTCGCGAGGTTGTTCGAGATCACGCGCATCCGCATGTCCTGGGCGTCGAGCCCGGTGCGGGCGATGTGCATGGCTGCGCTGGTCATGTCTTTGGATTCCTTATGAAGGCATCCGCATCAGCGATGCGGCGCTTGCGTCCATGTCCTTGGCTTCCTTCATCAGGTTGGCCTGGACCTCATAGGCGCGCTGGTTCTCGATCATATCGACCAGCGCCTGAGTCATGTTGACGTTCGATCCCTCAAGGGCACCGGACGTCAGCTTTCCCTCCATATCCTCGGGCAGCACACCACCGCCCTTCACATGGAGGAGATTATCGAGACCCTTGACGGTCACCGACCCCTTGGTGCTGACCAGCTTGAGCTTGTCGATCACCTGCGGATTGTTGGCATCGCCGCCGATCGGCACGATCGAGATGGTGCCGTCCGAGGCGATCGTCATCGATTGATAGGGCGGCATGGTGATCGGGCCGCCCGACCCCATCACCGGAAAGCCGTCGCCGGTTTCGAGCAAGCCGGTCGGCGCGACCTGAAGATCGCCGCGCCGCGTATAGGCTTCGCTGCCGTCAGGCGACTGGACGGTCAGCCAGGATTCGCCGTTGACGGCGATGTCGAGCGGCCGGCCGGTCTGCATCACCGTGCCGGCGCGCCGATCGGCATCGACCACCGATTCGGACGCCGTGGTGCGGGTTTCGAAGCCCGAACCCTTGACCGACAGCCGGTCGAACACCACGCGATCGGAGCGGAATCCGATCGTCGAGGCGTTCGCGATGTTGTTCGCGATCGACGCCTGCGACGCCATATGCGCCTTGAGGCCCGAAGCCGCGGTATAGACCAGCTTGTCCATTCAGGGTTCCTTGTCCGCCTAAGATCAATTGCGGATGTTGAAGATCGTCTGCGAGATCTGGTTGGCGGTATCGAGCGCCTTGGCATTCGCCTGGAAATTGCGCTGTGCCGCGATCAGGCCGACCAGTTCTTCGGTGACATCGACATTCGATCCTTCGATCGTGCCCGACATCATCGAGCCGTAGCCGCTGTCATTCGCGGCGCCGAGCTTGGCCTGGCCGGAGATGCCACTGGCCGACCAATAGCTGTTGCCGTTCTGGCGCAGGCCAGCCGGATTGTCGAAATTGGCGAGTGCGACCTTGCCGAGCGCGACCGTATCGCCGTTCGAAAAGCTGGCCGAGACAAGACCGGATTCGTCGACCGTGACGCCCGACAATTCGCCGACCGTCGCGCCGTCCTGGGTGCGGCCCTCGACCATGAAGGCGCTTGCCTTTTGCGTGGTGCCGGCAAGATCGAAGGTGAGCGACTGCGCTGCGCCACCCGTGCTGGGTGTGAACGGATCATAGCTGATCGGCGTGGTCGGTGCGGTCATCGTGCCGGATGCGTCGAAGGTGACAGTCGCGGGCGTCGCCGATCCGCCGACCGTCAGCGGCTGGCTGCCGACATAGCTGTGGACCGACCAGCTGGTTTCCGATTCACGCACATAATAGCTGGTCATCGTCATCGCCTTGCCTGCCGAGTCGTAGATCGTCGTCGCGGTCGAGTTATTGTAGGTCGATGCGTTGAGCGGATCGAACGTGCCGGTCGGCACCTGCGCGCTCGAATAAAGGTTCACGTCGAGCGTGACCTTCGACGTCGCGACGGGCGTGCCGCTCGTTTCGGGCAGGCGCAGATTGATCAGGCCGTCGCTGCCGGTGGCCGTGACATTGCCGTCGGCATCGACCGGATAGACCTGCAGTGCGCTGTTCTGGGCATCGACGACGTTATGAGTCGCAGGATCGACCTTGAAGCTGCCGTTGCGAGTATAGGCGACCGCGGAATTGATACCGTTGGTCTTGACCGCGAAGAAGCCGTCGCCGCTGATCGCGAGATCGAGCGACGAACCGGTCGTCTTCAGATTGCCTTCCGTGAACAACTGGCGGTTGCCCTTAACGACCGTGCCCGAACCAACCATCTTGGTCGGGTCGGTGCTCAGGTTCGATGCGATCACATCGGCAAAGTCGGTGCGACTGCGCTTGAAGCCGTTGGTCGCGACATTGGCGAGGTTGTGCGAGATGGTCGACATCTCGGTCTGCGCCGCCTGCAGGCCGCTGAGCGAAGTGTAGAAGGACATGGAATTTGCTCCTGTTGAAGTCGATCAGCCGATCTGGCGAACGGCGGTGATGGGAACCTGGCCGATGCCGGGCAATGTGAGGACGGGTGTGCCCGAGGCGGGCATCGAGACTGCGGCGACCGGCGCCCACACGAGCGTACGGCTGGTCACGGCGCTATTGTTCTGAGCGGCGGTGACGACGACCTTGAACGGGCCGTTACCGGCGTCCGCACCGGCGTCCGTCTTGCCGTCCCAGTCGAATTCGACGGTGCCCTTGCTCTGCGGGCCAAGCTGCATGTTCTTGAGCACCTGGCCGTCGGCGGATTGGATCGAGATATTTACCTGGGTCGCGTCACCATCGAGTTCGATCGCGCCGGCGATCCCGCCGGCGGTGCGACCGAAAGCGACATTGCCTTCGGTCAGGACAGTGCGGCCGACATAGGCGAGCGCATCGCTCTGGCTGGTACCGGCGAGCTTGTCGGAGATCGCCTTGAGCGTCGAGTTCATCTCGCTGATGCCTGCGACCGACGAGAATTGCGCCATCTGGGCGACCATCTGCGTGTTGTCGACCGGTGCGAACGGGTCCTGGTTCTTGAGCTGCGCGGTCATCAGCTTGAGGAAATCGCTCTGCCCGAGCTGACCCGACGCCGATGGCGACGGCGTCGGCGTACTGGTCGTGCGATTGATGCCGAGATTATTCAGCGTGGTATCGAAACTGCTCATGATCAGCGGCCCAGCTTGAGGGTATCGAGGATCAGCGACTTTGCCGTCTGCATCACCTCGACATTGTTTTGATAACCGCGCGCCGTCTCCATCATGTCGACCAGCTCGCGGGTTTCATCGACCGCGCTTTCCCAGACATTGCCGTCCTTGTCGGCCATCGGGTGCGACGGATCGTAGCGTTTGGTGGGGGCTTCCCCGGCATTGACGATGCTCTCGACATTGACCGTGGCGAGGCCCGTCGCCTTGTCATATTCGGTGCGGAACACCGGCTTGATCGTGCGATAGGCGCCGGCCTCACTCGACGCGACCGACCCGGCATTGGCCAGGTTCGACGCGGTGGTGTTCATCCGCGTGAGCTGCGCCGACATCGCCTTGCCGGCGACCTGGAAAATGGTGAGCGGGTTATCGGACATGACTTATTCTCCCCTCAGCGCGCGCGTGATCGTGCTGATGCGTCCGTTCAGGAACGAGAGTGTCGTCTGATACTGGATCGCGTTTTCGGCGAAGGCGGTCTGCTCGGTCGACAGCTCGACGGTGTTGCCGTCGAGCGATGGCGACATCGGATTGCGATAGCGGACCGCGTCGCTCATCCCGTTGGCGGAGAGTCCCCCCGGACCCTCCGCCGCCTGGAGCGCAACCTGGAAGTCCAGATCCTTCGCCTTGAAACCCGGCGTGGAGGCGTTTGCGATGTTCGAGGCGAGCAGCCCCATGCGTTGCGAACGCACCTGGAGCGCTGCTCCATGAACCCCGAAAAGATTGTTCTCGTCCACCGTATCGGTCTCCGCACCTTGTTGTGCGCGGAAAGCTAAGCAATGGCCGTGCCAACCGGCCGCCAACGGCCCGATCCCGCTCCGATGGCGGTCCACAGGCATTCGGACGGCAGAGCGGGCGGCAACACTTTGCCGGTCGGCGGCAATCATTGCCGTTGGCGCCGGCCCGACGGCAAGGTGCAGCACGGTGTCGGCGAACTGGCCCGCCCCTTGCAGTAATCGCGCCGATGACATCCGCAGCCACAGTCGCCCAGATGCTGGGCCCATTCCTCGATCCCGCCGCGATCGCCATTGTCGGCGGCGGCACGTTGCTCGCCGTCGTGCTGCGCACGTCGCTGCGCGACCTGGCCGGAGCGATGGCGGCGCTGGCCAGCCTACCGCGCCGCCGCTTCGATGCTACGCCACTGATCGATCAGATCGCAGCGCTTGGGCGGATCGCCCGGCGCCACGGCGTGATGGCGCTCGATCGCTCGGTGATCGCCGATCCCGATGTCGCCGCCGCCGTCGCCGCGATCGTCGATGGCCAGGGGCCGGACGACGTCGCGGAGATCGTCCAGCATTGCCGCCGCGCGCGGATCGAGCGTCAGCTCGCCGCGGTCGAAGTGTGGAACGGCGCCGCCGAGGTCGCCCCGGCAATGGGCATGATCGGAACGCTGATCGGCCTGGTCGCGATGTTCACCCGGATGACCGACACGAGCGCGATCGGCGCGGCGATGGCGATCGCACTGCTCGCGACGTTATATGGCGCGATCCTCGCCAATCTGGTCGCCGCACCGATCGCGACGCGACTTAAACGCCGGGCCCGGATCGAAGCGTTCGAACGGACACGGCTGGAAGGACCCCTGATCGCGCTCGCCATGCGTGAGCGCCCGCGCGGCATGGAACGGCCCGTGATCGCCGAATTGGCCGGCGTCGCATGACGATCGAGGATTTCCCCGAAGATGTGCCGGGCCGCCCGGCCTGGCTGATGACGCTCGCCGATCTGGCGCTGCTGCTGGTCGGTTTCTTCGTATTCGTGCAGGCAGCGCAACATCTCGATCAGAACGCGCTCGCCAAAGGTATCCGCGAGGGTTTCGGCGCGCCGGCCAGCACGATTGTGGTGCCGGTCGAGCCGATGCCGGTCGCGGCCGCCGCGATGCTCAATTTCGCGCCGGGTTCGGCGGCATTGCCGTCATCGCCCACCGGCCTGATCGCCTGGGCGCGCGAGGCAACCCGCGACCCCCGCGTCACGCTGAAGATCAGCGGCGGCACCGATGGCTCCGCGACCGATGTCGATGCCGGCACCGGCAGCGGCGCCGTACTCGCCGCCGACCGCGCCCGCGCGGTTGCCGCCGAACTTGCGCGCGGCAAGGCGGTCGCGCCGGGCCGCATGACCATCGTCAACACTGTCACTGCCAATCGCCGGTCCGTCATCGTGACGATCGGCTTCGAGGGCGATCATACCGGCAACCGGCAATGATCGGCCGCCCGGCAACCCTATCCTGCCGTTCTGGAGACAACATCATGTTCCGTCCCTTCCTTGCCGCATTGCTGCCCGCGCTCATGATCGCGGCACCGGCCAGCGCAGCGCCCTTTCAGGATACCGTCTCGCTCGACCGCGCCGTCGCCGCCTTTACCGGGCGCGGAATCGGCGACCTGGGTGGAGCACGCAGTGTCGTCGATGGACGATTGAAGCTCGCGCAATGCGCCACGCTTGCTCTGTCATGGCGTTCCGACGCGCATGACGCGGTGGTCGTATCGTGCACCGGGCCGGAATGGCGCATCTTCGTACCGGTCCGTTTCGCGGCGACCGAACCGCGCAAGGCCGCGCCGCAAACCGTCGCGGCGGTGATCCCGGCACCAAAGGTCGACCCGGTGATCAAGCGCGGCGACCCGGTGACGATCGAGGCCGGATCGCCTGGTTTCTCGATCACGCGCGAGGGAGTCGCGGCAGGCGATGCGGCCCCGGGCGGGCGTTTCCTGGTCAAGATCGATGGCGGCCGGGCACCGGTCCAGGCGGTCGCGGTGGCCAGCGGACGCGCGACCCTGCCCGGATGGGCGGAATAATCGCCCTCCCCCGAACAAGCCGAATAATTTTTGTAAAGGTTTGCGCAATGCTGTCGTTTATCCCTGTGTGGCATGACCCGGAAAGGGGCGAACATGGTGGATCCTCTCGGCGCAAAGCCGGTTCAGACCGGCGATCGTGGCATTGCCCCGATCGAGCGCGTCGTGGCGCTGGCCGCCGTGCAGAAGCCGACCGCACCGGAAACGGAAATGGTCAGCCAATCTTCGCTCGCCACCGCGGCGAAGGAATTCTCCGCCAAGCCGCCAATCGACCACGAGCGTATCGCAAAGATCCGCAGGGCGATCGAGGAAGGCACTTTCCCGATCTATCCCGCGCAGATCGCCGATCGGTTGATCGCGTTGAAGTACGAATGGACCGGCCATGACGAGGCGTGACGCCCTGATCAGCGTGATCGATTCGCTGCACACCGAAATCGCCGCGCTGAAGGCCAATGATATCGAGGCGCTGGAGCGCGCGACCCAGGCGAAACTTGCCGGGATCGACACGATCGCATCGATGGGCACCGCGCCGGTCGGCCCCGAGCTGCGCGAACTCGCCGAAGAGGCCAATCGCCTCAACGAGACCTGCCGCATCTATGTGAACCTGATGGCGGCAAATGTTCGCCGTCGCCTGCAAACTCTGACCGGCGATGCCGGTGCGGGTTACCGGCCCAGCGGCGGGATCGCTGCCTACGCGTAAGGACAGCATGTCCTGCCGCCAATCGACGCTCGCGAAAGTACAGAAATGGCACGGTCCTTGCTGGTGTTTCCCTGAATAAGGGCAATCAGCCGAGGACCGATGAGTTTCAATCCGTTCGCCATCACCGGGAAAAGTTCTGGCCAGTCGGTTCAGTCGGCGATTGCGCTGGCGAGCCAGAAGACCGGAGTCGATTTCAATTACCTGATGGGTCAGGCGCAGCTCGAAAGCGGGATGCGCACCAATGCCCGTGCGAGCACCTCAAGCGCGTCGGGCCTGTATCAGTTTATCGATCAGAGCTGGCTGCGCGTGATGAAGCAGCATGGCGCCGAACATGGCCTGGGCTGGGCCGCCGACAGCATCAAGACCACCAGCAGCGGCCGCATGACGGTGAGCGATCCGACCATGCGCCGCGCGATCCTCAATTTGCGCAACGACCCGCAAACCGCTTCGCTGATGGCGGCCGAGCATGCGTCCGACAACAAGGACGCGATCGAACGGTCGCTCGGCCGCGACGCAACCGGCACCGACCTTTATATGGCGCATTTCCTCGGCCTGGGCGGCGCGCGGTCGTTCCTCGGTGCGATGGAGAACAATCCGGGCCGCAGCGGCGCGAGCATGTTCCCCGCCGCGGCGCGCGCCAATCGCAATATCTTCTATGGCTCGAACGGCCAGCCGCGTTCGCTCGAACAGATTTATAGCCGCTTCGCCGCCAAGCTCGACAAAGGCGCCAGCATCGCCACCGGCACGACCAATAGCAGTGCAAGCGACGCTTTCGCGATGAAGCCGGTGACCATGGCATCGGCGATGGAAATCGATGGCGCGACGGTCATTCCGGGAACGGGCGAGAGCGGCGACAATGCCGGTGCCTGGGCCAAGGCGACGCTCGACCAGATCAACGGCAGCACCAACCGGCAGACACAGAGCGCAAGCCTGATGCGCCCCACACCGACCACTGCACGGCTCGCTTATATGATGCTCGCGAGCCTGGGAGCTTAACGCATGGCCATTGCTCTCAAGTCGCGCGGCGTGTTGCCGCTGCTGCGCAGCTCCGCTCTGCCGCTCGCGACATTGCTGCTTGTCATCCTGATGGTCGTGCCGATCCCGACCTTCCTGCTCGACGTCTTCTTCATCATGAATATCGCGATCAGCCTCGCAGTACTGATGGTCGCGCTCAATGCGCAGAAGCCGCTCGATTTCTCGGCTTTTCCGACCGTGTTGCTGTTCGCCACCCTGTTCCGGCTTGGCCTCAACGTCGCCTCGACCCGCGTCGTGCTCGGCCATGGCCATGAAGGCGAAGCCGCTGCCGGTCATGTGATCGAGGCATTCGGCACCTTCGTCATCGGTGGCGATTATATCGTCGGCCTGTTCGTCTTCTCGATCCTCGTCATCATCAACATGATCGTCGTCACCAAGGGCGCGGGCCGCGTGTCGGAAGTCTCCGCGCGCTTCACCCTCGACGCGCTGCCCGGCAAGCAGATGGCGATCGACGCCGATCTCAATGCCGGCCTGATCACCCCGGAAGAAGCCAAGGCGCGCCGCGTCGAAGTATCGACCGAGGCCGATTTCTACGGCTCGATGGATGGTTCGTCCAAGTTCGTGAAGGGCGACGCGGTCGCTGGCCTGTTGATCCTGTTCGCCAATATCGCCGGCGGCCTGATCCTCGGCCCGGTCAGCCACGGCATGTCGATCGGCGATGCGGCTCAGACCTATGTGCTGCTCGCGATCGGCGACGCGCTTGTCGCGCAGCTTCCCTCGCTGATCCTGTCGATCGCCGCCGCCGCGATCGTCACCCGCGTCACGTCAAGCCAGGATCTCGCCGGCCAGATCGGCAGCCAGTTCGCCTCGGCGCGCACCTGGACGCCGGTCGCCATCATCCTTGCCTTGCTCGGCATCATGCCAGGCATGCCGCACTTCATCATTCTGCCCGCAGCCGCAATCGCCGGTTTCGCTGCCTGGAAACTCAATCAGCAGGCCAAGCGGCCCGCGCCGGTCGAGATCGTCGCGGCCGAGCCGATCGACCAGTCGAAGATCGGCTGGAACGAGGTGTCTGACGACATGCAGATCGTGCTCGACATCGGCTACGGCCTGGTGCCGCTGGTCGACGAGCGCCGTGGCAGCCCGTTGATGGGCCGGATCACCGGTGTGCGTCGCCAGCTGTCGAAAGAACTGGGCTTCGTCGTGCCGCAGGTACGGGTCCGCGACGACATCAACCTGCCGCCCTTCGCCTATCGCATCAATGTCGGCGGCGTCACCGTCGGCGAAGACAGCGTCTCGCCCGACGAGATGCTCGCGCTCGACACCGGCCAGGCGGTCGGCACGTTGAATGGCAAGCGCGCCAAGGATCCGACGTTCGGGCTCGACGCGGTGTGGATCGCACAGGGCGACGCCGATGCCGCGACCGGCGCGGGTTATCTCGTGGTCGATCCTGGCACGGTGGTCGCGACGCACCTTAACCATCAGCTCGGCGCGCATGCATCCGAACTGCTTGGCCCCGACGAAGTGCAGAACTTGCTCGACGGTCTGAAAGACCGCGCCGCCAACCTGGTCGCCGCGCTCTCGCCCAATCCCTTGCCGCTGACCACACTCACTCAGGTGCTACGCGGCCTGCTTGCGGAGAATGTGCCGTTGAAGGAATTCCGTCGCATCGCCGCCGCCATCGCCGTCGCCGCGCAGAAATCACCCGATGCCGACGAGATCATCGAGATGATCCGCCCCGAACTGGGCGGGCTGATCATCCAGAAACTGTGTGGCGTGCGCGAGCCGTTGCGAGTGATGACACTCGAAGGCCAGCTCGAGGGATTGCTCGGCCAGGCGGTGCGTTCCGATCCGTCGCGCCGTCACACGATCGAGCCCGATCTCGGCCGCCGCATCGTCGATGCACTGCAGCGCGCCGCCGCACCGCTGATCGCCGACGCCAAGCCGTTCGCATTGGTCGTGCAGCCGGCGATCCGCGTCGCGATCCGCAAGCTGGTGCGCACCATCTTGCCCGACACGCCGGTCATGAGCTTCTTCGAAGTGCCGGAGGAAAAGGCCGTCGAAGTGGTCGCCGTGATCGGCGCACCCGAGGCGCTGGCAGCATGAGCGCGCATCCCTTTCCCGCCGCCTTTGCTGACGCTGCGCCCCTGACCTATGGCCGCAGCGGCACGGCGCCCGATCTCGACAAACTCGCGCGCAAGCATCTGCCTTTGGTTCGGCGCATCGCCTGGCATGTCCATGGCAGCATGAGCAGCCTGGTCGAGGTGGAGGATCTGATCCAGATCGGCATGGTTGCGCTGGTCGAGGCGGTCAGCGGCTTCGAAGATCGCGGTCAGGTGACATTCGAACAATATCTCGTCACGCGCGTGCGCGGATCGATGATCGACGAATTGCGCCGTCAGGCGACGTTGACGCGCGGCGCGATGCAGCGCCGCCGTGCCTTTAACGAAGCGATCAAGGCGCTGACCGCGGAGACCGGGCAGGCACCGGCCGAAACAGCCATTGCGGAGAAACTCGGCGTGACGATTGAGAAGCTCAGGATCGACTATGCGACCGCTGAACCGCTGCGCTTCGAGCCGATCGACGACATTTATAGCGACGACAAACCATGGTTCGCGAGCGACGATCCCGATGCGTTCGAACAGCTTGCCGAGGCCGATCTGCGCGAGACGCTGATCGCGGCGATTTCGGCTTTGCCCGAACGCGAGGCGCAGGTGATCCAGCTCTATTATGTCGAGGAACTCAATCTCGAGGAGATTGGGATGGTACTGGGCGTCGGCGCCGCGCGAATCTGCCAGATCAAGAAATCGGCGCATGATCGATTGAAGAAAGTGCTCGCCAGAAAAATCTGAGGTCTCGCGTCAGCGCGGCAGCGCCTCGTCACCGAGACGTTCGACGAGATAGTCGATGAATACCCTCACCCGGGCGGGCATCGTCGCCCCGCCGACGAACAGTGCGTGGATCGGCTCGCGGTCACCCGGATTGAACGCGTCGAGGATGCTCACCAGCCGGCCCGCCGCGATATCCTCGGTCACGTGGAACGTGCCGACGCGCGCGATACCAATTCCGTCACGCGCCAGCTGAGCGACGGTCTCGCCATTGTTGGCCTCGATATTGCCCGTAACGGCCAGTTCCCGCGTGCCGCGATTGTCGCGAAACGGCCAGCCCGTCTGGTGGCGTCGAAAATTGAAGCCGATGCAATTATGCGCCAGCAGATCGTCGGGCCGTTGCGGCATGCCGTGTCGCGCGAGATAGGTCGGTGAGGCGACGACCGACCGGCCGCTATCGCCGAGGCGCCGCGCGGTCAGACTCGAATCAGCCAGTGGGCCGATGCGGATCGCGACATCCGCGCGTTCTTCCAACAGGTCGATCACCGTATCGGTCAGACTGATATCGGCCACGATATCGGGATAGCGCGCGAGGAAATCGCCGAGCAACGGCACGACGGCGATCCGACCGTGCGCCAGCGTTGCGCTGATGCGCAACCGTCCGCGTGGCGCACCCCGATCGGCGGCGATGCGTTCGGCATCGTCGAGATCGCGCAGGATACGTTGTGCGGCGCGATGATAAGCCTCACCCTCACTGGTCAGGGCGAGCGCGCGTGTGGTGCGCACAAAGAGGCGTACGCCCAGTCGCGCTTCGAGCTTGGTCACGGTGCGGCTGACCGCCGATGGCGTGAGATTGAGGGCGCGCGCCGCCGCAGAGAAACTGCCCCGCGCGACGACCTCGGCAATAACTTCCATTTCGCCGGTTCGATCAATCCAGTCACGCGCCATTTGTGCGTTTCACTCACAGATGCTTATCAATCAGTCAGCCTACAGCTTTAATCACGTGACGACCATATCCACGGCTCGCAGGGAGTCGTTCCGTATGAAGATCAATCCACCCATTCTCGCGCTGGCCGTCGGCGCCTTCGGCATCGGCGTAACGGAGTTCGCGCCGATGGGCCTGTTGCCGATCATGGCGACCGACCTTGGCGTCTCGATCCCAACCGCCGGTCTGCTGGTCAGTGCCTATGCATTGGGCGTGCTGCTCTGTGCGCCGCTGATGACGCTGACCACCGCGCGGGTGCCGCGCAAGACGTTGCTGATCGCGCTGATGGGCATCTTCACGATCGGCAATCTGCTGTCGGCACTGTCCGGCGGTTACGCGATGTTGATGGCCGCGCGGATCATCACGTCGATGACGCATGGCGCATTCTTCGGTGTGGGATCGATCGTCGCGGCAAGCGTGGTGCCGGCCAACAAGCGTGCCGGCGCGGTCGCGGCGATGTTCATGGGCCTGACCATCGCCAATGTCGCCGGTGTGCCGGCCGCGTCCTGGATTGGCGAAGTCGCCGGATGGCGCGCGGCGTTCTTCGGTATCGCTGGCCTTGGTGTCCTGGCGATGACAGCGCTGTGGCTCGCCGTGCCTTATGCAAAGCTGACCGAGACAGCGGATATGCGCGCCGAACTGCGTGTCCTGAAACGCCCGCAAGTGCTCACCGCGCTCGCGCTGACCGTGATCGGCTCAGGCGCGATGTTCACCGTGTTCACCTATATCGCGCCGATCCTGCGCGAAGAAACCCATGCCTCGGTCGCCTTCATCACCGCCATGCTCGCGGTCTATGGCATCGGCCTGACCGTCGGCAACTGGCTCGGCGGGCGTTATGCCGACCGCTCGATCGACGGCACGTTGATCGCTGTGCTCGCCGCACTGACCGGCTTGCTGCTGTTGTTCGCGGTGACGATGCACTGGCCGGTACCCGCCGCGCTATCGATCTTCGCCTGGGGCGTGGCGACTTTTGCGCTGGTGCCGCCGTTGCAGATGCGCGTGATGGCCGCCGCGTCGGACGCGCCCAATCTGGCCAGCGCGATGAACATCGGCGCGTTCAACCTCGGCAATGCGATCGGCGCTGCGATCGGCGGCGCGGTGATCAGCCTGGGTCTGGGTTATGTCGCCGTCTCGATCGCCGGCGCGATCGTCGCCGGCGCCGCACTCGTCCTGGCGCTGGCGACGCGAGGGCAGGACATCGCTGTCGCAGAGCCGGTCGTCTGCGCTACGTGAAAATGCTAAAAACCCCGGCGGTCTTGCGACCACCGGGGTTTTCAGTTGCCCGCCTCCTTGCGGAGAAGAGCCCGGTCGGCGCCGACACCCTATAGGGGGGCGGTGCCGGCGCCGTAGCCGTTAACTTAACGCAGCAGCGACAGAACGCCCTGCTGGCTCTGGTTCGCCTGTGCGAGCATCGCGGTCGATGCCTGGCTCAGGATCTGCGCCTTGGCGAGGTTGGTCGTTTCGGCCGAGAAGTCGGCGTCTTCGATCCGGCTGCGCGCGTCGGTCAGGTTCGTGACGTTCGAAGTCAGGTTGTTGACCACCGACTGCAGGCGGTTCTGCGACGCACCAAGCGATGCACGCTTGGTCGACACGACACCGAGTGCGGTATCAACGGTAGCGAGCGCGGCATCGGCATCGGTCGAGGTGGCGACGGTCACCGCAGCAACGCCGGTCAGCGTGACGGCGGTCAGCGCGAGATCGACGGTGTCGCCCGAGTTCGCACCGGTCTGGATCGAAACCGTGCCCGACGTGCCCGCCGAACCGTCGAAAAGCTTGACGCCGTTGAATTCGGTGTTCGAGACGATGTCGGCGATCTGCGTGCGCAGTTCGGTGACTTCGGTCTGCAGGTTGGTGCGGTCGTCGTCCGAATAGGTGCCGGAAGCCGACTGAACCGCGAGTTCACGAACGCGCTGCAGCATGTTGGTGACTTCGCCGAGCGCGCCTTCAGCCGTCTGCGCCATCGACATACCGTCGTTCGCATTGCGAACGGCCTGGTTCATGCCGCGGATCTGCGACGTCATCGACGATGCGATGGCGAGGCCGGCGGCGTCGTCCTTTGCCGAGTTGATACGTTTGCCGGTCGACAGGCGCTCGATGCTCTGCTGCAGGTTCAGGTTTGCCGCGGTCGAAGCGTTCGAAGCGCGCAGCGAACCGATATTGGTTCCGATAACAGTCATGTCAAAATCTCCATTATGACTCTGACGATCCCCGCCGCCCCCAAGCGGAGGGCTGAGCCGTCAAGCCATAGAACGACCGGCCGGCGACGGGATTAAGCACTTTTGCAAACCATCATCGAAAATCATTTTCGTGCCGGCGCTTTGCCTGCCGTCGAGCCAGGACGCCGCGCACGGGAGCACGCTCGCGCGTGAGGGCGGGACGTGCGCCCGGAAATATTTTGCCGGGCGGCAACGTGTTTAACGGGTCGTTTACCATCACGACCGCATGTCTCCTCGCCTCGAAGGGGGAAGTCCATGCGTTCCATCGTTCCATCAGCTGCAGTGCTCCGGCAGAAATATGCCCTGGTATCGTCGTTGCGCTCGCAAGGCTTCACGGTGCGGTCGTTCGAGGATGGCCGGACGCAGCCTGGCGACCTGTTCCTGATCGCGGAAGGTGAAGTGCCGCCCGCCCCCGCACGCACGGTGATCATCGGCGACAAGGGCCGCCATGTCAGCCCCTCGCGCGACGGCAGCCCGGCACGCATCGCCTTCTCCTCCGAAGATGCCGCCGTCGGTAACGGCTTTGTCCGCGCGCTGGTCGCCGGGGCTGAGACGCCAACTGCCGCCGACCCCGAGAGCCTCGCCCTTTATGCGCTCGCCGAGCGCGTTGCCGCTGCCGACATCACCGTGCTGATCAATGGTCCGACCGGCACCGGCAAGGAAGTGCTCGCGCGGCATATCCATCTTTCTTCCGACCGCCGCGACGGCCCGTTCATCGCGATCAATTGCGCAGCGCTACCCGAAACGATGCTCGAAGCCTTGCTGTTCGGCCATCAGAAAGGCGCGTTCACCGGCGCGTCCTCGGGCGGCGAAGGTTTTTTTCGCGCTGCCAATGGTGGCACGCTGCTGCTCGACGAGATCGCGGAGATGCCGATCCAGCTCCAGGCCAAATTGCTCCGCGCGTTGCAGGAGCGTGAGGTCGTGCCGATCGGTGCCTCGACCCCGCAAGCGATCGACGTCCGCGTCATCGCCTGCGCCAACCGCGACCTGCAGACCGAAGTCGCCGAAGGCCGGTTCCGCGCCGATCTCTATTACCGTCTGTCGGTCTTCCCGCTTCATACCAAGCCGCTCAACGAGCGTCGCCAGGACATTCCCGCGCTCGCCGCGACGATGATCCTGCGCCATGCCGGTAACCGCGTGTCGGTGCCATGGCCCGACGCCGCGGCGATCGAGGCACTGGTCCGCCATGACTGGCCCGGCAATGTGCGCGAACTCGAAAACGTCATCCAGCGCGCATTGCTGTTCGCCGCCGGCGACACGATCGGCCCCGAGCATATCGTGTTCGACCGCGCGCCGACACCGCTAGCCGCCAATGATCAACCGGTGGCCACCCCGACGACCCTGGGCAACATCGTCCAGATGCATGAATTCCAGGCGATCCGCGAAACGCTCGTCGCGTGCGGCGGCAGTCGGATCGAAACCGCAAAGCGGCTCGGCATTTCGGAGCGCACCTTGCGCTATCGTCTCGCCAAGGCGCGCGAACAGGGTGAGGACATCACCCGCCATCATAATCAGGCGGCATCGGCATGAGCGCGATCGGCAGTGTCGGCGGCGCGACTGGCGTCGATCGGGTGATGGCGCTTCGCGCCCAGATTCTCGAACGCAATCAGGCGCTGCAACGCGCCAACACCTCGGCGGGCGCCACTACCGGCGTGACCGAGACGAAGCCGACCAGCTTCGCCGCGACGATGGAAGACGCGCTGAAAAGCGTCAACCAGGGCCAAGCCAAGGCCGGCGAATTGTCCGCCGCATACGAACGCGGTGAAACGATCGACATCGCCAAGGTGATGCTCGCCCGTCAACAAGCTTCGGTCGGCTTCGAGGCGACCCTGCAGGTCCGCAACAAACTCCTGTCCGCCTATAAGGACATTATGAGCATGCCGGTATAAACCATGAGCAACGCCCTCACCCCGCAATCGAATTCGTCCCTTCCGGAGCGTTTCGCCAATCCGCTGCAGCAGATCTCCGGTCTGCTCGCCCAACCCGCGGTGCGCCGCAGCCTGCCGATGATTCTGATGGTCGGCCTGATCGCCGCCGCTGTGCTGGCATGGATGACGTTCAGCGCGGCACCGCAGAAAACCTTGTTCGCGCAGCTCAGCGACGCCGACAAGGGTTCGGTGACGCAAGCGCTCGATCAGGCGAACATCTCCAGCCGCATCGATAGCGGTTCGGGCGCTTTGACCGTCGATGAAGACGATTATTCCCGCGCCCGCATCCTCCTCGCGGGGCAAGGCCTGCCCAAGGCGACACCGGGCGGCTATGCGATCCTCGACCAGCTGCCGATGGGCGTTAGCCGCGCGGTCGAAGGCGAACGCTTGCGCCAGGCCCGCGAAACCGAACTCGCCCGCTCGATCGAGGAAATCGATTCGGTCGCCGAAGCGCGCGTGCACCTTGCGACACCGGAAGCATCGGTGTTCGTCCGCGACAATGCCGCGCCATCGGCATCGGTCATCCTCAAGCTCCAGACCGGGCGTAGCCTCGCCGATTCGCAGGTCTCGTCGATCATCAACCTCGTCGCCTCTTCAGTACCGGGAATGAAGTCCGACGCGGTGACGATCGTCGATCAGATGGGTGGGCTGCTGACCAAGGGCGCCAACCAAAGCGCGTCGGGCATCGCCAGCGACGAACGCATCGCCTTTCAGCGCCGCGTCGAGGACAAATATCGTGCGCAGGTCGTGCAGCTGCTCACGCCGCTGCTTGGCGCGGGCAATTTCACCACCGAAATCCAGGCGGATGTCGATCTGAACGAAACTCAGGCGACGCGCGAAAGCTATGAGAAGCAGGGCGCTCTGCGCGCCGAACAAGGCAACTGGACCGGCAATCAGAAGGGCGATTCCACGCAACCCGGCGGCATTCCCGGCGCATTGTCCAACACCCCCGCGCCGCCATCAACAATCTCATCACCCGCCGCCGACGCGGCAGCCGCTGCTGCCAAACCGGGTGCTACGCCGGCTGCCCCCGGCGCACCCGCTGCCGAACAGCCGGTGAAGCAGAGCGATCAGTTCGCCCGCGCCTATGACCTCGGCAAAGAAGTCTCAGTCAGCCGCACCGCGCCCGGTGCGATCACCCGGCTGTCGGTAGCCGTGCTGCTGCGCGATCCGGAGGCCGGCAAGCCGCGCAGCCCGGTCGAAATCCAGCAGATCACCCAGCTCGTCCAGACCGCCGTCGGTTACAGCCAGCCGCGCGGCGACCAGGTGACGGTGATCAGCCGCAAGTTCGCCGGCGCCGCGACGGTCGACGACAAGCAACCCTGGTATGATGCCGGCTGGCTGCCCGTAGTCGCCCGCAACGTCACCGCGATCGTCATCGCGATGCTCGTTCTGATGCTCGGCGTCCGTCCGCTCGCCCGTGCGCTGATGAAGAAACGCGACGACGCGACGCCCCGCCTCGCGCTGGGTCGTGATCTGGGCGGCACAGGCCAACCGCAAATGGCGTCATCGGTAAGCATCGACGCGATCGACGGCGCACAGAATTACGACGACCGCATCGGCATGGTGCGCGGCTTCACCCGCGATAACCCGGCCCGCGCCGCGCTCGCCGTCAGGGATATGATCAAGTCATGACCGCGCCCTTTCGCAACTATACCGGCGTCGAACGCGCCGCCGTGCTGATGATGCTGGTCGGCGAGGAAGAAGCCGCGGCAATCCTGCAGAAGCTCGACCCCGAAGAGGTTCGCCAGCTCGGCAAGGCGATGTTCGCCGTCGCCGATGTCAGCGAGAGCGAAGTCGAATTCGTGCTCGACGATTTCGTCGGCAAGGCGCGTGAGCGTACCGGCATCACGTTCGATCCGCGCCCGCAGATTGAGGCGGTGATGACCCGCGCGCTGGGCCAGGAAAAGGCCGACAGCGTACTCGCCCGGATCATTCCGACCGAGGATGCCTGCCAGATCGACCTGCTTGACTGGCTCGACGCCGGAGAGATCGCCGGCATGATCGAAAAGGAGCATCCGCAGATCGCTGCCGTGCTGATCGCCAATCTCGATCCGAATGTCGGTGCTCAGGTGCTTGAGCTGCTGCCCGATGCGGCGCAGCCCGACATTCTTCACCGCATCGCGCGGCTTGGCCCGATCACGCCCGAGGCGATCGAAACGCTGACCACGATGCTTGCCGGGCGCGCCGGGTCGGCCAAGCAATCTGCCGGCCTGACGCTCGGCGGAACGCGCGACGCCGCCAAGATTCTGTCGAGCGGTCGCAAGGCGACCGAGCAGCGCGTTATGCCGAAGCTGTTCAAGATCGACCGCGAAGTTGCCAAGGCGATCGAAGAGGCGATGTTCGTGTTCGACAATCTGCTTGAGCTCGACGATAAGAATCTGGGCACACTGATCCGCAACATCGATGGCGATATCCTGACCCGCGCACTGAAGGGCGTCGACGAAAGCGTTCGCGCTCGCTTCCTGGGTTGCATGTCGAGCCGCGCCGCCGATGGCATCCGCGACGAGATGGAAGCCCGTGGCCCGATGAAACTCAGCGAGGTGCTCGAGGCGCAGAAGGTGATTATCCAGATCGCGCGCAACCTCGCCAAAGACGGCACGATCATGATGGGCGGCGGCGAGGATGACTATGTCTGATTTCGCCCCCGGTTTCTCCGCGCGTCACAATGCCGCGGCACAGATACTGCACCAGGCCTTCTCACTGCCCGATGAAGGATTTGCGCCGTCGGATCTACGCGCCCGCGCCAAGCCGTCGGGTCCGGTGCCCTTCTCGCCGCAGGTCAATCCAAAGCATTTCGAACCGGCCGATCCCAATTCCAACCCGACCGAAGGATGGGACCCGTTCGATACGGGCACGCCATCCGGGTTCATCGATCCGATCGAAAGCGCCCATGCCGCCGGTTTTGCCGAAGGCGTCGCGGCCACGCTTGCCGAGAGCAATGAAGCGGGCGAACGCGACCGAGCGCTGCTCGCCGAGCTTGCCGCGGCGCTACGTGCCGACGATCGGCTCGACCGCGAACGCATGGCGCGCCAGTTACGTCAAACCGTGCTTTTCCTCGTCTCCAGACTGGTCGGCGAGGTCGGCATCGCGCCCGATATCCTTGCCGGCCGCATCGACGCCGCCGCCGACATCCTCGCCGACAGCGCCGAATCGGCGATGCTCCGGGTCAATCCCGACGATGTCGCGCTGCTCGAAGGCAAATTGCCCCGGACCGTGTTCGCAGTCGGCGATCCCGCCGTCGCGCGCGGTGGCTTCGTGCTCGAATCAGCGTCGACCATTGTCGAGGATGGCCCCGAGCTATGGCTCGAACAGCTCGCACTCGCGATCGACCGCGTCGCCGTACCGCCCAAATAACCCGCCAGAATGAAACGGCCCGCATGTTGAACCGCTTCACGTCCGACTATCTCGAATCACTCGGTGTCCCGGACTTCGCGCCAGCGCCCAAGGTATCGGGCCGCCTCGCTTCGTTCGATGGCCTGCTGATGGAAGCGATTGGCCTGCAATTGCCGGTCGGGACCGTCTGCCAGGTCGGCGCGAAAGGCGCGGGAGTCGAGGCCGAAGTGATCGGTTTCCGCAATGGCCGCACCTTGTTGATGAATCTCGGCGGCCCCGCGCCGCTACTGCCGCAAGCACCGGTTCGACCGATCGGCCCTCCCGGTGAAGCCGAGGTCGGCGCCGCATTGCTCGGCCGCGTGGTGGATGGCGCGGGTAAGCCGATCGACGGTCTCGGCCCGATTCGCGGCGCCGGACGCTGGCCGATCGGCGGTAAGCTGCAAAGCCCGCTCGATCGCGGCCGCGTGCTGCAACCGATGGATGTCGGCGTGCGCGCGATCAACGGCTTGCTGACCATTGGCCAGGGCCAGCGCATCGGCATCATGGCCGGTTCGGGTGTCGGAAAGTCGGTGCTGCTCGGCATGATCGTGCGCGCGGCGCAGGCCGATGTGATCGTCATCGGCCTGATCGGCGAGCGCAGCCGCGAAGTCGCCGACTTTCTCGAAACCAAGGTTGCCGGCGAAGCGCGGGCGCGTTCGGTCGTTGTCGCCGTGCCGGCCAATCATTCCCCCGTGCTGCGCATTCGCGGTGCGCTGCGCACTCATGCGATTGCCGAGGCGTTCCGCGCCGAAGGCAAAAAGGTGTTGCTGATCATGGACAGCCTGACTCGCGTCGCGCATGCCGGTCGCGAGATCGGCCTGGCGCTCGGCGAACCGGCCAGTGCGCGCGGTTACCCGCCCAGCGCGATCGCCATGCTGCCCAATCTGATCGAACGAGCCGGCACCTGCGTGTCGAGCGGCGGATCGATCACCGCCATCTATACCGTGCTTGCCGATGGCGATGACGGCAACGACCCGGTGGTCGATTCGGCCCGCTCGATTCTCGACGGCCATATCGTCCTGTCGCGTCAGCTTGCCGAGCGTGGCGTCTATCCGGCAATCGATATCGGCCCCTCGGTCAGCCGGGTGATGACCGATATCGTCGGCAAACCGCACGCCAACGCCGCGCGCGTGCTGCGACGGCATCTCGCAACCTATGAAGAGAATCGCGACCTGGTGCTGATGGGCGCGTATCGCTCGGGCGCGGATCCGGCGATCGACGCCGCTATCGCCTGCCACCCTGCAGTGATGGAATATATCCGCCAGGATCCCGACGAGACCGTATCGCTGAGCGATGCGACCGAGGAGCTCGTCGGCGTGTTCGGTCCGGCCTGAGATGGCGCACACGCGCAAGCTCGACCGCATCCTGCGCGTCCGTACCCTGCAACTCGGATTGGTTCGCGCCGAGGAGGCACGCGCCAATGAGCGAGTCGTCAGCGAGACATCGCTGAAGAATCGAATCGCCCAACTCGCCGAGGGCATCGCGCCCGCGCCGAGCGGCGGCCACGCTTTTTCGATGATCGCCGCGGCGCATTTCCGCGACCGGCTACAGCAATCGGCGGAAGCGGCGGATGCCCGGCTGCGTGTCGCCGAACAAGGCGTCGAACGCGCAGCCAATGCCTCGCGCGAAGCCAAGCGCGATCAGAGCGCGATTGAGAAGCTGCTCGCCCGCGCCGATGCGGAAGCGGCGATCAAGGCAATCCGCGCGATGGAGAGCGCTCCCTCGGTCAGGAAAATCCGGCACGATCCTTGCTGATTGCCCAGTGGCGATAATCGCCGACCGGGATGACTGAATGATCGAATTTTCGACAGCATTGGCGAGACCAACCGAAAAAGCGCCGAATAGCGCCGCTTCCGGCGGCGATCGCGCGCAGTTCGCCTCGACCCTGGCCGACTTTCTCGATGCGGGAGAGCCCGCCCCGCCCGATGCCCCGACACTGCCGGCCCTCCCGACCAAGCGGCAGGATATTGCCGGTGGCGGCGAAGCCTTGCCCGATGAGGCCGATGGCGAGACCGATCCGACGCTGATCTGGATGCCTGTCGCCTTGCCGATACCCGTACCGGTGATGCGGGTCATTCCGCTGCCTGGCACGGCGCTGAAAGGCGCGATTGATGCGACGCTGCCCGGCGGCCCCGCCCTGCTTCCGCCGACGCCCGGCGCGCCCGATCCGCTTTCATCGGTCACGGTGCCGGACTCGATCGCCGCGACCGACGCGAAGCTTGACGTGTCTCGCGTCCTGCCGGTCGAGGGAAAAGCTGCCCCGACCAAAACGGCGATCCAGCGCGTCATCACCGTCGACAAGCCGCCGGTGATGGACGACATCCAGGCATCGACGGCAAAGCAGGCTGCTTCACAGCCGACTCCGCCTGCCGCCCCGGTCGCGCAGCCAGCCAGCCAGGCGTTCGCCGCCGCGATCCTTGCCGCGGCCAGCCATCGCGAGCGGCGTGACAGCGACGATCGATCGGCCGCCGGCGCGGCGATGGCGTCCGCGCTCTCCGCCGTCGCCGAGACTGCCCACAAGCCGATCGTCCAGGCGGCCGGCGATGTGCAGCGCGCGGCCCTCGACCTGCGTCAGGACACCGGTCTGCAGGCGATGATCGATCGCATCGAAGTGCTGCGCGACGATGCCAATTCGCGCGACACGCGAATCCGGCTCGTTCCCGACGCGCTGGGCGCGGTCGATATCGCGGTACGCAAGGACGGCGACCGGCTGCACGTCCATTTCACCGCCGAAACTGCGGCCACCCGCACCCTGCTGACCGAAGCACAGCCGCGCCTCGCGGAACTGGCCGAGGCGCGCGGCGTGCGCATCGCCCAATCGACCGTCGATGGCAGCGGCCATGGTCCGGGGCGCCAACCGCACCAGCAGACTCCGACCCAACCGAGGGCACCGGTCCGCGTAGCGCGTGACACCGAGACCGAACAATCCACCGAACATCGCATCGCCTGAATTGAAGGAAACGAATGATGAGCGACATCGTAGAAGACGTGAAGGCGCCCAAGAAAAAGGGCGGATTGATGAAGAAACTGATGATCGGCGTCGGCCTGCTCGTGCTGGTCGGCGGCGGCGTCGGCGCCGGACTCTATGCCTCGGGCGCCGGCCTGATCGGCGGCGGCGCGCATGCCGAGAGCGAAGCGGCCGGCCCCAAGCTGGTCGCGAAGAGCGACCAAAAGCGTGCCTCGGAAGCCGGCGGCGAAGGCCATGGCGAGGAAGCGGCGAGCGAAGGCGTCGGCAAGCCCACCCCCAAGGGATCGGGCGGCGACAAGTTCGCGTCGAATTATTACGCGATGGAAAAGGAGTTCACCTCCAACCTCCAGGACAGCGTCCATTTCGTCCAGGTCGGCATCGCCATCTCGACACCCTATGACGACACCGTCATCGACAATCTCAAAACCAACGAGATTGCGGTCCGTTCGGCGATCCTCATGGCGCTTGGCGATACGTCCGAGGAACAGGTCTTTACGGTTGAGGGAAAGACCCAGCTGCAGCGCAAACTGGCCAAGGCGATCAACGACACGCTTAAGGAAAAAGAAGGTTTTGGCGGCGTTGGTAACGTCTACTTTACCAATTTTGTTGTTCAGTGAACAATGATGGTTAACGACGCTTCACCAAACGCTCCGGATCGACGGGAACGACCCCGCCAGCAGGCTGAAAATGCCACGCTGGGGGTCGCGAATATCAATCCGTTCGGCGACCTGCACACGCTGCAGCATCTGTCCGCGCGCCTCGCGCGGTCGTTGCGCGGCGTGTTCGAGCCGTTGCTGCGTCGTGAAGTCCGCACCTTTGCCGAACCTCTGGTCGTGCAGCGCTTCGCCGATTACCGTGCTGAGCGTCCTGATGGCCTGACCGCATGGCTGCCGCTCGGCATGACGCCCCCCGCCGGCAATGCGGTCGCGGTGCTCGACGGACGTTTCGTGCTCGAAGTGCTCGACCTGTTCTTCGGCGGCACCGGTTCGACACCGCATGAATTGCCCGCCGAATTCAGCCCGAGCGCCGAGGCGATGATCGCGCGGCTCGGCATGCTGCTCGCGGCCCCGCTCAAGGCAGCCTGGGAGCCATTGGCGCGAATCGAGTTCATGCCCGGTCATGTCGAGGCCAACCCGGCGCTGATTCAGGGCCTGGACGGCGACGACCCGGTCGTGGTGACCCGGTTCGGCATTGCCGCCGGCTCCTCCAAGCCGGTGTTTCTAGATCTTCTCTATCCGGTCGCCGCGCTCAAGCCGCACACTCCGTCACTGACCGGCAAGGTGCACGCCAAGACGGCTGCCCCCGATCCCGCCTGGCGCACCGGTCTGACCCGCGCCGTGATGGGCGTGAAATTCCCGATCCGCTCGGTCCTGGCCGAGCCGATGGTCTCGCTCAACCTGCTGATGGACCTGAAACCCGGCGACGTCATTCCGATCAGTTTCGGCGCGGAAGTGCCGGTGATGGTCGGCGGCGACCGACTCGGCTTCGGCACCGTCGGCACGTCGAACGGCAAGGCCGCGATCAAGCTCAATTCGATCACCCGTGAACTCGAGGATTTCCAATGAACGACATGACCGGCGGATTCCCGGTCGACGCCTCGCTCGCAGCCAATTTCCGGCTGCTGCAGGATGTCGACGTCAAACTGACCGTGGAGATCGGCTCGACTCAGCTGACCCTGCGAGAATTGCTCGCGCTCGGCGAGTCGAGCGTTATCGAGCTTGATCGCCAGGCCAATGAATTGCTCGACGTGTTCGTCAACGGCACGCTGATCGGCCGTGGCGAAGTGGTCACGGTCGGCGATCGTTTCGGCGTGCGCATGACCGAACTGGTTTCCCCTGAGAAGCGGACCTGACCGATCATGATGTGGTCCTATATCCTGAAGCTCGTCGTGCTGCTGCCGCTTGTTTGCGGCCTGATGATCGGCTGCCTCTATCTGTGGCGCAAGCTTGAGTCGCGCATGCCGGGTCAGCCCGCCAACCGCATGCTCAAGGTGCAGGAAACGATGATGATCTCCCCCGGCCTGCGCATGGCGGTGCTCGAATTCGAGGGCCGCAAGCTGCTCGTCTCGGTCGGCCGTGGCGGCGTCAATCTTATCGACAAGATCGAACCAAAATGAGCGCTCCCCAGCTTCGCCGCGTCCGCGAGGACGGCCCGACCCTGTTCCGCGGCACGCCGCCAAAGCGTGCCAGCATGGCCGGCAAGCTGTTGCTGATCATCCTCGGCATCATCGTCGCGCTGGTCATTGCGCATCCCGCGCTTGCTCAAGGGGTGCCGCCGGTAACTCCGCCCGCCACGCCCAATGTCGGCGACGGGATCGATCGCGCGCTCGGCGAACTCGGTGGTGGCGACGCGCCGATGGCGCTGTCGCTGCAAGTCCTCATCATCATGGGCCTGTTGTCGATCCTGCCCGGGATCCTGCTGATGATGACCAGCTTCACGCGGATCATCATCGTGCTGGCGATCCTGCGCCAGGCGCTCGGTCTGCAACAGACCCCGCCAAACCAGGTGCTGATCGGCCTGTCGCTGTTCCTCAGCTTCTTCATCATGGCGCCGGTGATCAGCACGATGAACACCACCGCGATCCAGCCCTATTCGGAAGGAAAGATCGGCGCGACCGAGATGATCAAGACCGCCGGCGTCCCGCTGCATGCGTTCATGGTCAAGCAGACCCGCGTCAAGGACATCACGATGTTCTCGACCATCGCCAAGAGCGGTCCTTATGCCAAGCCGGAGGACGTACCCTTCTCCGTGCTGCTGCCGTCGTTCGTGACCAGCGAATTGAAGACCGCGTTCCAGATCGGCTTCCTGATCTTCCTGCCCTTCATCGTTATCGATCTGGTCGTCGCGACCGTGCTGATGTCGCTCGGCATGATGATGCTGTCGCCGACGATCATCTCCCTGCCTTTCAAGCTGCTGCTGTTCGTGCTCGTCGATGGATGGGCGCTGACGATGGGATCGCTCGCTAACAGTTTCGTGAGTTAGCGGAGCCGTGGACGCGCAATATTTCCTCACCGTCGCCAACGAGACGATGTGGGTGCTGGCACTCGCCGCCGCACCGATCCTGATCCCGGCACTACTCGCCGGCCTGATCCTCGGCATGATCCAGGCGGCGACGTCGATCAACGAGCAGACTCTGTCGTTCGTACCCAAGCTGATCGTCGTCGCGATTTCGATCATGGTGTTCGGCAGCCTGATTCTCGGGCTGCTGAGCGATTTCACGATCGGCATCTTCGAGCGGATTCCGGATCTGGTTCGGTGAGCGTGTCGGACACATGAGCGTCCTGGGCTTCGGCCTCTCGATCGAGCCTCAGCTCTGGGCCCTGGTCTTCGTCATGGTGCGGATCGGTGCGGCGTTCATCGCCGCGCCGGTGTTCGGCGCCGTGTCGGTGCCGGTGACGGTACGCGTCACTTTGTCGGCGGCGATCGGTTTCCTGGTCATTGCTGCCCATCCGATCGTGCCACCCGCCCAAGTCTTTTCCGCCGCGACCGTGCTCGCCATCGCCGCCGAGGCGCTGGTCGGACTCGCCATCGGCTTCGTGCTGCAGATCGCCTTTGCCGCCCCAATGCTCGCCAGCGAAGTGATCGGCATTTCCATGGGCATCGGTTTCGCCAACGCGATCGACCCGCAGAACGGGCGTTCTTCGCCCGCACTCGGCCAGTTCTTCTCGATCATGCTCACCTTGCTGTTCCTGTCGGTCAACGGGCACCTCGTGCTCGTCGAGATGATCGTGAAAAGCTATGATGTGCTGCCGGTCGGCGCCGCGTGGCTCAGCGCGGACAAGCTCAAGGGCATCGCCTTTTTCGGCGGCTACACTTTCCTTGCCGGCCTGCTGCTCGCCTTGCCGGTCGGTTTCCTGCTGCTCTGCCTCAATCTCGTGGTCGGCATGCTGTCGCGCTCCGCTCCCGCGCTCAACCTGTTCGCGGTCGGCCTGCCCGCCAGCCTCGCGGTCGGCGTCATCGCGCTGGCGATCGCCTTCCCGGCGATGGGCGATTACATGCTGGTGATCATCCGCGAAGCGCTCGCCGCAACGCAGAATCTGGTGCTCGGCTGATGGCTGAGGAATTCGGCGACAAGACAGAAGCACCAACCGCCAAGCGCAAACGCGACGCGGTCGAACAAGGCGACATACTCCGCTCACGCGAATTCGCGACCGCGCTGGTGGTGATGGCCGGCTGTGGCTGGCTCGCCATGTTCGGGCCCTCGCTGGTTGCCGCGTGCAAGGCGGTGATGACCTCGAGCTTCCAGTTTGGCCGGGGCGATGTCGATGATTTCGAGCCATTCCGTCCGCTCCTCGCTTCGGGCTGGAAACTTGCGCCGTCGATGATCTCGCTGTTCGTGATCACGCTCGGCGCGGCCATACTCAGCCAGCTTGGACTCGGCTCGCTGCGCTTCAATGGCGGTCTGCTCGCGCCCAAAGGCAGCCGGATCAATCCGGCATCGGGGCTGAAGCGAATCTTCGGCCCGCAAGGCTGGATCGAGCTCGGCAAATCCTTGCTCAAGATCGTGCTGCTCGGATCGATCGGCACCTATATGCTATGGTCGTCGTCGAAGATGATGGTCGGGCTGGTTTCGTCCGATGTCGAGGTCGCGACCGGCGCGCTCGGCGGCACGCTGATGGGCATCTTGTTCGCCATGGCGGCGGGCCTGCTGATCATCGCCGGGATCGACGTACCGATCCAGCTGATCCGCCTGTTGAACAAGCTGCGCATGACCAAGCAAGCGGTCAAGGACGAGCATAAAGAAAGCGAAGGGTCGCCCGAATCCAAGGGCGCGATCCGCCAACGCCAGCGCGACATGATGCGGCGCGGCACGCGCAAGGCCGTCGCCGAGGCGCATGTCGTGCTGACCAACCCGACGCATTTCGCGGTCGCGCTGCGCTACGATCGTGACAATGACCAAGTGCCGGTGGTGGTCGCCAAGGGTCGCGGTGCGATGGCCCTTGCGATCCGCGAGATCGCCGCGGAGAACAAGGTGCCGGTGCTCGAATACCCCGCCATCGCTCGCGCGGTCTATTACACCAGCCGTGAGGGCCAAGAGGTCCGCGACGACCTGTATCTCGCGATCGCGACGATCCTGGCGTTCGTGTTCGGCATCAATGTCGCCGCCGGCGGCAGTGCTCCCGCGATTGCTCCCGCCGTTGCCCCCGCCGTCACTGTGCCACCCACTGCGCGTTTCGACGAAAACGGGGTCAATCAGAGCTAAAGAATCCGCGCCAACGGTCGATCTTAGAGGTGAGCGAAAAGGAATATCATGACCGCATCGATCACATCCACGCTCGGCGCCGGTTCGGGCATCGATATCCCGGCGCTGGTGTCATCGCTGGTCGAGGCGCAATTCGCCAACAAGACCAAGCAGCTCACCGACAAGTCCGAGACGCTGACCAAGCAGATTTCGGGCGTTTCCACCTTGAAGAGCGGGATTACCGGTTTCTCCTCGGCGCTCGCCAGCCTGGTCAAGGGCGGCACGCTGGCGACCGCACCGACCAGCTCCAACACAAATATCCTCAATGTCAGCGGTCTGTCCGGCGCGAAACTTGCCGGCCTCTCGGCAACGCTCGAGGTGCGCCAGCTCGCCGGTGCGCAAGCCGCGACCAGCGCACCGGTCGCCGATCCGATCGCTTCGGCCGGCCTTGGCAGCTTCACCCTGACCTTTGGTACCGCGACCGTCGTCGACGGCGCGATGACCGGCTTTACCGCCGGCGCCACCACCCCCGTCAATATCCCGATCACCGTCGGTAATTCCGGGCTGAACGGCATCGCCCGGTCAATCAACGCCGCCAATGCCGGGGTCACCGCAACGGTGCTGAGCGACGCCAACGGATCGCGGCTGAGCATCAAGGGACCGACCGGCGAGGCCAAGGCGTTCACGCTGACCGCAACCGAGGATCCGGCAGCACCCGGGCTGTCGAGCCTGAATATTGGCCCCGGCAGCGGCACGACGATCGGCACCGTCGCCAAGGATGCGATCGTCGCGGTCGATGGCGTCGCGCTGAAGCGGTCGAGCAACAGCATCAGCGACCTGATCACTGGCGTGAAGATCGACCTGGTCAGCGCGCAGGTCGGCACCATTGTCACGCTCGGTACCAGCGCGCCGACCAGCGCCCTGTCGCAGGCGGTCAGCGATTTCGTCGAGACCTTCAACCAGCTCAATGCGATGATCACCGAACAGATCGATCCGGTCAGCGGCGGGCTGAAAGGCGACACGGCGGCGACCACGCTGCAGCGCTCGCTGCGTCAATTGACTCTGACTCCGCTACTCACCGATGCGGCGGACGGCGTGCCGACGACGCTGGCCGAGATCGGCGTGCGGACCAATCGCGACGGCACGCTGTCGCTCGACACCGCACGGCTCGGCGCGGCGCTGGTCAAATGGCCCGAAGCGGTCGAGGCGATGTTCGCCGACGGCAAGGGCGCAACCGGCAAGGGCATATCGGGGGCGCTGAGCGCGATTTCCGATACCGCGATCAGCACCAAGGTCGGGCTTGGCGCCAGTGCCGCGCGTTATACCAAGGCACAGGCCGATCTGAGCGAGGACCAGGCCGACGTCACCGACGCCGAAGCGACGATGAGCAAGCGCCTGACCGCGCAATATGCCGCGATGGACGCGCGCGTCGCGGCCTATAAATCGACCCTCACCTTCGTCCAGCAACAGGTCGATGCCTGGAACAGCAACAATTGATGTACGCGACCGCACTGGGTCGTGACCCTGAAGCCACTTATCGCCAGATTGACATTGCGGGGCGCACGGCGGAGGCCGATGGGCCGGCGCTGGTACAACTTCTCTATGAGGAGTTGATCCGCGCGCTCGGCGGCGCCGCCTGGGCAGCGGAGAACCGTCAGTTTCGCATGAAGAGCGAGAAAGTCACCCGCGCCACGGCGATCCTCTTCGCGCTCGAAGCGGGTCTCGACTTCGAATCCGGCGGCACCGTCGCTCCGGCGCTTGCCCAGCTTTACGGCAGCGCGCGGCGTACCGTCGTCGAAGCCAGTATCGGCCATGATCCGGCACCGTTCCGCGAGATCGCGGCCAGCCTGTCGGAAATCGCCCAGGCCTGGCGGGAAGCCCGTGCCGCCTGATCGTTATGCCCTGATCGTTTCGGGCGCGTTAACCAAATAATGACCGCCGCTCGATAGGCTCGAACGATCATCAGTGGAACGGGTCGATCATGGAGCTATTCGAACAACCGGCGGCATCACGACACGGCCCGGTGCGCACGATCCTCGCGGTCGATGACAGCCGCACCAATCTCGGCGTGATTGGCCGGCGGCTTTCGCATCTTGGTTACCTCACCGCGCTCAGCGACAATGGTGCCGACGCGCTCGACCTGATCGCGGCGCGCGGCTTCGACCTCGTCCTGCTCGACATGGTCATGCCGCGTATGTCGGGTATTACCGTGCTGCACGAGATTCGCGGCAACCCCGAAACCGCCGACTTGCCGGTGATCATGCTGACCGGCCGCAGCGACCCGGCGGCAGCGGTCCAGGCGCTCGCGGCTGGCGCCGACGATCATGTCGCCAAACCCTTTGCCTTTGATGTCCTTGCCGCGCGCATTGAGCGCACCCTGGCACGCGCACGACGGATCAACGATCTGAAGCGCTCCAACGCCACGCTCGACGCGCGGATCGCCTCGCGTGCGATGGAATTGGGCGAAGCGCGCTCCGAACTCGCCGTAACGCGCGCCGACCGGATGCGTCTGATCGCATCGATCCAGGCGCTCAACGACGAAGTCGAACGGTTGAGCCTGGGCGTCTAACCGGCCAGGGTCAGATCGACCGATAGCCCTTTTCCAGGATCGACCGGCGCGGCATTGCATTCGATCCGCGCCGCATCCGCGCGCGCGCGATCGAGGATCGTGGCCGGGACATCGGCGCGATGATACACCCGATCGGCAAGCGCCAGCACCCTTGCCTGACGCAGCGTGAGATCATCGGCATCGGGCGAGGTCAGAGCGATCTCGACCAGTTCGCTTCGGCTCGCATCATTGCTCGCCCCAATCCACGCATCGACCGCCCCTTCTCCCGCACGAAACGGATCGAGCGCGCCGCCTTCGGCAAACGCGCCGCCCAGCGCACGACGACGATCGCCTGAATCGGGGTAGCGCCGCCGGATCGTCGGGCGACCAGTGAACAGCGCCGTCGCCAATCCGCCCAGCGTCGCGGGCAGCAGAGCCTCAAGCCGTTGACGCAGCGCCGCCGCAAGTCCTGCCGAAGCGCCGCCAGTGCCGATCGCGATCAGCACCGGATCGCGATCGACGATCGCCGGCAAGGTGAAGTCGCACCAGTCGGGCCGGTCGACCGCATTGACCAGGATATGCCGCGCCCTTAGCCGATCGATCGCTGCCCTGGCGTCTTGTTCGTCGTCGATCGCGACGATCGCCAGCACCGCCTCGGCATCCTCGTCGCTGACCACGGCCCCGGCGCGTTCAAGCAGGCGCCGCTTCGCGTCTGCCGCTTCGCCCTTGCCAAGCAGGATCACCGGCCGGCCCGCCAGCCGCACGAACAGCGGCAGGCTGTGCCAGCTCATCCCGCAACCTTATCGGCTTTGAGCCATTCGGGCAGGCGTTCGGCGGCAAGGATCGTCTCGGGCTGGATACGATCGGCGACCACGGCGAAGCGATCGCCATCGACCAATACCTCGGGCACTAGGGCGCGACTATTATAGGTGCTTGCCATCGTCGCGCCATAAGCACCGGCGCTGTGGAACACCGCCAGGTCGCCCGAATGGACCGCATCGATGTCGCGTCCCATTGCGAAAGTGTCGCCGCTTTCGCACACCGGCCCGGCGATATTCGCAATCATGCGCTTGCCGTCGGGCCGCACTGCGGCGAAATCATGCCAGGCATCATAAAGCGCGGGCCGGGCAAGGTCGTTCATCGCGGCATCGACGATGACATAGGGATTGATCGCGCCGGGCTTGACCCAGATCACCTTGGTCAGCAGCACGCCGGCATTGGCGACGATCAGGCGACCGGGTTCGAACATCAGCTCGACGTCCCAGTCCTTCGTCACCCGCGCGACCATCGCGCCATATTCGGCGGCGCTTGGCGGCACATCGCCGTCTTTGTACACTACGCCAAGACCACCGCCGAGATCGACCCGGGTGATGAAATGGCCGAACTTGCGCAATTCGGCGATCAGCGCACCGATCCGCGTATAGGCCGCCTCAAGCGGGGCCAGGTCGAGCAGCTGGCTGCCGATATGGATCGCAATGCCGTGCAGGCTGAGGCCGTCGAGTTCCGCAAGACGGCCATACATTTCCACCGCCTGATCAATCGGCACGCCGAACTTGTTTTCCTTGCGCCCGGTGGAGATCTTGGCGTGCGTGCCGGCATCGACATCGGGATTGACGCGCAGGGTGGCCGGCGCGCGCAGCCCGCGCGCGTGTGCCAGCGCGGCGAGCACTTCGCCCTCTTCCTCAAGTTCGAGATTGAACTGGCCGATCCCGGCATCGAGCGCGGCGGTCATTTCCTCGCGTGTCTTGCCGACGCCCGAAAAGACGATGTCCTTTGCCGGCATGCCCCCGGCGAGCGCGCGCATCATCTCGCCACCCGAGACGACATCGGCGCCATAGCCCTCATTGGCGAGCACGCGCAGTACGGCGAGGTTGGGATTGGCCTTGATTGCATAAGCGAGGTGGATGCGAGTCACGCCCGCACCGGTCAGGCCTTCGCGAAAAGTGCGTGCATGGTGCTGAAACGCGGCGGTCGAATAGACATAGACCGGCGTGCCGACCTTGTCGGCGATGGTCGAGAGCGCCACGCCCTCGGCATGGAGCGCGCCGTTCACCGGCGTAAAATTATCCATCGGTGAAACCGTCAATTGGAGGGGGGAAGGTCGAATTCGTCGCTGCGTCGCTCATCCGAGCTTTTCAGCAAATCGTCGCTGCGTTCGGGCCGCGCCTGGTTGTTCGGCAGCAACAACTGTTTGGCCGTCGGGGTCGCCTTGGCGCCATAAGGTGCGATGGGCAATTTCTTGCCCGGCGCCGGCTCGAGTCCGTCGGACGCGCCGCATCCTGCCAGCGCCAGCGCGATCGGTAGAACAGCGTATTTTGCGGCATGCTTCGCGACGCTTTTCGCAGGATTTGTCATCGCCCATCTCCCTCTCGCGCCGCTGCGATCGCCGCCCGCACGCGCGCCGGTGCGGTGCCGCCAAAGCTCGTCCGGCTGGCAACCGATGCATCGACGCTCAATACGTCATACACGCTCGCGTCAATCCGCGCATCGATCGCCTGCAGATCGGTAATCGATAATCTATCGAGCGCCACGCCCAATTCCTCGGCCCGCTTCACCGCGCTACCGGTGATGTGGTGCGCCTCGCGGAACGGCACGCCGGCTTCGCGCACCAGCCAATCGGCCAGATCGGTCGCGGTCGAAAAACCGGCCTCCGCCACCGCGCGCATGCGATCGGTGCGGAAGGTCGCGCTGTCGACCATGCCGGTCATCGCGGCGATCGACAGTGCGAGCAGGTCGTGCGCCTCGAACACCGGCGGCTTGTCGTCCTGCATGTCCTTCGAATAGGCGAGCGGCAGACCTTTCATGGTGATCATCAGTGCGGTCAGGCAGCCGATGATCCGCCCGGAATGGCCGCGCACCAGTTCGGCCGCGTCGGGATTGCGCTTCTGCGGCATGATCGACGAGCCGGTCGACCATTGATCGGACAGCGAAACGAAGCCGAAGGGTTGCGACGCCCATAGGATGAACTCTTCGGCCAGCCGCGACAGATGCAGTGCGCACTGCGCGGCAGCGGTGAGGTATTCGATCGCGAAGTCGCGGTCGCTGACCCCATCGAGCGAATTGCGCATCGGCCCGTCGAACCCAAGCGCCGCCGCCGTCGCCTCACGGTCGATCGGGAACCCCGTACCCGCCAGCGCTGCCGAACCGAGCGGCGAGCGGTTGAGCCGCGTCCGCGCATCGGCGAAACGGCTGCGGTCGCGCGCAATCATCTCGTGATACGCCATCAAATGATGCCCAAGCGTCACCGGCTGCGCGCTTTGCAAATGGGTAAAGCCGGGCATGACGCTGTCGGCATGCTCCTCGGCACGAGTCAGCAGCGCCTGCTGAAACGCGACCAGCGCCGCGCCGACCTGATCGATCGCGTCGCGCACCCAGAGCCGGAAATCGGTCGCGACCTGATCATTGCGCGAGCGTGCGGTATGCAGCCGGCCGGCGACCGGGCCGATCGCCGCGGCGAGTTTCGCCTCGGTCTGCATATGGCCTCGGTCTGCATATGAATGTCTTCGAGCGTCAGATCCTCGGCCACGCCATTGGCGTCGTAGTCCGCCGCGACCTGGTCGAGTCCGGCGGAAATGATTGCCGCGTCTTCGATCGAAACGATGCCCTGCTTGCCGAGCATCGCGACATGGGCCTTGGATCCAGCCACATCCTGGCGCCACAGCCGCTTGTCGAATGGGATCGAGGCATTTATCTCGCGCATCACTGCTGCCGGGCCCTCGGCAAAACGCCCGCCCCACATCGCATTGGAACCATCAATGTCGCTGCGCTCGACGATCATCTGTCTCCTGAGTATCGGCCTGATGGCCGGCGGCTGCGATAGGCAAGACTCGGCCGCGGAGCAAGCGAACGCCGTAGCGGCAACAAATGCGCAGGCTGAATCGAGCGCTGCGCGACCGGCAATCGATAGCACGAAAGAAGGCGAGAAGGTCGTGGTCGACACGATCGGCACGCTCGATCGCAGCCATAAGGGCGAAACGGCACCCGCCGTGCAATTCCAGACCCCGACCGGCACCACCACCTCGATCGCCGATTTCACCGGCAAGCCGCTGTTGCTCAACTTATGGGCGACCTGGTGCGCCCCGTGCGTCGCCGAAATGCCGACGCTCGATGCGGTCGCCGGGCGGCTGACCGTGATCGCGGTCAGCCAGGATTTGGACGGCGCGGCCAAGGTGACGCCGTTCTTCGCCAAGGCGGGGCTGAAGAATCTCAAACCCTATCTCGACCCGAACGTGGCGCTCAGCACCACTTATCAGGCGAGCCTGCCGACCAGCATATTATATGATTCGTCGGGCAAGGAAGTGTGGCGCATGGTCGGTGGGATGGATTGGACCAGCGAGACCGCGAAGGAATTGCTGGCCGAGGCGAAATAGACCTGCCCGGAAAAGCTGGATGCCCCGTGAGGATTCGAACCTCAATTAACGGAGTCAGAGTCCGTAGTCTTACCTTTAGACGACGGGGCAACAGCGGGCCGCGAGATAGGCGTAGCCCTCCGGGCTGTCAACCGACGCAAAGTCCGTTGAGGGGGCCCACGGTCCGCTCGCTTGCCGCTTCAGCCATGCTGCGCTAGCATCAGGCCAACCACCGAACGGGCGCATCTCGCGCCCGCGACGGGCAGAACAGAATGGTGAGTGTGAACGGCATGGGGGATCAGTCGCCCAGAATGCCGTACCGGCAGGAGAATCCTGCCCGTCCGGCGCCGAGTCCTGGCAGGGAGGCCTCCAAGGCTTCGTCTGGCAAGGGACCCGCGAACAAGGCCCAGGGAAGCCCGCGTGCGCGCTGGCCGGAGGCGCGCCATTATGCCGCGCTCGACCTTGGCACCAATAATTGCCGGCTGCTGATCGCGCGGCCCCAGGGTGACGGCTTTGCCGTGATCGACGCGTTTTCGCGCATCGTGCGGCTCGGCGAAGGCCTCGCCGCGACCGGACGGCTGAGCGATGCGGCGATCGACCGCACGCTGTCCGCACTGAAGGTCTGCGCCGACAAGCTCAAACGCCGCAATGTCGCGCTCGCGCGCTCGGTGGCGACCGAGGCATGCCGGCGCGCCGAGAACGGCCCCGACTTTATCGCACGCGCCTATGCCGAGACGGGCATCCATCTCGACATCATCTCGGCCGAGGAGGAAGCGCGCCTGGCCGTGTTGGGCTGCCATGTGCTGCTCGAGCCCGGCGACGGCCCCGCTTTGATTTTCGACATTGGCGGCGGATCGACCGAGCTGGTGCTGGTCGATACGCGGCCGGTCGTGCCCAAAGTGCTCGACTGGCACAGCGCACCGTGGGGCGTCGTCTCGCTGACCGAGCATGCCGGCCAGGCGGTCGGCGCGGAGGGGCGACTGGCGCTTTATGCACGAATGCGCGCGCTGGTGGCAGAGAGCTTTGCCGGGTTTGCCAGCCGGTTGCCGCGTGATCTCGATGGACCGCGACTGCTTGGCACATCGGGCACGGTGACGACGCTGGCCAGCGTCCATCTCGGCCTGTCGCATTACGACCGGTCGCAGGTCGACGGCCTGATCGTGCCAGCGACATCGATGCGGCGGATCAGCGCCGATCTGTCGCGGATGGACCTGAACGAGCGCGCCACCCTGCCGTGCATCGGCACCGAGCGCGCCGACCTGGTTGTGGCCGGATGCGCGATCCTGGAGACGATCATGGATCTATGGCCGGCCGAACGGCTCGGCGTCGCCGATCGCGGCATTCGCGAAGGCATATTGCGCCGCCTGATGCGGGGAGACCGGTTGTGAGCAAGGATGGGGGCGGCTTGCGCGTCCGGGTCAAGACCGCGCGCAAACGCACGCCGCAATCGACGCGCTGGCTCGAGCGGCAATTGAACGATCCGTACGTCAAGCGCGCCAAGGCCGATGGTTATCGCAGCCGCGCGGCGTACAAGCTGATCGAGCTCGACGAGCGTTTCGGCTTCATCAAGGGCAAAAGGCGCGTCGTCGATCTCGGTATCGCGCCGGGTGGATGGAGCCAGGTGGTCGGGCGGCAGAATCCCAAGGCGGCGATCGTCGGCATCGATCTGTTGCCGGTCGATCCGATCGACAATGTCGTCATCCTGCAAATGGATTTCATGGCCGACGCCGCGCCCGCGAAACTGATCGAAGAACTGGGCGGCGCGCCCGATCTCGTCCTGTCGGATATGGCAGCGAACACAGTCGGCCATCCGCAGACCGATGCGTTGCGTACCATGGCGCTGGTCGAGGCGGGGCTGGCCTTCGCGATCGAGACGCTCGAACCGAACGGCGCGTTCATCGGAAAGGTGTTTGCGGGCGGCGCGGATGCCGCGCTGGTCGCCGAGATGAAGCGCAATTTCGCCACCGTGAAACATGCCAAGCCACCGGCGAGCCGCAAGGGATCGTCGGAATGGTATGTCGTGGCGCAGGGGTTCAAGGGGCGGCGGGACAAGGTCGCAGACGAGTAACGACTATCGGTGTTCGCTCTGCACTTGTCGAAGAGCCTGTTCGAACATCCGATCGCAGATATGGGACACCCTATTGTGTCACGTTTCTGCGCGCCGACGATATGCCACAAAGGGTGTCCCATATCTCTCTGCCCCGCACGGCTTGTCGATGAATCACGCCGGACACAAAAAAGCCCGGGACTTTCGCCCCGGGCTCTTGTTCGCAAGCAACCGATTCGGGCTCAGCCCTCGTAATCGGCGCCCAGATTCTGGTTGCGCGGCGGCGCGGCGGCGGTGAGGCGGAGCGCCTCGGCCGATGCGGCGATGCTGCCGACGGCATCCGCCTCGTCCTCGTCATCGACCTGGACGCGCTGCAGACCCGAAATCACCGCCTCTTCGAGATGCGGCGGCTTGACGGTTTCCTCGGCGATCTCGCGTAGCGCGACGACCGGGTTTTTGTCGCGATCGCGATCGATCGTGAGGTCAGCACCGCCCGAAATCTGGCGTGCACGCTGAGCGGCAAACAGAACCAGATCGAACCGGTTGGAAATCTTGTCGACGCAATCTTCGACAGTGACGCGCGCCATGAATGGCTTTCCTTCGTTACGACGATGAGATGAAGCGCCGCGATCTAGGGTGCGGCCCGCAAAGAGTCAAGGAATCCAGCTTGCCCGCACCGCTTCGTACCGCCATCACCAAACCGATGATCGACCCGCCCGCACAGCCGAGCTTCACCGTGGACGGCAATCGCCTGACCATGCTCGACACAGGACCAAGGCGGATCGAGGCGCTGATCGCGCTGATCGAGCGCGCTCAGCGCACGCTACGGGTACTCTACTACATCTATGTCGACGACGACGCTGGCGCACGGGTCCGTCAGGCGCTGATCGCCGCGGCGGGGCGCGGGGTCGCGGTCTCGCTGATCGTCGACGGACTGGGCAGCGAGCCTGCCGCTCAGCGCCATTTCTTCGAACCGTTCGATGCGGCCGGCGTGACAGTGTGTCGATTCGTGCCGCGCTGGGGCCGTCGCTATCTGCTGCGCAATCACCAGAAGCTCGCGCTGGCCGATGCCGAATTACCGGATCGTGCCCGAGTCATCATCGGCGGTTTCAACATCGAGGACAGTTATTTCGGCACGCCGGCCGAACAGGCGTGGCGCGACCTGGGGCTGCTGGTCGAGGGTCCGGCGGCAACCCGGCTGGCGGGGTATTTCGACGCGCTGTCGCGCTGGGCGAAAAAACCCAAAGGGTCGATGCGCACGCTGCGCCGTATGCTCGACACCTGGAGCGAGCCGCACGGCACCGCGCGCTGGCTGCTCGGCGGACCGACGCGACGGCTGTCGCCCTGGGCGCGGACGGTTAAGCGCGACATGCGGAGTGCCGGGCGCTTCGACCTGATCGCGGGCTATTTCGCGCCCAATCCGGCGATGCTCACCCGGCTCGACCGGATCGGCAAGCGGGGGCGGGTACGCATCGTGCTGCCGTCGAAGAACGATCACGGCGCATCGATCTGGGCGTCGCGCTTCACTTATGCCGGATTGCTGCGCAAGCGCGTGCAGATTTACGAATATCTGACCACCAAGCTGCACACCAAGCTCTTCGTGATCGACAATGTGGTTTATGTCGGGTCGGCCAATTTCGACATCCGCAGCATGTTCCTCAATCTGGAGATCATGCTGCGAATCGACGATCCCGCCTTCGCCGCGCACGCCCGCGCCTATGTCGAGGACGAGATTGCCGAATCGGAGGCGATCACGCCGGCGCTGTACAAACAACGCACCACGCCGTGGCTCAGGGTGAAACAGGCCGCGGCCTATTTCGTGATGGCGGTGCTCGATTATAACGTTACGCGCCGACTGAACTTCGGCCCTGACGGGCATTAGTTCGAGAAGACGGTGCCGGCCCGCTCCCCAGCCAAAAAAATCCGTTAGGTGTCGCTGCGCGGTTTGAAATCGAGGCTGAGCGAATTCATGCAGTAACGCAGGCCGGTCGGCGGCGGGCCATCCGGAAAAACATGGCCGAGATGGCCATCGCATTTCGAACACCGCGCTTCGATCCGCGTCATGCCGTGGCTGACGTCACGATGTTCGGTGACATTCTCCGCAGCGATCGGCTGGGTGAAGCTCGGCCAGCCGGAACCCGAATCATATTTGTCGGCGCTGTCGAACAGCGGTGTCGCGCATCCCGCGCAGCGATACACGCCGTCGGCCTTGTTGTTATTGTAGCGGCCCGAGAAAGCAGGCTCGGTCCCGGCCTCGCGCAGGACATGATATTGCTCGGGCGACAGCTTTTTGCGCCATTCGGCTTCGGACAGGGTCAGATGATCCATCAGCTCAACCTTAATTTAGGGGAAAACTATGCGCCCGCGCGATCATGCCCGATCCGGGTCAATCGCGCGACAATCTCGATCAAAAATGGTGCCGCTCGCGCGATCGGCAAGACCGTACGAGCTATGCGCGGCGATTCGGCACCATCGCGGATCAATCCGGCCACACCAATCGGTCGGAACAGATCGCGTGCCAGCCGCTGCTGGAACACCATCGCGGCGGGCGCGCCACCGGTTGCATAAGCGCCGGCCGCGCGAATCCCGCTGGCAATGGCGATGCCCATACCCTCCCCCGCAAGTGACGGTATGACGCCAGCCTGGTCGCCGAGCCGAAACAGGCCAGCCTCGCCCCGCTGCGCGCGCCAGCCATAGGGGATATTGGCAACGGCATCGATCCCGCCGCCAGCCACCCGCCACGCCAGCCGTTCGCCGAGGCTCGGCAGTTCGCAACCGAGCGCATCAAGCAGCCGTTCGGGATCGCCGGCTTCGGTCAGCCGCGACCGGTGCACCGCCATGCATAGATTGGCCGTCCCATCCTCCTGCAACACGATCCCGGCATAACCGCGATCGAACAAATGGAGCTCGATCGCGTCGCCGATCATCCGATCGAGCGCCGGCGACGGCCCGAGGCGGACGCGCAGACCGAGCGTGGGATCCTTGCCGCGCGCCGATTCGGGGCGGGCGAGCCCGCGAATGTCGTGCTTGCCGCTGGCCAGAAACAGCGCGTCGGCCGCGATCTCCGTACCGTCAGCAAGTCGCGCGGCGCGACTTTCTATCGTCTTGACCGTGACGCCACGCTCGATCGCCGCCCCCGCGGCCTCGGCGCGGGCGAGCAACAGCCTGTCGAGATGACGGCGCGACACGGCATGCGCCCGACGCGGCAGCGACGCTTCAACGACCTTGTCGCCAGCAAGCAACCGGACCCGCGTGACCCGGGCCGGGCCAAGCGCTTGTGGGTCGATGCCGAGGCTGGCGAGCGAATCGAGCGTACGCCAGCTGAGGAAACCGCCGCACAGCGCATCGCCGGTCTCACGCGCACGCTCGACCAACAAATGCGGCAATCCGGCACGCGCCAGGACGATCGCGGCGCTGGCCCCGGCGGGCCCGCCGCCGACGATCAGCGCAGGCGTTCGACGCATAACCTGAACGGGAAGACGCGCTCGACCCGCGCATCGGTGATGCCGGCTTCGGCAAGGAGCGGCGGCCATTCGGCCGGCCGATAGGAGCGTGCGATCGACAGCTGGCCATCGTGCCGCACGATCGGATGCCACCGCGCTAGCGTCGCGAGGATTGGAAAGCCCCAATGCGCGAAACCGTGACGGTGGAGGTCGTTGACCTGCCAGCCCGTCGCCGCCTTCGCCTCCATGAAGCGCAGGAAGTCGATTAGCTGATCGTGCGTCATGTGATGCACGACGAGGCTGCTGATCACGAAGTCCCAGCCCTCCGTATGATCCGCATAATCGCCGGTGATATAGTCGATATCCATGTCATCCGGCGTATGGGCGCGGGCCGCGAGCTCGCTACGCGGATTGAGATCGACCCCGACCAGTTCGGCGGCGATACCGCGCCGCTTCGCCCAGCGCGCGATGCGGCGAAGCATGTCGCCATCGCCGAAACCGACATCGAGCAAGCGGAAGCGCGTCATGCCGCGCGTGCCGCGCCTCAGGAAGTCGAGCGTCGGGCGTGCCGCCATCGTCACGACATTGACCCGCGCGAGATCGCCGACGACATCGGCATAGGCGCCGGCGTCGAGATCCTCGGCATCCATCAGTTCCTCGGCCTGGGCGCGGACAGCGAGGCTCATGTCCCACTCCTGAACCCGAAACCCTCGGCCGCAAGGCCGGGGCCGAAGGCCAGTGCGACGCCATCGGCGACCGGCGGTCCGGCGAGCAACCGGGCGAGCACGAATATCAAGGTCGCCGAAGACATATTGCCATTGTCGGCAAGCACGCCGCGCGATGCGGTGAGCGCCCGCGGTGACAGGTGCAACGCGCCTTCGACCGTGTCGAGGATCGAACGGCCGCCGGCATGAACCGCCCAGCCATCGATCTCGCGCGGATCGCGACCGCCGGTCGCCGCCTGCGCGAAGGCCGGATCCGCAAGGCCCGCAGCGATTCGCGCCGGCACTTCGCCCGACAAATGCATTGCGAAGCCGCGATCGGTGATGTCCCAGCGGATCAGTTCGTCCGAATCGGGCAAGGTGGTCGCAAACGGCTCGCCGATAACGAAGCCGCCCGGCTCGCCGGTGACCAGAGCGGCCGCCGCGCCATCGCCGAACTGAAGCATCGCGAGCAGCGGCTCGATCTCCGCCACATCCTGCAGATGCAGCGTGGAAAGCTCGACGCTCAACACCAGCACGCGCGCGGCAGGGTCGGAGCGGACGATGTGGCGCGCGGTGCGCAACGCCGCGACCGCGGCGTAACAGCCCATGAAACCGATCAGCAGTCGCTCGACCGAGGGTGACAGGCCGATCCGCCGCGCGATGATCTGATCGATGCCGGGCGCGACGAAGCCGGTGCAGCTGGCCACGACGAAATGGGTGATCTCGTCGAGTTTTGCGTGAGCGCCCAGCGCTTCGATCGCGGCGATGCCGAGCGCGGGGGCGGCGTCGGCATAGAGCACCATCCGCGCTGCCGTGCCGGGCTGGGCCGCATCGGCATAGAAGCCGCCCGCATCGACCGGCGATCCGCCCTCCCCGGTCGGCGGCAGGATCGACCAGCGATGCTCGATCGCCGAGCGTACGGCCATGCGATCGAACAGCTTCGCGACGCGCGGATCGGTCAGCCGCTCGCGTGCCCAGCCGATGAAAGCATGATGGATATCATGGTCCGGAACCGCGGTGCCGATCGCATTGAGATACACGGAAACGGGCAAGGACACAGGCAGGGACAAGGGCGGGGGCGGCTTTCAGCAGCGCGGCCATGTGCCGTGCATGAGTTGCATAACGCTACTGTAAGCTGCGTGTTCAATCGCGGCAATGGCGCGACAGATCGCCGCGTCGGGCGATCGCTCCCCCGGCGCCGATCGGCGCGGGGTGCTGTTGCGATTTCAGAGAGTGGTGCGGCCGAGAAGACTCGAACTTCCACGGGCTTTCGCCCACAACGACCTCAACGTTGCGCGTCTACCAGTTCCGCCACGGCCGCACGTGAAACACCACCGGACAAGCCCCGGCAGCTGGTAGGGGAGCGCCCCTAGCAAGCACTTCGACAGATAGCAACCGGGGAACGCATCGCGCGCACCGCCCTTCCCCCGCCACCCTGCGCGCTATAGCAGGGCCGCCATGTCGAGCCCTGCGCCCTTCACGATCCGATCGGAGACGCGGCGCATCCTCGCACTGGCCTGGCCGGTCGCGCTGACCAGCCTGAACTGGACGATCCTGCACGTCACCGACGTCGTCGTGGTCGGTCTGGTCAGCACCGATGAGGTCGCCGCCTTGGGCGCGAGCCGATCGCTGACCTTCGTGACGATCGTCGCCGGGCTCGCCTGGCTGTCCGGCGTGCTGGTCTTCGTGTCGCGCGCTGATGGAGCCGGCGATTTGAAACGCACCGGCGTGGTGTTGCGCGAAGGCCTGGCGCTTGCCCTGGTGCTGGGCATTTTCAGCGCAATCATGCTGAGCCTGTTCGCGGGGCCGATGCTGACCGGCATGGGCGTCGCCGATGCGCTGGTCGATCCCGCGGCGCGCGTCGTGCGCGTGATGGCCCTGTCCTACCCATTCCAGATGATAATCGTCGCGGCGAGCTTCTTCCTTGAGGGTGTCAGCCGCCCGCGCCGGGTGATGACCGTCAATCTGACCATGTTGCCGTTCAACGCGCTGCTCGCCTGGGCGATGTCGGGTGGGCATCTCGGTTTTCCGGTAATGGGCGCGGTGGGCGCGGCGATGGCCACGGCGATCGCCTCGGCCGCCGGTGCTGCAGGGATGATCGGCGCGGTATGGACCCTGCCGCGTGCCGCCGCGCGCGGCATACACGGCGTCTCGCGCGCGGCATGGCGCGGCGTGCCGGCCGGCGCGGCACGCCTGGCGCTGTTCGGCATCGTGCCGGCAGTGGCATCGGGGCTCGAACTGGTCGGCTTCTCTATTCTGATCGCGCTGTCGACACAATTGGGCGACGTCACCGCACACGCCTTCCAGATCGTCTTCTCGATCCACAATGTCACCTTCGGCGTTGCCCTGGGCCTCGGATCCGCCGCCGGCGTGCGCGTCGGCAATGCGGTCGGTGAGGGCGATGCGGTGCAGGCGATCCCGCGCACGCTGATTGCGGTCGTCATCGCCGCCCTGCTGACCGGCCTGCTCGCGATCATATTGATCGTCGCGCGGGGCCCGCTCGTGGCGGCGTTCCCGGCGGTCGCCGAGGTCCATCTGCTCGCGCTGGCGATGCTGACGATATGGGCGCCGTTCATTCTGTTCGACGGTGTGCAGGTCGTGCTGGTCTATGCGCTACGCTCGCTCGGCGATCAGGTCGTCGCCGGGGTCAACAGCGTCATTGCCTTTTTCCTGGTGACGGGCGGCGCTGGCTGGTGGCTGGTCCATCACGGTGCCGGACCGATCGGCCTGGTCTATGCTTCAGGACTGGGCATGGTCGCCGCCACCATTTTGCACGGCATACGTTTCTGGATGATCAGCGTGGCGTTGCGCCGGAAAAACTCAGCACCAGTTCCTTCGAATTGACCGGCACGTCGAGCTTGGCGCTGTTGAATTCGATCGAACCGCGTGGCGGCAACACCGTCGCGTCGGGCCGGATCGTCCAATTATAGACCAGCCTCCCCTGCGGGTCGCGCAGTTCGGCGCGGATATCGGGTACCGATTGGCGTGTGTCGGTCGGGTTGACCACCTTGCCGCTGACCGCAAACAACTGGCTGCCGCTGAGCAGGTCGCGGCGATCGGGTTTGTTGGCGACCAGTCGGAGCGGTGTCTCCGCCTCGGCTAGCGGGATGCCGAGCCGCGCGATGAGGCCCGGCGCATCGGCAAAGAGCAAGACGCCGATACCGATCAGCATGGCGATTCCGGCGCCCAGCGCGATTGCCGTCCATCGCCGTGCAGGGTTGCGCCGCGGGCGGAACGGCGCGCGGTGCGCGAAGGCATCGTAATCATCGTCGTCACCCGCATAAGCCGGGTCGGGCGCCATCTGTGGTGGAGGTGGCGACGGCGCGTAAACCTGGGCGGGCGCGCCCGACGGTTGGGGAGACGGTTTGGGAGAGGGCTCGGTGACCGACGGTTGCGGTTCCGCCTCGGCGCGGGCGACCAGATCGAGCACCGTACCCGGCTGAAACCAGCTATGCTTGCAGCTGGCACAGCGCACCGTTCGTCCGTCGGCCCCGATCGCCGAATCGGGAACAAGGTATCGGGTACGGCATTCGGGGCATTCGAGGATCATGGCTGGACGCTTTACGGCCGCCGGATGACACCCGGCTGGTGACCCAAAACTAAACACCTGATGACCCGCCGTGGCAAGTCTTCTGGGACAAGTCCTGCTCTTCGGGGCGAGCTCTGCGCACCATGCTTGATGCCCCGGGTGCGAACGTGCGATGGCGGGACGGGGCAAATCAAAGAGTGAGCGGGCGTGCGCCGGTAATGGCCAATATCGTGCAGTTCGAAAATGTGGGGCTGCGCTACGGCACGGGCCAGGAAACGCTGTCCGACGTCAGCTTCACGCTGTCGAGCGGCTCCTTTTATTTCCTCACCGGCGCATCGGGCGCGGGCAAGACGTCATTGCTCAAGCTGCTCTATCTCGCGCAGCGCCCGACACGCGGGCTGATCAGGCTGTTCGGCGAGGATGCGGTAACACTGCCGCGCAAGCGACTGCCGGGCTTTCGCCGGCGCATTGGCGTGGTGTTCCAGGACTTCCGCCTGCTCCCGCATCTGTCGGCTTATGACAATATCGCGCTTCCCTTGCGTGTATCGGGCGTGCCGGAGAGCGATGTCGAGGCCCCGGTGCGCGAGATGCTCGCCTGGGTTGGGCTGTCCGATCGGGTCGAAGCCAAGCCGCGCACCATGTCGGGCGGCGAACAGCAGCGGGTCGCAATCGCGCGCGCGGTGATCGGACGCCCGGAAATCCTCGTCGCCGATGAACCGACCGGTAACGTCGACCCCGATATGGCCGAGCGGCTGCTGCACCTGTTCGAATCGCTCAACCGGCTCGGCACCACTGTGGTGGTCGCGACGCACGACTTCCATCTGCTCGGGCGGATCCCCGGCGCGCATATGATGCGGCTGGATAGCGGCCGCCTGCTCGACCCGACCGGCTCATTGCGCTTCCCGCCGGTCGCCACCGAGGACGAAACGTGAGTGTCCGTCTGATCCCCTCGGCCGCCGATCGCCGCCTGCTCGACGAAAGCCGGGGCACGCGCGCGATGATGTGGATCATGGCGATCATGCTGTTCCTGACCGTGCTGGCCGGCGCGCTCGGCCTGGGCACGCGGTCGGCCGCCAATCTGCTCGACCGCCAGCTTGCCGGACGGCTGACGGTGCAGATCGTCGAGCCGGTCGAGCGCAGCCGCGACGCACAGGCCGCCGCGGCGATCGCTACGCTGCGCGGCTTGCCCGAAGTGAGCAAGGCGACGCTGGTCGATCGTGCCGAACTGGCGTCATTGCTTCGTCCGTGGCTCGGTCCGGACGGGGCCGACCCCGATCTGCCGATCCCCGCGATGATCGATGTCGATCTCGGCAGCAGCGGCGACGCGGCGGTCGCGCGAGTCACCGCGGCAGTGCAGGCAACGGCGCCGGCGGCGCGGATCGATCGCCACGAAAGCTGGATGTCGCCGATCAGCAATTTCATGACGATGGTCACAGGGCTCGCCGCGGCGCTGGTGCTGTTGATGGCGGCAGCGACCGCGGCAGTGGTCATTCTTGCCGCGCGCTCAGGGCTCGAAACACACCGCGACACGATCCAGGTGTTGCACATGCTGGGATCGACCGATGTCCAGGTCGCCCGGCTGTTCCAGCGGCGCATTGCACTCGACACGTTGTTCGGTGGCGTCATCGGTACGATGCTGGCCTGCGGCATGGTCGGGCTGATCGGCATACGGCTTGGCGCGCTCGGCTCCGATCTGCTTAGCGGACTGACGCTCGATCCAGGCGACTGGATGCTGCTCGCTTTATTGCCATTTGCCTTCGCGCTGCTCGCGACCTTCGCGGCGCGGACCGCCGTGCTCGGCGTGTTGAGGAAAGTGCTGTGATCTGGCGCACATTATGCGTCGCGGCGATCCTGTGGCTGCTCGGCTTCGCGCTGTTCATGCTCGCATTGCCCAAGCCGCTCGACGATGTGATGACCGATGCGATCGTTGTGCCGACCGGCGGCGCGGGACGGATCGACCGCGGCCTGGTGCTGCTCAAGGCCAAGGCCGCCAAGCGGATGCTGATCACCGGCGTCGCGCCCGAGGTACGGCCGGTCGAGCTGGCCGTCGCGTACAAGAGTTCCCTCAAGCTGTTTGAATGCTGCATCGACCTGGGTCACGAGGCGGTCGATACGCGTTCCAATGCTGAGGAGACCGCACGTTGGGTGCGCGAGCACCAATACAAATCGGTACGGCTGGTGACGTCAGACTGGCACGTCGCACGCGCGCAGCTCGAACTGGTCTATGCCCTAGGCGACGATGTGACGGTGGTCGGTGACGGCGTGCCGAGCAATCCGCGCTTCGCACTGCTCATCGCCGAATATAACAAGCTGTTGCTGCGTCGTGTGGCGCTCTGGCTAGGGGTTCTCGGGATCGGAATCGGACAATGAACGGCCTGCGTACCCTGTTGTTCAAGCTGGTTTTCTACACCGTATCGGTGCCGATCGTGATGGTCACGCCGATCAGCGCCCTGTTCGGGCGTCAGGCGATCATCCGCAACACGCATTTCTGGACCCGCTTTCATCACTGGGCGACGCGCAACATCCTGGGCATCAACCAGCATATCGAAGGCACCCAGTTCAGTGACGGCCCGGTAATCTACGCTGCCAAGCATCAGGCGATGTATGAAACGCTTGAGCTCGGGCGGATGCTCAAGACGCCGGCGATCGTGATGAAGCAGGAACTGGCGAGCATTCCCGTGTGGGGGTGGGCAGCGCGACGTTATGGCGTCATCGTGGTCGATCGCGAGGCATCTGCAGGCGCGCTGCGTCGGATGCTGCGCGAGGCACGGGTCGCACTGGCCGAGGGGCGGTCGATCCTGATCTTTCCCGAAGGCACACGCGTGGCACCAGGCGAACAGCCGCCCTTGCGCGCAGGATTTGCCGGGCTCTACCAGATGCTCAAAATTCCGGTCGTGCCGATCGCGATCGATTCCGGGCTGGTCTGGCCCAAACACGGCCCGAAAAAGCCGGGCGTGGTCACTTTCCGCTTCGGCAACATAATCCCGCCGGGACTCCCCCGCGCCGAGGCCGAAGCGCGGGTCCATGCCGCGATCAATGCGCTGGATGTACCGAAGGCTGAGTAGATCGCTGATGGGTTTGACTCCGGTGATGTCCGTCATCCGGGTTGAAATCAGTCGTGGCTGCGTCCGAAATCGGGTGCGGGATCGTCCTGGCCCTGTTCGATGATGCCGCGCCGGATTGCCCGGGTGCGTTCGAAATGGTCGAACAGTTCGTCGCCCTTGCCGAGCCGGATCGCGCGCTGGAGCGCGGTCAGATCCTCGGAGAAGCGCTGCAGCATATCGAGCACCGCTTCGCGGTTGGACAGGAACACGTCGCGCCACATCGTCGGGTCTGACGCCGCGATGCGCGTGAAGTCGCGGAAACCACCGGCGGAATATTTGATCACCTCCGACTGAGTCACTTCCTCCAGGTCCGAGGCGGTGCCGACGATGGTATAAGCGATGAGATGCGGCAAATGGCTGGTCACCGCGAGTACGCGGTCATGATGATCGGGTGCCATCAATTCGATATCTGCGCCGAGCCGACGCCAGAATTCGGCGACACGTTCGACTGCGACCGGATCGGCGCCTTCGGCTGGCGTAATGATGCACCAGCGCTTGTGGAACAGCGTGGCGAAGCCCGCCTCGGGACCGCTACGCTCGGTGCCGGCGACAGGATGGGCCGGAATGATCGTCGCGCCGGGCAAAGCCTCACCGAGCGCGCGCGCAACCTCCGCCTTGCACGACCCGACATCGCTGACGATCGCATCGGCGGGCAGATCGGCGGCGAAGTCGGCAGCCGCAGCGCCCATCGCACCGACCGGCACGCACAGGATCACCAGGTCGGCATCGATCACCGCCGCGCCGGCAGTATCGGCGATATCGTCGCACAATTGCAGCGCATCCGCAGTCGCGCGCACCGCCGGATCGGCGTCATGGCCGGTCAGCCGCACCGTCGGCATGGTCTGACGCACCGCGCGCGCGATCGACGAGCCGATCAGCCCGAGCCCGATGATCGTGACACGTGCGAAGGGCAGCATCAGGCGACCGTTTCGACCAGCTGGCGCAGCGCCGCGGCGACGCCGCGCGTCTCCTCCTCGGTGCCGATGGTGATGCGCAGGCCGTGTGGGAGGCCCTGTCCGGGCAGCCAGCGCACGATATAGCCCGCGTCCATCAGCCCCTTATACGCGGCTTCGGCGGTCAGCGTTCCTTCGAACAGAACCAGGATGAAATTGGCCTTGGACGGCACGGCGCGTAAGCCCGCATTGCCGAGCGACGCGATCTGATCGGCGAACCACGCGCGCCAGGTCGCGTTATGCGACCGGGTATGTTCAACAAAATCAGTATCGCCGATCGCCGCGACCGCCGCATGCTGACCCGCAATGGTGATGTTGAAGGGCAGGCGGATCCGGTGCAGCGCCTCGACGATCTCCGCCGAGGCATAACCCCAGCCGATCCGTTCGGCAGCAAGGCCGTGGATCTTGGAAAAGGTGCGCGTCACCAGCACGTTGGGCGCATCGATCGCCAGCGCCATGCTCCCGTCGTCGTCCTCGGGCGCGAGATATTCGGCATAGGCCTGGTCGATCACCAGCAGGACATCGGCGGGTAGCTCGGCATGGAGCCGCGCGATCTCGCTCGCCGGCGAATAGGTGCCAGTCGGGTTGTTGGGGTTGGCGATATAAACGATCCGGGTGCGATCGGTGACACAGGCGAGAATCGCGTCGACATCGGTCGCATAATCCTTGTCAGGTGCGATCACCGGCACCGCACCAACGCGCCGCGCGGCGATTTCGTAGACCGAGAAGCCGTAGTGGACGAAGATCACTTCGTCGCCCGGCCCCGCGAAAGCGCCGGCCGCGAGATGGAGGATTTCGTCCGAACCATTGCCATAGATCACGCGCTGCGGATCAAGGCCGTGTTTCTCCGCCAGCGCTTCGCGCACGATCGCACCGCTGGCATCCGGGTAACGCGCGAGCGAGGTCTTGGCCGCGGCGAAGGCCTCGCTTGCCTTGGGCGAGGTGCCGAGCGGATTCTCATTCGACGAGAGCTTCGCGACCTTGCGGCCGTCATCGGTGGTCGAGCGGCCAGGAATATATGGCGCGATTGCCATGATCCAGGGTTTGGGCGTGGGTTTAACGGTCATGGCGCGCGGCATAACGCGTGGCCGCGAATTGACAAGGATTGGCGGCTGTTTGCCCCGAGCGACCGGGAAGCCGATTTGGATATTCTCGCGATTCCGTCATGCTGAACGTGTTTCAGCATCCAGGCGCGGTCATTCGCCCTACGAGCGACGTCTTTGGGGTAGCTGACCGCACATGGATGCTGAAACAAGTTCAGTATGACGTGGAGGGTGTTCACAATCGCCGGCGAACTCGCTAGCGCCTGCGGCGTGTCCGACACTGATCAACGCTTCGGCCTGGCCCGTACCGTCACCCTGCCCGGGCCGCTTCGGCTCGATGGCGGCGGACTGCTGTCGCCGGTCGATATCGCATACGAAACCTATGGCGACCTTGACGCCGATGGTGGCAATGCGATCCTGATCTGCCACGCGCTGACCGGCGACCAACATGTCGCGAGCGATCATCCAATCACCGGCAAACCGGGCTGGTGGGCGCGCATGGTCGGGCCGGGCAAGCCGATCGACCCGGCGCGCCATTTCATCGTCTGCGCCAATGTGCTGGGCAGTTGCATGGGGTCATCGGGGCCGGCGAGTGTCAATCCGGCGACCGGAGCGCCTTGGGGCATGGCGTTCCCGGTGATCACGATCCGCGACATGGTGCGCGCGCAGGCGATGCTGCTCGATCATCTCGGGATCGGCGTGCTGCGTGCGGTGGTCGGCGGTTCGATGGGCGGGATGCAGGCGCTGAGCTGGCCGGCGACTTTCCCCGAACGCGTACGGGCGGTGGTGGTGATCGCATCGGCGGCACGTCATTCGGCGCAGAATATCGCCTTTCACGAGGTCGGCCGCCAGGCGATCATGGCCGACCCTAAATGGCGCGACGGGGACTATTATAACGGCGGGAATGGCGGAGGTGATCCGCCCGCGGCGGGACTCGCCGTGGCGCGCATGGCGGCGCACATCACCTATTTGTCGGAAGCGGGACTGACCGAGAAATTCGGCCGGCGGCTGCAGGCTCGACCCGACCGGCCCGATGGCGCGAAGTCGTTCGGCTTCGACGCGGATTTTCAGATCGAAAGCTATCTACGCCACCAGGGGATCAGTTTCGTCGACCGCTTCGACGCCAATTCGTATCTCTATATCACGCGGGCGATGGATTATTTCGACCTGGCGGAGGAGCATGGCGGGCATCTGGCCGGCGCGTTCAAGGGGACGCGCGCACGCTTTTGCCTGGTCAGCTTCGATACCGACTGGCTTTATCCGACGCGTGAATCGCGCGCCATCGTCCATGCGCTCAACGCCGCCGGCGCACCGGTCAGCTTTGTCGAACTGTCGAGCCCTTTCGGACATGATGCTTTCCTGCTCGAATCACCCGAATTGAACCGGGTGGTCGACGGTTTCCTGAGGGCTGGCGCATGATCACCCTGTCCGACGACAAGGCACGACTGCAGATCGACCGTGTCCATGGCTGGCTGGCGTCGAGCTATTGGTCGCCGGGCATCGATCGCGCTTTGGTCGAACGGGCGATCGCGGGGTCGCATTGCCTGGGCGCGTATCGCGACGGGATTCAAGTCGGCTATGCGCGCGCGATCACCGACCATGCGACCTTTGCCTGGATCGCCGATGTCTGGATCGATGCCGATCAGCGCGGCGAAGGCCTGGGTCGCCGCATGGTTTCATGGTTCATCGAACATCCCGCGTTCCAGGGTATCCGCCGCATCGCGCTGGTCACGCGCGACGCGCATGGGGTTTACCAACAGATCGGTTTCGAGCCGCTGGCGCGGCCGGAGCGCTATATGGAGCGCGTCGATCCAGCCTTTGCGCAAATATTGCAGGACGACCGATGACGCTTCGCCCCGATCTTGCGATCATCGCTGAACATGTTGCGCAAGGCGCGCGTGTGCTCGATGTCGGCTGTGGCGACGGTGCGCTGATGGCGGCGCTGCGCGACACACGCGGGGTCGATGCGCGCGGCCTGGAGATCGTGCCGGGCAATGTTGCCGCCGCCGTGTCGCGCGGATTGTCGGTGATCCAGGGCGATGCCGATATCGACCTGGCCGATTATCCCGATGCCAGCTTCGACTATGCGGTACTCAGCCAGACGCTGCAGACAGCCAAGCGGCCCGATGTCGTACTCGATCATTTGTTGCGCGTCGGCCGGCAGGCGTTCGTATCCTTTCCCAATTTTGCGCATTGGCGCGTGCGCACCTCGTTGATGTGGGGCGGACGGATGCCCGTAACCCGGCTGCTGCCCGAACAATGGTTCGACACGCCCAATATTCATCATGTCACGATCGACGATTTTCGGGGCTTCCTCAAAGAGCGCGGAATCACCGTCGAAGACGCGTGGTTCCTGTCGGGCGACAAGCTGACGACATCGGCCGCGGCCAATTTCCTCGCCGAACATGCGGTCTTCCTGTTGAGAAATTGATCTCGATCAAGGAACCAAGCGGTTACTTTTCTGTTCTGAGCTTATCAACTGCTTGGAACCGCCCATTTAATGTCCGCAACTGCACTTATTGTCGAAGACGAGATCTTCGTCGCTCTGGACCTGGAACGCATCCTTACCGATGCGGGCTATAAGGTGAAGGCGATCGCGGCGGACAAGTCGGGCGCGATCGAGGCGGCGCACGATTGCAGTTTCGCGCTGGTCGACATCAACCTGCGCGATGGAGCCACCGGCCCGGAACTCGCCCGAACGCTGGCAGCCGATTACGGCATCAAAGTGGTATTCGTGACTGCCAATCCAGGGCAGATCGCCAATCCAAGCGGCGCGCTGGGTTATGTACGCAAACCATTCAGCGAATCGGCAATCCTGGCAGCGGCGGCGATAGCCAGCGCCAAGACTGAAGCACGGACCGGCGCTAACGATGATTTCGTGTTGCTGAACGGCGTTACGGACGCCTGCTGAAGGCCGATTTCGGAACGCGCACCGCGAAGCGCAGCCCCGCCGGATCCCATGATCGGTCGATTGCACCGCCCAATTGCCGCACGACACTCATTTCGATCAGTTGCGAGCCAAAGCCGTTGCTCGCCGGCGGAATGATCACGGCCGGGCCGTCGCGTTCCACCCAATTCAGCATCACCTGATCGCCATCAATCGTACAATCGAGATCGATTCGGCCAAGATCGTTCGACAGCGCGCCATATTTGGTCGCGTTGGTCGCCAGTTCGTGGAACAGCAGGGCGAGCGGAGTAGCTGAGCGATCGTCGATCTCGACATCGGCGCCGGTGATCGCGACGCGCTTCCCCGTTGCCGGCTGGTAGGGACGGAACAGTTCGTCGAGCAGGCCGTGCAGACTGGTCTGCGCCAGTTCCGGACGCGACTGGGCGCTATGCGGCCGGACGAAATCATGCGCACGGCCAAGCGCGGTCACGCGTGAGCGCAGATCGTCGGCGATCGGTGAGAAACCCGGGTTCATTCGGGCCGCGAAACTGATCAGGCCAGATATCACCGCGAAGATGTTCTTGATCCGATGGCTCAGCTCCTGCGCGATGATCTCGCGCTCCTCGCTCGATTCTTTCTGCTCATGGATATCGGTGCAAGTGCCGAACCAGCGCGTGATCGCACCCGCTTCGTCGCGGATCGGCAGCGCGCGGCCCAAGGTCCAGCGATACACACCATCGGCGCGGCGCAGGCGATATTCGATCTGATAGGGCTCGCCGGTATCGAGCGAGTGCCGCCAGCTTGTCCAGGCGCGCTCCCGATCGTGGGGGTGGAACATGCCGTTCCACTCCTCGCCATCGGTCGAGCCCTCCGGCATGCCGGTGAATTCGTACCAGCGCGCATTGTAATAATCGTGATAGCCGTCGGGCAGGGTCGACCAGACCATTTGCGGCATGGAATCGGCGAGTACGCGAAAGCGGTTATGGCTTTCCGACAAAGCGCGGTGATTGGCATTCTCTGTATCGCGCCATACCGCCGCGTCGCGGCTGTCGTTGAGCCGCGCCATCACCGTCCCGGCCAGCGTCCTCAACCCCTGATGCTGTAATGGCGTCAGCCCCGCACGCGGCACCGAATCGATCACGCACAGCGAGCCGAGTGGCGTGCCGTCATCGGCAATCAGCGGCGCACCGGCATAGAAGCGGATATTGGGCTCGCCGGTGACCAGCACATTGTCGGCGAAGCGCGGATCACACGCCGCATCGGGCACGACCATGACGTCATCGCCGAGCATCGCGAATGCGCAGAACGACGTTTCGCGCGGCGTCTCACTCGCCGCCAGCCCGGTCCGCGCCAGAAAGGTCTGGCGCCGCTCTTCGACCAGGCTGACGAGCGCGATCGGCGCGTCGCACAAGGTCGCAGCGAAATCGGTGATCGATTTAAGGCCCGAATCGTCGCGCAGCGATTCGATATCGTGTTCGGCCAGCGCCGCGGCGCGGGCCGATTCGTCGATGCGCCAGCCGCTCGCAGCCGGCGCATCGGTGGATGGGGAATCAATCATGCGATCAAGACAACGCGGCAGGCCGGTCCGGGTTCAAAACGGCCAGCTTAGCGCGTTCGGTCATCAGAACGGTACGTCGTCGTCGAGATCATCCGAGAAGCTGCCACGGCTCGCACCGCCCGACGTACCGCCGCTGCGGTTACCACCGCCACTGCCATAACCACCGCCCGAACCGCCCCCGGCACCGCCGCCGAAATCGTTGCCTCCGCCGAAATCGTCACGCGCGCCGCCACCGCCGCCCATGCCACCACCAGCACCGCCGCCGCCGGGCGCGCCGTCAAGCATGGTCAGGACGCTGTTGAAGCCCTGCAGCACGATTTCGGTCGAATATTTATCCTGGCCCTGCGCGTCCTGCCATTTGCGGGTCTTAAGCGCGCCTTCGATATAGACTTTCGACCCCTTGCGCAGATAACGCTCCGCGACATTGGCCAGACCTTCGTTGAAGATCGCCACCGAATGCCATTCGGTCGCTTCCTTGCGCTCGCCGGTATTCTTGTCCTTCCAGGTGTCGGACGTGGCGATGCGCAGGTTCACCACCTTGCCGCCATTCTGGAAGCTCTTGCTTTCGGGGTCGCGCCCGAGATTGCCGACGATGATGACCTTGTTGACGCTGCCCGCCATAACTTCTTCCTACAATCCGAGTCCAATGGCGGCCCAATAGGTCGCTCCTGCAGCGATGTAGGCGAGCGCGAACAAATAGCCAACCATGAAGGCAGGCCATTTCCACCCATTGGTCTCGCGCCGCGTGACCGCGATGGTCGAAATGCATTGCGGCGCGAACACGAACCACATCAGGAAGGCGAGCGCAGTCGGCAGGCTCCAGCGGCCGCGCAGATTCTCCGACAGCTTGCCCTGGCCGGCCTCGTCTTCCGGATTGTCGATCGCATAGACCGTCGCCATCGCGCCGACCGCGGCCTCACGTGCCGCCATCGCGGGCAACAGCGACAATGCGATGTCGTGATTGAAACCGATCGGCGCGACGACCACCTCGATCCCGCTCGCGATGCGACCGGCGATCGAATACTCACTCTGTCGCTGCCCCACCGGCGCGACCGGATAGCTCGCCAGCACCCAGAGCAGGGCGACGGTCATCGCGATCGTGGTGCCGGCGCGCTTGAGGAAGATCAGCGCGCGGCTCCACAGTCCAAGCGCGACATCGCCCAGGCGGGGCCATTGATATTTCGGCATTTCCATCATGAAGCCTGATGATGGCCCCCTGGTCACCGTTCGGCGCAGGGTGAGCGCCGCGAAGAACGCCCCGACGACGCCGAGCACGTAAAGGCCGAGCATCACCAGCCCCTGCAGGCCGACAAACGGCAGGATGCGTGTATTGGGGATCAGCGCGCCGATCACCAGCGTATAGACCGGCAGACGCGCGGAACACGTCATCAGCGGCGCGATCAGGATCGTGGTCAGCCGGTCCTTCTCATCGTCGATCGAGCGCGTCGCCATGATTCCGGGCACCGCGCAGGCGAAAGAGGAGAGCAAGGGGATAAAGGCGCGCCCGGACAGGCCGACACTGGCCATCAGCCGGTCCATCATGAACGCCGCGCGGACCATATAACCGCTCGCTTCGAGCACCAGGATGAAGGTGAACAGGATCAGGATCTGCGGCAGGAACACGATCACCGCGCCGACCCCGGCGATGACGCCGTCGCTCAGGAAAGAACGGATCCCGGTGATAACGCCGTCGCTCAGCACCGATCGGACAAAGCCGGGCACTGGTGCAGCGCGGACGCCGGTCTCGATCCAGGCGAACAGCGACTCGATCCAGCCGATCGGCATTTCAGACCAGGCGAACACCGCCTGGAACATGATGAACAGGATCGCCAGCAACAGGATGGGGCCAGCCACCGGATGCAGCGCGACCGCGTCGAGCATATGCGTCCAGCGCCGCACCGCCGTTTCGGAGATGGTCGAGGCGCTGGCAATGCTGCGCGCACGGCGCTGCAAGGTGACGATATCCTCACCGACATGGCCTTCGCTCGAACGCAGGCGCAGCGCGGCGCCCGATCCGATCACGCCGGTCAGCGCGGCCTTCAGCTCGTCTAGGCCACGCCGGCGTACCGCCACGGTCGGGATCACCGGCACGCCGAGCTCGGCCGAGAGCTTCGTCGGATCGAGCGTCAGCCCATCGCGCTCGGCAAGGTCGATCATGTTGAGCGCAACCACCACCGGCAGGCCAAGCGCAATCAGCTGCAACGCGAAGCGCAGGTGATTATCGAGATTGGCCGCATCGACAACGATGACGATCGCGTCGGGCAGCCGTTCGCCGGTCTGTGTTCCGGTCACTACGTCGCGTGTCACGCGTTCATCGGGACTTGAGGGATCAAGGCTATAGGCGCCAGGCAGGTCGACCAGTTCCACCGGCCGGCCATCGGCCAATGCCAGCTTGCCCGAATGACGTTCGACCGTGACGCCGGGATAATTGCCGACCTTTTGCCGCGCGCCGGTCAGCGCGTTGAACAATGCGCTCTTGCCGGCATTGGGATTACCGACCAGCGCCACCAATGGGATCGACGTCATTTATCCGGCGATGGGGGCAACATGGATCGTACCGGCCACGGCGCGGCGAAGCGCTACCGTCATCCGGCCGATCCGGCACGCCATCGGCCCCTGACCGAGCGGCGAACGGTGCAGCACCTCGATCCCGACACCCTCGTCGAAACCGAGCTCGCGTAAGCGCCGCGCCTCCGGAATGCTCAGACCTTGCCAGTCGATTCCCGCAACCGTCGCACGCTGACCGCGCGGCAGCGACTCGAGACTGATGGGAACAGCGATGGTGGTGACGGCGTCCATGATGCGACTGATTATCAATAACCGCTGTCAGATACTAGCGGAATCACACCACCGGATAGCGCAGCCGGCCGATAAAGCGCGACAGGCTCGGCATATTCTCGGTGCGCGACAAGAACCCGGCCTTGGCCTTTTCGAAGTGCATGATGCCATCGATGCGGCGCGACAGAAAGGCGCTGGTATCGGCATGGCCGACGCTCGCGTCGTCAAGGAACACGGTCAGCGTCGCGGCATAGACGCCGGCGAGGATCGTACGCTTGGTATAATGATTATAATCGGTCGCGGTGTCGCCCGCCGCGCGCCACATCACATCCGCGGCACGCCAGCCGAGTTTCGCCCCGCGCACGAGATTCTGCGGCAGGCTGAGGATCGCCAGCGCACGGCGCAGCGCTTCGCGATCGGGGGCGGTGACGGCAAGACGCGCCTCGACCAAGCCGGCGATCTTCGCGCGGATCTTCATCGTCGCCAGCGTCTCGGGCGGCAGAGCGGCAAGCATCGCACGGTCGATACCGGCGAACCACGCATCGATCATGTCGACCGGGCCGTCGGAAAAGGCGAGCAACGCGATGTCCCGATCGACGCCGGCCGCATCGGCCGCCGCATCGCGCGCGGCGGCGCCCCAGCCGTCGAACGCGGCATTGGCGGCGATCAGCGGCGCGAGCGCATCGCGTATTTCGTCCAGCGTCGGATCCTGTGGCAGCGCATCGGTCATCGCGGCGTCTCCTCGGACACCAATCTAGACCCGGCCCCATCGGACGCAAGCTCGGGCTGGACCGAAGAGGATGGGCGTCGCACCAGCACGAGTGCGACCGCAACCAGGACCGCGCCGATCCAGTCGGCGGCGCCGAGCCGCTCATCATAGATCAGCCACCCGATCGCGGCCCCAACCATCGGCTGGGTCAGCAAGCCGAGGCCGATGACCAAAGGCGGGAGTTGGCCGAGCGCATAGATCATCAGCCCCTGCCCGAACACCTGGCTGGCCAGCGCGAGCCCGATCAGTGGCGTCCAGTCGCCCGGCAGGATGCGTTCACCCAGCGCGAACGCGAAGACGAGCAAGGGCAGGATACTGGCGATCGTCGCCAGCGCCAGTGCGGGGAGCGGCGGCATCGTGTCGCGCGCACGCGCCATGCAGATGAAATAGAGCGTGTAGAGAATGCCGGCGAACAGACACAGCAAATCACCGACCAGATTGCGCGGATTGAGGCTGTAGGACTGGCCCATCAGCAACGCCGCGCCGATCGCGGCCAGGATCAGCGCGATCCCTTGTGTTCGGGTCGGCCAGGCACGCGCGACCAGGAAGCCATAGAGCGGAAAGATCAACGTCGCCGAATTGCCGAACAAGGTCGCATTGGCCAGCGTGGTGCGCAGGATGCCAAGATGCCAGCTTGCCAGATCGGCGGCGAAACTCACCCCGGAAATGGCGAGCATCAGCCACAGCCCCCGGCTCAGCCCGGCTGGTCGCCACCCGCCCGCCAGCGCCGCGGCGATCAGCACCGGCGCGGCGAGCGTCACGCGCCAGAAGCCGGCGGCGACCGGTCCGACATCGGTGAGGCGCACGAACCAGGGACCAAACGCGAGTAGGATATTGCCCGCGATCAGCGCCGCGAAGGCCAGGCCATGGGAAGCCTGGGGTGTGGTGGGAGTATCGGCCATGCTAGTTTTTCTTGGGATCGGGCGGGTGCATAGCGCGCCTTAGCGCTCTATCTGTCCGCAGTCAGGTAGCAAAAGGAAACGTAATGCCCGCCCTATCGTCGCCCAGTCTGTTCGACCCGATCCAGCTCGGTGCGATCCATTCCCCCAACCGCATCCTCATGGCTCCCCTGACGCGCGGCCGTGCGACCAGGGACGCGGTACCGACCGAGTTGATGGTGGAATATTACACCCAACGCGCCAGTGCGGGCGTAATCATCAGCGAAGCGACCGGGATCAGCCGCGAAGGACTGGGCTGGCCGTTCGCGCCGGGTTTATGGACCGACGAGCAGGTCGAAGCGTGGAAGCCGGTGACCAGCTCGGTCCATGCCGCCGGCGGGCGCATCATCGCGCAGATGTGGCATATGGGCCGTCAGGTTCATTCCTCCGTGATCGGCGGCCAGCCGGTATCGTCCTCCGCCACCGCCACGGCAGGCCAGGCGCATACTTATGACGGCAAACAGGATTTCGAGGCCGCCCGACCGCTGCAGATCGACGAGATTCCGCGTCTGTTGAACGATTATGAGCTGGCGACGCGTAACGCGCTCGCCGCCGGGTTCGACGGCGTGCAGATCCACGGTGCGAATGGCTATCTGCTTGACCAGTTCCTGCGCGACAACGCCAATTTCCGCGACGACATCTATGGCGGCAGTATCGAGAATCGCGTCCGCCTGATGCGCGAAGTGGTCGAGCGCGTCGCCTCGGTCGCCGGCGCCGACCGCACCTCGATCCGCCTCTCGCCCAATGGTGAATCACAGGGCGTGGACGACAGCAGCCCGGATAAATTGTTCACCATGGCGGCCAGGGCGCTCGACGAAATCGGCATCGCTTTCCTCGAACTGCGTGAGCCCGGTCCGGAGGGCACGTTCGGCCGGACCGACGTGCCCAAGCTGTCGCCGGCGATCCGCCAGGTGTTCAGCGGACCGCTGGTGGTCAATTCAGATTATACGACCGTCGAAGAGGCGCAGGCCGTGATCGATGCGGGCACGGCGGACGCGATCGCGTTCGGCCGCACCTTCCTCGCCAACCCCGACCTGCCCGAGCGACTGCGCACCGGCGCCGAACTCAACCCGTCGGACTGGAAGACCTGGTACAGTCAGGGCCCGGAAGGATATGTTGACTATCCGGCGCTCGCACGCGTCGCGGCGGAATAGTCCCGCCGCGTTCGTGTCGCTCAATCAAGCGGCACGAACCGCAGCGGCAACCCGTCCTTGGGCCGGGGAATCGGCCAGGCCTGCCATTCGTCGCCCGAACCCGCATCGAGTTCGATGCGGTAACGGCTCAGCAGTTGCGCCATCAGGATGCGGATTTGCATCGTCGCGAAGTGCAGTCCCAGGCACATATGCGCGCCGCCGCCGAATGGCACCCAGGCATATTTGTGCCGGCCCTTGCTTGCCTCCGGCGTGAAACGCAGCGGATCGAAAGCGGTCGGGTCGGGCCAGAGTTCGGGCATTTGATGGGTGTAGGCGATATTGACGCCGATAAAGGTGCCGGCCGGAATGTCGTAGCCGCCAAAGCTGAAGGCCTTCAGCGCGCGCCTCGGCAATGACGGAACCGGCGGGATCAGCCGCAGCGCTTCCTTGAAGGCATAATCGGTCAGCACCAACCGGTCGAGCTGCCCAGTCGGGACGCCGCCGCCATCATTGAGGCCGAACGAGAGAATCTCCTCACGCAACCGGTCCTGCCATTCGACATGGCGGCCAAGCAGCATGACCAGGCTAGTCGCCGACGAGGTGATCGTGTCGTGCGCGGCCATCATCAGGAAGTTCATATGATCGATGATCGCCGCGTCGCTCAGCGGCGCGCCGTCATCATCGACCGCCCGGCAGAATTGCGAGAAGAAATCCTGCCCCCCTTCTCGCTTGGCTCCATCCGCGCGCCGTTTGGGGATTTCGCGCGCGAACATCTCGCCGAGATATTCGCGCGCCTTGACGCCCTTGCGCATCATCGTGCCGGGCAGCGGGATCCGCACCGGGGCGATCGTTGCCTGAACCTCGTCGACGAACGCCTGGTTGATCCGGTCGGCCTCCTCGCCAAGCGGCATGCCGAGAAAGGCGTCGGCGGCAAGATCGAGCGTCAGCGCCTTTATCGCGTCGTAGAAATTGAGCGGCTTGTTGGCCCATCCGCTGACCTGGTTGGCGATGCCGGCGTTCAGGCTTTCGGCATAATGCCGCATCGGTTCGGGTTTGAACGCGACCGACAATATCTTGCGGTCGGCACGGTGCTTTTCGAAATCCATCAGCATCAGCCCGCGCGGAAAGAGCAGGTTGAGCATCGGGCCCCAGCCCTGTTCCGACGAGAAGATCTTCTCGCGATCGAACAGTAGCAGTTCGTTCGCGTCGGGCCCAAGCAGCACGAGATTGGGCCCGCCGAAACTGTTGTTGCGATAGACCTTGCCATAGGTCGTCGCCATGCGCTTGCCGAAACCGACCGGGTCCTTGAGCAGGCGCAGCGTGTTGCCGATGAAAGGCAGGCCGTTTTCGCCGGGAATCGCGCTCAGCGATCCCGGTTTCGGGCGGGGCAGCCAGTGCGGGTTCGCCTTGAAGCCGTGCGCATAAGCCATACCGATCTCCCTTACTTACATCAGTATAAGTAAGCGGCGCCGAGAGCAATATCAGCGTGGCAATTTCGGGAATTGATCGAGCCACCAAGCGAGAAGCCGGGTTGGGTTTCTGCCGAAGAGCATGATCACGACGACCATGACGAACAACGCATTGAAGCCTAACCAGACCACCAGCAGCATGGCGGTAATTGCCGTGCCCAGCATCACGGCAAGCGTACCCCCAAGCCAACGCACTCCAGCATCATCGAGCGCAATCTGCCGTGGCGCTTTCGGGTCGAACCACTCGGCGGTGGTAAAGATCGGGTGCCCATTCGCATCCGTCGCGCCGGCACAGGCAGCGAGCGCCGACCGGCGCAGGATACCCGGCATGCGCATGCCGGCGTCTCTTCCTCGGGGCGTGATCGGTGTGGTCCCGATCTGACGGGGAGCCGGTGAGGTCGGCGTAACCGGCCTGGCACCCTCCGCCCAGGTATCGGTGACGGTGATCTTACCCTTATGTTCAACCACGCGGTAACGCGGAGGCGGAATGTCGGTCATCCATACCTCCGCGCGCGCCAAGCGTCGGCGCTCTGCCCCCAATTGTCGACCGGGTCCGATTCGAATGGCGGCGGCAGGCGGGTCGGGCCGCGGTTGATGCCGCCGAGCCTGCGTGCAAGCGCGATCGACGGCGCATTGTCGGGGTCGATCGAATGCATCACATCGTCCCAGCGCAGCACATCGACCGCATAATCGATTGCCGCGGCCGCCGCCTCGAACGCAAGGCCCTTGCCGGCAAATTCGGGCAGCACGCCCCATCCGACCTCAGTGCCCGGCCAGCCTTCCGGTTGCCAGGGGCCGGCGCGGCCGATCCAGCGCCCGCTGTCGCGTTCGACCAGCGAGAACATCGAAAAACCGCGGATCGACCAGGCACCGGCCATCGCGCACAGCCCGCGCCAAGCGAGGCTGCGCGGCTGCACGCCGCCGAGAAACCGCATCGCCATCTCGTCGGCGTGGAAGCGTGCCCAATCCTCGAAATCCTCCACGGCGACCGGCCGCAAGATCAGGCGTTCGGTGAACAGCACGGGCAGGGTCATCAGCCGAAGCGGCTTTTCAATTCGAACATGGCGATCGCTGCCTTGGCCGCCTCGCCGCCCTTGTCCTTTTCGGTGGGACGCGCACGCGTGAGCGCCTGCGCCTCATTCTCGACGGTCAGGATACCGTTGCCGATCGCGACACCGTCCATCGACAGCGCCATCAGCCCGCGCGCGCTTTCACCCGCGACGATCTCGAAATGATAGGTCTCGCCGCGAATCACGACGCCGAGCGCGACAAAGCCATCATAGGCGCCGCTATCCGCGGCCAGGGCCACGGCACCGGGAATCTCCAGCGCGCCAGGGACGGTGATCGTCTCATGACTGTGTCCGGCAGTTTCGATCACAGCGCGGGCGCCCTCGATCAGCAGGTCGTTGAGATGGTCGTAGAAGCGTGCCTCGACGATCAGGAATTTTGCCACGTTTAGTCCTTGGGAAGTCCGAAATGGGAAAGTGCGCCACCTTGATAGCGCGGGTCGTCGCTGATGTCGCGTATCGCCCAAATCGGCGATGGCAAAGCGCGCAGGCCGGCATCGTCGGGCCATTCGATCTCTGCAAGTTCAAGCGGGGCCAGTAACCCAAGAAACTGATCGATGCTGAAAATATTTGCCCCGCCAGTCACCTCGAAGCGGCGCTTGGTCAGCGAGGCGCCCGGAAGACGATCGAACACGGCGAATTCGGCTTCGCTCAGATAGGCGGTGACGATCGGACGCGCGAGAGGATCGGTGACGTCATATTTCTTGGTGAGCTTGAGCGAACATGCGCCAGTCATACTGTCAGTCATGCGGCGCAGTCTTAGACGGGTGCTCGTGATATAACGGTCTTCGATCAGCGTGAAGGGTTGCGCCGAAAGATCCGGTCGTGATGCAGGATCGACCAGCCAGCGGCGTTCGCGCTCGATATGGGCATATTTCGGATCGCGCGCTTCATCGACGCCCGAGCGCATTATTCGCCTCCGGTCCCCGGAATCGCGCGCTCGCCGACGATCGACAGGCCATAACCATCGAGGCCAACCAATGTGTGATGCGTATTGGTCAGTAACACCATGTCCTGCACGCCAAGCTCGGCGAGAATCTGCGCGCCGACGCCATAGTCGCGCAGTTCCTCGATCTCCGGCGCACCCGCGCCCTTGCCTTCACCACGCAGCTTGATGAAGCGCGACAGGCTGTCCTTCATCGGGCGGTTGATCACCACGATCACGCCCGACCCGGCTTCCGCGATCATTTCCATCGATCGCGACAACAGGCCCGACCGCTCCGACGTCTCGCCAAACATGTCGACGAAATAGGATGCGGTATGCATCCGTACGAGCGTCGGGGCTTCGGGATCGATATAGCCCTTCACCAGCGCGATCGTCTCATCGCCGCTGGCTTTGTTGAAGAAGGTCATCGCGCGCCAGTCGCCGCCCCATTTGCTCTCGAACACCATTTCCGCGCGCTTCTCGACCAGATGGTCGTGCTTGCGGCGATAGGCGATCAGGTCGCGGATCGTGCCCATCTTCAGATTGTGCAGCCGGGCAAAGGCGACGAGGTCGTCCATCCGCGCCATGGTGCCGTCGTCCTTCATGATCTCGCAGATCACGCCCGACGGGTTGAGCCCGGCGAGCCGCGCGACATCGACAGCCGCCTCGGTATGGCCGGCACGGACCAGCACGCCGCCATCGCGTGCGACCAGCGGGAAGACATGGCCTGGAGTAACAATGTCCTCCTTGCCCTTGCCCGCATCGATCGCGACCGAGATGGTACGCGCACGATCGGCGGCGGAAATGCCCGTGGTCACGCCCTCGCGTGCCTCGATCGAGGTGGTGAAGGCGGTTTCGTGCCGCGTGCCATTGGCGCGGCTCATGAGTTCGAGACCGAGCGCGTCGACCCGCGTCTTGGTCATCGACAAACAGATCAACCCGCGGCCGTGCGTCGCCATGAAATTGATCGCATCGGGCGTCGCCATCTGCGCCGGGATGATCAGATCGCCTTCATTTTCGCGGTCTTCGTCATCGACCAGGATGAACATGCGTCCGTTGCGTGCTTCGTCAATGATCTCCTCGATCGAAACCAGAGCCGGCGTATCGTCATTCGAGAAGATGAAGGTCTCGAGCTTGCGCAATGTATCGGCGGTCGGGTTCCAGTCGGACTGGTCGAGATCCCGCAATGTGTTGGCATGAAGCCCCGCCGCACGGGCGAGGCCGGAACGCGACATGCCACCATCAGTGACGAGGGCGCGCAGCTTTTCGATCAATTGGGTGCTCATGCGCCGATCTAAATCACATCACAATGTGATCGTCAATAAACAAATCACATTGCCGTGGCCATGAAAAATCAGGTCGGCAGCAACTGTCGCATCCGGCCGAGATAACGTGCCAGCACATCGATCTCGATATTGATCGCATGGCCGGCCTCCAGCGTATCGAATGTGGTGACCGCGGCGGTATGCGGGATGATATTGACGCCGATCGTCACGCGACCATCATTGTCCTCCACCTCGTTCACGGTCAGCGACACGCCATCGAGCGTGATCGATCCCTTGGCTGCCACAAAGGGTGCGATATCGGGGCCCGCGGAAATGCGCACTCGTTTGGATCCCCCTTCGTCGGCAATCGATACGACCTCGCCGATGCCATCGACATGACCGGTGACGATATGGCCGCCCAATTCTTCGCCCAGCCTCAGCGCGCGCTCCAGGTTGAGTCGCCGCCCCTCGGTCCATTGGCCTTGTGCTGTGCGGCTGATCGTTTCGGCCGAGACGTCGACCGCGAACCAGCCGGGCGCGCCGCTCGCGGACTTGTCGACCACCGTCAGACACACGCCGGAGCATGAGATCGACGCACCGAGATCGACCGTATCCATGTCGTAAGCGGTCGCGATGCGCAGGCGCATATCGCCCTGCATCTCGATCGCCATGATCGTGCCGATATCGGTGATGATGCCAGTGAACATTCAGACGGGCTCCGCAACGCGCTTGTCAACCTGGCGCTCGTAGACTTCGAGCCGGTCGCTGCCAAGCATGCGGCTGTCGGCGAGCCACCACCGGCCGTGCGCGTCGGCCAGATCGCCGAGGCCGATGTCGGGTAGGGTGCGGCCGCCGCCGACAATGATCGGAGCACGGTAGAGCAACAGGCGATCGACCAAGTCGGCAGAGAGGAAAGCAGCTGCGGTTTGCACGCCGCCCTCTACGAGCAGGTGATCGACGCCCGAAAGTACGGCAACCTGTTCTGGCGCGGCGATATGTTCCCAGCCATCTTCCGGTGCGGCCGACAACAGGATGCGGCGCGGGCTGCGCTGTTCGAGTCCGGCCAAGCGGACGTCGAGCACCGGCGAATCGGCTTGCCAGGTGCCGCGTCCGACCAGGATCGCCTCGTGCCGCGACCGCTCGAGATGGGCGTGAGCGCGCGCCTCGGGACCGGTGATCCATCGGCTCGATCCGTCGGCCAGCGCGGTTGCACCGTCGAGCGACAGCGCCAGTTTCAACGTTACGAACGGCCGGCTAAGCGCCTGGCGCAACAGGAATCCGGCAATCGAACGCCGTGCCTCGACCGCGCGAAGACCATTGGAGACCGCGATGCCGGCATCCCTCAGCCTGGCGATGCCAAGGCCGTCAGTGCGGGGATCGGGGTCGCGGATCGCAACCACGACGCGCGCCACGCCCGCGGCGATCAGCGAATCGGCGCAAGCCGGCCCGCGCGGCGAGGCATGTGCACAGGGTTCCAGCGTGACGTAACAGGTTGCACCGCGTGCATCGTCACCGGCCGCCGCCAGCGCCATCGCCTCGGCATGGGGGCGCCCGCCCGGCTGGGTCCAGCCGCGCCCGAGGACGCGCCCGTCGCTGACGATAACACAACCGACATTGGGATTGGGTGCGGTACGGCCGCGACCGCGCTCGGCAAGGGCGAGCGCGGCGGCCATCCAGCGCGAATCGGCCCAACGCGACGCGGCTCGTATCGCCCCGCTCAGATGCCGATCTTTTCGAGCTTGTCGTTCAGCCGCTTGAATTCCTGCTGGGTCTTGACGCGCTGCGCCTCTTCATCGGCGCGGCGCTTGGCCTCGATCGGGCCGTCGATCTTCTGTTGCGCGCGAATTTCGGCATCGGTGCGCGATGCCGGCCATTGCTGAACATAGATGATGTTGGGCCGATAGACTCGCTCTTCGCGGCTATCGATCGTGAAGCCGACCAGGATCGTACCGAACAGCGCGACCGACAGCAGCAGGAAACCCAGTTCGTGCGGCCGGCGCTCGCGCATAAAGCCACGCAGGTCGGTGACCGCGCGGAAAATATTGAAATGGCCAAGGACGGATTTGGTGAACTTCATGCGCGCAAAGATAGGCGCGCGCGGGCGGCGATGCCAGCCCCGCGCGCCTCACCCATTCAACCGTCCTCGTCGAGCCGGAAGCTGACGCTCAGGATTTGCCAGGATTCCTGCGGCACCCCATCGCGGGTCGCCGGCTTGAAGCGCCATTTGTTCAATGCCTGGCGCTCGGTCACTTCGAAAAAGGCGTCACTCGCTGCGCTGACCTTCTCGACTTGCTTCACCCGGCCATCGGTGCCGATCAGCACGCGGACCACGACGCGCCCTTCATTGCCCGCACGCCGCTCGGCAGGCGGGTAGATCGGCTGGAACGCATTGGCGTATCTCGAGTCGCGCGTTGCGCCAGTCAGCGTAGGTATGTGGACCGGCACGTACGGCGCCGGGCCCGTGCCAGTCGCTGTTCCCTCCGGGACACCAGGATCGAGCGATGTAGTGCCGACCAATTCGGTCATATCCGCACTGCGCGGCATGATCGTATCGGGAATGAATGGCCGTTCGACTACCGGCTGAGTCAATTTCGGTTCGATCTTCGGTTCGATTTTCTTGATCGGCTCGATCGGCGGCGGATCCGGAAGCGGAATATTTCGCCCCTCGAATATCGGATCCACTTGGGTAATAATCTCCGGCGCCGAGAAGATCAGCGCGGCGAGGATCGCGCCGTTCAATCCGATCGCGACACTGAGCGAACCGGGCTTGATCCCGGTCTTGCCATATCGATCCGCGTACATTGGCCGTCTCCATCATCTCCTTGAGGGGCTCCAACCGGTCTATTGCCGGATTATAGGGCGATGATACATCATCTCTGATTGGGCGCAAGGATATAATATTACCTGCCGAATAGCGGTTATCGGGAGAGGCGCGCCATACTGCGGTCACGGCCGATCAGCGGCAGCAAAGCAGCCATGTCGGGCCCATGATCGCGACCTGTCAGCGCGCGGCGCAGCGGCAGGAACAGGGCTTTACCACCGCGCCCGCTTGACGCTTTCAGCGCGGCGGTCAGCGCGTGCCAAGGGTCGGCGCTCCAGTCGAGATCGGCCGCGACTCGCGCCGCCTCAGCCAGGAAATCGCGGTCGGCATCCTCGACCACCGAATCGATCGGCCCCTCGATCACGTGCCACCAATCGGCCGAATCGGCGACGATCGCGAGATTGGGGCGCACCGCTGCCCATTCCGCGCGGCCCATGCCGGCCGGTAGCCGGCCGGCGACGATGTCGAAATCCAGGCCATGGATGAGACGCGTATTGAGCGCGGCGAGTTCGGCATCGTCGAAACGCGCCGGCGCGCGACCGAATCGGGCGAAATCGAAGCTCTCGATCAAGGGCGCCACATCGGCGATCGGCTCGACCGGATCGCTGGTCCCCAATCGCGCGAGCAAAGCACGGATCGCCTGCGGCTCGATACCCTTTTCGCGAAACGAATCGACGCCGAGCGAGCCGAGACGCTTCGACAATTTTCCTTCGCTACCGACCAGCAACGCCTCATGCGCAAATGCGGGCGGAGTCGCACCCATCGCGGCGAACATCTGCAATTGCAGCGCGGTGTTCGACACATGATCCTCACCGCGCACGACATGAGTCACGCCCATATCCGCATCGTCGATCGCCGAGGGCAGCATATAAAGCCAGGACCCATCGGCGCGGCGGATCACCGGGTCGCTCATCGTCGCAGCATCGAAGCGCTGATGCCCGCGGATGAGATCATCCCATTCGATCGGCAAGGAATGATCGAGCTTGAAGCGCCAGTGCGGGCGAAGACCGTCGGCCTCCAGCGCGGCACGATCGCTGTCGCTCAGCGCCAGCGCGGCGCGATCATAGATCGGCGGCAAACCGCGACCGGCGGCGATCTTGCGCTTCAGATCCAGTTCCTGCGCGGTCTCATAAGCGGGGTAAACATGACCGGCGTCGCGCAGCGCCGTGAAACGCGCCTCATACAATGCGAAGCGCGCCGATTGCCGCTCCTCGCCGTCGCGCGCCAGGCCGAGCCAGTCGAGATCGGCGCGGATCGCGGTGACGAACGCCTCTTCGCTGCGCTCCGCATCGGTATCGTCGATGCGCAGCCAGAATTGCCCGCCATTCTTCTGTGCCCACAACCAATTGTGGAGCGCGGTGCGAATATTGCCGACGTGCAGGTTTCCAGTCGGGCTGGGGGCGAAACGGGTGATGACGGTCATGCAAAGCGCCTTAGCCGCGCACGCCGCGCCGTGCCAGCTTGTGCATTTGGCCGTCACGAAATCGTCACGCCCCTTTCGCCATGCGCAAGTGCTGGCTAAGAGCCGCTTCATCGGGGTCGCGGGAGTTCGTCGAGATGAAATTATTGACCGGCAATTCAAACCTGCCGCTGGCGCGCGATGTCGCGGCCTATCTCGAGATTCCGTTGACCGAGGCGAGCGTGCGGCGCTTCGCCGACGAGGAAGTATTCGTCGAGATCCATGAGAATGTCCGCGGTGAGGACGTGTTCGTACTGCAATCGACTGGGTATCCGGCGAACGACAATCTGATGGAGCTGCTGATCTGCATCGATGCGCTGAAGCGTGCATCGGCCAAGCGCATCACCGCCGTCGTGCCCTATTTCGGCTATGCCCGGCAGGACCGCAAACCCGGGCCGCGCACACCCATCTCGGCCAAGCTGGTCGCCAATCTGATCACCGTTGCGGGTGCCGACCGCGTACTCTCGATCGATCTTCATGCCGGGCAGATCCAGGGCTTCTTCGATATCCCGACCGACAATCTCTACGGCGCGCCAGTGATGTCGGCGGATATCCTGACCCGTTTCGGCGACAAGAACATCATGATCGTGTCGCCCGACGTCGGCGGCGTGGTGCGCGCTCGCGCATTGGCCAAGCGGCTCAACAACGCGCCGCTGGCAATCGTCGACAAGCGTCGCGAGCGCGCCGGCGAATCGGAGGTGATGAACATCATTGGTGAGGTCGAGGGCCGCTTCTGCATCCTGATCGACGATATCGTCGATTCGGCCGGCACCTTGTGCAACGCCGCCGCGGCGCTGAAGGAAGCGGGCGCCGAGGGCGTCGTCGCTTATGTCACGCACGGCGTGCTGTCGGGTGGCGCGGTCGCGCGGGTCGAAGGATCCGAGCTCGAGGAACTGGTGATCACCGATTCGATCGGCAGCCATGAGGTGATCAAGAACGCCAAGCGCATTCGCCATCTGACCATCGCGCCGCTGCTCGGCGAAGCGATCAAGCGGATCGCGGATGAAAGCTCGGTGTCTTCGCTGTTCGACTAAGCGCTCAGCGACGGAATTCTCAACCTCCAGATCAGGTCAGCGCATCCCAGATGAGCTTGGCCCCGACCAGCATCATCAGCACATAGATCGCGGCGTAGAAACGGTCCGGCGCGATGCGGCGCACGAGCCAGACGCCGGCCAAGGTCGATGCGATCGCTACCGGTAACAGCATCGCCGCGGTCACGAGATTGTCGTGGCTGAACTGGCCGAGCGCCCAATAGGCCGGCACCTTCGCCCAATTGACGATCGCAAAGAAGATCGCGGTGGTACCGACCAGCACATCGCGGTCGAGCCGGCGGGGCAGGACCCAGACCTGAAAGGGCGGCTGTCCGGCATGGGCGATCTGGCTGGTGAAGCCCGAGGCGATTCCGCACAGCGCCCCGACCCAGCCGGGCGAGCGCGAGGATGCGCGCAGCATGCCGCCGCGTTCGACCCAAAGGCGGTAACCGCCGAACAGCAACGAGATCGCGCCGACCAGACCGAGCACCGCATCGGCCGATACCTGCGCCGCGAAAAAATAACCGAGCAATATGCCAAGCGCCGCACCGGGCAGCATCCAGGCGATCACGTACCGATCCCAGGTCTTGCGGAACGCCCACACGCCGACCACGTCCTGCACGATCAGGATCGGCAACAGGATTGCCGCCGCTCGCACCGGCGAGATCGCCAGCGCCATCATCGGCAGCGACAGCGCGCCCATGCCGGCGAACCCGCCCTTGGACAGGCCGAGCAGGATCACGGCGGGCACCGCGAGCGCGAAGAACAGGGTGGAGTCGGTCAATCGACGGGGACGGCATCCGGCCGCGAGACGGGCGCGCGGACGCCGGCATGCGAGCGGCGCTTGAGTTCGGCCTTCAGTGCCTCGGGTTTGGGCGCCCAGAGGAAACCGAAACTGACCGTGCCGGCCTTGGTCTCGACCACATGATGCAACCGGTGCGCCTGGATGATGCGCTTCATATAGGATGATCTCGGCAGATAGCGCGTCGCGATGCGGCGATGGACGATCACATCATGAAAGCCGAAATAGATCGCGCCATAGCCGGCGATGCCCGCGCCGATCCAGGTGAAGCCCGGCCACCAGCCGAGTTGCGCGCCACCAAGCAGCAGCACGAAGGACGGCACTGCGAAGATCACCGCATAGAGATCGTTCAATTCCCAATTGCCGGTGCGCGGGCGATGATGGCTTTCGTGCAGGAACCAGCCGAACCCATGCATCACCCAGCGATGCGCGACATAGGCGACGAGCTCCATCGCCAGGATCGTCGCGAAAAACAGCGGCAGGCCGGTTGTCCAGTGCATGGCACGCGATATAGCGGGGGGACGGGCTTATTGCGAGGTGCCTCGAGATGACGCTACCGGAGTCTTCCATTCGTTCGGGGCTGATGTTGGCATTTGCGCTGGCCCTCGCCGCGTGTTCAAGCCCGGAGACGCTCACGCGCGATGGCCTTATCAATGCCGGCGTGCCGCAGCCGGTCGCCCGCTGCATGGCGGGGCGGATGGTCGACCGGCTCTCGCTGCTGCAGCTGCGCCGCCTGTCGGCGCTGGGCAAGGCGAAGCAATCGCGCGATCTCGAACAACTCCTTCACCGCGTCCGCTCGCTCAATGATCCGCAGATCCTGAGCGTGACGACCAGTTCGGCAGCGCTTTGTGCCGTCGGGCTCGGCGGCTGAGCCCAGACGACTAGTGTCCACGCCAAGGGGTGGATTCACTTGACGTGCTGTGCTTAAGGCCCCTTGCAACATTGATTTTGCGACATCGATTTTCCTGAAGAGGCGCCCGCCCCCATGAACATCCACGAATATCAGGCCAAGGAATTGCTCGCCAAGTTCGGCGTCCCCGTACCGGCAGGCTTTGCCGCGCTGACCGTCGACGAGGCGGTCGCCGCCGCCGCCAAGCTGCCCGGGCCGCTTTATGTCGTGAAGGCGCAGATCCATGCCGGCGGCCGTGGCAAGGGCAAGTTCAAGGAACTCGGCCCCGACGCCAAGGGCGGCGTCCGGCTGGCCAAGACCGCCGATGAAGTTCGCGCGGCAGCGGCCGACATGCTCGGCAACACGCTGGTGACGATCCAGACCGGCGAACATGGCAAGCAGGTCAACCGCCTGTACATCACCGATGGCGTCGACATCGCCAAGGAGTTCTACCTGGCGCTGCTCGTCAACCGCGCATCGGGTCGCATCTCGATGGTCGTGTCGACCGAGGGCGGCATGGACATCGAAACCGTCGCGCACGATACGCCGGAAAAGATCCAAACCTTCGACATCGATCCTGCGACCGGCTTCATGCCGCATCACGGCCGCGCTGTCGCCAACGCACTCGGTCTCGAGGGCGATCTCGCCAAGCAGGCCGCTTCGACCGCCTCGAAACTGTATGATGCGTTCCTCGGCACCGATGCCGAGCAGATCGAGATCAACCCGCTCGCCGTCACCGATGACGGGCAGTTGCTGGTGCTCGACGCCAAGGTCGGCTTCGACGGCAACGCGATGTTCCGCCACCCCGACCTGATGGCGTTGCGCGACGAAAGCGAAGAGGATCCGGCCGAGCTCGAAGCGTCGAAATACGACCTTGCTTACATCAAGCTCGATGGTGATATCGGCTGCATGGTCAATGGCGCCGGCCTTGCCATGGCGACGATGGACATCATCAAGCTCAACGGCATGTTTCCGGCCAATTTCCTCGACGTCGGCGGCGGCGCTTCGAAGGAGAAGGTGACCGCGGCGTTCAAGATCATTCTCGCCGATCCGGCGGTGAAGGGCATCCTGGTCAACATCTTCGGCGGCATCATGAAGTGCGACATCATCGCCGACGGCATCGTCGCGGCGGCCAAGGAAGTGAACCTTTCGGTGCCGCTGGTGGTTCGCCTGGAAGGGACCAATGTCGAGGAAGGCAAGCGCATCCTCTCGACCTCCGGTCTCGCCATCGTGCCTGCCAACGATCTCGGCGACGCGGCGCGGAAGATCGTTGCCGAAGTCAAAGCTGCAGCCTGAGCGTTTCCTCCCCAGGAACGCATTAGGTCACACGGAGAAGATGCAATGAAGGTGCTGGTGCCGGTCAAGCGGGTGCTTGACTATAACGTGAAACCCCGCGTGAAAGCGGACGGGACGGGCGTCGATCTGGCGAACGTCAAGATGAGCATGAACCCGTTCGATGAGATCGCGGTCGAGGAAGCCATCCGCCTGAAAGACAAGGGTGTCACAGAGATCGTCGTCGTGTCGATCGGTGAGCAAAAGGCGCAGGAAACGCTGCGCACTGCACTCGCCATGGGTGCCGACCGTGCGATCCTGATCGTCTCGGACGAGAAGGTCGAGCCGCTGGGCGTGGCCAAGCTGCTCGCCAAGATCGTCGAGGAAGAGAAGCCCGACCTGGTGATCCTCGGCAAACAGGCGATCGACGACGACAACAACCAGACCGGCCAGATGCTCGCCGGCCTGCTCGGCGTCGGCCAGGCGACTTTCGCGTCGAAGGTCGAGCTCGCGTCGGACAGCGTCACGGTGACGCGCGAAGTCGATGGCGGCTCGGAGACTGAGAAGCTCTCGCTTCCCGCGATCATCACCACCGATCTGCGCCTCAACGAGCCGCGCTATGCGTCGCTGCCCAACATCATGAAGGCCAAGTCCAAGCCGCTCGCGCAAAAGACCCCGGCCGATTACGGCGTCGATGTCTCCCCGCGCCTGACCACGCTGAAAGTGGTCGAGCCGGCCAAGCGCACCGCCGGCGTCAAGGTCGCCGATGTCGATGAGCTGGTGGCTAAACTCAAGGCGATGGGAGTTGCCCAATGACTGGTAACGTGAAGACGCTCGTCTGGGTCGAACATGACGGCAAGGTCGTCAAGGATGCCACGCTCGCCGTGGTCACCGCCGCGTCGAAGCTCGGCGAGGTCCATCTGCTCGTCGCCGGTTCGGGCGTCGATGCGGTTGCCGCCGAAGCCGCCAAGATCGCCGGCGTGGGCAAGGTCCATGTCGCCGACGACGCCGCCTATGCGCACGCGCTGGCCGAGAATGTCGCGCCGCTCGTCGTCTCGCTGATGGCGGATCACGACGCGTTCCTCGTCCCCGCGACGTCGAACGGCAAGAATATCGCGCCGCGTGTCGCCGCGTTGCTCGACGTGATGCAGATCAGCGACATTTTGTCGGTCGAGAGCGGAGATACGTTCACGCGCCCGATCTATGCCGGCAACGCGATCGCCACGGTGCAGTCGAAAGATGCCAAGAAGATCATTTCGGTGCGCGGTACCGCGTTCGAAAAGGCCGCCACCTCGGGTGGGTCAGGCACGATTGAGAAGGTCGCGTCGACCGGTGATGCGGGCAAGTCGACCTATGTCGGCAGCGAGATCGCCAAGTCGGAGCGTCCCGAACTGACCAGCGCGAAGATCATCGTGTCGGGTGGCCGCGCGCTGCAGAATTCCGAAAACTTCCATTCGATCATCGAACCGCTTGCCGACAAGCTCGGCGCCGGCGTCGGTGCGTCACGCGCCGCGGTCGATGCGGGTTATGTCCCGAACGACTATCAGGTCGGCCAGACCGGCAAGATCGTCGCCCCCGAGGTCTATATCGCGATCGGCATTTCCGGCGCGATCCAGCATCTTGCGGGGATGAAGGATTCCAAGACGATCATCGCGATCAACAAGGACGAGGATGCGCCGATCTTCCAGGTCGCGGACATTGGCCTGGTCGGCGATCTGTTCAAGATCGTACCGGAGCTGACCGAAAAGCTCTGACGCCGTGACGGCGTTGACGCTCGAGTTTGATGGGGCGGTGCGATCTGATCGCGCCGCCCTTTCGATTCTGGGCGCGCTCGACGACCTCGCTGATCGTCAACCACAGGATCGCGCCGGAATCAGACTTCGGGGCGTCGAAGCGCTTGCCCCGTTGCTGGCGAACGATGGGTCTCTCGGCGCACTGGCCGCTCGAACGCTCGGGTCCGGGTGTCGGCCGGTGCGTGCGATCCTGTTCGACAAGACCGAAGCGACCAACTGGGCACTGGGCTGGCATCAGGACCGGACGATCGTCGTGCGCGAACGTCGCGAGACACCGGGGTTCGGGCCCTGGACGGTCAAGGCCGGGTTGATCCATGTCGCGCCGCCCGCCGATCTGCTCGCCGGCATGGTGACGATGCGCGTTCATCTCGATCCCGTCCCTGCCGACAATGCGCCGCTGCTGATCGCGCCGGGATCGCATCGGTTCGGCCGGATCGCGGAAGGGGATATAGATGCGGTGGTCGAGCGATGCGGCACGATCGCCTGTCTCGCCGAACGCGGCGATGTGTGGCTGTATGCGACGCTGATCCTGCATGCATCTGAAGCGGCGACCAGACCGACGCGACGCCGTGTGCTGCAAATCGATTTCGCTGCGGACAACCTGCCGGGTGACCTCGATTGGCTCGGGCTCCAGGGCGGCGAGGCCGCGCCATAATGCCCATTTCCGGCAGCTGCGCGAATTGCTGCGGGAAATCCTGCGGGAATTTTGTTGGCGCGGCACGGGAATTTTGCGGAAGATTGGTTCGCGCAGAGAGCGCAGAGAAGTGATTTTCACCGGCTTGGGATCATTTCCTCTCCGCGCCCCCGCACGAACCAATCTTCTATTCAGACACAAGCCCGGAGGGATGAGTCGTCATTGAAGAGGCTTGATATTATCTGGTCATGAGAAGGAGCGCGGCGACGCGATGCAAGGGTTCCGTCTGACACCACGCTGCCATGATCGACGCGAGTTTTGAATCACGCCCGGCCGGCCTGAGCCGGCCGGGCGAATCGCGCCGGTCAGAATTTCGCCGACAATTGCACGCCATAGAGACGCGGCTCGGCGGGGATGTAGGTCGGGATACCGAACCCGCCGCCGGTGTTGCCCGCATCGAGCAGATAATCCTTGTTGAACAGATTTCGGGCGAAGCCGACCAATTCGAACTGGTCGCTATGGCTGCCGCCAAAACCAAGACCGGCGCGCACATTGACCAGAGTCACCGGGCCTTGCGCGATCAACGGGTTGTTGGGGATTTCGAAGAAAATCCGGCTGCGATAGGTGATCGTCGGCGTTGCGAAGAGACGCAAGCCGTTGCCGACCGGCGCGTCGATCATGATACCGCCCGATGCCTGAACTTCAGGCTGAAGCCGGAACTTCGCACCGCGGAAATTCGGCGCGATCCCCGGCTTGTCGTCGATTCCGCCATCGATATAACCAATATTGGCGAACGCGCTGAACCATTTGGCGGGGCGGATGTTCAGTTCGGCTTCGACGCCCTTGTTGCTTGCCGTGCCGGCGCTTTGCGTCTGGGTGGTGCCGTTAGGCAGGACCACGCTGACCTGGAAATTGTCATAGGTCATGTAATAGGCACCGATCGATCCCGACACGATGCCCGCCGATCCCTTCAGCCCGACCTCGTAATTCCAGACATTCTCTGCCGCCACCGGCGTGAAGGCAGCGACCGGTCCGGTTGCCCTCGCTGCCGCCCCAAGCTGCACGGTCGCCGAGCGGCGGCCCTTCGATACGGTGGCAAAGGCATTCACCTTGTCCGACAGGCGGTACAGTGCGTTGAAGCGCGGCAGAACGGCGGAAAAACTGTCTTCGGTGCGGAAGGTCTGGCCAGCGGTATCGACCTGGCCGGGAATCAGCGACGCACCGCCGGTGATCACCGAACGCGGCACGCGGGCGAAAAAGCCCGATTGGCGCTTTTCGATCAGCAGACGCACGCCGGCGGTCAGTTCGAGCCGGGGTGTCGGCGTGAAGGTGCCGTCGGCAAATACCGAATAGCTGTCGTTGATGCCCGAGTTCTGGAACACCGAGCTGTATGGAATCACTGTCGCCGCGCCGCCGGTGAGAATGGCGGTGGCCGCCGAGGCGGCAACGGTGCCGTTCGGGGCGATACAGGCGAGCCCCGGGATCAGCCGTGCGGCACATTGCAGATAAGTGCCTTCTTCGGTCGAGAAAGGCACATTCTGCAGACTGTTTTCATGGAAGAAGTTGAACCCGAACGAACCACGAAACCGATCGCTGGTGTAAGCGAAGCGCGTTTCGTGATTAAATTGGCTGCCCTTGGCGCCTTCGGCGAATTCGAGATACCAGGCCGCCGAGCCGTCGGCGTCGAAGATTTCGAGCGAATCGAACTTGCGATAGGCATTGACCATGGTCACCGACCAGTCATCGGCAAAATTATAACCGAGCGTCAGATTGGCGTCATAGACGTCGCGCTTCAGGCCGAGCTTTGCCGCGCCCAGCGCTTGCGCCGACAAAGGTGACCCACCAAGATAGGCATCACCGAACGGATTGCCCGGACCCGACGAGGTCGGCAGCGCGCGCGAAACGAATGCGGTGCCGGGATTACGCTGACGATCATAAGTCAGGATCAGATCGGCGGTAAAGTCCTCCGTCGGCGTGAAGCGCAGCGATCCGCGCACGCCGAGCTGGTTCTGGCCGTTGAGATCATCCTGGTTGGGCGCTAGATTATTCACATAACCATCGCGCTTCTTAAACGCGAAGGCGATGCGGCCGGCGATTTTGTCCGACCCGAGGTTGATATGGCCGGCGAGCAAGCGCTGGTCGAAATTACCGATCCCGCCGGTCAACTCGCCCGAAAATCCCTCTTTCGGACGCGCCGAGATGATGCTGATCGCGCCGACCGCCGAGGCGGTGCCGAACAGCGTCGCCTGCGGCCCCTTGATCACCTCGATCCGTTCGACGTCGTAAATGTCCTGATACGATCCGCGCGAGCGCGAGATGTCGACGCCGTTATAATAGAGCGTGACGCGCGCCGCCTGCTGTGCCGACCCCGAATCCGATGTGATGCCACGAATGACGATGCCGGGATTGTTGGCGCTCTGTTCCTGAATGTTGAGCCCGGGGACGAAAAAGGCCAGCTCGTCGAGATCGGAAACGCCGAGCTCCTTCATCCGCTCGCCGGTCACCGCAGTGAGGGTGATCGGCACGTTGACCTCCTTCTCGCTGCGCTTCTGCGCGGTCACGACAATGTCGTTCTTGTCGATCTCGGGGTTTGTTTCCTGCACTTGCGCCATGGCGGGCAGCGCCGTGACCGAGGCGAGCAGAAAGGCGAGTGTGGACGTGATGCGCATGGTAAGCCCCCGTTGAAGTACGAACGCCTTCGCGGGTGCAGCATGGTCGTGACGCGAACATTACCGTTCAGTGTCGGTTTGGATATTCGTTGGAAGGGCACTGGGAAGCTCGCCGCATCCATGCCGCGACAGAGGCTCGTCGATGAGAAGCGGGAGTCGATGAGAAGCGGGTTAGCTCAAAGCGGTCTCAACATCGCGGGACTGATGCAGGATGCGGACGATCAAAACACGGTCGTCATTGATGTTGTAGAAAATGCGATGGCTGCGATGAATCAAGCAGCGGACGGCAGGCCGCAGGCGCGGATAAATTGCACCGATCGCAGGGAATTCGCGGAGTTGCTCGCATCGCACCTCAAGGCCGGTCAGACAGGCATCCGCGACATCGGTCCCGAACTGTTCAACGCTGAAGGCTGCAATATCATCGATGTCGGCAATGGCGGCAGTGCTGAAAACCAGCCTAGCCATCCGAATTCAAATACTTCGCTCTGACCTCATTGAAGATCTGGAAAGACTGACGCGGATCGACGCCGGAGGCTAGCCCCTTGTCGATTTCCGTCTGCAACCAAGCAACCTCTTCCGCGCTGGCCCGGTCGCGATAGGCAAGTTCACTGAAATAGGCATCGATACTTGGAAATTCCCCGGCCTCGACGCGCGATCGAGCCCAGTCGATTTCCTCCTCGGGAACGGCAATGCTGACCTGTTTCATAAGCCCAAGATAAGAACGCACCTATGAGCTGTCAAAAGCCGCTCAGCAGGCTGGTCACATTCGCGCCCAGAGCATCGACCGCATATCCGCCCTCCATCGCGATCACCGTCGGCCAGCCGCGTGCGGCGATATCGCGTGCCAGCGTCGCATAGTCGGCGGTGGTCAGCTTGAAGTCGGAGATCGGGTCGCCATCCCAGGTATCGGCGCCGAAACTCAGGATCAGCAAGTCGGGACCGAACCGGGCGATCGCGTCCAGCGCTGTCGCCTGGGCTGCGCGAAAGGCATCGAGCGTTGCGCCCTGAGGCAAGGGCAGGTTGAGCGTGGTACCTTGCCCTTCGCCTTCGCCGTCCTCATCGGCATGGCCCCAGAAAAACGGATAGTCGGTCGCCGGATCGGCATGGATCGAGGCGTAGAAGACATCGCCGCGATCCCAGAAAATGTCCTGCGTGCCGTTACCGTGATGATAGTCGATATCGAGGATCGCGACGCGTTTCGTCCTCGCATCGCGTGCCGCCTGGGCGGCGATCGCGGCGGTGTTGAGATAGCAATAACCGCCGAGATAATCCGCGCCGGCATGATGGCCGGGCGGCCGGCACAGCGCGAATGCCACGCGGTCGCCGCCAAGTACGGCGTGGGTCGCCGAGAGGACGCTTTGTGCGCTCCAATAGGCGGCACCCCAGGTGTCGGCGGTCAGCGGGGTGGAGGCATCGAGGCTATATTGCCCAGCCAGCGCGTCGATCCGGTCGAGCTTAAGCGGCCGGCGCCCGACGATCGGCCAAATATAACCCATCACATCGCCGGGGCGACCGGCGGCGGCCCAGCGCTCCGGCGCGGTCTTGAGGAAGTCGATATAGCCGGCATCATGGATGGCGAGGATCGGCGCCTCACCGTGATCGGTGGGCTGTTCCACACCCGGCAATACCGCACGGATCGCCGCGGCGCGCAGCGGCGTCTCGGAATAATCGATGAAGCCGCCATTATGCAGTTCCCGGCGCGGCGCATGGGCCAGCTGCCGGGAGTCGAAGAATGCCCGCATCATGCCTCCATCGTCGTCTTTGAAGGAGCCGCCGCGAAGCGCAGCACAAGGAAGCCGGCGACCGCCGACAGAATCGACCCCGCGAGTACGCCGATCTTGACCTTGTCGATCAGCACCGCTTCGCCGGGGAAGGCGAGGCCGCCGATGAACAGGCTCATGGTGAAGCCGATTCCGGCGAGCAAGGCGACGCCATAGAGTTGCGCCCAGCTCGTCCCTTTGGGCCGCTGCGCGATCTTCAATCGCTCGGCCAGCGCGATGCCGCCAAGAATTCCCGCCTGCTTGCCCAGGAACAGGCCCGCCGTCACGCCGATCACCAGTGGTTCGGCAAGGATTGAGAGCGACATGCCGCTCAGCGCGACACCGGCATTGGCGAAACCGAACAAGGGCACGATGACGAACGCGACCCAAGGACTGAGCGCGTGTTCGAGCCGGTGGAGAGGCGAATGCGCGTCGTCGGGCGCGCCGGGGCTCGGTGTGATCGGGATGAAGACTGCCGCGAGCACACCGGCAACGGTCGCATGGACGCCCGACAACAGCACCAGCCACCAAAGCACGACGGCGGCAAGGAGATACGGCGCGAGCGACCGCACGCCGCGCCGGCTCATCGCTGCCATGATCGCGAGCACACCGGCCGCCGCGGCGAGCGCGCCTAAATCGAGGCCATGGCTATAGGCAACCGCGATGATCGCGACCGCGCCCATATCGTCGACGATCGCGACGGTCGTCAGGAACAGCTTCAACGCCGGCGGCACGCGCGGGCCGAGCAGCGCCATCACACCGATTGCGAAAGCGATGTCGGTCGCCGCCGGGATCGCCCAGCCGGGACGCAGCGCGGCATCGCCCATGGTGATAGCGAGGTAGATCAGTGCCGGCACGATCATCCCCGCCGCCGCCGCGACGATCGGCAGGCGCCGCCGTGCTGGCTGCGCGAGCTGCCCATCGATCAGCTCGCGCTTGATCTCCAGCCCGACGAGCAGGAAAAACAGCGCCATCAGCGCGTCGTTGATCCACAGATGCACCGTCATCGGCCCCAGCGCCGGCGCGAGCACCGGACCGGTTTCGAGATGCAGGAAGTGGAAATAGTCAGGAGCGAGCGGCGAATTGGCCGCGATCATCGCCAGCATGGCGGCGGCGATCAGTACGATCCCGCCCGCCGCCTCGTCTTTCAGGAAAGCGCGGAGCGCCGGTACCCGTGTTTTGCCCGTCATGCCTCATCTTAACTGCGGTGGCGGGCAGGGCAATCAAAACAGGCTAGGCTGCTCGTCCAGTCCTTTGAGAGTCCAGCGCCCGAGAACTTCGTGTCGGGTCTGGCCGAGCAGGCTATGGATCAGCACGAACTCTTCCGCTCTCCAACGCACTGGCGGTGCCAGTTTGCTGATCGGCGCGCCGTCGCGATAGGCGAGGGTCATGTGCGGCGAGAACCGATAGTCCTGGCGCTGCGACAGGCCCATTCGCGCCATCGCTGCCGCGATCTTCGCCCTGAGCGCGTCGAGCGAAGCATTTTTAAGCCTGGGGCGAAGGGCAATTGTTTCCGTGCCGCCCGATACCCGATCGAGTACGACTTCGAACGGGGCTGCGGTGATCTCCTCTCCAACCGCCAGCAGTGCAGCCACGACCTTTTCCGGCCAACGCTCGAAATCGTCGAGGATATCGAGCGTGATGTGCAGGCGCTCCGCTTGCATCATTCGACCGCCACCCGCGAACGGCTGCATCACACTCACGATTTGTCGCGCAATAATTGCTGGCGGCAGCAACGCGAAAAAGAAGCGATGCCGAACGCTGATTTTGTTCTCGAACATGACACATTCCTTCGAATCGATGTGTATGTTCTATATATGTTCCGACAAATTGAGTCGAATCCGCGCTACCCCCGCAAGCGCCTCGGCGATGAGCTTCCGTGTGTTGGGAATGCCGTAGAGCGCAATAAAGCTGCCCATGCGCGGACCTTGTTCCGCACCGAGCAAGGTTTCGTACAGTGCCTTGAACCAGTCGCGCAGGTTTTCGAATCCGCCGGTCTTGCCGATCTCATAGACGATATTCTGAATCTCCTCGGCGGTTGCGCCGTTGGGCAGCGCCGCGAGATCGGCATCGAGCCGCTCAAGCGCCGCAACCTCCACGCCCTCCGGCTTGCGCCGCTTGAGCGTGGGCGTGACGAAATCGCGGCCATAAGCGAGCGCGCGGTCGATCAGCCGGTCAAGCTCGGGATAGCGCTCGGGCGAAGCATCCTTCACATAATTGCCGAGATAGCCCCAGACCTGTTCCTTGGTCGCATCGCCCATCACGCTGACCAGGTTGAGCAACAGGCCGAAAGTGACCGGCAATTCGCCCGCCGGCAGCTTGCCGTCATGGATGTGATGCACGGGGTTGCCGAGCCGTTCCTTCAGCTGCTGACCGGCATAATTGCCGCGAAACTGCCAGTAATCGTCGACCGCGCGCGGGATCACGCCCATGTGCAGCGTCTTGGCCTTTTTCGGTTCCCGATAGATATAAAAGGCAAGGCTCTCCTCCGGGCCATAGGTCAGCCAGTCGTCAATGCTGAGCCCGTTGCCCTTGGACTTGGAGATCTTCTCGCCCTTTTCGTCGAGGAACATCTCGTAATTGAAGCCCTCGGGCGGGCGACCACCGAGCACGCGGGTGATCTTCGACGATTGCACGACCGAATCGATCAGATCCTTGCCGGCCATCTCATAATCGACCCCCAGCGCGACCCAGCGCATCGCCCAGTCGACCTTCCATTGCAGCTTGGCCCGGCCACCGAGAATCGACTGTTCGATCCGTTCGCCCTCATCCATGAAGGCGATCGTGCCCGCATCGGCGTCGATCACCTCGACCGGCACCTGCAGGACGATGCCGCTCTTCGGGCTGATCGGCAGCACTGGCGAATAAGTCGCCTGGCGATCGGCGCGCAGCGTCGGCAGCATCACGTCGAGGATCGCCTGATACTGGCGCAACACCGACTTCAGCGCGCGGTCGAAGCGGCCATTGGTGTAATAGTCGGTCGACGAAGCGAATTCATACTCAAAGCCGTAGCGATCGAGGAAATCGCGCAGCATCGCATTGTTGTGTGCGGCGAAGCTGTCATGCGTGCCAAACGGATCGGGGATGCGAGTCAGTGGCTTACCGAGATATTCGGCGAGCATGCCCTTGTTGGGGACATTGTCCGGCACCTTGCGAAGGCCGTCCATGTCGTCGGAAAAAGCGATCAGCTTGGTCGGCGTATCGGACAGCGCATGGAAGGCGTTGCGCACCATGGTCGTGCGCAGCACTTCGTTGAAGGTGCCGATATGCGGGAGTCCCGAAGGACCATAGCCGGTTTCGAACAGCACCGGACCGTCCTGCTTGCCGTTGGGATAGCGTTTGAGCAGCTTGCGCGCCTCTTCATAAGGCCAGGCCTTGGATTCCATGGCGGCGGTGCGCAATTCACTCACTTGCTGTTGCCCTTTCGTTCCGGTCACGCCACTGTCTTGCGCGAATGGCCGCGTCTTTGCCCTATCCCGCCCTCCACGCAAGCCATAGCGGCATCTGGATCGCCACGGCCGATGGCTCGCGCCAGGTCGGGCGCGGCGAAGCGATCCGCATTGCCGCCGATACGCCGGTGATCATGCTCAACGCCGTGCTGGCCGGACAGCGACTCGGCTATGCCGATCTGTCGGGGCTCGACCTGCTCGAATTGTTCGCTTTCATGTGCCCGGCGCGCTTCATGGTGCCGACGCCGCGCGGTCTGGCGCGAGTTACGGGGCTCGAAGTGCCAGCGCGCGACGACGAGATCGCGGCGTTCCTGCTCCGCGCGGCCGAGGCGATGCTGGCGATTCCTCAGGGTGACTGGCCCGAGCGCGAGGGCGCCTGGACAAGCGCTCAATCGCTCGCCCGGTTACGCTGGCCCTGGGCGCCTGTCGTGGCCGAGCATATAAAAATGCCCGAGCAGCATGAGCGCTGGCTGTTCTCGCGCCTGCCCGAATGGTCGGAAGGCGCACCACGCCCCGCGCCGCGTACCATTTCGATCGATGCGGCGGAGACACAGGAACGGCTGACGCGCCTGACCGGCAGCGCCGCGGAGCAGCGTCCCGGCCAGCGTGCCTATGCCGAAGCGGCGATCGAGGCGTTCGAACCGCGCATGGTGCGCGACGCACCGAACATGGTGCTGGCGGAAGCAGGCACGGGGATCGGCAAGACGCTCGGCTATCTCGCGCCTGCCTCACTCTGGGCGGAAAAGGCCGACGGCGCGGTGTGGGTGTCGACCTTCACCAAGGCGCTGCAGCGGCAATTGGCGCACGAAACGGCGCGGCTCTATCCCAATGCCGAGATACGCAAGGCCAAGGTCGTGACGCGCAAGGGGCGGGAGAATTATGTCTGCCTGCTCAACCTCGAAGATGCGCTGCAGGGCGGATTCGCCGGGCGCGCGGCGGTGCTGGCGCAGCTGGTCGCGCGCTGGGCCGGTTACACCGCTGACGGCGACATGGTCGGCGGCGACCTGCCCGGCTGGTTGCCGACCCTGTTCCGGCGCAACGGGCCGACCGCGCTGACCGATCGGCGTGGCGAATGCGTCTATGCCGGCTGCCCGCATTACCGCAAATGCTTCATTGAGCGCGCCGCGCGGAGCAGCGCGGAGGCGGATATCGTCATCGCCAACCATGCGCTGGTGATGGTCAATGCCGCGCGCGGGCGTGAAACGACGAGCCGCCCGACCCGCTATGTGTTCGACGAGGGGCATCATATCTTCGATGCCGCCGACGCGATGTTCTCGACCGCGCTGACCGGCCAGGAGACTATTGAGCTGCGGCGCTGGGTGGTCGGGCCCGAATCGGGATCGCGCGGACGGCGACGCGGACTGGCCGCGCGGCTTTCCGATGTCGCGAGCTATGACGAGCAGGGTGCGCGGGCGATCAACGATGCGGTGATCGCGGCGCAGGGGCTGGCCGCGGACGGCTGGCTGCAGCGGCTGGGCGAGGGCGCACCGTTCGGGCCGATCGAGTCGCTGCTCGCGGCGGTGCGCGGGCTGACTTACGCGCGCGCCGAGACCGCAGGCGATGCCGGCTATGGCCTGGAGACCGAACTCGCCGAGCCCGATGCCGCGCTGATCGAGGCGGCCGGGCCGGCCGCGCATGCGCTCGATGCGTTGGTCCGGCCGCTGGTTGCGCTCGGGCGGCGGCTCGAGGCGGTACTGGCCGAGGCGCCCGACTGGCTCGACGGCCAAGCGCGGGCGCGTGTCGAGGGGGCAGTGGCCTCGCTCGGCTGGCGCGCCGAGACGGTCGCTGCATGGCTGGCGCTGCTCGCAAGGATCGGTGGACCCGCCAGTCCCGACTTCGTCGACTGGCTCGCGGTCGACCGGATCGAGGGGCGCGACTATGATATCGGGCTGCACCGCCATTGGCTGGATCCGAGCAAACCCTTTGCCGAAACCGTGCTCAAGCAAGCGCATGGTGCACTAGTCACGTCAGCGACCCTGCGCGGCGGCGGCGACTGGGGCGTGGCGGAGGCGCGCACCGGTGCGCATCATCTGGTCAAGCCGGCAGCACATTTCGAAGCGATCAGCCCATTCGATTATGCGTCGCAGGCCGAAGTATTGATCGTCACCGATGTGAAGCGCGGCGATACCGGCGCGCTCGCCAACGCCTATGCGCGGCTGATGTCGGCGGCCGGCGGCGGGACTTTGGGCCTGTTTACCGCGATCCGGCGCTTACGCGCGGTGCATGCGCGAATCGCCGACCGGCTGGCGCGTGATGGGCTCTCGCTGCTCGCCCAGCATGTCGATCCGATCGATACCGGCACGCTGGTCGATATTTTTCGCGACGATGCCTCCGCCTCCCTGCTTGGCACCGATGCGCTGCGCGATGGCGTCGATGTGCCGGGCCGGTCGCTGCGGCTGGTGGTGATGGAGGGTGTGCCCTGGCCCAAACCGACCGTGCTGCATGCGGCGCGGCGACTGGCCGGCGGCGGCAGCGCCTATGACGATCGCATCGTGCGGGCGCGGCTGGCACAGGCGTTCGGGCGGCTGATTCGGCGCACCGACGATCATGGCGCCTTTGTGTTGCTGTCCGCTGCGATGCCGTCGCGGCTGCTCGCCGCCTTTCCGCCCGGCGTGCCGATCGCCCGCGTGACCCTCGACGAGGCGGTGGTTCGTGTCTCGCGTCTTCCTTCCGTCATCGAAAGTGGGCATGAGGCGCGCGAAGACCCCGGCAGAAATGCCAGTGGAAATGGGGGCGAGGGATTGGAGACGCGACAGGCGCCATGAAGACATTGACGCTGCTCCGCCACGCCAAATCGGGCTGGGACGATCCCGTCTCGCGCGATTTCGATCGTCCGCTCAACGGCAAGGGCAAGCGCGCGGCGGCGATGGTCGGACGCCATATGAAATCGCTTGGCCTGGCCTTCGACCATGTCATCGCTTCGCCGGCGGTGCGCGTGATCGAAACGCTGGATGAGGTTTCAACCGGTTATGGCGAGGCGCTGGCGCCCGCCTGGGACCGGCGCATCTATCTCGCCTCGGCAGTGACTCTGCTCGACGTCATTCACGATTTGCCCGAAACCGCCGAACATGTGCTGTTCGCCGGGCATAACCCGGGACTTGAGGATCTGGTTCTGATGCTCGTGCCCGACACACTGGCCGAGCCGCTGCGCGACGAGGTCGAGCAGAAATACCCAACCGCGACGATCGCCGAGCTGCGCTTCGAATCGGGCAATTGGGGCGATGTCGCGGCGGGCACCGCACGGCTCGCGCGTTTCGTGCGGCCCAGGGATCTCGATCCGGCACTGGGGCCGGACGAGGATTGAAATCATGTAAGGTGGGTGATTCCCACTTCTCCCCTCCCTTTATGGGAGGGGAGTAGAAGAGGTAAGGGTCAAGACTAATCTCGCCCCTTTTCCAACAAGCCCTTCAACCCGGCGAGCGCGCCGAGTGGTTTGACCTCGTCCTCGCTGATCACGCCTGCCGCGCGTAGTGCCGCCGCCGCGCGCGGGCCGCGCGGGAAGGGATCGAGCGCCAGCGCCATGGTTTCCGCCGCCGCTTCGCCCAGGTCGATCGCCGATCCGGCATAGAACATCGTGTCGAGCGCATCCTCGGACAATTCGATTTCTTCCTCGTCGACCGCATTATCGGCGACGAAGCGTAGCGCGACATCCTCTTCCACTTTCATCGGCAGCGGGTCGTCGGTGACCGAACAGGCCTGCACGACCGCCGCCGAGACATGACCGCGCGCGACGATACCCGCGGCTTCGATGCGGACCTTGAACTCGCCCTGGAGCCGGTCGATCGCCACCAGCCCGAAGCGGACCGCCAGCGCGACACATTCGGCGGGATTCGCAGCGATCGAGACACTGCGATCGCCCGCGCCGAACGTATCGATTCGTTCGGGACGCGAGAATTCGGCGGGACGCGAGAATTCGGGGGCGCTCACGACAATTGCCCCGCGATCACGGCATCGGTGCCGAGCGCGCCGAGCGCCGCATCGAAGGCGAGCAGTGAATCGCGCACATGACCGACCGCAAAAGTGCCCGGATCGACGCCACGATACAGGTTGCGCAACAGCGCGGGGGTCAGATCGCCAGCCGCGAGCCCGTCACGATAGGCACCGATGCGTCCGCCGAACATGCTCATCATCTTGCCGATATGCTTGCCGACCACGACGTCGCCGATGCCGATCTCACGTAATTGACCGTCCATATCGTCGACGAAGCGCTCGGTCATGGCGGCGCTGGTCGCGGCGCCGGCCGGATCCTTTTCCAGCCGCAGCACGACGAACGCCAGAATCGCGGCGATCATGTCGAAGCGGCCATCGACCGTGTCGGGCACCTGTCCGTCAAGATACCAGTGCGGCGCGCGGGCATGTGTCACCACCGCATTATAGAGCGGCAGTGCGTCTTCACTTTGGCGCCCGAACATCTTCGCCATCCAGCCCATCTGCGCTCCACTTTTCCCTGCGCCCTTGTTTGGCCGCGAAGCTCGGCATATTGAGACGATCGGTCCGCGATGCAATGCGCATCTGGGCGCGTCTGGTTTCGTGTGCGTAATGCCCCGCTGGGAGAGTTTGATGAGCGTCACCATTGCCCGATTGATGATGGGTGCCGCACTCGGCCTCTTGGCCATTACGGCAAGCGCCTGCACGCCGCTTCGGTCGCATCAGGGTTATATCATCGATGCCGACCTGGTGAATTCGGTCCAGCCCGGCGTCGATAACCGCCAGTCGGTGCTGCAAACGCTGGGCAAGCCGAGCTTCACCAGTCAGTTCAACCAGGGCGACTGGTATTATGTCGCGCGCGACACGCGCAACCTGGCGTTCAACAATCCCAAAGTCGTCTCGCAAATCACGCTGCGCGTGGCATTCGACCAGAACGGCACGGTGACCGGCGTCAGCCGCGGTGGCATGGAGCAGATCGCCTCAATCAGCCCATCGGGTGAGAAAACGCCGACATTGGGCCGGAAGCGCGGCCTGTTCGACGAATTGTTCGGCAATATCGGCACGGTCGGCGCGGTCGGTGGACAGCCGGGCGGCGGTGGCGACCGCGACGAGCCGTAAAACCCTTTCGGTTTCCTGACTGAGACGTTCCCGCTCCATTCAGCGCGGCCCTGCGAAAAGGGCGCGTGACGGCATCCCATCGGACGCCGTCGAATGAGAATGGAGTGAGACATCATGCGTAAACTGATCGTCACGGCATTGATGGCCGCAGTGGCCATCCCCTCTATCGCCATACCGACCGCTGCCAGCGCGCAATCGCAGCGCGAAGTACGTCGCGACCGCCAAGATCTGCGCCAGGAGCAGCGTGAGCTGAACCGTGCGCGGCGTAGCGGCGATCGTCACGATATCCGCGAAGAGCGCCGCGATGTCCGCGGCGCGCGCCAGGAACTGCGCGAGGATATTCGCGATCGCAACCGCGCTTGGGGCCGCAACGACTGGCGAGGCTATCGCGACCATAATCGCGGCATCTATGCGCGGGGCAATTGGCGGGCGCCGTTCCGCTATACAGCGTTCCGCCCCGGCATCCGGATCGCGCCGAGCTATTTCGGATCGCGTTACTATATCGCCGACCCGTGGCGCTATCGCTTGCCATTGACCGGCCGCAACCAGCGCTGGGTGCGTCATTATGACGACGTGGTCCTGGTCGATACGCGGCGCGGGATCGTGATCGACGTGATCCGCAACTTCTATCGGTAAGCGGATCCGCCCGGCGGCTGGTGTCGCCGGGTTTCCACTTCGCGCAAAATCCGGGCCGCGAACGCGTCACAACGCGTTCGCGGCCCGGATTTCGTTTGATCAGCGAATCGTGAAGACGATCTGGTCGACCACACGGCCACCGACATCGACCAGGCTGAGCCGATGCTGCCCCGGCCCCGCCAGCATCAGCGGCCGGGAATCAGCCGCGCCGAGATCGCGCTTGTCGAGTCGCAACCGGTGCGCCGCAACCTCTCCCGACACGCCGACCGCGAGCCGTTGCCGGTCGGGCGGAATATCCGGATCGAGCGCGTAGACGCTGCCCGATACCGGATTGACGATGCGCGGGCGACGCGATGCTTCCGGTGCGGCGGCAATCTGCGTCTGCGCGGTGCCGGCGAGGAAATATTCCAGGCGCGGCTGTTCGATCCCGCCGGTGAAGCGAATCGCGCGTTCCTCGATCCCGGTGGGGCGTTTCGGACGCACGCCGGGGCGGTCCGCATGGAGCGCGAGCATCAAGTCGCGCCACACCGGCGCCGCCCCGCTCGTGCCGGACACCGCGCGCATCGGATCGCCCTCGAGATTGCCGACCCACACCGCGACGGTGAAGCGATCGGAAAAGCCGATGCACCAATTGTCGCGCATCGCCTTTGACGTGCCGGTCTTGACCGCGGCCCAGAAGGGCAGGCGCAGCGCGCTGTCGAGGCCGAAGGTCCCCGCGCGCGCATTGGCGTCGGCGATCATGTCCGACACCAGCCAGGCAGCCTGTGGCGTGGTGACCGTGCGGGCCGGCGGACGCGGATCATCGGCGGTCAGCCGCAGCGGCGTCCAGCGCCCGCCATTGGCCAGCGCGCGATAGGCATCGGCCTGTTCGAGCAAGGTCACCTCGGCCGAGCCGAGCGCCAGGCTGAAACCATAATATTCCCCGCCTTCGGTCATACCGCGATAGCCGGTGTCCCAGAGCCGGTCGCGAAACGGCTCGACCCCGACCAGCAGCAAGGTGCGCACCGCAGGCACGTTGAGCGAGCCGGCCAATGCGCTGCGTGCCGAGACCGGCCCTTTGAAACCGCGATCGTAATTCTGCGGCACATACAGGCCCGACGCAGTGTCGAGCTGGACCGGCGAATCATCGAGGATCGAGGCGGGGGTGAGATATCCTTTCTCGATCGCCTGGGCGTAGAGGAACGGTTTGAGGGTCGATCCGGCCTGCCGATAGCTCGACGCGCCATCGACCGCGGGTGCGGTCGAGGCGCCGCCGATCCCGCCGACATAAGCGAGCACGTCGCCGCTGGCATTATCGACCACCACCACCGCACCGTCGCGCGCGCGGCTCCCGCCGAGACCCTGAAGCTGGCGGCGCAGCGCGATCGTCGCGATACGTTGCAGGCGCGCGTCGAGCGTCGTGTTTACCCGCAAGCCGGCCTTGGTGAGCAGCCGCTGGCCGAGATGCGGCGCAAGGCCGGGATCAAGCGCGAGGCTGCGCGCCGGACCGAGCATCGATGCCGCCTCGCCGGGGAAACGCGAACAATAACGCTCGTGCGACAGCGCACAGGCGCGCCGTGCGACGAGACGCGGATCGGCCTGCGGATTGGGCAACAGCGCAGCGAGCATCAGCGCATCGTCGCGGCCCAGAGTTTCGGGCGTCTTGCCGAACAAGCCAAGCGCCGCCGCCCCGACCCCTTGCGCTTCACCGCGGAAACCGGCGAGGTTGAGATAGGCTTCAAGGATCTGGTCCTTGCTCCACGCCCCGTCGATCGCCCACCCGGCGCGGATCTGGCGTAATTTGTCCAGCGTGCCACGCGACCCGGGATTGGCGAGCGTGGGCGCGAGAAAGCCGGCGACCTGCATCGAGATGGTGCTCGCGCCGCGGTGACGCTTGCCGCGAATCCGGTCGCGCAAGGCACCGAGCAGCGCCAGGGTATCGACCCCGCCATGGCTGAAGAAGCGCTGGTCCTCGGCCGCGACCAATGTGTCGCGGGTGACCGGCGAAACCTTGTCGAGCGGTGTCCAGGCAAGGCGGCGAGCAGCGAAATCGACCCGTGCCGAATCGATCAGCACGCCATTACGGTCGTACAGCCATGCTTCGGACGGATGCCAGCTGGCGCGAACCTGCGCATAATCGGGCAGGGGCGGGGGTTGCGTGGCATAGTCGGCGGCGGCGAACAGCGCGATGGCGGCGGACATGCCGCTCAGGGTCAGGCCCTTTTTGCTTGTGACCGCGCCCCACCATTGTTCGGGCCTGCCTTGCCGGAGTGCCGCACTTCTCTTTTCCCATAGCTGGAAAAGATAAGAACGGCCCTTCGACAAGCTCAGGGCGAACGGACGTTTGCGTTCGGGATCGGCCACGTCCCTACCGCTGCACCACCGTCACGGGCGCATTGGGCAGCGCGGCACGGATCGCCGGCGAATACATCGCCTCGACCCGTGTCGGCGGCAGGCTGAAGCGCCCCGCGCCGTTCAGTCGCATGGTGTAGGCGATGGTGAACGATCCGCGCGGCACCCAGGCGAAATAGCCGCGCCACGAGTCGCGACGCCGCTCGACATAGCTCGGCTGCACGCCGTCGCCGCCGCTGACCTCACCGAGCATCGCTGACTGGCCGCCGAGATTGCCAACGATCGTCGCGCCCGCCGGGATCGGATCATTGACCACCACCCAGTTGCGTTCGGCCGACGCCTCGACGCTGATCGTCACCTTGATCACGTCGCCGCGCGTCAGCACACCGGGAGTACGCGCCTGCACCACCTGGGTCTTCTTGGTCATTTTGTAGCCGGCGTTGAGCGGCTGAGTCAGCGGCACCGCCGCCGAGACCGAGACCATCGCCCATGGCCCCGCTTCGCTGCCTTGCGCCATTCTGAGCGGGGTCGCCGCCGCCGGAAGCGGGAACGAAGCCTGGCGCAGATCGACCGAGAGCGGCCACGCCTTGCTGATCGTCTGCGAGCCGAGCGACAGCGTGGTCGACCCGGTGATCGCGCTCGCCGGATAAAGCGTGCCGAATTTGCGCGCGGCGATCGTGCCCCAGGCATTGGCGGTGGTCGTATCCCAATGCCCGCGCTGCTGGCGCAACGAGACGCCGACCATCATCTTCGGCGCATCGTCCTGCCAGCCGGGGCGGCCGAGCGTGGCGATGACCGATTTGATCGACGCTTCGTCGCCCGACGACATCAGCCACCACGACGCGTTGCTTTGGTCGGAGAGATCGAGCCGCGTGCCTTCATAGACCAGACGCGTGCGCAGCTCGGCTTCGGCATTGGCCTTGAGCGCCACCGCATTGGCGATGCCAGGGATGCGGTCGAGCGCGACGAGATAATCGGCCAGCGTGCTGGTCGGCATCTCTTTCGGTGCGATGCCGATCTGGCCGAGCATGGCCGGTGTTGCCGCGCCCTGGCGGGCGAGCGCGGTCAACGCGGCGACGCGCTGGAGCCGGACATCGCCATATTCCTCTCGCCGCAAACGCCCGTCGACCACCGACTTCATCGCTTCGATCATGCGCGTGCGCGGCCCTTCGGGGATCGGCAGGCCGGCATCGGCGGTCAGCGACAAGACATAGGCGGTCAGCGCTTCCGATCCGGTCAGGCTTTCCGACGGCCAGTAACGCAACAGGCCATCGGATGCCTGATAGGTCGGGATTTCACCCGCCAATCGCGTCCAGGCGCCACTGTCGCCGAGCGCAACCGCACGCGACAAGCGTTGTTCGAAACAGTCATAGGGATAGGCGCTCATATAGGCGCGCACCCCCTGCAACGGCGGCTGCAGCGTATCGTCGAGACGGATGTCGACCGTGCCGCGACCCGGCAGCGCCCCGGCCGGCGGTGCGATCTGGATCGAGGTCGCCGTGCCCACGCGAGCGAGCGTCGCCGCCCAAACCTCGACCGGGATTGCGGGGATCACGTCCTGAGAGACGGTGATCTGGTCGAGCGCTTTTCCGCCTTCCGCCTTGGCTTTCACTTGCCAGCGCAGCGCAGCGATATTCTCCGGCGCGGTCAGGTTCCACGCGACCGGCGCCGCGCCGCCCGCCGGAATGGTGACGGTGAGCGGGCGTCCTTCCGCGACGCGCGGCGTGACATCGACCGTTGCGGTGACTTTCATCGGTTTGTCCGAGCCGTTGCGCAGCGTGAAGGCGGCGGCATAATAATCGCCGGAGCGCACCAGTGTCGGCATGCCGGCATAGATCGACAGATCCTGCGCGGTGCGGACGCTGGCCATGCCGGTGCCGAACAATTGCGCGCCATCGGTGGCGATCGCAACCAGCTTGAACGAGGTCAGCGCGTCGGACAGCGTCACGGGAACCCGCGCGCGGCCTTGCGCATCGAGCGCGACGCGGCCTTTCCACAGCAATACCGGCTGGAAATTCTCGCGGTTGAGACCCGACAGGTCGCCGCCACCACCGCCGCCGGCCTCGACCGCCTTGCGACCGTAATGGCGCTTGCCGACAACCTGCATCTGCGCGGTCGAGGTAAGCACCGCCAAGGGCCGTTCGCCCATCATCGCGGTAAGCACGTCCCAGCTGTCATTCGGCGCGAGTTGCAGCAGCGCCTCATCGACCGCCACGAACGCAACGTCGGCGCTCGCCGCCGGTTTGCCGTCGGGCGTTTTGACCTGGACATCGACTTGCGCGGTGTCGCGCGCGGCATAGCGTTGCTTGTCGGCCTTGACCGCGACCTGCAGCTTGTGCGCGTCCCAGCCGACCTTCACCTTAGCGATGCCGAGGCGGTAAGCGGGCTTGGCGAGATCGACCAGAGCGGTCGGCTCCTGGCCTTCGGGCGGACCGCTGGCCAGGCCAAGACTCTGCGCGATGCCGTTGACCCAGCTCCAGAAGCCGCTCTGCACGCGGCCACGCACCGCCATGACCGACACGAACACGTCAGGCGCATAGCTGCCCGGCATCTTCACCTCGACCACCGGGTCCTTGCCCGACAGCGTCGTCACGAAGCTCGACAGCACGCCTTCACGCTCGACCGTGACCAGAGCGGTCGCCTCGCGGAACGGCATGCGCACCTGGAAACGCGCGGTCTCACCGGCCTTGTAGCTGGTCTGTTCGGGGACGATGTCCATACGGTCGCCATTGTCGCCGCCGAACCACCAATCCTCATCACCCGCGAGCCATACCGACTGCGTCGCGTGCGCGACATTGCCATTGGCGTCGCTGGTCGTCGCAACGGCATAGACCTCGCCCGAAACACCGGGATCGATCGTGCATTGCGCCAATCCTTGCGCATCGGTCGTCGCGCTGCAGGTCGCGGACAGCTTCTCGGTACGCATCTGATTGTCATAGGCGTAGAAACCGCCGATCAGCCGGCGCCGCGCGGTCAGCACCTTGCGGCTGTACAGCGCAACCGAGATAGACTGGTTGGCGATCGGCTTGTTCGAAGTGTCGAGCGCGACGAAGCGTAGGCGCAGATCGTCCTGCTTCATCAGCCAGCCATCGCTCTTGATGCCGAGCTGTACCGCCGAGGAATAGATCGGGATGCGCTTCGAGGCGGTCAGCACCTCGCCATTGGCGTCCTGATAATCCATCTCGACCAGCATGTCGGCACCGTTTTCCAGCGTCTGCGGCACGTCGATCGTGGTGCGCGAGGTGCCGTCGCCGCCGAGCGTCGCGGGCAACGTCTGGGTCGGCGGCAGCGGGGTCGATTCCTCCTCGCCATCACCATTTAGCGGCTTCACGCCTTCCTTTATGTCGGTGCCGCCGAAACTATAGCCCTCATAACCCTCAGGGTTGGCGTTGCGCCCGAACCAGCCGACCCGCATATCGACCGCGAGGTTCGACGCGCCGCCACCCGACAGATACCCGACGAACAGGTCGAGCGGCATCGTCTTGGGCCGCACCGACGCTTCCTTCGGACCGGTCACGCTGGCGCGCATGGTCGGCAATTTATATTCGTCCACCTTGAACGATTGCTCGGTGTAGATCGTGCGATCTCCGATGATCACCTGCAGGTCGTAATCGCCCATCGGCGCGCCTTGTGGCGCGGCCCATTCGGTCTCGCCGATGCCACTCGCGTCGATCGTCAGCGGCAGATCGAACTGCGTGTCGGACCCGCGATGCGACAGGCGCAGCGTGCCGGTAAAGGCCGGGGTCATCGCAAAGCCCTCGCCCAGCGGCTTACGCACAATATGCTTCATATGGATCGTCTCGCCCTGACGGACGAGCGCACGATCGAACACGGTGTGGAGGATTTCGCTCTTGGCTTCATAGCCATAGGGCAGATCGAAATCATACGGCCGGATGCCCTGGCCCCATTCGGTCAGGGTGAAGCTGAAATCGTCGCCGGCGCGCGCCGAGACCATCAGCGGACCCATCGAACCATTCTCGCACGAGCCATAGGTTTGCGGTTCGGGCAGACCGGCGGGTACGAACAGCCCGCCCGCCTTGTCAGTCACGCCGCGCGCGAGCAGCCTGCCGGTGCAGCTGTCGGAAATGCGCACTTCGGCATCGGGCATCGGCTTGCCGGTGTCGAGTTGAGTCACCCAGGCAAGGCTGCGTTCGCGGCCCCATTTGAAATGCACCGCCATGTTGGTGACCAGAGCGGCGCTGGCGACATAACGCGGTGCCTTGCGCCCGAGCAGCGCCTGGCCAAGCACAGGACTCGCCAGTTCGACAACATAGAATCCGGGCTTGGTCAGGTTGATCCCGACGACCTCGAAATCCTTGCCCTTGCCGGGCAGCGGGACCTTCAGCGCGGTCGCGGAGCCGCCGGCGAGGATCGGCGCGGCACCGGTATTGTTGATGCGGATCGTTTCCTTGCCGCGCTTCACCTCTTCCGATTGATAATCATCGGCCTTGTCCACGATGCGCAGCCAATTGGCGATCTGCCCGTCCGAGGCATCGACGCGCAGCGACTGTCCGGCGATGGCGAGATTGCTGCCCTGGAGCGACTCCTCAACGTTGCGCACGGTGACCGGCAGCACGCCGCCTTCCTTCGCTTCGAGGATGCCAAACGGCGCGGCGAACTTCACCAGCGGCGGTGCCTCGTCAAAGCGAATATCGAGCGGGAAGCGCTCGGCATTGGCGAGTATGCGGCCGCTCTCATCCTTGATCCCGGCCGGGATGCTCAACTTGGCAGCGGTCGCGGCGGGCAACGGGCTGGAGAAGCTGATATCGCTGATCGTCGCCTTTTTCTTGTCGTCGTCATAGAACACCGGCTTGATCGTCTTGCCATCGGCGGTGGTGATGCTGATCTGCTGCGCGGCACTCATCGGGACCGGTGCAGTGAAGCGGATATAGGCCTTTTCGACCGGCGAGCAGCCGGCTTGGGCATTGACGCGGCTGCATTCGAAACGCGCGGTGAACGGCTTGCGCACGGTGTAGTCGAAACGCTGGTCGGCCCCGGCGAGCTTGCCGCCCGCTCCGGCAATGTTCGCGCCCCACATCAGTGCAACATCGCGGCCCGGCGGTAGCGGACGGCGGCATTTGAGCGCGGTGACGCCTTCATAGGCCTTGGCGCGATCGGCAGCGGAGGCCGGTACCGTCGCGGGCAGCCCGGCATTTTCCAGGAAGCTGCGCACGTTCCAATTGTCGGTGCCCATCTCGCCGAGCAGCTTGCCCGGCAGATCGGCGGACAGGACATCGACCGGAATCTTCTCGCCAATGCCCTCGACCGAGCAATAGGCATTGGCCCCGACCGAGGCGGCGGTCGCGGGCAGGTTGGCGGCGACCAGGAAGGTCTGATCTTCCTCGATCTCGCCATTATATTGCGCGGGCAGCACGGCGCGCGCGACCGGCCCGCCGCTGTCGACCTTGAAGCTTTGCTGGCCCGTCACGGCATAACCCGACACGCTTTTCAGCGCGGCCTTGAGCTTGAATTCGCACACCGTCCCGCCCGGCAGCGAGCTCTTGAATTCATGCACGAAAGTCTGCGGATCGACCCAACGTCCTTCGCCCTCAACCGGGCAGGTCACGTCGAACGGCCCGATCGCGCGTGGGTCGCCGAGCGCGACCATCGGCTGGCTGAAGCGCGCGGTGAAGCGCTCGATCGCGCCGCCGCCGATGCCCGGGGTGGCGAGAATGACCTGCGGACTGTTGTCACCGAGCGCCGCGACGGGCGCGAGCGCCAGTCCCAGAAGAGTGAGGCGAATTGCCAGCTTCATCGAACGCTCCCCTGAACCGGCGAAAAGGCTAATGCTTTCAACAGGCGCAAGTCCAGTACCGATTTCCGGCTGGGAGCGCTTCCGCCTCGTCCGCGAACAGGTTAGTCACTGACGGCAATGGACCTGTATCTGCCCATCGCCAACCTGTCGGTCAACGCGCTCGTCATCGTCCTGCTAGGGGGCGGCGTTGGCATATTGTCGGGCATGTTCGGGGTCGGCGGCGGGTTCCTGACCACACCGTTACTGATCGTCTATGGCATCCCGCCAACGGTTGCCGCAGCTTCGGCGGCGAGCCAGGTGACCGGCGCCAGCGTATCCGGCGTGTTCGCGCATGTCCGGCGCAAGGGTGTCGACTTCAAGATGGGCGGGGTGCTGGTGGCGGGCGGTGTGGTCGGGTCGTTCGCCGGCGCCGGCATCTTCCGATTGCTTCAGGCGAGCGGCCAGATCGATACCGTGATCGCGGTGATCTATGTCCTCATGCTTGGCTCGATCGGCGGGCTGATGGGATCTGAATCGCTCCAGGCGATCCGTGTGACGCGTGGCGCCAAGCCGCCCAAGCCGCGCAAGCGCCGCCATCATCCGCTGGTCGCCTCGCTGCCCGGACGCACGCGTTTCTATGCCTCGGGCCTTTATATCTCGCCGCTCGCACCGCTGTTGCTTGGTTTCTTCACCGGCATATTGACGATCCTGCTCGGGGTCGGCGGCGGGTTTATCCTGGTGCCGGCGATGCTCTATCTGCTCGGCATGGGCACGCAGGTGGTGGTCGGCACATCATTGTTCCAGACGTTGTTCGTGACCGCTGCCGCGACCATGGTCCATGCGATGACGACCAAGGCGGTCGATATCGTGCTCGCGGCCTTGCTGCTGCTCGGATCGGTGGTCGGCGCGCAGATCGGCGCGCGTCTGGCCAGCCGGGTGAAGCCCGAATATCTCCGCCTCGCGCTCGCGGTGATCGTGCTGCTCGTCGCGATCCGCATCGGCATTGGGCTGGGCTGGCGGCCCGACGAAATCTATTCGGTCGAACTGTCGTGAAGCGGCTGGTGCTGATCCTCCTTACGCCGTTGCTGATGGCGCAGGCAAAACCGGTCCTCGTCCCCGACGTGTCGCAGCGTAATATCGAGATCGCTTATTCCTTCACCGGCGCCGAACTGCTGCTGTTCGGCGCGATTCTCTATCCCGGCGGGCGTTTGCCCGGGATCGAGAAGCCGACCGATGTCGTCGTCGTCGTAAAAGGTCCGGTGCAATCGATCCTGGTGCGTGAGAAGGAAAAGGTCGCCGGTATCTGGGTCAACGCGGCACGGCTGCGCTATCGTTCGGCACCCAGTTTCTACGCGATCGTCTCGTCCAAGCCGATCGATCAGCTGGTCGATGATCGCACCCGCGCGATCTACGAGCTCGGACTCGACAGCCTGCAATTATCGCCGGCGAGCAGCGCGCCGCCGGAGGAGCAGAATCGCTTCGCCGGTGGCCTGGTCGACCTCAAGCGGCGTTCGGGGCTCTATTATGAAGCGCCGCGCGCGGTGGAGATCACCGACGGCGTGCTCTACCGCGCGCGCGTCGTCATACCGGCCCGCGTGCCGGTCGGGCGTTTCACCGCGGAAACCTTCCTGATCCGCGACGGCCGCGTGCTAGCCGCGGCGACGCGCGACATCGATATCCGCAAATCGGGCTTCGAACGCTTCGTCGCGCGCGCCGCGGACAATCATTCGATCGCATATGGCCTGGTCGCGGTCGCGCTCTCGGTAATCTTCGGCTGGACCGCCGGTTATGTCGCGCGGCGTGTTTGAGTGAGCCGGTGCCGGCCCGCTCCCCCTCTCCCCAACACCCAATCTTTACGAGTTTGCGCCATAGCTTCATGGGTTAACCCCGGGGGATATCCCAGATGACGGAAATGTTGGGCGGCCAGGCTTTCGACAAGGCAGCGCCCGCAACGGCGGCGGCGGTGATGCCCGGCGCCGCAGGTGATGCAATCGGCGTCGTGATCGAGATCGCCGGCTCGAGCAGTCAGGTCGTACTCGACGCACGCGCACTCGACTTGTTCGCGGACAGCCCGGATCCAGTGGTCGCCGGCGCCGGATCGGTCGGCAGCCAGATCAAGATGCGCGTCGGCGGCACCTGGCTGATCGCAAATATCCGCTCATTGCGCATGGTCGATGGCCATACCGACCGTATCGCCGCCCAGGTCGATTTTCTCGGCGAAGGCGATGAGGAAAAGCTGACTGGCAAGCTTTACAAGTTCCGCCGCGGCGTGACGCGCTACCCGGTGCCCGGTACGCAAGTCTTCCCGGTATCGACCGCCGACCTGAAACAGGTCTACGCCGCCGATGATCGCGCCTTTATCGAGATCGGCACGGTCTATCCAACTCGCGACATCCGCGCCTCACTGTATATCGATGCCATGCTCGGCAAGCATTTCGCGTTGCTTGGGTCGACCGGTACCGGCAAGTCGACCAGCGCCGCGCTGATCCTGCACCGAATCTGCGAGCTGGCGCCGCAGGGCCATATCGTGATGGTCGATCCGCATGGCGAATATGCCGCCGCGTTCAAGACCAATGGCGCGATCTTCGACGTGTCGAACCTGCAAATGCCGTATTGGCTAATGAATTTCGAGGAACATTGCGAAGTGTTCCTGACCACGTCGGGATCGGAGCGCCAGATCGATGGCGACATCCTCGCCAAATGCCTGTTGATGGCGCGCGCCAAGGGGCGGCTAGGGCAGGAGATCACCAAGCTGACGGTCGATGCGCCGATTCCCTATCTGCTCAGCGACCTGACCAATCTGATCAGCCTGGAAATGGGCAAGATGGACCGCGCCGGCGACACCGCGCCCTATCTGCGGCTCAAGACCAAGATCGACGAGATCAAGGCAGACCCGCGCTATGGCTTCATGTTTTCGGGCATGCTGGTCGCCGATACGATGGCGAATTTCATCGAGCGCATCTTTCGCCTGCCCGGTGGCGGCAAGCCGATCTCGATCATCGACGTTTCCGGTGTGCCGTCGGACATCACATCGGTGGTGGTCGCGGTGCTCAGCCGGATGGTGTTCGACTTCGCGATCTGGTCGCGCAACGAACCGCAGCGGCCGATCCTGTTGGTGTGCGAGGAAGCGCATCGCTACATTCCGAACGAACGCAACGCCGACAGTTCTTCGGTCGGTCGCATCCTGAGCCGGATCGCCAAGGAAGGCCGTAAATACGGCGTGTCGCTCGGCCTGATCACGCAGCGGCCGTCCGATCTGGCCGAAGGCGTGTTGTCGCAGTGCGGCACAATCATCTCGATGCGTCTGAACAACGACCGCGATCAGGCTTTTGTGCGCGCGGCGATGCCCGAAGGCGCGCGCGGTTTCCTCGATTCGATCCCCGCATTACGCAACCGCGAATGTATCATTTGCGGCGAAGGCGTCGCGATCCCGATCCGCGTATCGTTCGACGGTCTGGAAGAGAGCAAGCGCCCGGCCTCGGACGATCCGCTCTTCTCCGATTTGTGGCGCGAAGTTGGGTCGGAGGATCAAATCATCGCGCGCACGATCAAGCGCTGGCGGTCGCAGGGACGGTAGCCGGGCGTTTTCGATTCTCCTTGACCTGGCGAGATAGGTTACACCGGTTGTTGCATATCTTCGCGCGGGCTCGAGAACGATCGGGTCACACCGGGCCGGATGGGCGGTCGAGAGAGATATGGGACACCCCTCGTGGCATATCTCCGGCGTCCGGCGCGACGACATATCCTATAAGAATCAGTGATTTAGGTTGATTTCACATCGCCGCATCGTGGCGGGATCAGAGGAGTCCACGGCCGGCCTGATGCATGATAGCATTGATAGCGGTCCACGTTACCGGTGAGCCGCGAATAACACTGCCGTTTGTTCGAAATGAAGCCCGGGTCCGCTACGAACCAGCGAACCGTTAGCGCCCGCCCGGTCGGACCGACATCAGCGACGCGACGCGCGCCTTGAACGCCTTGAGCGTTGCGCCCGAGAGCTGCGCCATGGTGGTGAACGAGACCGAGCGCGGGTTGATCGCGACGCCGTTCTTCCACAATTCATAATGGAGATGCGGTCCGGTCGACATGCCGGTTGAGCCGACATAACCGATCACCTGGCCGCGCGCGACGCGGGTGCCGGGGCGCACCGCGATGCGGCTCATATGACCATAGCCGGTGGCCATGCCGCCGCCATGGATCAGCTTGACGAAATTGCCATAACCGCCGTTGCGCCCGGCCAGCGCGACCACGCCGTCCATCGCGGCATAGATTGGCGAACCATAAGCCGCGGCGATATCGAGCCCCTTGTGCATCCGCGCGGTGTGCAGGATCGGGTGAATACGAATGCCGAAGTTCGAGGTCAGGCGGCCGGCGACGGGCATGCCCATCGCGCCGCGGCGTTCGCCGACGCCATTCGCCTCGAACCATTGCTCGCGGCCTTCGCTGCCCCATTTGACCAGCTGAACCTTCTTGCGGCCCTGATCGAGGCCGGCGAACATCAGGGAGCCGAGTTGCACCTCGCCGGTCGCGGCGCGGGCCTGTTCGATGATGATGTCGAACGTGTCGGCGGATCTGACGTCGCCGCCGATCGAGATGCGCGAGGCGATCGCCTTGATATAAGCCTCGACCGCCCTGGCCGGGGCGCCAGCGGCGCGCGCAGAGCGATAGAGGCTCGATCCAACCAGGCCCTGAATACGCATCGGGGTATGATCGATGGCGATCGGCTGGCGCGTCATGCTTAGCGCATTGCCGGTGCGACTGACCGAAAGCTTGAGATCGAACTTGGCGCGAAAGGCGAGTTGCTCGAGCGGCCGGGCCACCGTGCGATCGGGGCGGCGGCCCAGAGTCATGTCGATCCGCGTGCCGGGTTTGATGTCGTCCAGCGCTACCGCGTTCGACACCAGGCTGGTCACCTCGGCGGAATCGGTCTTGGACACGCCCGCGCGCTCAAGCATGCGCGCGAAGCTGTCGCCCTGACCCAATGTCGTGGTCAGGTCCTGACGCGGTCGTTCGGGCTGTTGGGCAAGCGGCGCGACCAGATCGTTCGCGGCCATGTGCCGGCCGGTCGCCGCGCCCCAAGCGAGCGGCGCGATCGATTGCGCGCGGGCTTCGTCCCATTCGCTTCCGGACATCGCAGGCGCGACATCGCCAAGGATGGGACGATCGAAACCGGGCGAGAGAAAGCAAGTCGCGGTGATCAGCGCGGCGCAGGTCGCGGCCCCGCGCCACCAGTCGGCGGAGCCGATCCGCGCACCGAGATCGGGTGCCCAGTCGATCTGCGCGATGCCGGTGCGGAGTTTGTCGAACGGGGATAGAACTGTCGGCACATACGCGCCACGGCCGAACGAGAGGGTGGCCGTGCCACCCGCCTGCTCCTGTCCATGATCGCTGCGTAAGAACAAGGCGACTGATCCCCAAGTCACTCGTCGCCGTCACCCCCGGCAATGGGTGGAATGACTGTGACGCCAAAATCCTAAAGTCAAATTAAGGAATGTTCCGCATCCGGAACTCTACGGCCAGCCGTTAGCCCGTTGCGGCGAAACGAGATTTTTTGACGGAACTGCTAGATATATTAAGTGCTTGGGTGCGAATTTGTGCGCGGCGGGTTGCGCGCGCACCGTGCCGCGCCGATGTTGTTTCCGCCATGAGCCGCGCCGATCCCGACCTGACCGTCACTGCCGTGCTGGGTCCGACCAACACCGGCAAGACGCACCTCGCGGTCGAGCGCATGTGCGGCCATTCAAGCGGCATGATCGGCTTTCCGCTCCGCCTGCTGGCGCGTGAAGTTTACGACCGGGTGGTCAAGCTGAAAGGCGAAGCCCGTGTCGCGCTGATCACCGGCGAAGAGAAAATCGTGCCGAAGGATGCGCGCTGGTTCCTGTGCACCGCCGAAAGCATGCCGCTCGATCGCGACCTCGCCTTTGTCGGGATCGATGAGGCACAGCTCGGCGCGGATGCCGAGCGTGGTCATGTCTTCACCGACCGGTTGTTGCGCGCGCGGGGCCGGGAGGAGACGATGATCCTTGGCTCCGAAGCGCTACGCCCCATGCTGAAAGCATTGGTGCCCGAAGCGGATATCCAGAACCGGCCGCGCTTTTCGACGCTCAGCTTTGCCGGGGCGAAGAAGATCTCGCGCTTGCCCAAACGATCCGCGATCGTCGCGTTCAGTGCCGAGGAAGTCTATGCCGTGGCCGAGATGCTGCGGCGGCTGCGCGGCGGGGCGGCGGTGGTGATGGGTGCGCTCTCGCCGCGCACGCGCAACGCGCAGGTCGCGATGTTCCAGGCCGGCGAGGTCGATTACCTCGTCGCGACCGATGCGATCGGCATGGGCCTGAACATGGATGTCGCGCATGTCGCCTTTGCCAGCCTCAACAAGTTCGACGGCCATCGCCAGCGCCGCCTGACCGTTGCCGAAATGGCGCAGATCGCCGGCCGCGCGGGCCGCCACCAGCGCGACGGCACATTCGGTGCACTGGTCGAGCAAGGGCCGGGCGCGTTCACGCCCGAAGAGGTGCTGGCGATCGAGGAGCATCGCTTCCCAAAGCTCGATTTCCTCTATTGGCGCGATGGCGAGCCCGACATGGCGAGCGTCGATGACTTGATCGCCACGCTCGAAGCCCGGCCCGACAGCCGCGTGCTGCGCGCCGCGCCCGAGGCGGTCGATCTCGCCGTACTCAAGCGGCTGGCCGGTGAGGGATGGGTGCGCGATCGCGTGCGATCTCCCGCGATGGTCGCGCGGCTATGGGCGGCGTGCGGCCTGCCCGATTTCCGCAAGCTCGGCGTCGATCCGCATGCGCGGTTCGTCGGGCGCGTGTTCGGCCATCTCAGCGAAGGATCGGGCCATATCCCGCATATATGGTTCGCCGACGAGATCGCGCGTCTCGACACCGTCGCCGGCGATGTCGAGACGCTGGCCGGACGGATCGCGGCGGCGCGCAGCTGGGCCTATATCGCCAATCGCCCCGACTGGCTCGCCGATCCGGTGCATTGGGCGGCGCGCGCCGGCGAAGTCGAAGAACGGCTGTCGGACGCGCTTCATCTCAGCCTGACTCAGCGTTTCGTCGATAAGCGCACGACCATGCTGCTGCGCCAGATCGGCGCCGATCCGCGCGCGCTGCCCGTGGTGATCGGCGAGCAGGGTGAGGTGATGGTCGAGGATCATCCGATCGGGCGGCTCGAAGGATTCCGCTTCATCGTCGCGCCCGATGCCGGCCATAGCGACAAAAGGCTGTTGCTCGCCGCCGCCGAACGCCGGTTGGGCGACGAGCGGGCGCGGCGCGGCGGCGCGCTGGTAGAAGCCGAGGATTCCGCGCTGGCACTGACAGGCGACACGGGTGCGATGCCTATGCTCGCGTGGAACGGGCTCCCAATCGCGACATTGACCGCCGGCACCACGCTGGTCCGTCCGCGTGTGAAGCTCGACAAGGCGCTCGACTGCCTCGATGTCGCGATGCGCACGAAGATCGTCGCGCGGTTCGATCGCTGGATCGCCAGCCAGACCATGCAGCGCCTTCCCGCGCTGGTCGCACTCGATGCCGCAGCGCGCGACGCCGGCGCCAGCCCGGCGCTCCGCGCGGTTGCGGCGGCCCTGGTCGATCGCGGCGGTCTTGCCGCGCGGATCGATCTGCACGTCGCGGTCGATGGGCTCGATCAACCGGCGCGCAAGCGGTTGCGTGCGATCGGCGTGACGATCGGCGCGCTCGATTTATTCGATCCGCGCCTGCTCAAGCCCGGCGCCGCGCGCTGGCGGCGGGCGCTGCTCTCCGCGCAGACCGGTACGCCGATCGTCGAGGGTCCGCCCGATGGTGCGACTGTGCTGGCACGCGGCACGCCCGGCGCGACACTCGACGCCGGTTTCCGCCAGATCGCCACTCAGGCGGTGCGCGTCGACCTGGTCGAACGTATCGCCCGTAGCGCGCATGACGCGCGCGCCGGACGGCGCCCATTCGCGCCCGATCCCGCGCTCGCCATCTCGATCGGCCTGGCACCTGCTACGCTGGAGCGATTGATGGCGGGCCTCGGCTTTCGCACCGCGCCGCCGGAGAATGATCGCCCGCGCTGGGTCTGGCGCGGCCAGGCGCGCGCCAAGGCGACGCCACCACCGCGCGACAACGCCTTTTCGGCGCTCGCCGATCTTGCATTGTTCCGCGGTTGAGCTTCGTGGCTGACGGCACGACAATGCGGCTCGACCGCTTTTTATGGTTCGCACGGCTGACGAAGACGCGCAGCACGGCGCAGGCCGTCGCGACGAATAGCCGATTGCGCATTGACGGCCGACCGATCGACCGCGCGCACGCCGCAGTGCGGATCGGCAATGTACTGACCTTCCTGAGCAACAACACCATCCGCGTCGTCCGCATTGAGGCATTACCGCCACGCCGCGGTCCGGCGCCCGAAGCGCGGGCCTGCTACACCGAGCTCACTGAGAACGTCTCGCAGCAAGCCGGACCCGATTGACGAGGCCAGACTCGGCGCATAGCAGAAGCGGGTTCTGCCTGTTGGGGCCTATACGGGATACCGCTATGACCTACGTCGTCACCGACGCCTGCATCAAGTGCAAGTATATGGACTGTGTCGAGGTGTGCCCCGTCGACTGTTTCTATGAAGGCGAGAACATGCTCGTCATCAACCCGAGCGAATGCATCGATTGCGGCGTGTGCGAACCCGAATGCCCGGCAGAGGCAATCCTGCCCGATACCGAATCCGGTCTCGAGCAATGGATGGAGCTCAACAACACCTTCTCTGCGCAATGGCCCAATGTCACGCGCAAGAACGATCAGACCCCGGCGGATGCCGACGAGCACAAGGGCGAAGAGGGTAAATTCGACAAGTTCTTCTCGCCCGACCCTGGTGCGGGGGACTAGTCCCGGTCTTTTGCCAGATCGTCGAGTGTCTTCAGCAGCTGCTGCGCCTCAGTACGCTGCGCCGCGTATTTGTCGGCCGAAGCGGCCAGCGTCAGCCATTGCCGGGCCTCCTCCATGGCAGCCTTGTCGACAAAGTTCTTTCCATCGCGCTTGATCAGCATGCGCGAGAACGCCTCGCGTCCCAGCATCAAGGCAGCATCCGGCCGGCCGTTATCATAGGCGACCCTCCACCAGCGAGCCGCGACCACCCTGTCCAGCGGCACGCCGTCCCCATTCCAATATATCTGCCCCAACAGAAAGGCCGCGTTCGGCTGTTTCTGCTGGGCGGCGTCAGTCAGCCAGCGTCGAGCCTCAACCGCATCCTTGGCAATATGTTCACCGGTCAACAGATAGCCGCCCAGATCGGTCGCGGCATCGGGATCACCCGCCGCTGCACCAGCCCTACACAGTGCAAGGCCAGCGGCAGGATCGCGTACCCCGCCTTCGCCCTTGATCATCATGTTGCCCAACGCGCAGCCAGATTTCGGATAGCCCAGCTCTTGAGCCTGACGATATAATAACCGGGCTCGCGGTAGATCACGCGTCATACCGCGCCCGTTGTAAAGACATTGAGCGAGGTTCTGAGCCGAATCGCCACGCACTGTCGCAGTGCGTTTAAAATAGTTGCAGGCGCGGGCTGGGTCGGCAGCCAATCCAGCAAAACCGCCCCGATTGAATATCTCACCGAGAAACTCGTTTGCACTGGCATCGCCGCCCACAGCAAGTTTCTCAAGCTTTTCGACCAAGGCTTCGCCACCCAGGTTATTGGCCCGCTGAGCCAGTGCATGAACTTCCGGCGATACAAGCGGAACCGCCTGGCCACCCTGACCTAACAGCAATAATATGGCCGACGACATGATCATACGCGATTCCTATCGCCGGGCACGAACTGTGACAATCGACGGAAGGCGCAACGCGAAAAAAGCAGGTTTGGCTGGTAATTTTATTACGACTGTGTTAAATAGCCGGAGACGGAAGGCACGGTTGCGCGTTCTTCCAGTCTGGAGACGTACTGAAATCAACATTCCCCTATCGCGCGCATCCGGCATCGTGGCCGTCGCGCTTCCTCGGGGGCACCGGTCCACAGAAAGGCTCAACGGAATGGCTGCCAAGGCGCTGTCCTTCGACGTCGGCGATTATGTCGTTTATCCAAAGCACGGCGTCGGCCGTGTCATCGAACTGCAGCGGCAGGAAATCGCCGGCATGCAGCTCGAACTCTATGTGCTGCGTTTCGAGAAAGAACGCATGACATTGCGCGTGCCCACCAACAAGGCTGAATCGGTCGGGATGCGCAAGCTTTCCTCCGACAAGACGCTGCGCGAGGCGCTCGACACGCTGACCGGCAAGCCGCGCGTCAAGCGCACCATGTGGTCGCGCCGTGCGCAGGAATATGAAGCCAAGATCAATTCGGGCGACCTGGTGTCGATCGCCGAAGTGGTCCGCGATCTGTTCCGTGCCGACGACCAGCCCGAGCAGAGCTATTCGGAGCGTCAGATCTTCGAAGGCGCGACCAGCCGCCTCGCACGCGAACTCGCCGCGATGGAGCAGGTCGACGAGCCGACCGCACAGGAAAAGATCCTCGAGATCCTGCGCAAGGCCGCGGCAATCCACAACAAGGACAAGATTCCCGCCTGATCGGGATTTTTGACCGGATAATGAAAAGGGCGGCCAGCGATGGCCGCCCTTTTCATTAGTCCCCTTCCTATTTGCCCCGTTATATATTTGCACCGTGACGATCAGTGTGTTATCAAACCAACACACACTGGGAGAGTTTCGATGCGCCTTTTCACCCTGATCGCCGCCCTGCCGCTTGCGGCCTGTTCGTATGGCTCCGATGCTGCCGACAGCAAGCCGGGCCTGCCGGGATCGGGCAGCAGTACGACACGCACCTTCGCCGTCACCGATTTCGACCAGGTCGACCTGCGCGGATCGGACGATGTCGATATTCGCGTCGGCACCGGATTCTCGGTCCGTGCCGAGGGCGCGTCCGAAGAACTCGACAAGCTCAAGATCGAGAAGGTCGGCAGCACGCTGAAGGTCGGCCGGATCAACGGCACTGGCTTCAACTGGGGCGGTGGCAAACATAACGGCGTGAAGGTCTTCGTGACCATGCCGCGGATCGCCCAGGCGGGCATCGCCGGATCGGGCAATCTGGCGATCGACCGCGTCGAAGGGCAAAGCTTCACTGGCGAGACCGCGGGATCGGGTAATCTGGCGGTTGCCGCACTGAATGTGCAGACCGCCAAATTCTCGATCGCCGGATCGGGCAATATGAGCTTGACGGGCACCGCCAAGCAATTGTCGATGGAGATTGCCGGATCCGGCGACATCGACGCCGGGGGCGTCAAGGCCGAGGGCGCGAGCGTCTCGATCGCGGGATCGGGCAGCGCCAAGGCCGATGTGGCTGGCCCAGCCGATGTGTCGGTCATGGGGTCCGGCGATGTCGATCTGGGCAAGGGCGCGAAATGCAAGACCAGCAAGATGGGATCGGGCGAGGTGCGCTGCGGTTGAATTTCGTTTGAAATGCGCTGACCGCACATTTCGAACAATCTCGATATGCTTGCCCGATATGCTTGGCAGCATGGCGGATCGGTGCGATGCAGGTCGCATGATCCGCCATTCGCTCGCCGCCCTGCTTGTCCTGTTGTCCGTCGGCGCGGCGGCCAGCGCCGATGCTGCCGAGCGCAATTATTCGGTCGGCAGTTTCGACCGCATCCGCATCGATGGCCCGTTCGACGTCCGGCTCGACACGGGCAAGGCGCCCGGCGCGCATGCCGATGCCGATGTCCGTACGCTCGACCAGCTCGTCATCAGAGTCGAGGGCACGACGCTGATCGTCCGGATCGGCAATGAAGGCTGGGGCGAAACGCCCGGAGCTGCGCGCAAGGCCCCAATCGTCACACTGTCCACGCCGATGCTGCGCGCAGCCAACGTCAATGCCGGCGCGCGGCTGACCGTCAACGGCATGAATGGCCAGCGCATCGACCTTTCGATCAACGGCTCCGGCGTGCTGGTTGTTTCCGATATCGCGGCCGACCAGTTGAATGCGACGGTGATCGGCACCGGCAACATCACGCTGAACGGCCGCGCTGCAAAGACCCGCCTTCTGACCAACGGCTCGGGTTCGATCGACGCCAGTGCGCTCGACGTCAGTGATCTGGTCGTACGCCTCGACGGCACCGGCGAAACGCGCGCCGCGGCGCGTTATACCGCGTCGGTGACCACGACGGGGCTAGGCGCGGTGATTGTCACGGGCGACCCCGCCTGCACGGTCCGGGCGATCGCCGGGGGCCCGGTGACATGCGGTAAACTCAAACCGTCTAGATAAGGCCAAGCCCGGACAGCTTGCCCATCAATGCGGCGGGCATCACGTCGCCGGCCACTTCATCCACGCCGAGATCGACCGGCGCATCGGCGTCCTCGAGATAGCGCCAGCCCTGATGCGCGCGTTTCGGCCGCGCATGGGTGAACACCAGCTTCGGATCGATATGGATCGCGACCTTACCGCCTTCCGCGTCGCCGAAATGCAGGATCGGCGACCGCGCCACGAGTTGATGCTTGATGATCCAGAATAGCGAACCACCACCGATGATTTCCTCATGCCGTTTGGGCAGGTAGCGCGTCGTCAGAAACACTGGCCCCGCTTCGGCGCGCGCGAGCAGCCGTTCGGCGAGGTGATCGAGGCTGGTCGCGCCGAACGCGACTTTGGTGAGATGAAGCGGCATCTGTCCGAAATGGGTCGCCGGCGGCTAGCCGCCAAGCCCCCAGAGCGATGCGAGCCCGAGGAAACAGAAGAATCCCATCACATCAGTCATCATGGTCACGAACACCGCCGAGGACACCGCCGGATCGACCCCGGCGCGTTCGAGCCCGACCGGGATCAGCACACCAGACAGGCCGGCGACGAGATTGTTGATCACCATCGCCATGGCGATAACGATCGCGAGATCAGAGTTGCCGAAGATCAGCCAGGTGCCCATGCCGATCAAGATCCCAAGCATCGCGCCATTGGCGGCGGCGATGCGGAATTCGCGCAGGATCATGCGTGCGGTGTTGGAACTGGTCAGCTGATTGGTCGCCAGCGCGCGCACCACCACCGCCAAGGTCTGGGTGCCGGCATTGCCGCCCATGCCCGAGACGATCGGCATCAGCACCGCGAGCAGCGCGAATCTGGCGATTTCGCCCCGAAACGCCCCAACCACCGACGCCGCGAGCATCGCAGTGCCGAGATTGACGACCAGCCAGGTGATCCGGGTGCGCACGGTCAGCGCGATCGGTTCGTTGATGTCGCCTTCGCCGGCGCCCGACAGGCGCAGGATATCTTCACCCGCTTCTTCGGAAATGATGTGGACGATGTCATCGACCGTGATCATACCGACCAGCCGCCCGCCCGCATCGACCACGGCGGCGGAGATCAGCGCATATTTCTGGAACCGCAACGCGACCTCTTCCTGGTCCATATCGACCGGAATCAATGTCTGTTCGCGCTTCATTACATCCGCGATCGACACGGTGCGCGGAGTACGCAGGATCCAGGAGAGCTGACATGTGCCGACCGGTTTGTGACCAGGATCAACGACGAAGATTTCCCAGAAATCGGTGGTCAGTTCCTCATGACCGCGCAGATAATCGATCGCGTCGCCCACCGTCCAATGTTCGGGCACCGCGATCAGCTCGCGCTGCATCAATCGACCGGCCGATTCCTCCGGATAGGACAGGGCCTCCTCGATCGCGGCGCGATCGTCGGGGTCGAGCGCGCGAAGCACGGCGCGCTGCTCGTCTTCTTCCATGTCCTCGATGATCGCGACGGCATCGTCGGTATCGAGTTCGGAGGCGATGTCGGCGACCTGAGTCGCGCTGAGCGAATCAATCAGGTCCTCGCGGACATAATCGTTCATCTCGGCGAACACATCGCCATCGAGCAGGTCGGTAATCGCTTTCGCGAGGTCGCCACGGCGCTCGTTCGGAGTCAGTTCGAACAGATCGGCGATATCGGCCGGATGGAGCGGCTCGACCAAGGCGCGTGCTGCCTCGTCATCACCCGCCTCGACCGCGTCGAGCACCGCACGCACGAATTCGGGCTTGAGCCGATCGTCTTCGTCGAGCTGGCCGGTTTCGACCTCGTCTTCGTCCGGCGTCAGGTCGGTCTCGCTCATCTTGGGACCTCCCTTGCCGATATGGCGCGCCCGGTGCCGGGGCGGTCTAACGTCCTGAGGCAATTATGCCAATCCGGACTGACGGCCTTTGTCAGAGGACTGGCGAAAAGCGAGCGGATAGGAGGATGACGGCTCACAAGCCGGTCGGGAGGGGTATGACGCGACCCTCGCTCCTCCCGATCTCCCTTGTGGTGAGCATGAGCGGCAACACCCGATTTGCCAGCCGTGGCGCGGATCGCTACGGCGCGGGTTTCCCCTTTCAGGAGCCCGACATGGCCGACACCCCCGAAACCCTGACGCTGACGCTCGAGAGCGGCACCGTGACGATCAAGCTTCGCCCCGACCTCGCGCCACAGCATGTCGCGCGCATTGTCGAGCTGGCCAATGACGGCTTCTACGACGGCGTCGTGTTCCACCGCGTGATCCCCGGCTTCATGGCGCAGGGCGGCGATCCGACCGGCACCGGCATGCACGGATCGGACAAGCATCCCAATTTGCCCGCCGAATTCTCCAAAGAACCGCATGTCCGCGGTGTGGCGTCGATGGCGCGCGCGCAGAGCCCGAATTCGGCCAACAGCCAGTTCTTCATCTGCCTCGATGATGCCCGCTTCCTCGACGGTCAGTACACCGTATGGGGCGAAGTAACCGAGGGCATGGAGCATGTCGACGCGCTGCCCAAAGGCGAGCCACCGCGCAGCCCGGGCAAGATCGTATCGATGCGCGCCGCATAACCGACCTATGGGCCGGTCGAACGGCCGGCCCGTCCTATTTCTCCGCGACGGCCTCGATCAGCCAGTCGTGGAACAGCTTGACCGGCCGCAGGCTCAGCGCGCGCGGGCGGCACACGAACCAATAGCTGTACGGGCTTTCGACCTCGATATCGAACAGCCGCACCAGCCGGTCGTCATGCGCATCCTCGAAATGGCTTTCATGCATGAAGGCGATGCCGAGACCCTGCGCCGCCGCTTCGAGCATCAATGGCCCCGAATCGAAATGATCGATCGCCAGCGGCTCGAGGTCGCCGAGCCCCGCCGCATGGCGCCACGCGCTGAACGTGTCGGGCATGTCGCGATGGACCAATGCGGTCAGCGACTTAATCTGCGCCGGATCGGTGACCGGATTGTCACCCTCGATCAGTGCGCGTGCGCCGATGACATAAACCGAATTGCGATCGAGCCGCTTGGCATAAAGTCCGGGATCGATGTCGCGCGCCAGTGCGATCACCGCATCGAGTCCATCGCCGAGCCGCATCACGCCGTGTCCGGCAGTGTCGATATCGAGATGAAGTTCGGGATGCCTTGCGCGCAATTCGCCGAGCTTCGGAAATAGTCGCTGCGATGCGAACAACGGCATGATGCCGAGCCGGAGACGCAGCACATCGCTGCCCCCCATCATCGATTCGACCGCGTCGGACAGGCTGTCGATCGTCGGCGCAATCTGCGCGAGCAGGCGTTCGCCATCGGCATTGAGCACCACCGCCTGATGGCGGCGTTCGAACAATGGCTTGTCGATAAAACGTTCGAGCGCCTGAACGCGCCGGCTGAGCGCGGGTGGCGACAGCGCGAGTTCGGCGGAAGCCGCCTTGATCGACCCCAGCCGAGCCACCTGCACAAAGGCCTCGATTGCGGTCAATGGCGGCAATCTACGCATGAAAACCCCGCCTAATTGTGCGCTGCACCATATACCCTATCCTCGAAACCTTCCATCCCCCCTCGTACTGTTATCACCAGTAGTTGCATGAAACGCAATCACCGTCGCTCTTTTCGCACTTGCACAATAAACTGTGGCGGCGCACAAAGACGGTGCCTTTCAGGCATCCTCTCCTAAAACTTTCAAGGCCGATCCTTTGGGGTCGGCCCTTTTTTTGTCTTTTTCAACAGGTTGGCGTCTCAGTGACGACGCAACCATTGTTGCACTCTCGTATTGCCGGAACCCGCTCCCTATCTCACGCGCTCAACAGCCAAGTCTGGCGAGGGGAGTCTCATGGCCGATAGTGAATCACCGGTCCACAAATTGCAGGTCGCCAATGCGCGACCTGAAGACAGCGGCCGCGGGCTCGCGCATATTCCGCGTGCGCTGATGATGGCGCTCGGCCTGGCCGAGGGCGATGTGATCGAGATTGTCGGGAAATCGACTACGCCGGCGCGTGCGGTTGCGCCATATCACGAAGATGAAGGACTGGAGATCATCCGCATCGACGGCCTGCAGCGCGCCAATGCCGGCGCGGGCGCGGGTGATTTCGTCGAAGTGCGCAAGGTCGAATCCAAACCGGCGACGCGCGTCGTTTTCGCACCCGCTCAGCAGAACCTGCGTCTGCAGGGGTCATCCAACGCGTTGAAGCGCACGTTCTTCGGCCGGCCGCTGTGCCAGGGTGACGTCGTCGCGACCGCCGGCCAGCAGCGCGTCGACAATATGCCGCCCGGTGTACAGCAATTCCTTCGCGCTCCCGCTTATGCGCTGCAGGAGATCCGCCTCTCGGTGATCGCCACCACGCCCAAGGGTGTCGTGCATGTCGATGAGAATACCGAGATCGAGCTGCGCCCCGAATATGAGGAGCCGAAGGAAGCGCGCCGCGCCGACGTCACCTATGACGATATCGGCGGCATGGGCCCGACGATCGATCAGTTGCGCGAGATGGTCGAATTGCCGCTGCGTTATCCCGAACTGTTCCAGCGGCTCGGCGTCGATCCGCCCAAGGGCGTCTTGCTGCATGGGCCGCCCGGTACCGGCAAGACACGCCTCGCACGCGCCGTCGCCAATGAGAGCGCCGCCGAGTTCTTTCTGATCAACGGCCCCGAGATCATGGGGTCGGCCTATGGCGAATCGGAAAGCAAGCTGCGCCAGGTGTTCGAGGACGCGGCCAAGGCGTCGCCATCGATCGTGTTCATCGACGAGATCGATTCGATCGCGCCGAAACGCGGCCAAGTGTCGGGCGAGGCGGAAAAGCGCCTCGTCGCGCAATTGTTGACGCTGATGGACGGGCTCGAAGCGCGCACCAATGTGGTGGTGATCGCCGCGACAAATCGCCCCGAAGCGATCGACGAAGCACTGCGTCGGCCCGGCCGGTTCGACCGCGAGATCGTCGTTGGTGTGCCCGACGAGCGCGGCCGTCGCGAGATTCTCGGGATCCACACACGCGGGATGCCGCTTGGCGACAAGGTCGATCTCGGCGAGCTTGCGCGAACCACTTACGGCTTTGTCGGCGCCGACCTTGCCGCGCTCGCGCGCGAGGCGGCGATCGAGGCGGTGCGCAAGATCATGCCGCGGCTCAATCTCGCAGAAGGCACGATTCCGCCCGAGGTGCTCGATACACTCGCCGTCACACGCGAGGATTTCCTCGATGCGCTGAAACGTGTCCAGCCAAGCGCGATGCGTGAGGTGATGGTCGAAGCGCCGCGCGTCCGCTGGGAGGATGTCGGCGGACTCGACAAGGCGCAGATGCGCTTGAAGGAAGGCGTCGAACTGCCGCTCAAGGATCCCGATGCGTTCCGCCGCCTCGGCATCCGGCCGGCCAAGGGTTTCCTGCTCTATGGACCGCCCGGGACCGGCAAGACTCTGCTCGCCAAGGCGGTCGCGCGCGAGGCGGAGGCGAATTTCATCGCCACCAAATCATCCGACCTGCTGAGCAAATGGTATGGCGAGAGCGAACAGCAGATCGCCAAGCTGTTCAGCCGCGCCCGTCAGGTCGCACCGTGCGTGATCTTCATCGACGAACTCGATTCGCTCGTTCCCGCACGCGGCGGCGGCCTTGGCGAACCGCAAGTCACCGAACGGGTGGTCAATACCATCCTGGCCGAGATGGACGGGTTGGAGGAGTTGCAATCGGTCGTCGTGATCGGCGCGACCAACCGGCCGAACCTGATCGATCCGGCGCTGCTCCGTCCAGGTCGGTTCGACGAGCTGATCTATGTCGGTGTGCCCGACAAGGACGGCCGCCGGCGTATCCTGGCGATCCAGACCGGCAAGATGCCGCTTGCCGGCGATGTCGACCTCGATTCGCTGGCCGAGCGGACCGACCGCTTCACTGGGGCCGATCTCGAGGATCTGGTGCGCCGCGCAGGCCTCGTCGCGCTGCGCCAGTCGCTCAGCGTTGCTGAAGTGACGATGGCGCATTTCGAAGAGGCGCTCGACGAATCGCGCGCTTCGGTCACCCCCGAGATGGAGCGCGATTACGAGCAGATGGCGTCGCGACTGAAGCAGGATGCGTCAGCATTGCAGCCGATTGGCTTCATCACGCCCGGCCAGTTGCGGCCGCGTGGCCCGAAGGGGACTGATTGACCGACCGATCGGAATCTCGTCCGGCGGAAACGGTGGCGCGCAGCAGGAAGACCAATCCCGGGATTCTATTAGGCGTCGCCGCCTTTTCGATCTGGGGCTTGCTGCCCGCGTTCCTGAAGCTGCTCAAGCCGCTGCCGGCGCCGGACATCCTCGCGCACCGCATCCTCTGGTCGCTGCTGTTGCTGGCCCTGCTGGCGGCAGCGCTTCGTCATGGGCCGGCGCTGCTCAGGATCGTGCGGACCCCGCGCCTGTTGCTCGCGCTCACCGGGTCGGCGGCGCTGATCGCCATCAACTGGCTTTGCTATATCGTGGCGGTAAATGGCGGCCATGTCGCCGAGGCCAGTCTCGGTTATTTCATCAACCCGCTGGTCAATGTCGTACTCGGCGTGGTGATCCTGCGCGAGCGGCTCGGCCGGATCGAAGCGATCGCGGTGATCATCGCGACCGCTGCGGTGCTTTTCCTCGCCATCTGGCAGGGCGGGATACCGGTCATTCCGCTGACGCTCGCTTTCTCGTTCGGATTCTACGGTTTGATCCGCAAGATCACGCCGGTGGATGCGATCGACGGCCTGCTGATTGAAACCGCGATCCTCACACCGCCGGCGCTGGGCTGGCTCCTGCTCGCTGGCACGGCACTGTCCGCCAACGGACCGGGCGTGCCGCTCCTGGTCGCTACCGGAATCCTCACCGCATTGCCGCTGCTGCTGTTTGCCGCGGCGGCGAAGCGCGTGCGTTATACCGATCTGGGACTGCTGCAATATATCGCGCCGACACTTCAGCTGGTGCTGGCGGTGTTCGTTTATGGCGAGAAACTTTATCCGGCGCAGATCGGCGCATTTGCGCTGATCTGGATCGCGCTTGCCCTCTACGCCCTTGGCGCGTCGATCGGTGCGCGACGACATGCACCGGCCGTACCCGACTAATCGTCCAACGCAGGGGCTTTCAGGCTTTTCCAGGCATAGAGGATCAGGATCAGCAGCCCGGCGCTCGCGGTCAGATAAGGCAGCGAATGTTGCGCCTCATACAGGCCGACACCGATCGACGGGCCAAGCACGAATGACGCACCGTTGATCGACGTGACCTTGCCCGCCACCGATCCTTGCGATTCAGGCCCGACGGCGAGCGACGATCCGGCGGTGAAGCCAGGGCGGACGAAGCCGAACCCGGCCGAGGCAATCGCATAAGCAAGCGCGATGCCGTAGAGCGAGGTGGCGATTCCCGTCATGGCGGTGCCGATCGCCGCGACCACCAGGCCGGCGAGGACCAATCGGCGCGGCGTCAGATTGAGCAACGGAATCAGGCCCCATTACACCAACAGGGACGATCCCGCGCCCATCATCAGCACGATGCCGGTCGGCTGTAACGCCTCGATCGGCGCGACGTTCAGCCGGTCGATCACCAGGAAACCGATCGCCTGACCGGTCATCGCCTGGGCATGGCCCATGACCAGACCCATGATCATCCAGGCGCGGATGCGCGGATCGGCATAACCGACGCGCTGGTCGTGGCTATGCGTGGCGGCGGTAACGCTCGCACCGCTCGCCTGCCCGCCGATCGAGGGATAGGCATTCGCCGCCCCATGAGTGCCGGGCTCTGCGATCAGGTCGTTGGGCAACATGCGGCGCACAGCGAGGAAGATGCACGCGCCAAATGCCGCGCCGAAATAAGCCGGGCCGGCGAGCCCGATCTCAATCCCACCAACATGACCGAGCGTCAGATAGGGCGCGATCGCCGGCCCGAGGATCGTGCCCAGCCCAAACGCCGATCCGAGCAGGGTCAGCGCACGGGTGCGCTCCTCACGCGTCGTGCGCCCGGCGACCAGCGCCTGCACCGCCGGCGGCGCCGCCGAGCCGAAGCTGCCATAGATGAGCCGGCCGAGGATGAAGGTCAGGAACGCCGCCGTGCCGCCGATCCAGCCATTGATTCCCGCCGTTAGCACGATTCCGCACAGCAGCAGCGAGATGGTGAAGCCGCCGACGCCGAGCAGGATCATCGCGCGCCGCCCGTGGCGGTCGGACCGATTCGCCCAGAAAGGGGCGGACATCACCCACAGCAAGGCCGAAACGGAAAAAGCGGCAGCGACCGCGCTGTCGGGCACTTTCAGCGAGCGGCCGAGCGCGGGCAGCACCGATTGCAGCGCGGTATTGCCCGCCGCGATCGTCAGCATGACGAGGAACAGTAAGATGAAGTCGCGATTGACGGGGGTTGCGGGCTTCATCGCCGCAGGCCCGAGGCGTGCGGAGCCCCAATTTCACGATGGACGAGCCGGCGGGTCGCCAGCTTTTTCATCGCATTCGTCCGGTCGTCGTGCATGTGCCTCGCTTAGGCGAATCGCGAGGTCACGCAAGCCCGACAGCAGACGAGAAGCAACCCGATCGCTTGAATGTTCGTTACAAGTTTGCGACGGGTGAAACCGACACGTCTATTTCCCTTACGAACAGGACCATGATGCCAGCATCCACCGCCGCTCAACGCCGTCGGCGCCTTCGCGCCGCAGGTGTCCCCTCACCCATGGGGATGTTCCTGAAAGGCTTTATCAAGCATCCGGTGATGGTGGGGGCAATCTTCCCCTCGTCCGGCAAGCTGGTGCGTAAGGTGCTTTCCCGAGTCGATTGGCAAAACACCAAATTGTTCGTCGAATATGGCCCCGGTGTGGGTACCTTCTGCTCGTCGGTGCTCGAAAAACTGGGCCCCGACGCAAAATATATCGCGATCGACACCAATCCCGATTTCGTCCGCTATCTGCGCCACGAAATCGTCGATCCGCGCTTCACCGTGGTCAATGGTTCGGCCGCCGATGTGCGCCAGATCATCACCGATCATGGTTTCGAGCAGGCCGATTATGTCCTGTCGGGCTTGCCTTTTTCAACCTTACCGGCTGGCGTGGGCGATGCGATCGGCGCAGCGACCGCCGATGTGCTCCGGCCCGGTGGCGCCTTCCTGGTCTATCAATATTCGCCCAAATGCTATGATTTCATCGCGCCCTATATTCCGCGCGTCGAACACACGATGGAATGGTGGAACCTGCCGCCGGCACAGCTTTACTGGGCATGGAAGGATTAAGCTGGTTCTCGTGGCCGCTTGTGAGCCACGGGATTAGCGCGTAATCTCCGGCAGCTTCATGGCCACCTCAACAAAGCCCAAATCGTCCAGACCATGGCGTCGGCGGCTCGTCCGAACGCTGCAGGTGTTCGGCGTGCTCGCCCTTCTTGGGCTGATCGCGCTGGTCATCGCGGTCTATGTCGCACGCGCGCAGCTGCCGAGTTACGACGAGCTGAAATCCTCGCCCAATGGGCAGATGATCCGCGTCCACGCCGCCGATGGCACGGTCATCGTGTCGCTCGGGCCGAGCTATGGCGAATGGCTGCCCTACGACAAAATCCCTGTGGTGATGCGCGACGCGATGGTTTCGGTCGAGGATCGCCGTTTCCGCTCGCATCCCGGCGTGGATCCGATCGGGGTGCTGCGCGCGGTCAAGCTCGCCTTCAATAATCGCGGCACCGACAAGCGACTTCAGGGCGCATCGACGATTACGCAGCAGGTCGCGCGGACCATTTTCCTGTCGAACAAATATGATTTCGGTCGCAAGATTCGAGAGGCGATCCTGGCCCTGGCGATCGAACGCAAGTTCACCAAAGACCAGATCCTCGAACTCTATCTCAACAAGGTCTATTTTGGCGGCGGCGCTTACGGCATCGACGCCGCGTCGCGCCGCTTCTTCGGGCATGGCGCCGATACGCTGAACTTGAATGAGGCGGCGGTGGTCGCCGGTCTGGTCAAGGCGCCGTCGCGCTATTCGCCGACCGCCGATGCCGAGGCGGCGATCGGCCGCGCCGGCGTGGTGATCAAGCTGATGCAGGAAACCGGCAAGATCACTGCCGCGCAGGCGGCTCAGGCCAACCCCTCGTCGGTCACGCTCGCGCCTGAGCCCAAACAGAATAGTGTGCGATACTTCACCGACTGGGCGCTGCCCCAGCTTGAGGTACTGATCGACGAAACGACCCGTCCGCTTGAGGTGTGGACAACGCTCGACCTCGGTATGCAGCGCGCGGCCGATGCCTCGGTTCGCGCCAATGCACCGAAAAATGCACAAGGGGCATTGGTATCGATCGATCGCGATGGCGCGGTGCGCGCGATGGTCGGCGGCACCGATTATGTCTCGTCCAACTATAACCGCGCGACTCAGGCTGTGCGTCAGCCGGGATCGGCGTTCAAGCTGTTCGTCTATCTTGCCGCGCTCGAGGCCGGGCATAAACCCGAAGACACGCTGGTCGACGAACCGGTCACGATCAAGGGCTGGAGCCCGCGCAATTCGTCGGGCGCCAATCGCGGCGAAATGACGCTGCGCACCGCCTTTGCCTATTCGGTCAACACGATCGCGGCGAAGCTCGGGCTTGAGGTCGGCTTCGGCACGATCGCCGACATGGCACGCCGTTTTGGCATCACCACGCCGGTCGATACCCATCCGGCGATGGTGCTCGGCACGTCCGATGTGCGCCTGATCGACATGACCCGCGCCTTTGCCAGCGTCGCCAACAAGGGCGTCGCGGTGACGCCCTATGGCATCACCAAGGTTACCGCGCAGGGCGTGACGATCTATGCGCAGGAAGTCGATCGCAGCCAGGTACTGGTCGCGCCTTATGTCGCGGCGCAGATGACCGACCTGCTGCAGACCGCGGTCAACACCGGCACCGGTAAGGCGGCACAGATCGGCCGACCGGTCGCGGGCAAGACCGGTACGACGACGTCGAACAAGGATGGCTGGTTCGTCGGCTTTTCAAGCGGGCTGACCACCGGCGTGTGGATGGGCCGCGACGACGCCAAGGTGGTGCCCGGCCTGCAGGGCGGCACCGCGCCGGCGCGCGCCTTTGCCGGTTTCATGAAGATCGCAGTGGCCAATCGCCCGGTCGAGCAGTTCGACACTCAGGTCACGCTGCCCGAATGGCAGCTCGAGCCCGACGAGGAATCCTATTTCGGTGAGGCGGACAACAGCCTGTTTGTCGATCAGGACGGCAATCCGATCGAACCCGGTGCCGCGGTCGAGCCGTCCGAGGGCGATTCACAGGTCGATCCCGACGGCCAGCCCGTGCCACCCACCAGCGGCGCCAATCCCCGGCCGCAGGAACGGCTCGACCAGGACTGGATCGACAAGGTGCTCGATCGCAACCAGGCCCCGCCCCAGCGTCCCAACTCGGCACCTGGCCGGCCCCCAGCGACGCTACCGCCGGAAACGCCGCGCGAACGGCCTCAGGAAACCCGCCCGAACCAGTGAAGCGCCGCGCCGTTGGCGCGCAGCCAGGCGCGCGATGCGGCCGGGTCGCCTTCGGTCAAGGCATCGGCGAGTGCGTGGAATTCAGCGCTGTGATTCATATGGACCCGGTGCGCCACCTCATGCGCAACGGTCGAGCGGCGCACAAAGGGCGGCATCAGGATGAGCCGCCAGCTGTAGCGGATCACGCCGGTCGACGCACAACTGCCCCAGCGCGCGCGGGGATCGCCGATCGATACGCGCGTCACGGTTACATCGGCGCGAGCGGCGAATTCGGCGGTTTCCGCGCTCAGGACACGGAGCGCCTCACGTCTCAGCCAGGTCTCGATCCGCCGCGACAAGGCGTCGAGCGGTCCGCCGCAGCGAAGCAATGCTCCTTCGCGAACGACCCGGCGCGGCAGGGCCTCATGCCAGTCGATCGTTAGAATCGCATCGTCGAACGGGATCTCGGCACCGGGCGCAAAGGGCCGCGCCTGCGGCAATTTCGCGCGCTGTGCCTCGACCCAACCGCGCTGTTCCTCGGCCCAGCGCAGCGCCGCTTTCAGCGGTGCGCGCGGCGGCAGGGTCAGGCGCACCCGCCCGCTCGCCGGATCGACCGAAAGCTTGGCGCGGCGCGCGCGCGCGTTGCGGACGACTTCGACCGTTTCCGTCACAGCGTCTCCATCACAAGCGCCGGTCGACGATATGATGCTCCAACTCTCCGGCATCAACCTCGGAGATCGTCCAGCCACGCACCGATTCACCGGCACGGTGGACCGCGTCGCGATCGCCGCACACGAGATAATGCCAGCGTGGCAAGGGTTCGTTGTCGCGACGCAAACGATAGGCGCAGGTATCGGGCAGCCAGTCGATCTCATGCACATTGTCACGCGTCAGCCGGACGCATTCGCTGACGAATGCGTGACGGTGGCGGTAGTTCGAGCATTGCGCGGTGGCTCGGTCGAGCAAGCGGCACGCGACATTGGTCGGAATCAGTTCACCAGTTTCCTCGTCCTCAAGCTTGTGGATACAGCATTTGCCGCAGCCGTCACACAGGGCTTCCCACTGGCCGCGATCGAGCTTCTCTAACGGCGTATCTTCCCAGAACGCGCCACTCATATGACCAGACTCACTTGACCCAGCGCTTGAGTTCGATGGCGATCGCCTCCGGCTTGCCGTCCTGCGGCAGGAGCGCGAGCGGCTTGCCGTCGGGGTCCATCAGATACGCAACGCGCGAATGATCCATCAGATAACCGCCGCCGGGCGCCGGATCGCCCTTTTTATAATAGATCGCAAACGCCTTTGCGACCTTGGCGATCGCCTCCGGGCTACCGGTCAGGCCGACCATGCGCGGATGAAAGGCGGAGACGAATTGTTTGAGCGCTGCGGGCGTATCGCGCTCGGGATCGACCGAGATGAAGATCGGCACGATTTTCGCACCTAAACCGGGATCGCTCTTTTCCAGCAGGCGCAGTCCGGCGCCGAGATTCTGCACATCGACCGGGCAGACGTCGGGACAGAAGGTGTAGCCAAAATAGACGATGCGGTATTTGCCCTTGTACGCGGTATCGCTGACCTGCCGGCCGTCTTGATCGGTCAGGGTGAAGGGGCCGCCAATCGCCGCACCCTCAAGCGGCGCGCGCGGCAGCGCGGACGGCCCCGAACAAGCGGCGAGCAGCGCCGCGATAAGAAACATGGCGAGCGTACGGGCGATCAGTTTCATGGCGCGGTCAGCCATGATCTGTTAAGGCGACCCACGCAAGTTGGGTTGATTGTTCATCGTGCGGTGCACACATGATCACGCAGATGATTTTAAGGGCCGGCACGAGACAATGACCGTTCGTTTGAAGCAGATCGCGCTGGCCACTGCCGCGCTCCTCGTGACCACCGGAATCGCACAGGCGCAGCAGCAATCGGAGAGCTACAAGTTCCTCGAGGCGGTGCGTGGCGGCAAGGGCACCGAGGTGCTCGACATGCTCAACAAACCGGGCAGCCGGATAATCAACACGCGCGATATCGGTACCAGGGAAGGCGCCTTGCACATTGTCGTCAAGCGTGGCGATTCGGTCTATTTGCGCTTCCTGCTGCAACAGAATGCCGACCCCAATTTGCGCGACGGCGAGGGGAATACAGCGATGCTGCTCGCGGTGAATGGTGGCCAATCTGGATTGGTCGATATCCTGATCGAAGCCAAGGCGGATGTGAATCTGGGCAATTCGCGTGGCGAAACGCCATTGATTCGCGCCGTCCAGCGTCGCGACCTCGGCCTTGCCCGCACATTGCTCACCGCGGGTGCCGACCCCGATCAGCCCGACCTGCTCGCCGGCATGTCGGCGCGCGATTACGCGCATGACGACAAACGCTCGACAGTGATGGCCAAGCTGATCGATGAAACCCCGAAAAAAGCGCGCAGAGCCGTTTCGGGTCCCAAGCTCTAACCGTCGCCGGGCCGGAACTCGGCGACCAGGTCGAAACGATCGCCGCGAAACAGCTGGCGCACATGCGTGACCGGTTCGCCGGTTCGCCAGGTCATCCGTTCGAGCTCGAGACAGGCCGCGCGCGGCCGCAACGCCAGCGCACGCGCCTCTGCCGGTATCGCCTCCACCGCCCGGATACGATGGCGCGCGGATGTCCAGGGGATATGCGCGAGCAGCCAAGCGCCGGGTGCCTCATCGACAAAGTCCTGAGTGGCCGCTTTGGGTATAGTGCCGAGCGCGATCAGCCGGCGTTCGAGCGCGAACGGTTCGCCACCGCTGAAATGGACACCCTCGACCAGCATCGCAGGCAGTGGAATATCACCGCCCTCACCGTGGTTTACGTTGCGATACAGAGTGCGCTGCCAGCGATACTCCTCGCCACGCGCAGCGATGATCTGCGCCAGATCGGGGACCGCCAGGACCGCCGAATGAACCTGTGGATGCGCAACGAAAGATCCAGCCTTGCGTCGCCGCTCGATCAGACCGGTCCGGGCGAGCGCGCCAAGTGCCTTGCCGACCGTCGCACGCGAGCAGCCATAGGTCACGACAAGTTCGTGTTCGAAGGGAATCCGATCACCCGGACGCCACGCGCCCGAGTGAATCCGCGCCTCGATATCAGTGCGTATCCGCTCGGCGACCGTCACGCCAAAAGACCTGCCACGGTTTGGCGGTAGCGCGCGGCCACCGCGTCGGCAGCAATATGCCGGCCCGCCTCGACGCATTTCCGTCCGCCACGCCACACCGACTCGATCGCGCCGTGCCGCGCGGCGAAGATCCAATGATCGAGCAGGGTCTCGATCGTGGCGCCGTACAGGGCAGGATGGTTCATATCGAATGACACGATATCGGCCGAACCGCCGACGCGCAGCCCCGAAGCGATCCCCAGCGCCTGTGCGCCACCCGATTGGGCCGCCTCGAACAGGCGTCGCCCGACTGACGGCCGGGTATCGTCGGCGAGCAACGCCCGACGGCGATGTGACAGGCGCTGCGAATATTCGACCGCGCGCAGTTCGCTCGCGGCATCAACAAGAATGTTCGAATCGGTGCCCACGCCGAGCCGTCCGCCAGCGGCGAGATAACGCAGCGCCGGGAATATGCCGTCGCCAAGATTGGCTTCGGTCACGGGACACAGGCCGGCAACGGCGCCGCTGGCGGCGAGCCGGTCGCATTCGGTATCGGTCAGATGAGTCGCGTGGATCAGGCACCAGCGCCGGTCGACCGGCTGGTTGTCGAGCAGCCATTCGACTGGCCGCGCTCCGCTCCACGCCAGACAGGCTTCGACCTCGCGCAGCTGTTCCGCCGCATGAATATGGATTGGCCCGTGGCCGGCTAGCGCAACGAGCGCGTCCATCTCCTCAGGCGTGACGGCGCGCAACGAATGCGGCGCGATGCCCAGGATCATGTCGCCCGACAGCTTCGCCCGGCTTTGTTCGATCAGCTGCGCGAAACCATCGATATCGGACAGGAAACGACGCTGTCCAGGTGCCGGTTTGGCGCCGCCGAAATCGCCATGCGCGTAGAACACCGGCAACAAGGTCAGCCCGATCCCGCTGATGTCGGTCGCCGCGATGATCGCGCCGGCGGTTTCGGCCGGATCGGCATAGCGGCCACCATCGACGTCATTGTGCAAATAATGGAATTCGCCGACCCGAGTGAAACCCGATTCGAGCATCTCGACATAGGCCTGAGCGGTAATCGCCGCGATATCATCAGGGCCGAGCCGGTCGAGGAAGCGATACATCACCTCGCGCCAGCTCCAGAAATCGTCATCAGGCCGGCCGCGCCGCTCCGACAGGCCGGCCATGCCACGCTGGAAGCCATGGCTGTGCACATTGCACAGGCCGGGCACGCCGGTGCCGTGGCGGTCGTCCTTTGCCAACGCGTCGATGCCGGTCTCGATCGAGGCGATACGCCCATCGACGACGCCGATGCGGACCCGATCGGCCCAGCCCTGCGGCAGCAATATATGCTCGAACCAAAGATGCTGCATCGGGGCCTCCTGATTATTATGTCTAGACATAATAAATGTGGCGGGCAAGTATAGAGGTCATGGAGCGACTCTGGATCAATGCCCGATTGGCCACGATGACCGGCGATGGCCTTGGCGTGGTCGAGGACGGCATGGTCGCGTGCGAGCAGGGCCGGATTGTCTATGCCGGGCCAGGTGGAGGCGGGCCACGGGAAGCGGCTGAAGTGATCGACTGCGCCGGGCGCTGGATCACCCCCGGGCTGATCGATTGCCACACGCATCTCATCCATGCCGGTGACCGTGCCGGCGAATGGGCAATGCGGCTGGAAGGCGCGTCCTATGAGGAAATCGCGCGTGCGGGCGGCGGCATCCTGTCGACAATGCGCGCGACTCGCGCGGCGAGCGAAGCCGAGTTGGTCGAGATCGCCTTGCCCCGGCTTGATGCGTTGCTCGCCGAAGGTGTCACCACGATCGAGGTCAAATCGGGTTATGGCCTGACCCTCAACGATGAACTGAAGATGCTGCGCGCCGCGCGCGCTCTGGGCGACGAGCGCGCGATCAGGGTGTCACCGACTTTGCTCGGGGCGCATGCGTTGCCGCCGGAATATGCCGGGCGGGCGGACGATTATATCAACTTGGTGTGCGGCGCGATGATTCCGGCCTCGGTTGGCCTGGCCGATGCCGTCGATGCCTTTTGCGAAGGCATCGGCTTCTCGATCGAACAATCCGGCCGTGTCCTCACCGCGGCTAAAGCCGCTGGGTTGCCGGTCAAGCTCCATGCCGAGCAATTGTCCGCGCTGCACGGCGCCAGCCTCGCCGCCAGCCATGGCGCGCTGTCCGCCGACCATCTCGAATATGCCGAGGACAGCGATGTCCGTGCAATGGCGGCGGCGGGGACGGTCGCGGTGCTGTTGCCCGGCGCCTTTTACTTCATGCGCGAGGCCAAGCTACCGCCGATCGACCTGTTCCGTGCGCACCATGTCCCGATCGCGATTGCCACCGACTGCAACCCGGGCACTTCACCGACCACCTCATTGCTGCTCATGCTCAATATGGCATCGACATTGTTCCGCTTGACCGTGACCGAGGCGCTGCGCGGCGTCACTATCAACGCCGCCGGAGCGATCGGGCTGTCCGCACAGATCGGCACGCTTGAAGCGGGCAAAACCTGCGACCTGGCGGTGTGGGACATCTCCAATCCGGCCGAGCTGGTTTACCGGATCGGCTTCAATCCCTTGTTCATGCGCGTGAAGGACGGCCAATGCTGCTGATTCCGGGTGTCGTACCCTATGCCGACTGGCGCGCGCTTTATCTCGGCGCGAGACCAAGCCTCGACTCCGCCAGTCGCGCCGGGATTGCCGACAGCGCCGCGGCGGTCGAACGCATCCTAGCGCGGGGCGAACCGGTTTACGGGATCAACACCGGCTTTGGAAAACTTGCCAGCGTACGTATCGAGGCGGCGGACCTCGCTACCCTGCAACGCAATATCGTATTAAGCCATGCCGCCGGCGTCGGTGCGCCGATGCCGGTGGCCATCGCCCGGCTGATGATGGCACTGAAGCTCGCCAGCCTCGCGCGCGGCGCGTCGGGTGTGGCGCCGGCGACGGTCGAACTGCTCGAAGCGATGCTGACCTATGACCTGGTCCCGGTAATCCCTGCCCAGGGATCGGTCGGCGCCTCGGGCGACCTCGCCCCACTCGCGCATATGGCCGCGGCGATGATCGGGGTCGGTGAGATGTTCGTTGGTGAGAAGCGCATGCCCGCCGCCGAAGCGCTTGCCGCTGCCGGCCTTGCGCCGCTCGCACTGGGGCCGAAGGAGGGGCTCGCGCTGCTCAACGGCACGCAGTTCTCGACCGCCTATGCGCTCGCCGGTGTGTTCGAGGCGGAGCGTCTCTATCGCACCGCGCTGGTCACCGGCGTGCTCTCGACCGAGGCCGCAAAGGGTTCGGATACGCCGTTCGATCATCGCATCCACACGCTGCGCGGCCATGCTGGCCAGATCGAGACGGCCGATGCGTTGCGTGACCTGATGGCTGGATCGGCGATCCGCGCATCTCACCGCGAAGACGATCTGCGCGTACAGGATCCTTATTGCCTACGCTGCCAGCCACAGGTGATGGGCGCGATCCTGACCCTGTTGCGCCAGGCGGCCAACACGCTGATCGTCGAGGCGAATGGCGTGTCGGACAATCCGCTGATCTTCGTTGGAACTGACGGAGCCCCCGACGAAGCTTTATCGGGTGGCAATTTCCACGCCGAACCTGTCGCCTTCGCCGCCGATATGATCGCGCTGGCCTTGTGCGAGATCGGCAGTCTGGCCGAGCGGCGCATCGCCATGCTGGTCGACCCGGCCTTGTCGGGCCTGCCTGCCTTCCTGACGCCGCACCCCGGCCTCAACTCCGGTTTCATGATCCCGCAGGTGACCGCGGCGGCTCTGGTCTCGGAGAACAAACAGCGCGCTTATCCGGCGAGCGTCGATTCGATCCCGACCTCGGCAAATCAGGAGGATCATGTGTCGATGGCGGCGCACGGCGCAAGGCGGTTGTGCGAGATGGCGGCCAATGTCGATATGGTGCTGGCGATCGAGCTGCTTGCCGGCGCGCAGGGTTGCGATTTCCACGCGCCGCTGGTGTCGAGCCCGCCGATCGAGGCGGTGCGCGGCCTGCTTCGCGCGCAAGTCCCGACGCTGGAAGAGGATCGCCACATGGCGCCCGATATCGAGGCTGCCGCTGCGCTGCTCCGCTCGCCGGCCTTGCTCGATGCGGTTGCGGCCTTGCCGGGCCTCGCGCCGTGAACTGGCTCCATGTCGAGCGGCGCGATGCGCCGCTGATCCTGGCCTTTCCCCATGGCGGCAGTTTGATCCCAGACGATCTGATCGGACAGTTTCGGTCGCCCTGGTGGGCGATCCGCGATGCGGACTGGCATATCGCGGCGCTTTATGACGGGCTCGCCGAAGCGACGACGATCCGCACCGATATCTCGCGCAGCGTGATCGACTGCAACCGTCCGCCATCGGGTGTGTCACTTTATCCCGGTCAGGCGACCACCGGCCTTTGTCCGATCGACACGTTCGATGGTGAAGCGCTTTATCGCGACGGCGAGATGCCCGACATCGACGCACGCCGCGTGGCGTATTTCACCCCCTATCATGACGCGATCGAGGCGGAGATCGCGCGGCTGCGCGCGCTGCATCCTTGGGTCGTGGTCTATGATTGCCATTCGATCCGCAGCGTCATCCCGCGCTTGTTCGACGGCGAGCTGCCCGAATTGAATATCGGCACCGATAATGGCGTGACCTGCGATTCCACACTGAGCGATGCGGTGGTCGCGGCCTGTGGCGAGCGGTCGCATGTACTCAATGGGCGTTTCCGCGGCGGCTGGACCACGCGTCACTATGGTCGTCCGGCCAACGGCGTGCACGCGATCCAGATGGAAATCGCGATGCGCGCCTATCTCGATGAGCCCAAGGGCGAGCCCGACGAGTCCAACTGGCCACCGACCTGGACTCCCGATCGCGCCGCTCCCTTGCGCGCCGACTTGGCCAATATCCTCACCGCCGCCCTGACTTTTGCGAAAGGCCCCGCATGACCCGCCTCGACAATCAGCGTCATATCGTCGCTCCGACCGGCCCCGAGCTCAGCGCGAAAAGCTGGCTGACCGAGGCGCCGCTGCGCATGCTGATGAATAATCTTGATCCACGGGTGGCGGAGAACCCGCAGGAACTGGTTGTTTATGGCGGCATCGGTCGTGCCGCGCGCGACTGGGAGAGTTTCGACCGGATCGTCGAGGCGTTACGCCGACTGGGCGATGAAGAGACTTTGCTCGTCCAGTCGGGCAAACCGGTCGGTGTGTTCCGCACCCACCGCGACGCGCCGCGTGTGCTGATCGCCAATTCGAACCTGGTACCGAAATGGGCGACCTGGGAGCATTTCCACGAACTCGATCGCGCCGGACTGATGATGTACGGCCAGATGACTGCCGGCAGCTGGATCTATATCGGCAGCCAGGGGATCGTGCAGGGAACCTACGAGACATTCGTCGAGGCGGGCCGCCAGCATTATGGGGGCGACCTGTCGGGTCGCTGGATACTGACTGCCGGGCTTGGCGGCATGGGCGGTGCACAAACGCTCGCCGCGACCATGGCGGGCGCGTCGTGCCTCGCGGTCGAATGCCAGCCGAGCCGGATCGAGATGCGGTTGCAGACGGGCTATCTCGATTGCATGACCGAAAGCCTGGATGAGGCGCTGGAGATCGTCACCACCGCAAAATCGCCAATCTCGGTCGGGCTGCTCAGCAATGCGGCGGATATCTATCCCGAACTCGCGCGGCGTGGCGTTCGCCCCGATCTCGTCACCGACCAGACTTCGGCGCATGATCCGATCAACGGTTATTTGCCGCAGGGCTGGACGCTGGAACGCTGGATGGCCGAGCGCCAGAACGATCCGGCCGCGGTGGCGCGTGCCGCCAAGGCATCGATGGCGATCCATGTCCGCGCCATGCTCGATTTCTGGAAAGCCGGCGTGCCGGTGGTCGATTATGGCAACAATATCCGCCAGGTCGCGCTCGATGAGGGCGTGACCGACGCCTTCGCCTTTCCCGGCTTCGTCCCGGCCTATATCCGTCCGCTTTTCTGCCGGGGTGTCGGACCATTCCGCTGGGTCGCGCTGTCCGGCGACCCCGAGGATATCTACAAGACCGACGCCAAGGTGAAGGAGCTGTTGCCCGACAACACGCATCTGCATCGCTGGCTCGACATGGCGCGCGAGCGGATTCACTTCCAGGGCCTGCCGGCGCGGATCTGCTGGGTCGGGTTGGGCGATCGCCACCGGCTCGGCCTCGCCTTCAATGAAATGGTCGCATCGGGCGAGTTGAAGGCGCCGGTCGTGATCGGCCGCGATCATCTTGATTCAGGTTCGGTCGCCAGCCCCAACCGCGAAACCGAAGCGATGCGCGACGGGTCCGACGCGGTGTCGGACTGGCCCTTGCTCAATGCGCTGCTCAACACCGCTAGTGGTGCGACCTGGGTGTCGCTGCATCATGGCGGCGGGGTCGGCATGGGATATTCGCAACATGCCGGCATGGTCATCGTCGCCGACGGCACGCCCGAAGCAGCGGCACGGTTGGGACGCGTATTGTGGAACGACCCGGCGACCGGCGTGATGCGCCATGCCGATGCCGGGTATGACGATGCGATCGATTGCGCGCGAACGATGGGCCTGGATTTGCCGGGGCTTTGAGGCGGAAGAGGGTTCGCGCCGAAACGCGAGATCAGAGCATCGCCCCTGCTTCGGGATCGATCATGCCGATCAGGCGCCGACCCGCGCGCCGTGCGAATGCCAGGGTGCAGCGCTTGCGTGTGGCGGCGGGCAGGGGATCGGTATGCGCCTCGCGCACGATCTCCGCATCGTAGCGATCGGCGATGATGATTCCCGTACGCGCGGGCAGAAACGCTTCGCCATCAAGCGGCGTGGCATCGAATCCTGCGGGAATCGCCCAGTAGAAACGGTCGCAACAGCCGAGATAGTCGGTCCATTTGCCGTCGCCGAGCAAATCGGCGCGCGACACCTTGACCTCGACGATGAGGATTTGCCCACGCGAATCGATCGCCATCAGGTCGGCGCGTCGGCCACCGTCGAGCGGTACTTCCGCCATCGCGACCAGATCATGCCGCAATAGCATCCGCACCGTCCCGCGACACACATCGGCGGCGCACATCGGCGATCCGGGCGTATCGACACAGGGATCGGGCAAAACAGACTGGGGAGGGCGCTGCAGCATCCTCCCGATCTAGAACAATAGGCGAACGGAATAAAGCCCCAAGGGCTTCAGGCGTTACGACTTAGCGATAGAAGACGTGATTGCCGATCGACGCGACCTTGCTCATCCGCCAGCCCGGCGAGACGCGACGAGCGTGGAAATACAGCGCATTGGCCGCGGGGCTGTCCCAATGATCGGCCATGGCGACCTGCGCCACGGCGACTGCGGTGCGGAATTGCTTGTTGTTGGCAATCGTCGGAATGTGACCGCCGCGCACGAACGAGAATTGTCCGCGCTGGGTCACGACCGAGCACACCGATTTCGGAAAACGGCCCGACTTGGTGCGATTGAGGATAACTTCGGCGACCGCGAGCTGCCCGGTAAGCGATTCGCTCTTGGCCTCGAAATAGATCGCGCTGGCCATGCAATTCAGATCGCCCTGGATTGTCTCGGGCGCATCCTGGTCGGCAACGGCTGCGGCGAGGCTGGGATATTCGACGTCGTCGGTCGTAGCGACAGGCACTTCAGGATCGGAAGCAGGCGTAGATTTGGTCGCGGGCAGCGGCTCGATAGCCGGAATCAGCGCCGAATTTTCGGCAGCAGGTGGAACGGATACGAGCGACGGTGCGTTTACCGTGCGATCCAGTTCAAAGGCGAAGCCCGGTGTGCTGACGCCGATAAGTGCGGCGATTCCGAGCGACATCGCCGCAAGTGCTGCGGCGCGTTGAAAAAACGACATTCAATCTTCGAACTATGCGGTTGGTGCGTGGCACGACAAGCTCGATCTTCAAGCTGTCGCCCAGGCTGCCCCCCGACTGCGTAATCGAACGGATCGCACCCGCTTCGACACAACGCATTTGACAGAGATGGCGCTATCTTTGTGCAGCGCAACAATGTCAATCGTCGAGGATCGTTTCAGCGGCGAACCGTTCGGCAAACGGGATGTCCAGTTCGATCACCCACAGATCCGGATCGCGCGATCGCCTGCGTTGCCAATATTGCTCGATGCCGCCCGGCTTATCGGCCTCCTCACGCGCGGATTCGATCAACTCGATCGACCCCTCCGGCCCGATTCCTCGTTCCAGCGCGCGAGGATTTCGGCCATTTTCCAGTGCGATAATCAGAATCGCGCCGGCTTGGTCATCACCCCGCGCGAGCAACATGCCCATCCCGCCAGCGTCGTTGACCCGACGCAGCAGCGCGCTGACCAGGATCCCGCTGGGCAGCCGCCCGCTCATGGGGCGGGACGATATCCGGGCAAGCTGGCAAGCGCGACACGCGAGCGCATGAAGGTACCGGTGCCGCGCGCCGCCTCCTCGCCATCGGCATCGATCAACCGCGCCTCGGCGACGAAGACACGGCGCTGACCGCTGACCCAGCGCCCTTCCGCAGTCACCGGCCCCGCCTTGAGCGGACGCGTGAACAACAGATTGAACGCCGTGGTGAGCAGGAAGCGATCAGTAACCATGCTGTTTGCGGCATAAAAGGCCGCGTCGTCGAGCATCTTGAAATAGCTCGTGCCATGCGCCGCACCCGCAGCATGATAATAACGCTCGTCGATCAGGAAATGGATTCTTGCCACGCCGCTTGCAGGAATTTCCAAGGTCGATTCGAACAGCTGGTTGATCGGTGCTGCGGCATAAAGCGCCTCAAGCGCTTGGAAATGCGCCTCCGCCCCGCTCACTGCTTCAGGCAGCATCGCGCTCTTCGTCTTGCGTGAACAGGGCATAAAGCGCGTCGGTCGATGCCGCGCCACGCAATTTGGCGACGAAACCCCGGTCGCGCAGCCGCCGGGATACGCGCGCCAATGCCTTCAGGTGCGTCGCCCCCGCATCGGGTGGCGAGAGCAGGACGAACACCAGGTCGATCGGCAAATCATCGATCGCCTGAAACTCGACCGGCTGCGTCAGGCGCACGAACAGGCCGACAACATGTGACAATCCGGCAAGCTTGCCGTGCGGGATGGCGACGCCGCCACCGAAACCGGTCGAGCCCAGTTTCTCGCGCGCCGACAGCGCATCGGCGATCGCCTTCGCATCAAGCCCATGATTTTCGGCAAGAATCGCCGCCGCCTGTTGCAGCAACGATTTCTTGGTTGCCGCCACCATTCCCTGGACCACGTCCTCGGGCAGCAGCAAATCGCTGAAATCGTTCATCATTGTCCCTGAATCGCCTTAGCGTCACGCCCCCGCGTTCGGCGCGCAATAGCGCCGAACGCGGGCCGTTGAAAGCCTCAGGCCGAGCGGTGCGGTTCGACCCAGCCGATGGTGCCGTCGCCACGGCGATAAACCATATTGTACGCACCTGATCCGCTGTTCTTGAACAGCAAGGCGGTGGTGTTGCGCAGGTCAAGCATCATCACTGCGTCGGATACGCTGGCGTCGGGCACATCGACCCGCGTTTCGGCAACGATCAGCGGGAAATCCGCCGCCTCGACCTCATCTTCGGACTCGCGGAACACCGTATAGCCAGCATTGTCATAGGCGCCATTCTCGGCTGCGCCATTCGCCGCCCCGGCCGAATGGCGGTCCTTCAACCGGCGCATATAACGACGCAGCTGCTTTTCGATCTTGTCGGCCGCGCCGTCAAACGCGACATGCGCGTCCTTGCCATTGTTCGTGCCCTTAAGCACCAGGCCGTGCATCACGTGCGCGACGATATCGCAGGTGAAGCCGTTATCATGCGGACCCTTGCCAAAGGTGACATGCGCCGAAATCGCGCGCGAAAAATATTTGGTGGCAATGCCCTGGAGCCGATCATCGACATGGCTTTTCAGCGCCTTGCCGGTGTCGACCTGGTGGCCCGATACCCGGATTTCCATGAGCATTCTCCTTATTGGGGCCATCCAATCTGGGTGGATCCCGCTACCGCGTCAACCTGACGCCTCAAGCCGCCAAAGAGGATTGGCGATCTTTTCAATAAACGCCGCATGACGCGCAAGTTCCGCATCGCTCGCTTCGAATAGCCGCGGTGGACGTATGATCGCGGGTGCCGCCGCCGGCACGAAGCTGATCTGCTCCTCGATCGTCTCGCTGACCAGGGTCAGTCCGATCTGACGGCCGCCGGTCAATTCGACATAAACCTGCGACAGCAATTGCGCATCGAGCAGCGCGCCGTGCAGCACGCGATGGCTGCGGTCGATGCCATAACGACTGCACAGCGCATCGAGGCTGTGCTTGGCGCCCGGATGCCGCGTGCGCGCCATCGCAACGGTATCGACCATTCGATTCATATCGATCGGCGCCCGCCCGCATTTCAGCAGCTCGCCATTGAGAAACCCGAAATCGAAACCGGCGTTGTGCGCGATCAACGGGCAATCACCGATGAACTCGATCAGCGCTTCGGCCTGGTGTGAAAAAAGCGGTTTGTCGGCGAGAAAGGCGTCGCCCAGTCCGTGAATCCGTTGCGCCTCGGACGGCATCGGCCGCTCCGGATTGAAATAGGCGTGGAAGGTGCGCCCGGTCTCAACCCGATTGACGATCTCGACACAACCGATCTCGACCATGCGGTCGCCATTGTCGAAGCTGAAGCCTGTGGTTTCGGTGTCGAAGACGATCTCGCGCATGCGGCTGATTATCGACCTTCGGGACCGATCAAGCAAGCGATCACCGCATCGACCGCAGCGCGCGTCTCAGCGAGCGAACCGCCCGTCGGAATGACATAGTCGGCGCGCGCGCGCTTCTCCGCATCGGGCGTTTGACGCGCGAGAATCGCATCGAGCCGGTCGGCATGCATGCCCGGCCGAGCGAGTACACGGTGGCGCTGGATATCTGTCGGCGCGCTGACCACGACCACCTTGTCGACGCGCGATTCGCCACCGGTTTCGAACAACAAAGGAATGTCGAACACGACAAGCGGCGCAGCGGAATTTTCGGCGAGGAATGCGGCACGCTCCTCGGCCACGGCGGGATGGACTAGTGCCTCGAGTCGCTTGAGCGCTGCCGGATGGCCGAGTACCGCCTCGCCCAATCGGGTCCGGTCGACGCCCTCGGGGCCGGTCGTATCGGGAAACATCGCCTCGATCGCTGCGACCAGCCGGCCAGCCTTGCCCTGCAGCCGGTGCACTGCCGCGTCGGCATCGAACACCGGTATGCCGCGATCGGCAAACATTGCCGCGACGGTTGATTTGCCCATACCAATCGATCCGGTCAGCCCGATCGTGATCATGACATCAGCAGGTCGCGTAATTCGTCATCGCGATCACGCGGCGATTCCGCCCCAAACAACAGTTCAAAGGCGAGCGCCGCCTGACCGATCAACATGTCGAGGCCATCGACCGTATCGAGATCGCGATCACGCGCTGCCGCGAGCAGCGGCGTTTCGAGCGGCGCATAGACGATATCGTAGACCACTGCATCATCGGGCAGCGGTGCCAGGTCGATCTCGAGTGGCGGCTGACCGACCATGCCGAGCGCGCTGGTGTTGACCAGCAAGGCGGCGGACGGGATCGCGTTGCCGAGCGGCAACGCGTTGCCCTTCAGCCCGAATGACGACAGCAAGGCGGCCGCCTTCAGCACATTGCGATTAATGATCGTCACCGGTCCGACCCCAAGTCGCGACAGCGCGAACAGCACCGCACGGGCAGCCCCGCCTGCGCCGATAACCACCACCGGCTTGCCGGCCAGATCGAGTCCGGAGATTGGCGCATAGAATCCGCCAGCATCCGTGTTGGTGCCGATCACTGCGCCATCCTCGACGCGCAGCGCAAGATTGATCGCGCCGATCGTACCGCGCACGCCACCGCGGTCCTCGATCAACTCCAGCGCCGCCTGTTTATGCGGCAAGGTGATATTGCACCCTTGCCAGAGCGGATCGTCGCGCCGCGCGGCGAAATAGGCCGGCAGGCCCTCGGCCGTGACGAGATGCGCACGGTATTCGGCATCGATGCCGAGCGCTTCGATCCAGAACCCATGGATCAGCGGCGATTTGGACTGCGCGATCGGATCGCCGATCACCTCCGCATAACGCCTGTTCATGCCGGCAGCACTCCCCGCACTCTGAGATAATCGAGCACCGGTAGCAGCGGCATACCGAGCACGGTGAACTGGCTACCCTCGATCCGTGAGAAGAGCTGAGCGCCCGGACCTTCGATGCGGTAGCAGCCGACACACCCAGAAATGGCCGGCCATTCGGCATCGAGATAGGTTTCGATGAAGCTCGCGGACAACGGCCGCACATGCATTTTGGCGCGATCGACGATGCGCCAGACCGCACGGCCCTGTTCGGCCATCACCGCGGCACTGACCAGCTCGTGCCTTTTGCCTGAAAGGCGGCGGAGATGGTCGGCCGCCTGGGCACGATCGACCGGCTTGTCGAGCATCGTGCCGTCCTCGAGCGCAACGATCGAATCGCTGCCCAGCACCAGGGACTCGCCGTCGCGCTGCGATACTTTCAGCGCCTTCAGCTCGGCCAGCGCGTCGGCCATATCGCGCGCGGCCAGACCTTCGCCGGCGAGCGCTGCCTTGGCGCTCTCCTCATCGACTCCTGCCGCGACCGCCTCAAACGGCACACCCGCCGCGGTGAGCATCGCACGACGCGAAGCACTTTTCGAGGCCAAGACCAGTTTCATGCAATCCCCTTCACGCCGCATCGTTCACGCTGCCCCATTCACGGAGCACCGTCGCGCTCGCCGACCAATGCGATGATCGCCGCCGCCGTTTCCTCGATCGAGCGCCGCGTCACGTCGATCACCGGCCAGCCATTATCCGCGAACATGCGCCGGGCATAGGCGACCTCCCGGGTCACAGCTTCCTCATTCACATAGTCGGTCTCGGGCACTTGATTGAGCGACAACAGTCGATTGCGTCGCACCTGGATCAACCGGTCGGCGCTAGTCGTCAGGCCCACCACCAGCGGATGCTTGAGCGAATAAAGCATTGCCGGCGGCGGCGATTCCACCACGATCGGGATATTGGCGGTCTTGAAGCCACGATTGGCGAGATAGATCGAGGTCGGTGTCTTCGACGAGCGCGATACACCCGCCAGGACGATGTCCGCTTCCTCCCAATTCTCCCAGCCGATGCCGTCATCATGCGCCATGGTGAACTGGATCGCGTCGACCCGCGCGAAATAGGCAGCATCCAGCGCATGTTGCCGACCGGGCCGCGCCTTGGCCTGCTGGCCGAGCAAGCCGGACAACGCATCATTGACCGAATCGAGCGGCGCCACGGCCGGGAGGCCAAGCGCCCGGCATCGCGCCTCAAGCGTACGACGCGTCGTGCTGTTGACCAGAGTGAAAATCACCAGGCCGGGATTCTGTGCGATTTCCTGCAAGATCCGCTCGAGATGCGCTTCGGTGCGAACCATCGGCCAGAAATGACGGATCGTCTCGACATCGTCATATTGCGCCAGCGCCGCCTTGGCGATGTTCTCCAGCGTCTCCCCGGTGGAATCGGAGAGGAGATGGAGGTGCAATCTCATCGGTTGGACAAGCCTGTGGAAAACATCGTCCGAATCGGTAGCGGAACTCGGGGCTCGCGAAAAGCGGTGCGAGGCTGCGGATAAGTCGCGGCTTGTCCACAATACCATCGACAGGGCCCGATTCACCCCACAGCCTGTGGATAACGGGCATAATCTGTCCGACTCCGCGGCTTTGCACGGGACTCGCGTGGTCAAGCTGTTGGCATTATCGGGACGACGGCATAAGCCCCGACTTCCACCCGCCAATCACTTCAACAACCTCTTAGATTCTTAAATCTATATAGAAGAAGGACTGCTCGGCGTTGACCGATGCCCCGGATTTCAAACCCGCGATTGAGAAACCCCTGCTCGCCACGCTGAACGGCGCGAAATTCGCTATACCACCGGTATGGCTGATGCGTCAGGCTGGCCGGTATTTGCCGGAATATCGCGCGCTTCGGGCGGAAAAAGGCGGTTTTCTGGCGCTGGCGACAGATCCTGACACCGCCGCCGAAGTCACGCTGCAGCCAATCCACCGCTTCGGTTTCGACGGCGCCATCCTGTTCTCGGATATCCTGATAGTGCCTTGGGCGCTGGGTCAGGATCTAAGCTTCGGCGTGGGTGAAGGACCACGACTGGAACCTGCGCTGGTCGATCATGCGCTGGCGGGCCTGCAGGCGGCCCCTGAGCGTCTTGAACCGGTCTATGGCACCGTCGCGCGCGTTGCGGCAGCGCTGGCGCCTGAGACGACGTTTCTGGGCTTTGCGGGAAGTCCCTGGACCGTGGCCACCTATATGGTCGCGGGCCATGGCAGTCGCGACCAGGGCGAGACGCGCCGTTTTGCCTATGCCGATGAAGGGGCTTTCGGCACGATCATCGATGCGATCGCCGACATGACGATAGAGTATCTGTCGCGCCAAATCGCAGCTGGGGTCGATGTGGTGCAATTGTTCGATAGCTGGTCGGGCAGTCTGTCGCCGGCGCAATTCGAACGCTGGGTGATCGCCCCGACCGCGCGGATCGTCGCTGCGTTGCATGATCGTCATCCCGACACGCCGGTGATCGGTTTTCCCAAGGGGGCCGGTGGCAAGTTGCCAGCCTATGCCCGGGAAACCGGCGTCGATGCGCTCGGTCTCGACGAAACGGTCGATCCCCTATGGGCCGCCGCCTCGTTGCCCCGCGATCTACCGGTACAGGGCAATCTCGACCCGCTCGTGCTGATCGCCGGCGGCGAGGCGCAGGACGCCGCGGCGGCCCATATCCTTGAAGCGTTCGCTGATCGCCCGCATATCTTCAACCTTGGCCACGGCATCCTGCAGGACACGCCGATTGCTCATGTCGAGCGGCTGCTCGACTTCGTAAGGACGCCGCGATGATCGGAATGCTCGGCACCGCCTATCCGTGGGTCAAAGCGGCGCATATCATCTTCGTGATCTTCTGGATGGCCGGTATGTTCATGCTGCCGCGTTATCTGGTTTACCATCAGGAAGCGGCGCCTGGTTCGGCTGAGGCGCAAACATGGGTTGAGCGCGAGAACAAACTGCGCAAGATGATCCTGACTCCGTCGATGATCCTGGTCTGGATTCTGGGACTGCTGCTCGCCGCCAATCTCGGCCTGTTTTCCGGCACGCCGGGTCTCGGCTGGCTCCACACCAAGCTGCTTCTGGTCGTGGTGCTGAGCGGCTATCATGGCTGGGCGGTCGGTTATGCGAAGAAACTCGCCGCGGGAAAGCAGACGCTGACCGGCAAACAGCTGCGCATGCTCAACGAACTCCCGGCGATTCTCGTCACGCTGATCGTCGTTCTGGTAATTGTTCGCCCCTTCTGACAGCTTGACTTGAGCAGGAGGGACACCTAGGTCGCGGTCAGCCGACACGCGCTCCTGCCGTGCCGGTATCTTCTCCAGCATCGTCGCATATTCTTTGCAGACCGACGCTCCCCGACCAGCCCCGTGACGCCGGACGCCCCAAATGCATCTCAAAGACCTCAAGAACAAAAAACCCGCTGAACTGGTCGAAATGGCCGAGGGCCTTGGCATCGAGGGGGCATCGACGCTGCGTAAGCAGGATCTGATGTTCGCGATCCTCAAGGTCCAGGCCGAAAATGGCGAACAGATCATGGGGCTTGGCACGATCGAAGTGCTGCCTGACGGTTTCGGTTTTCTGCGCTCGCCGGAGGCGAATTACCTCGCTGGACCGGATGATATCTATATCTCGCCCAATCAGGTCCGTAAGTTCGGCCTGCGCACCGGCGATACGGTCGAAGGCGAAATCCGCGGGCCCAAGGACGGCGAACGCTATTTCGCGCTGGTCAAACTGACCGCGGTCAATTTCGACGATCCCGATGCGGTCCGTCACCGCGTCAATTTCGACAACCTCACTCCGCTTTATCCCGACGAGAAGCTGACGCTCGATCCGCAGGATCCGACGATCAAGGACAAGTCGGCGCGGGTCATCGATATCGTGTCGCCGCAGGGCAAGGGCCAGCGCGCGCTGATCGTTGCGCCGCCGCGCGTCGGCAAGACCGTGTTGTTGCAGAACATGGCCAAGGCGATCACCGACAATCACCCCGAGGTGTTCCTGATCGTCCTGCTGATAGACGAACGCCCCGAGGAAGTGACCGACATGCAGCGTTCGGTGAAGGGCGAGGTGATTTCCTCGACCTTCGACGAACCGGCGCAGCGCCACGTTCAAGTCGCTGAAATGGTTATTGAAAAGGCCAAGCGCTTGGTCGAGCACAAGAAGGATGTTGTCATCCTGCTCGATTCGATCACGCGTCTTGGCCGTGCTTACAACACTGTCGTGCCGTCATCGGGCAAGGTGTTGACCGGCGGTGTCGACGCGAACGCGCTGCAGCGCCCGAAGCGCTTTTTCGGTGCCGCGCGCAACATCGAGGAGGGTGGCTCGCTCTCGATCATCGCCACCGCGCTGATCGATACCGGCAGCCGCATGGACGAAGTGATCTTCGAGGAATTCAAGGGCACCGGTAACTCGGAAATCGTGCTCGATCGCAAGGTCGCCGACAAGCGTATCTTCCCGGCGCTCGATGTCGGCAAGTCCGGCACGCGTAAGGAAGAGCTGCTGGTCGATCAGGGCAAGCTGTCGAAGATGTGGGTATTGCGCCGCATCCTCATGCAGATGGGCACGATCGACGCGATGGAATTCCTGCTCGACAAGATGAAGAATTCGAAGACCAACGAAGATTTCTTCGATTCGATGAACCAGTAGCATGATCCTCGAACACGCGCTGCTGCAGGTCAGACCGGGGCAGGGCGCGGCGTTCGAGGAAGCGATCCTGGCGGCGCGACCGTTGATCGCGGCATCGCCGGGGTTCATCTCGATTGAGGTTCGCCCCGCGTCCGAACAGGCAGATCTATATCTGCTGGTTGTCGGCTGGACCGATATTGCCGCGCATCGTGATGGATTCCGCAGCTCGGATCGATATGCGCAGTGGCGCGCACTGCTGCATGGCTTCTATAAGCCGATGCCGACCATCACATATTTCGCCCAAGACCTGTTTGCCCAAGATCCATTTGCGGAGTCGATTCCTTGAGCGTCATCGCCCTATTGTCTGCCGCTGTCCCTATGGTTGAACCCATGTCGCTCAGCTGGTTGTGGGATCACATCGTTAGCGATTTCGCCAATATCGGTACCGCTTCCGCAATGACCGCGTTTGCGACTGTCGTTCTGCTCGATGTCGCCCTGGCCGGGGATAATGCGATCATCGTCGGCGCACTCGCTGCGGGATTGCCGGCGGATCAGCGCAAAAAGGTAATCGCGATCGGCATTCTCGCCGCATTGCTGCTGCGCATCGTGTTTGCGGTGGCCGTGCTCTACGGGCTGGAGAGCTTCAAACATTATGGTTTGGTGCTTGGCGGCGGCCTGTTGCTGCTCTGGGTCGCCTGGAAGATGTACCGCGAACTGCGCCCGCGCGGCGCCCCTGGCGGGTCTGCCGAGGTGGACGGCGACGAGCATAGCGGGATCAGGCCGGCCAAGAGCTTCATTTCGGCTGCCTGGGCGGTCGCGGTCGCCGATGTGTCGATGAGCCTCGACAATGTCCTCGCCGTGGCCGGCGCAGCGCGCGAGCATCCGGGTATCATGGTGATCGGGCTGATCCTGTCGGTTGCGCTGATGGGCATCGCCGCCAATGTGATCGCCAAATATATTGAGCGTTATCGCTGGATCGCCTGGGTCGGCCTGGTCATCATCCTGTATGTCGCGGGCAAGATGATCTTCGAAGGCTGGTACGATGTGCAGCCCTTCATCAACACCGTTGCCAGCTAAGATGATGACCAACCGCGATATTTTCGCGGTTGGTTAAAGTTGCATCTAGCCGAGATTTTCGGCAAAAAATGCCGCGCTACGGCTGTCCGCAAGATCGGCGGCGATGGCTGAGCGGCGTTCGCCAACTTCGGTCGCGAAGCCGTGATCCTCGCCGGGATAGTCGTACAGCGTGACCTTGGGATGATCGTCCAATCCCTCGTGCATGCGCGCCTGGGCCGCCTTGTCGACAAAATGGTCCTCCTGCGGAATGTGCAGCAGCACCGGACGGGCGATCGCGTGTTTCTCGCCGAGCAGGCCATCGATGCCGACGCCGTAATAACCGATGCTGGCGTCCACGTCGGTGCGCGTCGCGGTCATGAAGGCGAGGCGGCCGCCCAGGCAATAACCGACCGCACCGACCTTGCCGCCATCGACCAAAATGCGCGCCGCGCGGATCGCCGCTTCTATATCGGTGACGCCAAGTTGCTGGTCGAATTCACCGAACAGACCCAGGCCACGTTCGAATTCCGGCTTGGTGTCGGGATCCAGCTCAATACCCGGCGCGATCCGCCAGAACAGGTCGGGAGCGATGGCGAGATAACCGGCCTCGGCCAGTCGATCGCATTTGCGGCGGATGCCCGCGTTCACGCCGAAAATCTCCTGGATAACGACGATCGCGGCGCGAGGCTTGCCTGCAGGCTCAGCGACATAGGCGCTGAAGCTGCCCCCATGGTCGAGCGTTTCGATGCTGATCGTTGCGGTCATAACAGCGTCCTTTCAGAGTAGCGGCGTTCATGATCGAGCAGCCATTGTTTGGTCGCGGGCCCATCACCTGCCGAATAAGCACCGAGCGCTCCGTCGGCATTGAGGACACGGTGACAGGGCACCACGATTGGAAAGGGCTTGCGCGCACAGGCCGGGCCGATGGATCGCGACAGCATGCCATAGCTGGTCGTGCCACCGAACGGGATCGCGACCATTGCGTCACGCAATATCTTTCCTCGAGGCGTTCCCGCTGACGTAAACGGAAGGGAAAAATACATTTCTCTCGCCCACAAACCATTGTTCTAATTGGTTTATCGTGTTGATCACGGCGGCCGCTTTGCCCCTGATTGGCATAACGCCGGACTGCTCGATCAAGATCGCATCGATGCTTGCCTCGCCGCCGCAAACCCGCACCATGCCGATGGGCGTTGCGATCAGGGCAAAGTCTTGCGCATACATGAAGAACACTATGCCGAGCGCACGGTGCACGCTCAAGCGGAGAGACGCGGATGAAGATCAATGTCGAGGTGGACTGCACCCCTGAAGAGGCGCGCCGGGTCATGGGCTTGCCCGATTTCACGCCAGTTCATGAAAAATATATCGCGATGCTGACGGATTCGATGGACGGCGTGGTCGCGCCCGACATGCTGGAGAATGTGATGAAGAGTTGGGCGCCGATGGGTGACGCCGGCATGAATCTTTGGCGCAAGATGTTCGAATCATCGACCAAGTCCAGCGGTTGATTCCCCGCCATTGACCGATGATACGATCTTCGCGGTGTCGAGTGGGCCGCCGCCGGCTGCCATTGCGATATTGCGCATCAGCGGGCCGGCCGCTTTCGCCGCTGCAAAGGCTCTGGCGGGCGATTTGCCGCCCCCACGTTTGGCGACATTGCGCAGATTGCGCGCGGCAGACGGAGACCTGTTGGATCACGCCTTGCTTTTGACTTTTCCGGGCCCGACAAGCGCGACCGGTGAGGATATCGTCGAGTTGCATCTTCATGGCGGCCGCGCCGTGGTCGTCGCGGTTGAACGCGCGCTTGAAGCCTTGACCGATCTGAGGCGCGCTGAGCCAGGGGAGTTCACGCGCCGCGCGCTGATGGCGGGGCGGATTGACCTGACGGAAGCGGAGGGCCTGGGCGATCTTCTTTCCGCCGAAACCGAGACTCAGCGGCGCGCCGCGATCGCCGCTGCGGACGGCGGTGTACGCCGTCGCATTGAGCATTGGTCCAGGCAATTGCTTGCACTCGCCGCTCGCGTAGAAGCGCAGCTCGATTTCGCAGATGAGGATGATGTCGCGCCGGAGGGCGACGCTGCGATTAGGCAGACCGCACGGGCTATCGCAGATAATATCACAGCGATACTGGCAAACCCGCCGGTTGAGAGGCTGCGGGATGGCATTCGCGTCGTGCTGGCAGGGCCGCCCAATAGCGGCAAGTCAACGCTGATCAACGTGCTGGCGGATCGTGATGTGTCGATCGTATCGCCTATCGCCGGGACGACGCGTGACCGGATCGAGGTATCGGTTAGCCAGGGCGGCATCGCCTACCTATTGATCGATACGGCGGGTCTGGCTGGCGAAACACTGGATTCGATCGAAGCGATCGGGATGGAACGCGCCGAAGCGGCGATGCGGGCTGCCGACATCGTATTGTGGCTCGGTGATGATCCGCCGCCAATGGCGGGGTATCTCTGGATTCATGCGCGCGCCGATGTGGCCGGTCGAAGAGATTTACCGGAAGGGCCGTTGGTTGCCGTTGCTGCGGCGACCGGGGATGGCGTCGCTGATCTGTGGCGCCTGATCGGAGCGCGCGCTGCTGGCCTATTACCGCGTTTTGATGACGTGGTTCTTAATCGCCGCCAGCATGATCTGATCAGGCAATGCGCCGCATCGGTTGCTGAGGCGGCGCTAGCGTCCGACATGTTGATCACTGCCGAAAACCTCCGACTCGGTTTGGCAGCGCTTGATCGCGTTACCGGGCACAGCGATACCGAGGCAATGCTAGACACCTTGTTCAGCCAATTTTGCATCGGCAAATGACGTTCCACGTGGAACAGTTTTGACATGAGGGGCATCGCAACCTAGCGCACAGACCATGAGCGAGTTCGACGTTATCGTTATTGGCGGCGGCCATGCCGGCACTGAAGCGGCTGCGGCTGCGGCGCGCTGTGGCGCGCGCACCGCGCTGATCAGCTTCGATACCTCAAAAATTGGTGCCATGTCGTGCAATCCGGCGATTGGCGGGTTGGGCAAGGGGCATCTTGTTCGAGAAGTCGATGCGTTTGACGGGTTGATCGCGCGTGCCACCGACGCGGCGGGCATCCATTATCGTATGCTCAACCGCAGCAAAGGTAGTGCGGTGCAAGGGCCGCGAGTGCAAGCCGACCGGCGACTTTATGCGGCCGCGATTCAGCAGATGCTGCGCGACCAGGACAATCTAACAATCGTCGAGGGGGAAGCCGCGGCATTGTCCTTCGATGATGCGCGGGACGTAAACGGTCTTATCCTGGCAGACGGTCGGACCCTTGCAGCACGCTCGGTCATCCTGGCGACGGGCACGTTTCTTGGCGGGCGTATGTTCCGCGGCGAAGAACGGCTCACCGGCGGAAGAGTGGGCGAAGCGGCAGCGACGCGCCTCGCGGTTCAGCTCCGCGACGCCAAGCTTCCCATGGCGCGATTAAAGACGGGCACACCGCCCCGGCTCGACGGGCGTACGATCGACTGGTCTGCGCTTGTCGAACAGCCCAGCGACATAGAATTATGGACCATGTCGCCGCTGTCGCACGGGCGCCCCTTGCCGCAGCTGTTTTGCGCGATCACCCGCACAACCGCGCGCACCCATGGCATCATCCGCGCATCGCTCGATCGTTCGCCGCTCTTCGGCGGCGCGATTGCTGGCGCGGGGCCGCGCTATTGTCCGTCGATCGAAGACAAGATCCATCGTTTCGGCGACCGCGATGGGCATCAGATTTTTCTCGAACCCGAAGGGCTCGATGACTTCGCCATCTATCCCAATGGCATTTCGACTTCGCTGCCCACCGACGTCCAGGCCGCGATGATCGCATCGATTCCAGGGCTCGAGCAGACGAGCATCATGGTGCCGGGCTATGCGGTGGAATATGACCATATCGATCCCCGTGCACTCGCGCCGACTCTGGAAGTTCGAAATATGCCTGGCCTGTTTTGCGCCGGTCAGATCAATGGGACGACGGGATATGAGGAAGCCGCAGGGCAGGGGCTGGTTGCCGGCTTGAACGCTGCCGCGCGAGCGCTCGATATGAAACCAGTCGTCCTCGATCGGGCGAGCAGCTATCTCGGCGTCATGATTGACGACCTTGTCCTGCAGGGGATCACTGAGCCCTATCGCATGCTCACCGCACGTGCCGAGTATCGCCTGCGGCTACGCGCAGACAATGCCGAAACCCGATTGGGGGACATTGCAGAGAGCGCTGGTTGCCTCGGGAAAGTGCGACGGGGTCGGTTGGCAGCGCGACGCAAGGCGTTGACCAATATCGCCGAAGCACTGGAGCAGCGTGTTGCCTCTGTCGAAATTGTCGAACGTGGCGGTATTGGTGCTGAAGGACCTGCGCAGCGCGGCGCCGATTGGCTGCGCCTTGCGGGTGTGGATATCGCGCATGTCGCGCCGGATTTGACCCGGCAATACGATGCGACGCTGATCGCCGAAGCGGTGGAGGACGCGCGTTATGCGCCATATATAGCTCGCCAGGCCAATGACATTGCACGATTGCAGGGCAATGATGCGATCGCTCTTCCGGGCGATGTTGATTTTGCTTCGATCCCCGGCCTGTCCAATGAAATGGTCGAGAGGTTGGCGGCAGCGGCTCCTGCTACGCTGGGTGCGGCGGGACGGATCAGGGGAATCACTCCGGCGGCGCTCACGGCGATCCTGCTCTATGTGCGGCGGCGAGCGGCATGACCGAATACGAAGCTCAGCAATGGGTGATCGAGCACTTCGGTGTTGTGGCTCATGCACGGCTGGCACAGTTCGCCGATCTCGTACGGGCTGAATCGGTAAACCAGAATCTGATATCCGCATCGACGCTGGAAGGTATATGGGCGCGTCATATCGTTGATTCAGCGCAACTCATTAAACTCGCTGATGATGTTGAAGGAGATTGGCTTGATATCGGTACGGGCGCGGGGTTTCCGGGCCTTGTCGTAGCGATATTGCAAAACCGCCCCATGACGCTGGTTGAGCCGCGTCGACGCAGAGCTGATTTCCTTAAGGTATCAGCCGGGGCACTCGAAATCGCCAATCGGGTCACGGTCGTTGCTTCAAAGGTGGAGGCGGTCCGCAGTTCAGCTGCTGTCATTTCTGCCAGAGCAGTCGCGCCGGTGGGGGCTTTGCTGGCTTCGGCGTCTCATGCCGGCACGCAAAATACACGTTGGTTATTGCCAAAGGGCCTGCGCGCGCGCGAAGAGGTAGCGCAGGCCCGGCAGACATGGCATGGTATGTTTCACGTGGAACACAGCATTACCGATCCGAATTCGCTCATCGTAATCGCCAATAAGGTGTCTCGCCGATGAATGTCATTGCGGTCGCGAACCAGAAGGGCGGAGTCGGCAAGACGACGACCGCGATCAATCTCGGCACCGCCCTCGCGGCGACCGGAAAGCAGGTGCTGATCATTGATCTGGACCCGCAGGGCAATGCCTCGACCGGCCTCGGTATCAATCGAGCTGATCGCGACAAATCGACCTACGATATTCTGCTCGGAGAAATGCCGGTTGCCGAAGCGGCCATGCCCACATGCGTCCCCAAGCTCGACATCGTACCGGCTACCGCTGACCTCTCCGGTGCGGAGATTGAACTTGTCGAATATGAAGAGCGTACTCACCGCCTTAGTCGTGCACTGGGTCGATGTGACAGCCGCTGGGACGTTGTGCTGATCGATTGTCCGCCATCGCTGGGACTATTGACGCTAAACGCCATGGTCGCGGCCAATTCGCTACTCGTGCCGCTTCAATGTGAGTTTTTCGCACTTGAGGGGCTTAGCCAGCTACTTGGCACGGTCGAGCGGATCCGCGAGCGTTTTAACCCCGGCCTGTCGATTCTCGGCGTTGCGCTGACCATGTATGATCGTCGCAACCGGCTGACCGATCAGGTTTCGGCGGATGTTCGTGCCGTACTCGGCCGAGTCGTGTTCGAAACGGTCATCCCGCGCAACGTGCGCCTGTCCGAAGCACCGAGCCACGGCGTGCCGGCCCTGATTTACGATTATCGCTGCTCCGGGTCGGAGGCGTATATGGCGCTGGCCCGCGAGCTGATCGTCCGTCTTCCCAAAACCGCATCCGCCGTCCCCAACAGCGTTAAGGCCGCATGACCGATCAGGAACCGACCCCCGCAAATCGTATCAAACCCCGCGCTGGATTGGGGCGCGGCCTCAACGCTCTGCTCGGTGATGTCGCGCGCGAAGAACCAGTTGCCGAGGGCAGTTCCAGATCGCCCGGTATCCGCACCTTGCCGGTCGGATCGCTCAGCCCTCATCCAGGCCAGCCGCGGCGGCATTTCGACGAAGCCGCGCTTGAAGAGCTTGCCACATCGATCGCGATGCGCGGTTTAATCCAGCCAATCGTCGTTCGGCCCCACGGCAAGGGGTATCAGATTGTCGCCGGAGAGCGCCGGTGGCGCGCGGCACAGCGCGCGAGATTGCATGAAGTCCCTGTAATCGTTCGGGATTTTGACGATGCTGAAACTCTCGAAGTTGCGCTTGTCGAGAATATCCAGCGCCAGGATCTCAACGCGATCGAAGAAGCCGAGGCATATCACCGTTTGATCGACGATTTCGGCCACACCCAGGATGCGTTGGGCAAGCTGGTCCACAAATCGCGCAGTCACATCGCCAATTTGCTGCGGCTGCTCGATTTGCCTCAACCGGTGCAAGAACGCGTGGTCACGGGTGACCTGACCATGGGCCATGCCCGCGCGTTGATCGGTGCCGAGGATATCGAAAGCCTGGTCGATCAGGTGATCGCCGAGGGACTATCGGTACGCGAAACGGAGCGCCTAGTGCGCGCGGCTAAGCCCGAAACACAACGCGCGCGTCGTGGCGGGGATGGGGGACGCGATGCCGATCTGGCGGCGCTTGAACATCAACTGGGAGATTTGCTCGGCCTGTCGGTGCGCATTGCGCATAGCCCCAAGGGTGGCACGCTGACGCTGAGCTATTCGACGCTCGACCAGCTCGACATGGTCTGTCAGCGGCTCAGCGGCGAGCGCATCTAGAAATCGAGCGTAAAATCCGATCCGTTCCTGCCTGAGTGGAAATCGCTTGGAGGAATCCATATCGAGAGGATGGCGCGGAGGGGGCCCATCGCCTGCGGGCAACGCTCGAGAGCCCAAATTGCCGCGAGCCACGACCCGGCGGTGCCCAAATGCCTTTGTCGGCTTAGCGCATGATATATAACGATATTATATAAACTTCCCACAGCGCGACGGTAGGAAGATATGACACCACCGGTGTCCCATATCTCCCACTGTTTCCCCACAGCCAGGGCGCCGGTGGCGATTCAGCCAGCACACAGATTCGGCATGGCATCTCCTGGTAGAACTATGCCGGCTCGCTTTTCTTAGTGTTGAAACAGGATTGCCGCAGGGCTGTGAGCGCAAACCCTCGCGCATGACCGGAACCGTAGCCACGCATTTGATATAACGCTTGATGCCCTAGCGCTGCCGCGCCGCCATTCTAGCGACCGCCAGGATCGCTGACTGGGCGAGCACTTGCCCGGCGCTCGCCGATCCCATCATGCCGCGTTCGGCTAGCCGTATTCGGTCGATCGCGGCCGCGAGCCGGTCGCTCTTCCAATGCCGCAAAGCGCGGGCGGTAATTGCTTTTTCGCGAAAAAAGACACTCTCGGACACTTGCGCGACGCCGGCACCGGCATCGACCTGCGCGCGCAACTCGGCCAGGGTCATGAGCCGCCGCGCGAGCTGACGCAGCACCGGAATCGGCGAGACACCCGCTTCGTCGAGCCGCGCCAGCTCGGTGCCAAGCGTATCGGGCCGCCCGTCGATCGCGGCATCGATCGCGCGACTCATTTCGGCGTCGCCCAGGTCGGCGCCGATTGCGTCGAGCGCGGCGTCGTCGATCTCGCGCGGGCGATCGGGCGCGGCGTCGAGGTAAAGGGCGAGCTTTTCAAGCTCGCGGGTCATCACAGACCGGTCGCCGCCACTGGCATTGGCCAGCCGCATCGCGGTGTCGCCAGTGGTCCGCAGTCCCTGTTCGCGCGCGATCGCCACCGCTAGCTTCTCGGCGTCCGCGCCCTCGGGCACATAGCAGGCGAACGCCATTGCGCGTGGCGAGGCGAGGGCGAGTTTGACCACCTTGGCCGATGATTTGAGCGATGGTGCGATCGCGACCACCGGGTTCCCGGCGCGTTCGCCATCGAGCAGCAAGGTGAATGCCTCAAGCGATTCCTCGCCCGCGCCCGCAATGCGGATATGCCGCGCACCGCCGAACAGCGACAGCGATGCGGCTTCATCGCCGAGCCGGCCGGGATTTGATTTCAGCGCCGAGGGTTCGAGATCGACTCGTTCGGCGTCAGGTCCCATGGCGCGGGCAAGCCGCACCGCCCATTCCTGCGCGCCCGCCTCGTCCGGGCCGTGGAACAGGTAAAGCCGGATATCCGGACTGACGGCGTCGATCGCCCCACGTAACTGGTTGGCGTTCGCCTTCACCAGGCCGCTTTCATGGGGCCTTGGGCGCTTGCGTCCGCTGGGCGTAAAGCGCGACGCGCGACACGATCTGGTCGGCGACGATGTCGGACAGCCGTTCGAGCGCGGTATTCTCGGCTGCGATCGTGGCATATTCGGAGCCGACCACATCGATACCGGCATCGGAGCCCGCCGTGGCGTCGAGCAGGACCGCGCCGTTGGCGAGATCAATCAGTTGATAGCGTGCCCGAAGCTTGCGCTGTTCACGCGCGACACTATCGTCGCGGCGTACGCCAAGGCCGGTGATCTTGTCATCGAGCCGCACCTCGAGCCGGTAAAGTGGCGTGGCGCCACCGGCCGACAAGCGAGAATTCAATGCCCCGGTCATCAACCAGCCAGCCTTGCCCTCGATCGGGGCGACCTCGATCCGCGTCAATGTCGTCGCAACCACGCCAGATCCACCGCCGGCGTATAGCGGACGCAAGCCGCAGCCCGATACGCAAAGGGCGCTCAGGACAAGGGCGGCAAGGCTGGCGATGCGCTTCATGCGACGATGTTTATCAGACGATCGGGCACATAGATGATCTTTTTCGGTGTTCCGCCCTCAAGAATGCGTTGAACATTGGCATTGGCCAGCGCGATTGGCTCCACCGTCTCGCGTGGACTGCCCTTGGGCATGGTCAGCGTATCGCGCAGCTTGCCGTTGACCTGCACCGCGATGGTCACTTCATCCTCGACCAGCAGCGCCGGATCGACCTCGGGCCAGGCGGCATCGGCGATCAGGCCTTCTCCGCCGGCCACAGCCCAGGCTTCCTCGGCAAGATGCGGCGCCATCGGCGCGACGAGCAGCATCAGCGTACGAATCGCGCTGGTGCGCGAGGCGGACGGGGTGGCGCGTTCGATCGCATTGACCAGCTCGTATAGCTTGGCGACCGCCTTGTTGAAGGCCAGCGCCTCGATATCGATTGCGATCCCGGCGATCGTCTGGTGCAGCTTGCGGTCGATCGCCACATCGCTGCCCTCGGCCGTTTCAAGACCGTCGAACAGCCGCCACAGCCGCTGCGTAAAGCGCCATGAGCCCTCGATTCCGGCCTCGCTCCACGGCAGGTCGCGTTCCGGCGGGGAATCCGAAAGCATGAACCAGCGCACCGCGTCCGCGCCGTACTGATCGACGATCGGTTCGGGATCGACCGTGTTCTTCTTCGACTTTGACATCTTCTCGACGCGACCGATCATGACCGGTTCGCCGGTCGCCGTCTCGAACACGCCGTTATCGCGCCGCTCGATATCGTCGGGCGACAGCCACAGCGGCTTGCTGATCGTATCGACCCCGTCGGTGCCGACCTCTTGCACGATTCGGCTATAGGTTTCGTGCGTCACCATGCCCTGCGTGAACAGGCCGGCGAACGGCTCGGCCACATCGAGCCGCCCGATATGCTTCAACGCGCGCGTCCAGAAGCGCGCATAGAGAAGATGCAGGATCGCATGTTCGACCCCGCCGATATACTGGCCGACGGGCAGCCATTTCTCGGCCACTTCGCGATCGAACGGCTTGTCCTTGGGCTGGCTGGCAAAGCGTATGAAATACCAGGATGAATCGACGAATGTGTCGAGCGTGTCGGTCTCGCGCCGCGCTGCGCCACCACAGCTCGGGCAATCGACATGTTTCCAGGTCGGATGGCGGTCTAGCGGATTGCCGGGGATGTCGAAGCTGACATCCTCGGGCAGCACCACCGGCAATTGCTCGCGCGGCACCGGCACTGCGCCGCACACGTCGCAATGAATGATCGGGATCGGCGTGCCCCAGTAACGCTGGCGCGATACGCCCCAGTCGCGCAGCCGGAATACGGTCGATCCCTTGCCCCAGCCGTCATCTTCCGCGCGACGGATCACGGTGCGCTTGGCATCCTCGACATCCATACCGTCGAGGAAATGCGAATTCACCAGCGTGCCGGGTCCGGTATAGGCTTCGTTGTCCGCGAACACCGAATCCTCGACATCGCCGTCGGAGACCACGCGCCGCACCGGCAGATCGTATTTGCGCGCGAAATCGAGATCGCGCTGGTCATGCGCCGGCACGCCGAACACGGCGCCCGAGCCATAGTCCATGAGCACGAAATTGGCGATATAGACCGGCAATTGCCAAGCCGAATCAAAGGGATGTGTTGCCCGAAGCCCGGTGTCGAAGCCGAGCTTCTCCTGTGTCTCCAGTTCCGCCGCGGTGGTCCCGCCGCGCTTGCACAGTTCGATGAACTCTGCCGCTGCCGGGTTCGTCTCAGCTGCCGCTCGCGCGATCGGATGGTCCGCCGCGACCGCGACGAAGCTCGCGCCGAAGATCGTATCCGGCCGGGTCGTGAAGACCTCGACCTTTTGTCCGTCGCCGAGCGCGAAGTTGAAGGTCAGCCCCTGGCTGCGGCCGATCCAGTTCTCCTGCATTAGCTTGACCTTGTCGGGCCAATGCTCGAGCGCGCCGAGCCCGTCGATCAGTTCGTCGGCGAAATCAGTGATCTTGAGAAACCACTGGCTTAGCTTGCGCCGTTCGACCAGCGCGCCGGAACGCCAGCCGCGTCCGTCGATAACCTGTTCATTGGCCAGCACGGTCATGTCGACCGGGTCCCAATTGACCGCCGATTCCTTGCGATAGACCAGGTCGTGCGCGAACAGGTCGAGGAACAAGGCCTGTTCATGCCCGTAATAATCGGGCTCGCACGTCGCCAGCTCGCGCGTCCAGTCGAGCGCGAAGCCAAGCCGCTTCAACTGCGCCTTCATCGTCGCGATATTGGCGCGGGTCCAGCCGCCCGGATGGACGCCCTTTTCCATTGCGGCATTTTCGGCCGGCATGCCGAACGCGTCCCACCCCATCGGGTGGAGCACTTCATGTCCGATCATCCGGCGATAGCGCGCGAGAACGTCGCCCATCGTATAGTTGCGGACATGGCCCATATGGATCCGCCCCGAGGGGTAGGGAAACATTTCGAGCACGTAGGAACGGGGCTTCGCTGAATCGTCGCGCGCGGCGAAGGTGCGGCGTTCGTCCCACACCGCCTGCCATGCCGCGTCCGCCTTCAGCGCGTTGAAGCGCGAGGCCATTAAGTAATTACCTTATCCAGCGAGAGACGCGCGGCGCAGATCGCGGGCGCGCGTCAAAATGGCATCTTCCAGCTTCTGGACTGTCGCCGCCTTGACCGGCGCTGCAATCCATTGGCCATTCTGATTGACTTCGCGAAGTGCCGCGACGCGGAGGCCATCGGCGCGCAGATCCTGGTCGAGGATCGTCACGGTTACCTTGACCCGCTCGGTCGGCGCCGACGGGTTGATGTACCAGTCGGTCACGATCACGCCGCCGTTCGAATCGGTCTGCAGCAGCGGCATGAAGCTCAGCGTGTCGAGGCTGGCACGCCACAAATAGCTGTTCACGCCGATGGTGGTGATCTTCGACGCGGCGAGATCGGCCTGGGGGCGATCCTTGCCATGGCCGCATGCACCGAGCGCAAGGGCGGGGGCGACGGCGAGCAAAGCCAGAAGCGCGGGGGCCGGACGGCGGATCATTGGCGGTTTCCTGGGCGTAATTTGAACACGAGCGTGCATCTATAGATGGTCTCGCGCCCGCCGCAAGCATGGGCGGGCAACAGCGCTATTCGCGTGCCCCTGTGGGCGGTTTGCAACACTTACCAATAAAGCGACTCTGAACGGTAGTGACTCGCGCCGGAATCGTGATAGGCGCGTTATGAAACTTGGCGCGGATTCTCGCCGGGAGTGGGGTTGCACGTGATCGTTGGTCGCACGATTGTCGGGGTTGCTGTGGGGGCGCTGGTCGCCGCCGGCCTCGCTGTCGCGCCTGCGCTCGGTGCTTCGGAGGTCTCCAGCCGCATCGACAAGCGGCCGGTCGCGGTTCGCAGCGTCGGCACCTTCACGCCGGCATCGGCCGATCCGCGGCTTGCGGCGGTGTTCGCGCGCGGTGGCCTTGATACCACCGGCTTCCGCTTCACACCGTCCGAAACACGTCGCAACGTCAATCGCGCAGTGACTGTCGCGGTCCGTGCCCGTTCGACGCGCAGCGCGATCGACGCCGAACGGACGATTGCCGCGCCCGTCGCCTCGTCGGTCAGCCTGACGCCGATCGCCTATAATCTTGGCGTCTCGGTCGGCTGGAAGCGCTTCGCCTTGTCGGGCGATCTCGCACGGGTTGATCTCGCCGCACTGCCCGGCAGCCGTGAAAGCGTCGATCTCGGGATCAGCTATACCGGACGCAAGTTTAGCGGCCGAGTGAAGGCGGTCGCCGATCGACCGCTGGCCAATTCGCCCAAGCTGGTCGAAGAGGCTCCGGCCTATGCGCTCGATGTGGGCGGCTCCTATTCGCTCACTCGCAACCTCGATGTGACCGCGGGCGTGCGCTACAAGTCGGAAGCCGAGCGCTTGCCGCGTCTCGCCGACGAACGCCGCGAAAGCCAGGCCGTCTATATCGGAACCGCTTTCCGCTTCTGATCCTTTCGGCGCGCCTGCTGCCAGGCATCGATTGCCGCCCAGCCATAAAAGCCCAAAAGCTTCGTTGATCGTGCGCGTGACGCGCTCATGCCGCCGAGCGCGATCGTCTTTATCTGTAGCCCCCGCACCATCAACGCGGCGCGTATCGGGCCGAGCGACGGCTCGCCCGGGTGAGTCCTGGTCGGAAAGACCGGCGAAACGAACAAGAGGTCAGCGTCGGCGCGAATTCCGGCGATCGCTTCACGTCGCGAATGTGCCGGCCAGGTTCTGATACCGGCACTTCGGACCGATCCCGGGCCGTGAATGCCCATTTCGCCCACCATCCGTTCCCGGCCGGCGCGAATCAGAGTCAGCCGCCTGCGCCGCGCGATCCGCAAGATCCGCGCAAACAGCGCGTGGCGCTCGGACAGGGGCGTGCCGAAGTGCCGAAAAACGATCCCCGCACCGCGCGGCAGCGCCGCGATCGCTGGCCATAACGCGTCGCCCATGCGCTCGTCGGTCATCAGCCAGACGGACGGCACATGTTTCGGTCGGTTGGGGTGGCGAGCGGACACGGTGCTGCCTATAGCAGCGCCGATGCCGCCACACGATCCCGCCACTCGCCTCGCCACCGTCAAAGAATCGATCGCCCGCGCTGCCGTTCTGGCACAGCGCAAGGCGAGTGATGTGACGCTGATTGCCGTCTCCAAAACGCAGGACGCGGAAGCGATCATGCCGTTGCTTGCCGCCGGCCAGCGCGACTTTGGCGAGAATCGGGTACAGGAAGCCCAAGACAAATGGCCCGCGCTTCGCGAAACAGCGCCCGATGTGATCCTTCACCTGATCGGCCAGCTTCAGTCGAACAAGGCGGACGAAGCCGTCGCATTGTTCGATGCGATCCATTCGGTCGACCGGTCCTCGCTGATCACCGCGCTCGCCAAGGCAATGGACAAGGCGGACCGCCGCCCATCCTGTTTTATCCAGGTCAATATCGGCGACGAAGACCAGAAGGGCGGCTGCGCGATCGCCGATCTGCCCGCGCTGCTCACCGAGGCGCGGATGGCGAATCTGCCGGTCGTTGGCCTGATGGCAATCCCGCCCGCCGATGTCGAAGCCGCGCCCTATTTCGCACTGCTCGCGAAGATCGCGCGCGACAATGGTCTGATCGGGGACCTGGGCGGCCTCAGCATGGGCATGTCGAGCGATTTCGAGACCGCCGTGACGATCGGCGCGACCCATGTCCGGGTCGGCACCGCATTGTTCGGTGTTCGGGCATGAAAGTCGATGGGATCATCTTCGACTTCGATGGTGTGCTGATCGAAAGCGAGCTGGTCGGCAACCGCCAGATCGCCACCTATCTCACCGGAATCGGCCATCCGACCACGACCGAGGAGTCGATGGCCAATTTCATGGGGCTGGCCGGCGGTGACTTCATCGCTGCGGTCGAGCGCTGGATCGGCCGCGTCGTACCTGACGATTTCCACACCGCGCGCAAGGCTGAGGATGAGCGGGTGATGGCCGAAGGCATCGATGCGGTGGCTGGTGCGATCGCCTTTGTCCGCGATCTGCCCGGCGATCTGCCGATCGCCATTGCCTCGTCGAGCTCGAGCCGCTGGATCGAGCGCCATCTCGACCATATCGGTTTGCGCGCCCGCTTCGGATCGATGATCTTCAGCGGCCGCGAGCATGTCGCGCGTGGCAAACCCGCGCCCGATCTCTATCTCTACGTGGCGGCGGCGCTCGGCATCGACATTGCGCGCGCAGCGATCATCGAGGATTCACCGGTCGGCGCGACCGGCGCGGTCGCTTCAGGCGCGCAGGTGATCGGATTCGTCGGCGGCAGCCACTGCGCGCCCGACCATGGCGACCGGCTGCGCGCAATTGGCGTGCATGACATCGCAACGACCTTTGACGAGATCGCCGCGCTGCTCAGCTAAGCTGGCGGGAAACCAATCGCGCCTAGAATTCATGCCCGGTGCGGTCGCGCTTGGTCGCGAGATAGCGTTCGTTGTGCGGGTTGGTCGGCAGGAAATGGGGGACACGCTCGACCACGTTGATACCAGCGGTTTCGAGCTGTGCGACCTTTTGCGGGTTGTTGGTCAACAACCGTACCGAGCGCTGGCCAAGCAGTGCTAGCATCCGCGCCGCGACCGAGAAATCGCGCGCATCGACCGCAAAGCCAAGCCGTGTGTTGGCATCGACCGTATCGAAACCCTGGTCCTGCAGCGCATAGGCGCGCAGCTTGTTGATCAGGCCGATCCCGCGGCCCTCCTGGCGCAAGTAAAGCAGGATGCCCCAGCCACTCGCGGCGATCGCGGCGATCGCGGCGTCCAGCTGTGGCCCGCAATCGCATTTCAGGCTGCCGAGCACATCGCCGGTCAGGCATTCGCTGTGCAGCCTTACCAGCGGCGGCTGGCCATTGGGTGCGCCGATCAGCAGGGCGATATGCTCGCCCGGCGCCTCCGGCGTGCGAAACGCGACGATCTCGGCATCCTCCGCGCCCGATACCGGCAGCCGCGCGCGCGTCGCGATGGTCAGGCGCGCCGAATCCTCATGCGCGTCGATATCTGCGACGGCGATCACCTGGTCGGCGGTGCCGCCGGGGACGACGAAGAACGCTGGCAGCATCCCGCTGATCCGGGCGAGACGCAGCGCCGCCGTTGCCGCCGTGCGCGCTTCAAGTGGAATGGCGCGGAACGGACCCTTCATCGGCGTCTGCAGGTCGAATTGCGGATCGGCCAGCGCCGTCGCGGTGGCGAAATCGAGCCAGGGTGTGCGTTCGACCAGCACCGGCGCGTCGGGCACGGCCGCCTCGAGCTGGTTGGCCAGCTTGAGCGTCGCCGCGCGCCCTGCCGACAGCAGGACCGGTGCGACCTCGTCCGGGTCGAATGCCGCGAGTCGCACCGGATCGGCGGTCTCGATCGGCAGCAGCGCCAATGTGCCGTCGGTGCCGGCGATGGCGATCGGCCAGCCGCGCCGCAGCGAATCGATCGCGCGCGCCGCTGCCCGCCCATCTCCCGCCGCGCCGCTCCCCTTATCGTTCACAGCGCGAATTCGGTCATGATCGGAACATGGTCCGAGGGTTTGAGCCAGTTGCGGCAATCCTCGAACACGGTGTGCCCGATCGCCGTCCCGGCGACATCGGCGGTCGCCCACATATGGTCGAGCCGCCGCCCGCGATCCGACAATTGCCAGTCCTTGGCGCGATAGCTCCACCAGGTGAACAGGCGCGCCGGATCGGGGTGGAAATGCCGCCCGAGATCGACCCAGTCGTTCGAGGCTTTTAATCCGTCGAGCGCAGCGACCTCGATCGGCGTGTGGCTGACCACGTCGAGCAATTGCTTGTGGCTCCACACATCGCATTCGAGCGGTGCGATATTGAAATCGCCGACCAGCAACGTCGGCACGTTCAGCCCTTCCGACCAGCGCGTCATGCGCTCGACAAAATCGAGCTTCTGACCGAATTTGGGATTCACCTCGCGATTGGGAATATCGCCGCCGGCGGGCACATAGACATTTTCGACGCGCAAGCCGTTCGGCAGCCTGACGCCGATATGCCGCGCCTCCAGATTGGCCTGCCAGTCGAAGCGGTCGTCCTCGATCAGCGGTACACGGCTGATGATCGCGACACCGTGATGCATCTTCTGCCCGTGCAGAAAGATATGGTCGTAACCCAGCGCGCGGAACGGCGCGGCAGGAAAGTCCCCGTCGATCACCTTGGTTTCCTGCAGGCACAATATGTCAGGCGCGACCTCGCGCAGGAATTGTTCGACGATCTCGATACGAAACCGCACCGAATTGATGTTCCATGAAACGATTTTGAGCGTGTCCGACATCCCGGCGATGTAGCCATGCCGTCACGCGAGCGCCAGTGCGCTGCGCCACAGGGCGATCCGGGACTGAGACAGGTTCGCCCCAAAAAAGGAAAGGCCCCCGCTCCGGGGGCATGGAGCGAGGGCCGACCTAGCGTTCGTCACGCAGGCAGGATGGGGACCTTATTCGAGCAACAGGGGGAAAATCCCGAACTGCCCCTCATCCGCGAGGGTCGTATTAGTGTCTCAAACCTGTCGCCAATATGAATGAAACCCTATCGCGGCCCGGAATTTCTCCGTGGATCGTTCCAGCGGAACGCTCCGTCGCTGATTGCCGCATTGAAGCGCTGATTGGTCAACCGGATGGTCGTTCGGTTGTTCTGGCTATCGAGCGCGACCCAGCCCTGCAGCATCAATCCGCCCGGCGCGGATGCGTTGCGCACGAAGACCAAAGTGATGCGGCCATATTCGGGATGCTTGGGATCGTTCGCCTCGACCGAAATGATCCGCGGATCGGCGCCGGGGATCACCTTGGCGAAACGCGTCATGTCGCGATCGGGGTTAAGCAGGACCGACAGCGGCGAATTGCCGATCGGCCAGCGTTGCACCTGACGCACCGAATAATCGATAAAGGTCAGTGCCTTGCCGTCGCCGACGATCAGGATCGGGACGCCTTTTTCATATTGGAAGCGGATCTTGCCCGGTTTCTTGAGCGTCACCACCCCGGTCAGCACTTTGCCGACCCGGTCGGTCTGGGTGAAGTTGGCGGTCATGCTCTGCACCGATTGCAGATGCTGCTGGACCTGGCCGAGTTGGCCTGGGGCGGAAGCCGGCGCGGCGGCAATAAGGACGGGCACCGCGGCAAGCGCGGATAATAAACGGAAATTCACGAAACTCTCCCGATACAGGCCGCATGCAGTGGCGGCCCCGGCTTGAACCCGCTCTGAACCGTTTGATCTATAACGGGTTCCCGTCGCGGTCGCGCAACACGTCGCGGCGGCCGACATGGTCGGGTCGCGACACGATGCCGTCCTTCTCCATTCGTTCGATCAGCCGCGCGGCCGAATTGTAACCGATGCGCAGCTGACGCTGCAGCCAGGAGGTCGACGCCTTCTGGCTCTCGACGACGAGCTGGATGGCGGAGCGATATTGCTGATCCTCGGCCGAATCCTCGCCGGTCGGTGCGCCGTCCAGCGCGAAGCCATCCTCCGGTTCCTCGGTGACCGACTGGATATAATCGGGCCGGCCCTGGGCGCGCCAGTGATCGGCGACCGCGCGAACCTCGTCGTCGGACACGAACGGCCCGTGGACGCGGACCACGCCCTTGCCGCCAGGCATATAAAGCATATCGCCCTTACCGAGCAGTTGTTCGGCGCCCTGTTCGCCCAGGATGGTACGCGAATCGATCTTCGACGTGACGTGGAAGCTGATCCGCGTCGGCAGGTTCGCCTTGATCACGCCGGTGATGACGTCGACCGACGGACGCTGCGTCGCCATGATCAGATGGATGCCGGCCGCGCGGGCCTTTTGCGCGAGCCGTTGAATGAGGAATTCGACTTCCTTGCCCGCGGTCATCATCAGGTCGGCAAGCTCGTCGACGATCACCACGATCTGCGGTAGCGGCTGGAAGTCGAGCGTCTCCTCCTCATAGACCGGCTGGCGCGTGTCGGGGTCGTAACCGGTCTGCACGCGGCGGCCGAGCGGCTGGCCCTTGGCACGGGCGGCGCGGACCTTCTCGTTGAAGCTGGCGAGGCTGCGCACGCCGACCGACGACATTTGCCGGTAGCGATCTTCCATCTGCTCGACCGCCCATTTCAGCGCGCGCACCGCCTTGGCCGGGTCGGTGACGACGGGGGAGAGCAGATGCGGAATATCCTCGTACATGCTCAATTCGAGCATCTTGGGATCGATCATGATCATCCGGCACTGGTCGGGCCGCAAGCGATAGAGCAGCGACAGGATCATGCAGTTGAGACCGACCGACTTGCCCGAGCCGGTGGTGCCGGCGACGAGCAGATGCGGCATCGGCGCGAGATCGGCGATCACCGGATCGCCGGCGATGTTCTTGCCCAGCACCAGCGGCAGCGAAGCGGACTGGTCCTCGAAGCTCTGCGAGCCGATTAATTCGTGCAGTCCGACGGTCTCACGCCGCGCGTTGGGCAATTCGATACCGATCACGGTGCGGCCGGGAATGGTCGCGACGCGCGCGGAAATCGCCGACATGTTGCGCGCGATATCGTCGGCGAGCTGGATCACCCGGCTCGCCTTGATTCCCGATGCCGGTTCCAGCTCGTACATCGTCACCACCGGGCCGGGGCGGATATTGATGATCGATCCCTTGACGTGGAAATCGTCGAGCACCGATTCGAGCAACCGGGCATTGCGCTCCAGCGCGGCCTTGTCGACCGGCCCGCCCGGCGCCGGTGGCGCGGGCTTGAGCAAGTCGAGTGGCGGCAATTGCGAATTGTCGCCCAGGTCGAACGAAGCCTGTTTGGTCTTCGGTTTGGCGATCGAGGGCGCGAGCGATCGTTCGGCGATCACCGGGCCGGGCCGCGAATCGGGTTTGGCGACCGGGCGCGGCTCCGGCTTGCGTGCCGCGGCGCGCGGCGATTCGGGCGCCAGCACCTGCTGATCGGGAATGCTCAGATCGGCGTGGAACGGGAGAAGCTGTTGCCATTCGCGCTCCAGGCCGATGAGCATCGACCGCACATAGACGACGATACCGATGATGCCGGTCAGCAGCCCGACGCCGCGTCCGGTCCACATGATCGCAGTCGGATCACCGATGAAATCCACGCCCCAGCGCAGCAGGTCGGCCAGGATGAGCCCGAATATCCCCCCGACACCGGCGGGCAATTTCGGGATCGCGCTGGACCATATGAAGGACAATGCCGTGCCGATCAGCACCACGCCGATCACCGCGCCGACCAGCATCCTGACCCAGCGAATGGTGGGATGGCCGCGCCATAGACGTGACGCCATGATCGGGGCGATCGGCAGCAACATGATCGTCGGGAATGGACCGAACAGGGTGAACGCCAGATCGGCGAACCACGAGCCGGGCAGGCCGAGCCAATTTTCCGCCGGGGTGCCCGACGCAGTGCTCAGCGAGGGATCGCCAGAATGATAGCTGGCCAGCGCGATCACCATCAGGATGGTCAGCGTGAACAAGGCGATTGCGCTGAGCAAGGCGCTGCTGCGCACGGCTCCCGCCTTCATCGTCTCGCGCCAAAGCGGTGGCTGCGCCCGGCTCGCCATGTTTCGTCCTCGTCTGTCCGCTGTCTGTTCCGTTATGATCGCGCTTGTCGACTCCCCCGTCAAGCATTTGGCGTCAAGCCAAGGGTGTCGGGTCAGGCATCGGGTGAACGACATTTGGATATGGGCCTGTGAGCCGTCGCACTCTGATCGGGTGCGGTGTTCAATGTTCAACCGTTCAATCTGCTATACATTTTGAGCGGTTGAACATTGAACACTGAACGCCGTCATCGACCCACCACGCCTTTCGATAGCGCGATGGACCCAGCGGATATGTTGCGTTCGGCCGCGACGCCGCATCAGGCTGGGTCGACAGTCACATCTCGCGCGTGTCGATAAGCCAAGATGCTTCGCGTAGAGATGCGGGGATGACCGGTCAGCGGCACTGGATGGCAGATCGCATTAGGGTCAATCGACATTCAGCCGTTGGCGCGTGCTTTCCTCACCCTATACGTCACCCCGGCCTTGTGCCGGGGTCCACCCGGCGGCTTCGACAGCAAGCGCCTCGACGTGCGGAGCGTGCGGCACGGTGAACCCCGGAACCAGTCCGGGGTGACGGCTTGGGGACTGGCAACGCGCCCAGAAAGCCGACGGGAGACCCGTGAATGTCGATCGGCCCTAGTCCTGACCTGGCCTTGCCACTTCCCCGGCGAAGACAATCGGAAAAGAGTCTTGATCAAGAGGCCTTTGGCCTTGCGCCTTGATATGAAGAAGACAGCCGCCCGCATTACCCCGATCCGCTGAATCCGAGTCTGGCTGACGCAATGGCCGACGCTGTCCGAACGCTGACAGGAGTCGCGGATCACTTGAATCAGCGTCACCCCTGGCGGCTCGACGAGGGGTGTTCAATGTTCAACCGTTCAAACCGTATAGGGTTTTGAACGGTTGAACACCGGGCGTGATGGCGCTCGTTCACGCGATCGCCCGGAGACGCGCATTGGCAGCGCAGGGAGAGGGCGTTACACAGCGCGGATGGAAAAAGCCGATGTGATCATCTTAGGCGGCGGGCTGGTGGGCAGCGCGCTTGCCGTGGCGCTCGACACGCATGGACTGACGTCAATCGTCGTCGATATTGCCGATCCCGATGTGATCCTTGCGGCGGGGTTCGACGGGCGCGCTTCCGCGATTGCCAGTGCGCCGTACCGGATGCTCAGCGCGATCGGCGTGGTCGACCGGCTGGTCGGGCAGGGTTGCCCGATCCAGGGCATCCGGGTCAGCGATGGGCTCGAACCCGGCGCGCTCGATTTCGAGCCCGGTGATGACGCCAATGCAGATAACAGGGCGCTCGGCCATATGTTCGAGAACCGCCTGTTGCGCGGCGCATTATATGCGGCCGCCCAGGCCGCGCCGGGCGTCGATCTGCGTATGAAGACCCGTGCGGTGGCTGTCGATCGTGGGCCTCATGGCGTCACTGTTCAGCTCGATTCGGGCGCGACGATCACCGCACCGTTGCTGATCGCCGCCGAAGGGCGCAATTCGCCGACGCGCGATGCCGCCGGGATCAGGGTCGCGCGCTGGACTTATGACCACGCCGCGATCGTCACGTCGCTGCATCACGAACGGTCGCATGAGAATGTCGCATTCGAAATCTTCTATCCGCAAGGGCCGTTCGCGATCCTGCCGCTCAACGACGATGCCAAGGGCCATCGCTCGGCGATCGTCTGGTCGGTCAAGCGTCACGAAGCGCCCGGCATGATGAAATTGTCCGACCGCGGTTTCCTTGCCGAGGCGGAAAAGAAGATGGGCGGCTTTCTCGGCAGACTCGGGCCGCTCGGCGGGCGCTCGAGCTACCCGCTCGGTTTCCACCACGCCGCGCAGATCGTCTCGGACCGGCTCGCGCTGGTCGGCGACGCCGCGCACGGCATCCATCCGATCGCTGGCCAGGGCGTCAATGTCGGCTTTCGCGACGTGGCGACTTTGGTCGAGGTGCTGGTCGAGGGCAAAAGGATCGGTCTCGATCTCGGCGATCCGGCGCTGCTCGCGCGTTACCAGCGCTGGCGCAGCCTCGACACGCTGATGGTGTCGATCGCCACCGACGGCCTCACTCGCCTGTTCGGCATCCCCGGCAAGACCGCCAACGCGGTGCGCCGCTTCGGCCTGTCGGCGGTGCAGAAAATGCCGCCGCTCAAGGATCGCTTCATGGCCGAAGCACGCGGCGAAAGCGGCGAAGTGCCGAAATTGCTGCAGGGATTGATGGTCTAGGCGACGGGCTCGGCCACTTCGAGTTCGACGGTTTCCGCCTTGCCCGAAGGGCGGATCATGATGAACGTGCCCGACCAGATGCCCGGTATGTCCCAGATGCCGTTGATCTCGTTGCCGTCCGGGCTGACCGATCCGCGATAGGACACGGTGTAATCCGCCCTGTTCGGGTCATCATAGGCCTTCACAAAAGTAACGCTCGCGCCATCGTGCTGGCCTTCCAGCCACGCGATCAGCGTAGTGTCATGGTCGCTCCATTCATCGCTGGGTTCGGATGTTTCGCCGGTCAGGAGTCCGCCGCGATCGTGCAGTACCGCCACGAACGTGTTCGATCCGTGCCCGCCCGGATAATTGAAGATGCCGTCCCAGCGACCGCTCAGGTCGCTCGCAGCAGCGTCCTTCACTGCAGCGTCACCGATTCCTCGCCGTCGTGCCGGCCGAAGAATTGCATCAACTGGATGATCAGCTCGGCGCGATCTTCGATCCCCTCCGCCTCAAGCAACGCTTGTTTCGCGGCGACGTCGAACGGCGCGATTTGGGCGATGCCATTGACCAGGGCCTCGTCGTCAAGCCGCGTCACCGCTTCCCAGTCGACCGCATAGCCTTGCGCATCGGCAAAGCGGCGCGATTCCATTTCAAGCGACGAACGCCGCGACAGCGAGAGGATCTCGGCCTCGGCGGCGACCGGCAGCAACTCGGCCTCGACCTGGCGGAACGCCGTCGTGACGTCGAGTTCGCGCACGATGCGGAACAGTGACAGGCCTTCGAGCACGAGATTGTAACGCCCGTCCTCGATCGCTTCGAACTCGGCGATCTTGCCGACACAGCCTATATCGAACAGCGCCGGCGGCTCGTGCTGCGCGCCTAAGTTGGCACCCATATGAGGCCGAGGCTGGATCATGCCGATACGCCGGTCGCGCGCCATCGAATCGGAGATCATCGCGCGGTACCGCGGCTCGAAGATGTGCAGCGGCAGATGCATCCCCGGAAACAGCAGCGCGCCCGCCAAGGGAAAGACGGACAGGCGCGTGTTTCGCGGCGGGATGCTCATCCGAACAGTATCGCGGACAATCGTCGCCGCTGCGCCGAAACCCAGGGGTCCTCAAGGCCGACCACGTCGAACAGCTTGAGTAATTGCGTGCGTGCCGCGCCCTCGTTCCAATCGCGCTCGGCGGCGATGATCGTGAGCAGCGAATCGGCCGCCGCATCGCGGTCGCCCGCCGCCATCTGACCACCGGCAAGCTCGAATCGCTTGTCGTGATTCTCGGGGTTGGCCGCGACTTCCGCCGCCAGTCCGGCGAGATCGTCCACCGGCTTGGCGTCACGCGCCAGCGCCAGCGCCGATTTGGCGCGCTCGATCTCGGGCAGCTTCGCCATCTCGGCGGGCAAAGCGGCAATCGCCGCATCGGCCTCATCGACCCGATTCGCTGCGACCAAAGCGCGCAGCCGGCCCGACAGGATGGCGGGATGATCGGGCGCCATCTCGCTCAACTGGTCGAACACGGAGAGTGCGCGCTCGCCATCGCCTTCGGCCAGCACCTGCTCGCCCATCGCGATCAGCGGTTCGAGCTCGGCCTCGAGCGACGCGGCTTCGCTTTGCACGGGAATCTGCTTGAGCAGCTGGTCGAGCATCACGCGCAGCTGCGATTCGGTCCGTGCCGGGGTCAGGTCGGCGACCAGCTGACCCTGGAACATCGCATAGACGGTCGGGATCGACTTGATCTGGAACTGCGCGGCGATGAACTGATTCTTGTCGGTATCGACTTTGGCCAGCACCACGCCCTTATCGGCATAATCGGCGGCGACCTTCTCCAGGATCGGGGTCAACGCCTTGCACGGCCCGCACCATTCGGCCCAGAAATCGATGATCACGAGGCTCGTCTGCGACGGCTCGACCACGTCGCGGCGGAAAGCCTCCACGGCCTCGCGTTCGGCGGCGCTCATTCCAAGGGTAGCCAAGTGCTGCTCCAGTATCTTCAGTGTTGGCGCCTTATGTGGGCGCTCGGGCCAGCAAGCCAACCCTTTTCGTGGTAATGCGACGCTTATGGCGACGGGGCCAAGATGAGGGGCTTGCCGGACCCGTAACCCGCTGCTAGAGGCCACCGCCTTACCCGCCCGGTCCGTGACCAGGCAGGCGCCAGAGCGGGCGTAGCTCAGGGGTAGAGCACAACCTTGCCAAGGTTGGGGTCGAGGGTTCGAATCCCTTCGCCCGCTCCAGTCGCCGCACGAGATTTAGCGAAGCTAAAACGAGAAAGTGCGGCGACCCGGCCGGCGCGGCTTAGGCCGCGACCGACGACTCGGCAAAGTCCGAGTCGCTCTTCTCAATCCTTCTGCACCTCCGCCGCATAATGCGCCGCGATGTCATCGCTGGTGGTCAGCCACACCCCCTCATGTCCCGCGATATAGGCCAGCGCCTTTTCCAGATATTTGTGCCGAAACGGCTGGTTGATCACGAATGGGTGGAGGCACAACGCCATCACCCGGCCGCCCTGTTCGGCATCGCGATAGAGCTGGTCGAACTGGTCGACCACGGTGCGATAGAATTCCTCGCCCGACAGGCCATGCCCGGTGAACAGCATGACGTCATTGAGTTCGACCGAATAAGGTACCGAGATCATGCCCGGCACATTGAGCGGGAAGGGCTGATCGTCGGCGCACCAGTCGAGCACATAGGACAGCCCGAGTTCCTTGAGCAGGCCCGGCGTTTCGAATGTCTCGGTCAGCGCCGGACCCATCCAGCCGGTGATTCGCTTGCCCGTCGCCGCCGTGATCGTCGCGACCACCTCGGCCAGATAGGCCCGCTCCTGCTCGATCGTCATGTCCGCCTGGAAGATCGAGTTGTTCCTGCCGTGCGCGACCCAGGCCCAATCACGGGCACGTCCCGCATCGATGATCTGCGGGTAACGCGCACAGACATCGGCATTGAGCAGCACCGAGGCGCGCAAGCCGTATCGATCGAGCGCCTCGATCATGCGCCAGATGCCCACGCGCACGCCATAATCGCGCCAGCCATAATTGAGCGGATCGGGCTTGAGCTTGGCGGTGCCGGCGAAGATGCTCGTCGACGGTTTGTCGATCTCATAATGTTCGATGTTCACACCGACATAAAAAGCGACGCGTGCCGCGTTCGGCCAATCAAGCCGGGGCCGAGTCACGATCGGCGAATAGTCGTACAATGCGTTGTCCATATCGGTCTCTCCATGCCGGATGCGATGGAGGGCGACATAAATCGCCGCCTGACTCGGGAGAATGTGGCTGCTATTCCGAAGATATCGGATCTTTCCGTCCGTAATGGAGGAATGGCGTGGATAGCCTGGGCGCGCTCAACGCATTCGTTCAGGCCGCCGAGGCGCGAAGCTTCACCGGTGCGGGACGGCATCTCGGCGTATCCTCTTCGGCGATCGGCAAGGCCGTCGCGCGGCTCGAGGAGCGGCTCGGCGTGCGGCTGTTCCATCGCTCGACGCGGAGCATCACCCTGACGCCCGAGGGCGCGCGGTTCCTCGAACGCTGTCGCCGTATCTTCAGTGAGATGGAGGCGGCAGAACAGGAGATCGCCCAGACCCAGGGCGTCCCGCGCGGCAGGTTGCGGATCAGCATGCCACTTGCCGGCATGCTGATGATGCCGACGGTGAGCGCATTCATGCGCGCTTATCCGGAGGTCGAACTCGATCTCGATTTCACCGACCGGCTCGTCGATATCATCGATGAGGGGTTCGACGGCGTGGTGCGCGCGGGCGAGGTCAGCGATTCGCGGTTGATGTCACGCACCCTGGGTGTCTTCCGGCTCAAGCTCGTGGCGTCACCGGGCTATCTTGCCATGCGGGGCACACCGCAAAGGCCGGAGGCGCTCATCGATCACGCTTGCTTGCAGCATCGCTTCGCCACCAACGGCAAGCTCGAGTCCTGGCCGCTGGCCGCTGGCGTGAAGGAGATCGATTTACCCAACACGGCGGTGGTGAATACGATCGAGCCTTTGATCCATATGGCCGAACAGGGACTCGGCATCGCCTGCCTGCCGGATTTCGCTTTGCGCCGTCAGTTCCGCGACGGGACTTTGGTCGCCGTGCTCGAACCTTATGTGCAGCACCAGGGGGTGTTCCGCATGCTCTGGCCGTCAAGTCGCCATCTCTCGCCCAAACTGCGCGTCTTCGTTGATTTCATGGCGCAGAATCTTTTCGCCGATTGACCGTCCCGCGGTGAAGTTGCGCGGCGCGACTTGCCTGGTCAGCCCGCCTTCTTCGCTCCATCCAGTGTCAGGAAAGCAATCGCGCCCGACGCCACCGCCAGCACCGCGCAGATCAGCGCCGCCGCCTGGAACGCCGAGGTCAGCGCCGCACCGACCTGCGCGATCACCGCACCGGTCAGCGCGGTGGCGATCAGACCGCCGGTGCGTGCGATCGCGCTGTTGAAGCCCGACGCGGTGCCGGTATGGCGCTCGTCGACCGAGGACAGCACCGCGGTGGTCAGCGGCGCGACCGCGCCCGCCATGCCGAGCGCGATCACGACCATGCCGGGCAGCACGCTGGTCCAGTAGCTCGCTTGCGGATCGACTCGCACCATCAACGCAAAGCCGAGCCCGGTGACCGCTGGGCCGATCGTCAGCGGCCAGCGCGGGCCGATTCGCTCGGTCGTCCGGCCCATCACCCGTGACGCAACGCCGATCACAATCGAAAAGGGCAGCAGCGCCATGCCGGCCTGGAGCGGCGTATATCCCCCGCCGACGATCAGCAGATATGGCAGCAGCACGAACAGCCCGCCCAGCGCGCCGTAAAGCAGGAAGGTCAGCGCGGTCAGTCCGACGAACGCGCGCGATCCGAACAGCGACAGCGGCATCATCGCGCGTTCGCCCCGGTGATGTTCGGTGATCAGGAACAAGGCGAGCAGCACGATCCCCGCACCGGCCCCGATCCACACTATCGCGCTCGCCTCATGATGACTCGACCATAAGGTCAGCGCCCAGGTCAGTGCGCCGAGAGCGGCCGTGGCGAGCAGCGCCCCGGGCCAGTCGAGCGGCTGCTCGCCCTCCGCGCTCTCGGCGACATATCTCCAGGCGATCAGCATCGCCGCCGCCGCGACGGGCAGGTTGATCAGGAAGATGAAGCGCCAGCCGAACGCATCGACCAGCCACCCGCCGAGCGGCGGCCCCGCGGCGCTGGCGATCGCCCCGGCCGCCGCCCAGGTGCCGATTGCCCGGCCCCGTGCCTCGCCCTTGAACGCATTGCCGAGGATCGCGAGGCTGTTGGGCATCAACATCGCGGCGCCGATGCCTTGCACCGCGCGTGCGGCCAGCAGGATCTCGAGCGACGCGGCCATGGCACAGGCGATCGAGGCGAGGGCGAATAGCGCGGTCCCGGCGATCAGCATGCGCCGCCGCCCGAAATGATCGCCCGCCGCGCCGCCAAGCAGAAGCAGCGCAGAAAGCGGCAGCAGATAGGCGTTGATCGTCCATTGCAGATCGGCCGCACCGCCGCCGAAACTATGCCCGATCGCGGGCAGTGCGACATTGACCACCGAGCCGTCGATAAAGGCGAGGCTCGACGCAAGGATCGTCGCGACCAGCGTCCAGTTGGGATGCGCCGCGCTGCCGCCCGCGCCTGTTGCGGCCTGGTCGCAAGGGGCGGGGAGCGCGGTATTCATCCCGCGCCGGACGCCAGCAGGTCGCGCTCCTTCGGGTGCCGATTGAGATAGGCGGCGACGAACCCGCATTGCGGGTCGATCTTCAACCCCTGCGCACGGACGTCGTCGAGCGCATGGCTGATCAACTGGCTGGCGATGCCGCGCCCTTCCAGTGCCCGTGGCACGATCGTGTGAGTGAATATGATGACGTCACCACGCTGCTCATAGGCGGCGAAGGCAAGCTCGCCGCCCTCCTGCAATTCGTAGCGGCTCTCGGCGCGGTTGTTGATGATCTCGGCCATGTCGGGATTGTCGCCGCTTTACCGCGCCGGGGCAACAGGAGAGCATGATCCTTGCCGCGTGCCGATCCGATCGGTGGCTCGTGCGTTGCGACGTCATGCCATCAAGCGTGATCAGATCGTTCGACTATTACGAGGCCGCGCGGCGGCTCGACATCGAGTTCGTCAGCGGCCGGCGCTACACCTATCTCGACGTGCCCGTATCGGAGGTCGCAGCGATGCGGCGCTCGGGGTCGAAGGGCGGCTTCTTCAATCGCCGCATTCGCGATCGCTACGCCTTTATCGAACGCTGATCAGCCGAGGAAATTGCTCAGGATGTCGGGGTGGAATGCCCATCCAGCAAAACCGCACACCCCCATGAAGATGCCGAATGCACCAAACGCCCATGACGCCGCGATCAGGCCAAAGCTTTCGGTCAGGGCGGCGACCGCAGCGAGCGAAATCGCGGTCGAGATCAGCGCCTCGCTTGCGTCGAACTGATCATCATGGACGTTGAGCGCGTCATACTGGTCGGCAAAACCTTGAGCCTGGGTGGCGAGCTTCGGCGCCTCGGCGCGGTATTTGGCGATCTTCGTATCGGTCTCGGCCAGCGCGGCCGCTGCGGTCTTGGCTGAAGGAAGGGCGCTGGCCAGGATCGCGATCTCGCTCCGCGCTGTCTCGGCGATATGCGTCTTGGTCTTGGTCGCCTGATATTCGCCCCAGCGATCGACCGAATCCGCCTTGGCTTGCTGCATCGCCTGGACGATGTTGCCGTCCTTGATGTTGCCCAGGCCCATGAACACCGACAGGATCACGACGGTGATCGCGACCAGGCGGTTCAGGCGCTTGTCCTTGGCCTCGGCGGTGACTTCGACTTCCATGGCGTTCTCCAGCGTCGGATGTCGGCTCGACGCGCGCCATGCGCCAATGAATTCTTCGTCATGAAACGCGTGCGCCGGTCCAGGTCACACGGTGACTCCGCCTGATACCGTCAGCACCTGACCGGATACGAATCCCGCTGCCTCGCTGACGAAATAGGAAACGGCATGCGCGATATCGGCAGGGCTGCCGGCCCGGCGCACCGGTATTCGGGTCACCGCATCGGCCAGATGATCCTCCAGCGACAGGCCGCGCCGCGCTGCGGTGGCATCAGTCATCGCGGTCACGATCAGGCCCGGCGCGACGACATTTGCGGTGATGCCGAACGGTCCCAGTTCGACCGCCAGCGACTTGATGAAGCCGTGCATACCGGCCTTTGCCGCACAATAATTGGCGCGTCCCGCATGGCCCTGCGCGGAAATGCTCGAAATGTTCACCACCCGGCCCCAGCGCGCCGCCATCATGTACGGCAGGACGGCCTTTGCCATCAGGAACGAGCCGCGCAGATGGACATTCTGCACCGCGTCCCAATCGTCGATCGACATGTCGGCGAACGACACGTCGCGCGCGAAACCGGCATTGTTGACCAAAATGGTTGGCGCACCCAGATCGGATGCGACGCGTGCAACGGCATCTGCGACCGCATCCGGGTTCGCGATGTCCGCAGCGGCGGCCGCGACCTTGCCGATCGGACAAAGCTGTTCCACTGCGGCGTGGCAGGCGTCGGGGTCGATATCGACGATCCCGACGGCATATCCATCCTCAACCAACCGTCGTGCGATCCCGTGTCCGATGCCATGCGCCGCGCCGGTGACGATCGCGGTTCGCTGATTCACGGTTCGAGGTTTCCTTCGCATGCGCATTGATGGCCGCTCGAGGTGATTGGATCATGGCAGCGATGTCCAAATCGATCGAGCCTGTAAATGGGCAATGTCGGCCGTTTACCCGCGCCGATTTCGCGCTAGTCTCGGCTCATGACACAAGCACCCATTCGCGCCGGCATTGGCGGCTGGACCTTCGAACCATGGCGCGGGACCTTCTATCCCGACAAATGGCCGCAGAAGCGCGAGCTCGAATATGCCGCGAGCCATCTGACCGCGATCGAGGTCAACGGGACCTATTATAGCGGGTTCAAGCCGGCGACGTTCGAAGGCTGGGCCAAGGCCGCGCCCGACGAGTTTGTCTTCGCGGTCAAGGCATCCCGCTTCTGCACCAACCGCAAGGTGCTGGCCGAGGCGGGCGATTCGATCACGCGCTTCACCGGCCAGGGCATCGTCGAGTTGGGCGACAAGCTCGGCCCGATCCTGTGGCAGTTCATGGCGACCAAGAAGTTCGACGCCGAGGATTTCGGTGCCTTCCTGAAACTGCTGCCCGATAGCCAGGATGGCGTGAAGCTGCGCCACGCGATCCAGGTACGGCACGAGAGTTTCGCGGTGCCGGAATTCATCGAATTGTGCCGTGCCGCCGGTGTCGCGATCGTGTTCGCGGATTCGCCGCAATATCCTGCGATCGCCGATATCACTGGCGATTTCGTTTATGCCCGGCTGGAAAGCGGCGAGGATGACAATCCGCTTTGCTATCCCAAGGCAGCGATCGATCGCTGGGCTGATACGGCGAAAATCTGGGCAAGCGGCGGATCGCCCAAGGGGCTGCCCGTTGATCGTCTGACGTATGTCGGCACCTCGGCCCCGGAAAAGCCACGCGAAACCTTTGTTTTCTTCATCCATGGCGGCAAAGTGCGTGCGCCGGCCGCAGCCATGGCGCTGATCGAGCGGATCAAGGATTGAGCCTCTGTCGGCCCCTATTCAGAATAGGCTCGGTCGTTGGAAAGGGAGTGGGTCGGCGCTATCCAAGCCGAAAGATTCAGCGTGCCGATCCGGCAGGTGAGCTGGGCGGCACCGGGACAAGTTCGTAAAGGTCAAGCAGCGCGCCCTTGCCCGGATGGGTGAGGACCAGCCGCCAGCGGAACGGCGCCACGCGTTCGATCACGCCGGCGACGTCGCGCGCGGGATCGCTGCCATAAGGCGGCGCGATCTTTTCACCGCCGGTGCGAAAGGTGCCGAGAAACACCTGACGCTTGTCGGTGTCCGCATGCAGCCATCCGCCGGGCAAGGTCGTGCCGGTCTGTTTGGTGAAGGACAGGCTTTTGGCGTCGCCTTCAACATAGCAGAAATCGGGTGCGAAGCTCGCGAAGCCGGCGCGCCCGCCGAAGCGGACCAGGCGGCAGCGATAGGAGCCTGGCGGGAGCGCGGGCAGGTCGAGCGCCGCGTCGGGCTGGACCAGCGGCCCTTCCGCGGCGAGCTTCTTGGCGAGACGCTTGGGCACGGCGGCGCGCGCGCTCGACCAGCGCGCCGGCAGCGCGTTGATCCGCGCAAGGTCTTCCTGGGTTGCGACCGATTCCCAGCCTGAGCTTTGTTTGGATACATCAACGGCAACGGACGTGCGACCGCGCGTCGTTGCGCAGCCGGCGGCCAGCGGCACGATCAGGGCAAGCGTCATCAAGGCGCGAAGCATGGCGGCTGATCCTCGGCGGGTGTGAAGTACGTCCCCGCCACGACACAAATGCTTGGCGGGTTAACAATTCGTATGCCGAGATAGTTAACGAAAGGTTAATTTATTCATCTGGTGCGACGAGGCGTTGGTCGCAACCGCCAGCCGTCGGGGTCGGACTGAAGACAATGATTCCAGGTGCCTATGGCGCCCCAAAAAGCGGAAGATCAGCCCGCCGGGATCGTCTCATTGTCCGAAAGGTCGGCAGCTCCGGATTGGCCGAGGATCGCGGCCGCCTCGATCGTGTCTAGCGCGCGGCGCGCGCCGATGTAGCGCCGTGCAGCGGCGGTCCAGCGCGTCGCTTGGGCAGCGCCGGGCATGCGCGCGACCTCGGCCAGTGCCGCTTCGACCTTGCCCGCCTCAAGCAGTTGGCGGGCGCGGGCGAGACGATCGACCGGCAGTGGTGACGGGGTCGTCGCCTTGTGCAGCACGACCAGATTGCCCAGTTCGCGGCGAAAGCTCGACCACCAGCCAGTGCTTGCCGCCCCGGTGACCAGTTCGGGTGCGATACCGTCGAGCCCGGCGCGCAGTTCGCTGATCGTCACCGGTTCGCGTGCTGCCTGCAGGATCGCCGCGACGGCGCGCGGCTGGCCGGTGCCGAAGCGCGCGCGCAAATGCTGCTCGACATAACCGAGCGCCAGGCCGCGATCGAGCGCACGGCGCGCGGCAAAGGCGATCATCATGCCCTCCGCGCGCGTCGCATAACCCGATGCGGTCTGCGCATCGGTGCTGACGCGCGTGGTGCGCGCTTCCAGATCGGCGAGCCGTGCGGCGAGTTCGCTTTCGCGCGACGACAGCGCGTTGAGGTCGATTACCGGCGCTACGGCGGCCGGCGGACCGGCGGCAGGCACCACGACGACCGGCAACTGCCCCTTGGGCACGACCGCCACTGCCTGTTGTGCCGGGAACCAGCGGCTTTGATAGTGCAGGATGGCGGCCATCGCGATCGAACCACCGACAAAGGCCAGCACGGCGATGATCATGGCCGTGCGCCAGGGAGACTGGACGGTCGCAGCCATGGGGGCCGGGGCGGGTGTCTGCCCGGTAAAATCTGTCGGCATATCGCTCATGCTGCCTTATCCCCGTGCGCGCCGTCCCGGTCAATCGGCCAGCATTCGGGCCACCCCGAGCAGCATGCCGTCGTCGGGTGCGGTCGCGGCGAGCCCGCCGGCCCAGCCCGCGCCGGCTGCGTCGAGGATGGCGTCACTCAAAGCGGCAAGCCTGATCCGCGACCGGTCAACGACCAGCCCACCCAGCCTGTGCGCCGCTCGCGCCGAATGAAGCAGCGCCACCGCCCCGTCTAGCGCTTCGATCTCACGGCGCGCGAGGGGCAACGCGTCGCTGCCATAGACGGTGATTGCTGTGGCAATGACGTCACTGTTGACCGGAATCCTTTCCCGGCCACCAACAAACAGCGCACGCCGTATGCCGCGCGCCTCGGCAAGGGCCAGTAACGCTGTCACATCGGCGACCCCGGTCGCCATGACGTCAAACCCGGCTGAACGCGCCATCGTGGCGGTGCGTTCTCCCACAGCCAGGACCGGCAGCGCCAGCATCGAGCGCAGCGCCTCACCGCCATGCCGGATCGTATTGGCGCTGGTCAGGATCAGCGCATCATGGATGTCGGGGTCGGGCGCTGTCCAGGCAACCGGGCGCACGGCAAACAAGGGCAGGCGGATCACCGTCAGGCCCAGCGCTTCGGCGCGGGCGGCGGTGGCGCTGTTGCCCGGCTCGGGCCGCAGCACGGCCACCGGCCGAGTCATGCTGCGAACAGCGCCCGCACCGCCGCAGGCGCGCGATCGAGCAAGTCGTGCGTTAGGCGCTGCGCCAGATCGGTCTCGCCGATTGATCCGGTTATTTCACCTGTCACATGCTCACGGCCATCCTCGGACAGCAATTCGGCGCGCAGCACCATTTTGTCGCCGTCGATCTGCGCAAGTGCCGCGACGGGCGAATGGCAATCGGCATCGAGCGCAGCAAGCAGCGCACGCTCGATCAGCACGCAACGATGGGTCACGCCATGATCGATTGCTCTGACCAGCCCGGCGGCACGGGCATTGCCGGCGCGGGTCTCGATCCCCACCGCCCCTTGTGCCGGCGCGGGCAGCATGACGTCAGTCGCGATCGCCACGCCGACATCGTGCCGTCCGAGCCGGTCAAGTCCGGCAGCGGCGAGCAGAGTCGCATCGACCTCCCCGGCCGCCAGCTTGGCCAGCCTCGTGTCGACGTTGCCGCGGAACAGCGCAATTTTCAAATCGGGGCGCAACCGCAACAACTGTGCACTGCGTCGCGGTGAGCTGGTGCCGACAATGCCGTCCCGGCGGATTTCGTCGATGCTTGCCGCGCCGATCAGCCGGTCACGCACATCGGCGCGTGCCAGCATCGCGGTGATCGCCAACGTATCTGGGCGGATCGTCTCGACATCCTTCATCGAGTGGACCGAACAATCGATCTCGTCGGCCAGCAGCGCACGGTCGAGCTCCTTGGTCCACAACGCCTTGCCGCCGATCTCGGCCAGCGCGCGGTCCTGCACCCGGTCGCCGGTGGTGACGACGGTGACGATTTCGACTTCTTCTTCCTGCCAGCCATGGGCAAGACAAAGCGCGGTGCGAACCATGCGGGCCTGGGTCAGGGCAAGCGGCGACCCTCTGGTACCGAGACGGAAGAGAATGGGCATAGCTTGTGCTAGCCGCCGATCGGGCTAGAGGAAAGCCGTGGCGCTGATCCTCGGCCTTGAATCCAGTTGTGACGAAACCGCAGCCGCGCTTGTGACGAGCGATCGCGTCATCCTCGCGCATCGTCTTGCCGGGCAGGAAGCGGCGCATCGCCCCTATGGCGGCGTCGTGCCGGAAATCGCCGCGCGAGCCCATGTCGAGGCATTGATGCCGCTGATCGAGGATGCGCTTGGCGACGCCGGCGTCACGCTGAGCGAGGTCGATGCCATTGCCGCGACTGCGGGACCGGGTCTGATCGGTGGCGTCATGGTCGGCCTGGTCACCGGCAAGGCGCTGGCCCATGCCGCCGGCAAGCCGCTGGTTGCTGTCAATCATCTCGAAGGCCATGCGCTCAGCCCGCGCCTGACCGATCCCGATCTCGACTTTCCTTATCTGCTGCTGCTCGTCTCGGGCGGGCATTGCCAGTTACTGCTGGTCGAGGGCGTCGGCGCCTATCGCCGCCTCGCCACGACGATCGACGATGCCGCGGGCGAAGCGTTCGACAAGACCGCGAAACTGCTCGGCCTGGGTTTTCCCGGCGGCCCGGCGGTCGAGCGCGCGGCACTGCTCGGCAATCCCAGGGCCGTGCCGCTGCCCCGGCCGCTAAAGGGCGCGGTGGAGCCGCATTTCTCCTTCGCCGGACTAAAGAGCGCCGTGTCGCGAGCGCGCGACACGGGCAATTGGAACGCGGAGGATATCGCCGCCTCGTTCCAGGCGGCGGTGGTCGATTGCCTGATCGACCGCACGACCAAGGCGCTGGGCAATGCGCCCGGCGCGACCGCTCTGGTTGTCGCGGGCGGCGTCGCGGCCAATCAGGCAGTGCGTTCGGCGCTGGAAAGCCTGGCGCAGGCCAATGGTCTGCGCTTCGTCGCGCCACCCTTGTGGCTGTGCACCGACAATGCCGCGATGATCGCCTGGGCGGGAGCGGAACGCTTCGCCGCTGGTTTCACCGATCCGCTCGATATCGCCGCACGGCCGCGCTGGCCGCTCGATCCGGCAGCCGAGGCGGTACGTGGCGCGGGAGTGAAGGCATGAGGATCTGCTCATGAAGATAGGGGTAATCGGCGGCGGTGCCTGGGGCACCGCGCTGGCCCAGGTCGCGGCGCGCGGCGGCGACCCCGTGTTGCTCTGGGCGCGCGAGCGTGACGTCGTGGCGTCAATCAACGCTGACCATGAGAATCCGGTCTTCCTCGCCGGTGTGCCATTGCCGGAGAATATCCGCGCCACCGGGGCGCTCGACGATCTATCGGCATGCGACGCGCTGCTCGTTGTCGTGCCCGCTCAGCATGTCCGCTCGGTCCTCGCCGATATCGATGTTGGGGCAACGCCACTCGTGCTCTGCGCCAAGGGCATCGAGACGGGCACCCAATTGCTCGTCGGACAAGTTGCCGGTCAGGTCCATCCACAGGCGCCCATCGCGGTGCTGTCGGGGCCGACCTTCGCGCATGAGGTCGCCGCCGGGCAGCCGACTGCCGTTACGCTCGCCTGTGAGAACGAAGCACTCGGCGCGGCTCTGGCCGATCGGCTCGCCGGCCCTGCGTTCCGCACTTATGCCTCGAATGACGTAATCGGTGCGGAAATCGGTGGTGCGGTCAAGAATGTGCTCGCCATTGCCTGTGGCGTGGTCGAGGGCGCGGGGCTCGGGCAGAATGCCCGCGCCGCGCTGATTGCGCGCGGTTTCGCTGAGATGACGCGCTTTGGCCTGGCGCGGGGCGCGCGTGCCGAGACGCTGGCCGGGTTGTCCGGGCTCGGCGATCTCGTGCTGACTTGCTCCTCGACCAGTTCGCGCAACTTCTCGCTCGGTGTCGGGCTGGGGCAGGGGCGCAGTTCCAGCGAGATGCTCGCCGACCGCCGCACCGTGGCGGAAGGCGCCTTCACTGCACCGGTGCTGTGCCAGGCGGCGATCGCGGCGGGTGTTGCGATGCCGGTGGTCGATGCGGTCTGCGCGCTGCTTGAAGGCGCCGATGTCGGCGATGTGGTCGGCGCGCTGCTCGCTCGGCCGCTGACTCGCGAAGTATGATGCGCTGGGTCGCATTGCTGCGCGGGGTCAATCTCGGTGGCCGCAAGCTGCTGATGACCGATCTCAAGGCGATCACCGAAGGACTTGGTTTCACGCGGGTCGAAACGTTGCTCGCCTCCGGCAATGTCCTGTTCGACTCTGAGCAGCTGGGACCTGAGATCGAGACGATGCTTGAGGCGGCGCTGGAGCAATATGGCCTGAAGACTGACGTCATGGTGCGCGGCCTGGCCGAAATCCGTGCTGTCATCGCCGCCAATCCCTTTGCGGATGCGGTGCTCGATCATCCCAGTCATGTGCTGGTCAGTTTCCACCGCGAACCCTTTCCGCCCGACCGGATCGCACGGCTTGCCGAGGTCCATGGCGGCCCGGAACGGCTCCACGCCGTCGGGCGCGAACTCTATACCGATTTTCTTGGCCAGCAGCAGATGCGCGACTCGAAGCTGCTCCAGGGCATGAGCAAAGCGAAATTCCCCAAGATTGCCACCGCGCGCAACTGGAACACCGTGACCAAGCTCGCCACGCTGCTCGACGCGTAGCTTGCCCGGCCCTGGCGATCGATATCGCCGCGAGATGCTGCGGAGTGGCGATCGGACGAGACGTCGGTCAGGCGCTCTTGTCTCGCTCTTTCAAATGGCTGCGAGGTGCCAGGCGATGGTCGCCCTGTTTCGATCGAAACGGCTCCTGTTATTGCCCCCGTTATCTCCTGTTTTCATAACAGAAGCGGAATCAGCTATGCTATTGAAAATAGACGGGTAATCGGCAGCCAGCCCCAACAATAACAGGGGCGAGAAAATATACTGCCGGAAACGGGGGATAACAGGGGCGAAAGCCGGGCAATTAGTGGATGTGAAGTGCCCTAGCCGCCGCCCAGCGCCCGCGCCGACAGCGCGACGCAGTCCGCATCGCTCGCCTTGGGACCCTGGTTGCCGGTGATCGACCGCCCGATCGCTTTCAGCACATTGCCAACCGACTTCATCTTGGGTGGAATAGCAATGTCGGGGTCGCGGATCGTGCCCGCAACGGTTACCGATCCGGGCAGGCGCAACACGCTCTTCTGCTTCGGCGCGCCGGTCAGGGTGATCGCCAGCGCTTCGGACGGGAAACTGACGCTACCTTGGCCGTTCGACTGGCTGAGTGTGGTGTCGAGCACCAGTGGATCGACCCGGCCGACGCCCCGCCGCATGTCGAGTCGCAGCACGATGCAGCGCAAGCCGGCACGTTCGTCATCATCGCTGGTCAGCGCGCGCGAGGCGTCGAAGCCGATCATCGCCGCGACCTTGGCCGGCAGCCCGCCGTCACGTGCGACCAGACCGATGCTGCCATTGGCGTTGCCGACCGCTTCGCGGATGGTGCTGCCGGGGCCGGACAGATTCGCGCGGGCATCGACCCGCCCGTCGACTGCGCCGCCACCGCCGGCCAGCGCACCGACGCTGCTGCCGCTGAGCTTCAGATCGATCGTCACCATTGGCACCTTGACGCCACCACGTTGGTCGACGCGCATCGATCCGGTGATCGTGCCCTGTTTGAGACCGATGGCCAGCGGTGCGACGACCAGCAACTGATGATCTAGCTTGAGGCTTCCACGCAACGAGGTGACCGATGACGGTCGCTTCCCGCCGATCACTTGCCGCACATTGAAACGGATATCGCCGTCAGTATCATCGATCTTGACGATGTTGATCCGCGTATTGGGCACCAGTCTCAGCCCGATCGACTGCTCCAGCGCGGCGGCCTTGGCGAGCCCGGCATCGGAAGCGAAATCGTCGAAGTTCAGCCGGTTCGACACGACATCGCCGTCGAGCAGAGTACGCCCCCCCCGTCGACGCACGGTCAGGCCACCGGCAATGTCCGACTGGCCGATCGTGCCACTTAGCTTCGTGATCGTCCAGTCCAGCCCGTCCTGCCGGGCATGCGCCTTCAGCCGCACGTCCTGAGTACCGAACAGGCCTGCCTCGATCACCGCGTCGATCATCTTCAGATCGTCGGCGCGCGCGGTCAGGTCGATCGTCATGGCGCTGGCGTCGAGCGGCGAATCCATCTTACCGATTACCCTCATGCCCAGCCGTGGCCCTTCGATGGTCGCTTCGAAGGGCCAGAGCCTACCGGCGACGTTTTCGATCGCGGCGCCTTTGGCACTGAGCGCGACCGGCGCTCCTAGGATTTCGCCTTTGCCGTTCAGCACGATGCCCTTGGCGCTGTCCGCGGTCATTTTGACCGTAAAGCTGCGCCCGACCTTGGCGTCGCGGTAGCTGATGATGCTATCGACGATACGCAACGCGGTCAGGCGCGGGACTGGGCCGGACTCATCGGATCCGGACTGACGCCAGTTCTCGCGCCCATCCTTCGCCCGCACGAGATTGAGGCGCAGGCCGGACACATCGATCGATTCGGGCCGAAAATTGCCGGTCAGTAGCGGGAAAACGGAAAAACGAACCGTTGCCGCCCTGATCGTCGCGAGATCACCGGTCCCGACCCACTCGGCTTGCGGAATACGCATGTCATGAATCGCGATCGTCGGCGAGAACGAGAAGCCGTCGAGCCGGTCGATCCGCCCGATCGTCACTGGCCGGCCGAAGCTCTTGCTCATTCGGCTCTCGACCGTCGATTTCAGGCTGCCCCAAGGGAATGCTGCGAGGCCGAGCAAGGCAAGCACGATCAGGGCGACCAAGCCGCCGACGGTCCAGTAAAGCCGTCGATCGGCGATAATGGTCTTGAATCTCACGGCCTTTCGACGCGTCAACGCGTCGATTCGTTCCGTTTCGGTCAGAAATCGACCGCGATGCCCTTCAATTCCCAGTCGCCATAACGCACCGGATTAAGGCCGAGTGGGTCTTCCGCTCCCGCCTCGTTTTCACCCTTCGGATCGGGCGTCGGCACCGGCGGATTCTTCGACAGATAGGCTGGTGGCTTCACATGTGGCGGCCGCTGGGCCATGGGCTGCTCCCTGAGTGAACGGTGAAACGCGATTGAACCGCGACTCTCCCGACGACACATCGGTCCTGAAAGGAGTTGGTTCAAGTGAATCAGCTAAAGACGACGACATTGCCGCGCAACTCGCTCGGTCGGCGCTGAATTGGCTCATTCCCAATCCAACCAGCCCGAGCCCGCCGGCGTTCCTGCACGGCGCGCGGCACTGCGCCTGCTCGATGCCGTGCTTCGTCAGGGCCTGCCACTCGAGGCCGCGCTCGATCGCGCGACCTCCGGGATCGATCGTGCCGACGACCGCGCGCTCGCCCATGCCATTGCCGCTGAGACGTTACGCCGCCTGCCCGATCTCGACGCGCTGATCGATTCCGCGACCGCGCGACCTTTGCCCGAAGACGCCAAGGCGCGGTCGGCGCTGCGCATCGCCCTGGTCCAGACGCTCGCGCTCGGCACCCCGGCGCATGCCGCGATCAGCACCGTACTGCCGCTGGTCGATGGCGGGCCGCGCAAGCTGGTCCATGGCGTGTTCGGCACTTTATCGCGGCAGGGCGCGAGCTTGCCCGAGATTCCGACCTTGCCCGATCCCGTTGCGATCCGCTGGCATGCCGCCTGGGGCGACGATGCGATCGAAGGCGCCGAGCACGCCATCGCCGCGCCGCCGCCGCTCGATCTGGTCATCGCCGATCCCGCCACGACCGATGAATGGGCGGAGAAACTCGGCGGCGTGTCGCTGATGCCTGGCCATGTGCGCCTGCCCAGCGGCCATGTACCCGAATTGCCCGGCTTCGAAGAGGGTGTCTGGTGGGTGCAGGACATCGCGGCTTCGCTTCCCGCGCGACTGATCGGGCGCGGTACCGGCGTCGCGCTTGATCTATGCGCCGCGCCCGGCGGCAAGACGATGCAGCTCGCAAGCGCCGGTTGGCGGGTGACTTCGGTTGACAGTGCGGAAAGTCGTCTGGCGCGACTTCACGATAACCTCGCGCGGACGAAATTGTCGGCGGACGTCGTCACCGCTGATGTCCTGAAATGGTCGCCGCCCTCGCCGGCCGACGCGGTTCTGCTCGATGCGCCGTGCAGCGCGACCGGTATTTTCCGTCGCCATCCCGACGTACTTCACCGCATTCGCCCCTCGCAGATTTCCGAAATGGCCGCGCTGCAGGAGAAGATGCTGGCGCGCGCCGCCGACTGGGTTCGGCCCGGCGGGTTGCTGGTCTATGCGACCTGCTCGCTCGAACCGGCCGAGGGCGAGAAGCAGCTCAAGCGCTTCCTTGGCACGCGCGGCGACTATGCGGTCGATCGGATCCGTCAGGAAGAATTGCCCGAAGGCTTGACCGCGCATGCTGAAGGGTATCTGCGCACATTGCCCGGCGCGCTCGCCGATCAGGGCGGCTGTGACGGGTTTTTCATGGCGCGGATGAGGCGCGCTATCTGATCCATCCCTTGCGGGCCGAGTCGGTCGTGCTAGAGGGTCGGATCATGCAACATCCAGTCCGTATCGCCCCTTCGATCCTGTCCGCCGATTTCGCCCGGCTCGGTGAGGAGGTGCGCGCGATCGACGCCGCCGGCGCCGACTGGATCCATGTCGACGTCATGGACGGACATTTCGTGCCCAACATCACGATCGGGCCGGCGGTCGTGAAGGCATTGCGTCCGCACACCGCCAAGCCGCTCGACGTGCATCTCATGATCGCGCCGGTCGACGCATTCCTTGAGGATTTTGCCGAAGCGGGCGCCGATACGATCAGTGTCCATGTAGAGGCCGGGGCGCACACCCACCGCACGATCCAGCGCATCAAGGGCCTCGGCAAGCGCGCCGGCGTGGTGCTGACCCCACAGACGCCGGCCAAGGCGCTCGACTATTTGCTCGAAGAGGTCGACCTGGTGCTGGTGATGAGCGTCAATCCCGGTTTCGGCGGGCAGAGCTTCATCGAGAGCCAGCTGCGCAAGATCGAAGCGATCCGCAAGATGATCGACAAGGCCGGGCTAAGCGTCGATCTTGAGGTCGATGGGGGGATCGACCGCGCCACCGCGCCGCGCGCGATCGCGGCCGGCGCCGATGTGCTGGTCGCCGGCACCGCCACCTTTCGCGGGGGGGCATCCGCCTATGCCGATAATATCGCGGCATTGAGAGGCTGAGTGAGCGATCCCAGCGAGCCCGGCAACGATGGGATCGATGAAGGCAAGCGGCTGATCAGGCTGGGCGGCGACAAGGGGTTGTCGCTGTCCGAACGCCTTGCCGAACGGCTCCACCGCCTGACCTGGCGCACTCCGATCCATGGGCTGAAATTGAAGGGCCGGCATCCACTCAAGCTGATCGCGGTGCCCGACGATCCCTTTCTCGGCGATGTGAAGCGCGGACATGCCTTGCTTGAGGGCAATCTCAGCTTTCGTGGTGAAATCCGGCCGATCGATGCGATCAACCTGAGCAAGCCCGATTATTCCCGCGCGCTTGGCGATCATGTGCAAAGCTTCGCCTGGCTGCGCGACTTGTCGACCGTCGCGACGCGAGCGCAGGCAACGCCGATCGCCGAGGGGCTGATGCGCCGCTGGCTCGATGTGCATGCCGACACGGTCAGTGAGCCGGCCTGGCGTGCCGATCTCTGGGGCCGGCGCATCCTGTTCTGGACCGCCCATGCGCCATTGGTGCTATCTTCGACCGACCTAGTCTATCGTAGTCGGCTGCTCAATACGCTTGCGCGCGGTGCACGGCATATCGATCGCGGCGCGGAGAAGATGGCACCCGGCGCACCACGCATCGCCGCCTTGTGCGGCGTAGTCGCGGCGGGGCTGTTGATCGCCGGCGGCGATGCGCGTCGCTCATCAACTGAGGCGGCTTTGATCAAGGCGCTGTCGGCGTCGGTGTTCGATGACGGCGGTAGTGTCGCGCGCTCGCCGCATGCACAACTCGACATCATAATGCTGCTGACGATGCTGCGCGAGGTCTATGACTCGCGCCGGCTGGAACCGCCCGCCGCGCTGCTCGAAGTACTCAACCGCATGGTCCCGGCGCTGCTCGGCGTCTGTCACGGCGACAAGGGACTGTCGAGCTGGCAGGGCGGTGGTCCGGTGTCGGGCGAGACGCTCAGGCAGATCATCGACGCGACCGGGGTACGCGCAAGACCGCTGCGCCAGGCGCGCGACTGGGGCTATCAGCGCCTCGCCGCCGGTCCGGCCGTGCTGATCATGGACGCGGCACCGCCGCCCGTGGCGCGGTTGGTCGAGGGCGGTTGCGCTTCGACCCTTGCCTTCGAATTTTCCGATGGTCCACACCGGCTGGTGGTCAATTGCGGTGGCGCGCGGGCCGCCGTGGCGCAATTGCCCGCTGCGCTTGCCGACGGCCTGCGCACCACAGCGGCGCATTCGACGCTGATCGTCGGCGACAGCAATTCGACCGCGATCCATCCCGATGGCACACTCGGGCGCGGCGTCGCTGAGGTCGAACTGGCGCGGCAGGAAAGCGATGCCGGCAGCCGGATCGAAGCGAGCCATGACGGGTATGCGCGGCGCTTCGGCTTCATCCATCGCCGCCAGCTGGTACTGACCGGCAATGGCCGCGAACTGCGTGGCGAGGATTTGTTGCTGCCCGAGGGCAAGCGCCGCAAGACCGTCACGACCGCCTTTGCGATCCGCTTCCATCTCGGCCAGGGCGTGCAGGCCTCACCCACCGCCGATGGCATGGCCGCGCTGTTGCGCATGCCCGGTGGCGCGCTGTGGCAGTATCGCTGCCGCGGCGGCACGCTGACGATCGAGGACAGTTTGTGGATCGACGCCGAAGGCCGCCCACAATCGACTTACCAGCTCGTCATCACGGGCGAATCCCCCGCCGGCGGGTCCAGCGTCAACTGGGCCTTCAAACGCGCCAACTGATCTTTTTTCCGGAGCCCACATGACCAGCATTCCCATCCGCCGCGCCCTGCTTTCGGTGTCGGACAAGACCGGCATCATCGATCTGGGTCAGGCGCTAGCCCGTCACGGTGTCGAACTGGTCTCGACCGGCGGCACCGCCAAGGCGCTGCGCGATGCCGGACTCGATGTGCGCGACATCAGCAACCTGACCGGTTTTCCGGAGATGATGGATGGCCGGGTCAAGACGCTCCACCCCAAGGTCCATGGCGGGCTGCTCGCGGTGCGTGACGATCCCGCGCATGTCGCATCGATGGCCGAACATGACATCGGCGCGATCGATCTGGTGATCGTCAACCTCTATCCGTTCGCGCAGACCGTCGCGAAGGGCGCCGACCGGCCCGAGATCATCGAGAATATCGATATCGGCGGCCCGTCAATGGTGCGCTCGGCGGCCAAGAACCACGCATTCGTCGCGGTCGTCACCGATCCGTCCGACTATACCGCACTTATATCCGAAATGGATTCATCAGGCGGTGCAACGACGATCGAGCTGCGCAAGCGCCTCGCCGCGCGCGCCTTTGCCGCAACCGCGGCTTATGACGGCATGATCGCCAGCTGGTTCGGCTTTGCCGACCAAGGCGAGGCTTTCCCGGAAACGCTGCCGATCACGCTGAAGCGTAGCGCATCGCTGCGCTACGGCGAAAACCCGCACCAATCCGCTGCCTTCTACAGCGCGACTGGTCCGCATGCGAAGGGCATTGGCCAGGCACGGCAAGTGCAAGGTAAGGAGCTGAGCTATAATAATCTCAACGACGCCGATGCCGCACTCGAACTGATCGCGGAATTCCGCGATGCCGCGCCGTCGGTGGTGATCGTCAAGCATGCCAACCCATGCGGGGTCGCGTCGGCTGCGACATTGGAAGAGGCCTATGCCGCCGCCTTTGCGTGCGACACGGTATCAGCGTTCGGCGGGATCATCGCGCTCAACCGCCGGCTCGACGAAGCGACCGCGCGGGCGATCTCGGGCATCTTCACCGAAGTCGTCGTTGCGCCCGATGCCGATGAAGCGGCACTGGCGATCTTCGCGGCGAAGAAGAATCTGCGCCTCCTGCTCACCGGCGACCTGCCCGACGCGGCGCGGACTGGATTGCAGGCAAAGTCGATTACCGGCGGCTGGCTGGTCCAGACGCGCGATAACGGCGCTACGCCGGAACTGAAAGTGGTGACGAAGCGCGCGCCGACCCCGGCGGAACTGGCCGACTGTCGCTTTGCCTGGACCGTCGCCAAGCACGTCAAGTCGAACGCGATCGTCTACGCCAAGGATGGTTCGACCGCCGGCATCGGTGCGGGCCAGATGAACCGACTCGAATCCGCGCGCATCGCCGCCTGGAAGGCGAAGGACGCGGCAGACAAGGCGGGCTGGACGACGCCGCGCACGATTGGCTCGGCGGTGGCTTCCGACGCCTTCTTCCCCTTCGCCGACGGCCTGCTCGCCGCGGTCGAGGCGGGAGCGACTGCGATCATCCAGCCCGGCGGCTCGATCCGCGACGACGAAGTCATCGCGGCGGCGGATGAGGCGGGGCTGGCGATGGTCTTCACCGGCATGCGCCACTTCCGACACTAGGTCAGATCGGCCTTCGCATAACAGGCATCGGATCGAAAGGCGGGTTCGGAATGACGACGCAAGCTTCTCCAGATCCGTGTGATCGGCAACCCATCCAGCGCAACTCGGGCCGACACCGGGCGGTTGCCCTGACCGCGGCACACGAAGCGGAAGCCGTTCTGTCGCTGTTCGAAGCCGAGCATCCGAATGACGGTCGACCGCGCATGGCGATCGAAGCGATCCGCGGTTGGGCCAGCGGACGGCGCGAACTCAGCCTGGCCGAAGTGCGCAAGCTTTCTCTCGGGTCCCATGCCGCCGCACGCGAAGCTTCATCATCAGCGGCCCGGTTCGTGGCGCGCGCGGCAGGCCAGGCGGTGGCGACATGGCATGTGCCGACCCATGCAACGGCGGTCCCCGCTTATGCCACCAAAGCAATCGCCGCGATGAAAACCGAGATAACGAGCCGTTAGCGCCGGCTTAGACCGGCAGCGCGCCCTCGGCCGATTCTGGCCCCGCTTTGGGAATCTTGCGAAACAGCGCGCGATCCGACGGGCCGAATGCCCATTTGAACAGCACGAATAAATAAGTCGCGCAAATCGTGGGAATGCCGATCGCCGCCTCCGCCCATTCATAGCTTTTGGGCAGTGCGGTGAAGGCGCTGCCGACCAGCCCGGCGGCCAATGCCGCCCACAGCAAGGGCCAGCGCCAGCCGGCGACACCCGCGCCGAGCAGGCGCGACAGGAATTTCGATTTGATCACCGAGGTCAGGCTGACCGACAGCAGCAGCGCGATCGCCGGGCCCGCTGCCTGATAATTGACCGGCCATCCTCCATTGCGGATCGCGAAGATCAGCGCAAAGCTGAGCACGATCTGGAAACACAGCATGCCAAGCGAGATCAGCAGGTTCTTCAACCGCGCGATATAGACCAGTGCGCTTTCACACACCGCACCGGTCGACGCCGCCGCCTCGGCCGACAATAAGAAAGCAAGCGCCGCCGTGCCTGCGACGAACTGCGGACCAACCACACCCATCACCGCTTCGCCGGGGATCGATCCCATCAGTGCGAGTCCGACTTGCGCCGCCATGATCCAGAAGCCGACCTGCTTGACCTGCGCTGCCACCGCCTCGCGGTCGTTGCGCGCGAGTGCGGTAGTGATGACCGGGCCGAGGATCGGGTCGAAACTGGTCTTGAGCTTGGCCGGGATCGAAGCGACCTGCTGTGCCATATAATAGATGCCGACCACTTTGGGTTCGAACATCACGCCGAGGATGAAGCGGTCGACGTTGCGCGTGCCCCATTCGACCGCATCGGCGCCGGCGAGCGGCATGTTGCGCCCGGCCAGCGCGAGCAGCGGGCGCACACGCGGTTTCCAGCCATGGGGGATGCCATAGCTGCGCACGAACGGGATCAGCGACGCGACCAGTGCCGCCGCCATCGACAGGATGTAGGACAGGACCAGTCCATCGCGCAGCGAATAGAAGGAGAAGGCCCAGGCCGCGGCGCTGATCGTCCACGGCTCGACGATCGCGCGGGCGGTCACTGTCGCCTTGACGTTGCGGCGATAGGCGAGCGCGGCAAGGCTGACGTCCGACCACGCGGTAGCAAAGATGATGCACGGCAGCCACCGGTCCATCCCGGTGATCGGCGTGTTGGGATACATCACCTCGGGGAACAGAATCAGCACCGCGCTGGCGATCAGTGAGACGACGAAGGCCACCGCCATCGCGTCCCACACGACATGGACATGCGGGCGCTCCGTATCCGACAGCGCCTGTGCCAGGCCGCGCTTCAGCCCGAGCGTCGCGAGCAGTGCGGCGAGCTCGACCACCACCACGGCAATCGCAAACCGTCCGACCGTTTCCGGGCCATAGACGCGACCGGCGATGAACAGGAAGGGCAGGCGCGCCGCAAGCCGCAACAGGAACCCGATGATGTTGGTCCGCCCGCCCTTGGCGAGCGCGTTGAGATCATCGATGTCCCCCGTCGCTGCGGTCAATGCGCCGCGCCCCAGCTCTTCCCGGTCCCGATCTCGATGCCGAGTGGCACGCTCAGCACCACCGCCGGTTCGGCGGCGGTGGCCATGACGCGCTCGATCACCGGTTTTGCCGCTTCGACATCGCCTTCGGGCAGTTCGAACACCAGTTCATCATGCACCTGCAGCAGCATGCGCACATCGGGCAATCCTGCTTCGAGCAAGGCGGGCCCCATCCGCGCCATTGCCCGCTTGATGATGTCGGCGCTGGTGCCCTGGATCGGCGCGTTGATCGCCGCGCGCTCGGCGCCCTGGCGCTCATGCTGGATCTTTGATTTGATACGCGGAAAGTGCGTCTTCCGGCCGAACAGGGTCGTCGTATAGCCGGTCTCGCGCACGCCTTCGGTGGTCTGGACGATATAGTTGCTGATCCCGGGGAAGCGCTCGAAATAGCGGTCGATCATCGCTTGCGCCTCCTCCGCGGTGACGTCGAGCCGGCCGGCCAGGCCCCAGCGGCTGATGCCATAGAGGATCGCGAAGTTGATCGTCTTGGCACGGCCACGCGTGTCGCGGTTCACCTCGCCGAACAATTCCTGCGCGGTCAGGCTGTGGATGTCGTCGCCATTGGCGAACGCCGCCTTCAGCGCGGGCACGTCGGCCATATGCGCGGCAAGACGCAGTTCGATCTGCGAATAATCGGCCGCGAGCAGGACATTGCCCTCTTCGGCGACGAACGCATCGCGGATCTGCCGGCCGACCTCGGTACGGATCGGAATATTCTGCAAGTTCGGGTCAGTCGAGGACAGCCGCCCGGTTTGCGCTCCGGTCAGCGAGTAACTGGTATGGACGCGGCCGGTCGCCGGGTTGATCTGCGCCTGCAACGCGTCGGTATAAGTGGATTTGAGCTTGGACAGCTGGCGCCAGTCGAGCACTTTGCGCGCGATATCCTTGCCCGGCGAGTCCTTGTCTGCCGCGATCCGCTCAAGCTCGTTGACGTCGGTCGAATAGACCCCGGATTTTCCTTTGCGCCCGCCCTTGATGCCCATGCGCTCGAACAGCACGTCACCCAGTTGCTTGGGGCTGCCGATGGTGAAGGCACCGCCAGCCAGCGCATGGATCTCGACCTCGAGCGCGCCCATCTGGTGTGCGAACTCGGTCGAGAGCTGCGACAGCTTCGCCGCATCGACCTTGATACCGTGCCGCTCCATTTGTGCGATCACCGGGATCAGCGGGCGATCGACCATCTCATAGACGCGCGTGACCTGTTCCGCCGGCAGGCGCGGCTTGAACCGCCGCCACAACCGCAAGGTCACATCGGCATCCTCGGCGGCGTAGCGCGTCGCCGCCTTCAGATCGATCTCGGCAAAGCCGCGCTGCGTCTTGCCGGTGCCGACCACATCCTTGAACGCGATGCAGCTGTGCGACAGGTGCGTCGCGGCCAGCTCATCCATGCCGTGCCCGTGCAGGCCGGCATCGAGATCGAAGCTCATCACGATCGTGTCGTCGAACGGCGCGACATCCAGGCCAGCGCGACCGAGCACGATCATGTCATATTTGAGATTGTGCCCGATCTTGAGGACGCTCGGATCCTCGAACAAGGTTTTGAGCTTCGCGAGCGCGACCGCGCGGTCGATCTGCACCGGCACCTCGGCGAACATGTCGGTGCCGCCATGTGCGAGCGGGATGTAACAGGCCCGGTTGGGTTGCAGCGCCATGCTCACCCCGACCAGTTCGGCGCGGGTCGCATCGACTCCGGTCGTCTCGGTATCGATCGCGATCCAGCCCTGATGCCGTGCCGTGGCGATCCACTCGTCCAGCGCGGCCGTATCGACCACCGTCTCGTATCCGTCATGGTCGCACGGCGGATCCTCCACCAGCGGAACCGTCTTCGGTGTCTCGACCGGCGCGTCCGCGACCGCCGATAGCTTGGCGATCAGCGATTTGAAGCCGTGATGTTCGAGGAACGCACGCAGCGGCGCATCGGGAATGCCTTGCAGCGCCAGATCGTCGAGCGGCTCGGGCAACGGCACATCGCACTTCAGTTCGACCAGCACGCGGCTCAATCGCGCCATATCGGCCTGTTCGATCAGATTGTCGCGAAGTTTGCCCGGCTTCATCGACGGCGCGGCGGCGAGTACGCCTTCCAGATCGCCATGTTCGTTGATCAGCTTGGATGCGGTCTTCGGACCGACCCCGGTCACACCCGGCACATTGTCGACACTGTCGCCCATTAGTGCGAGCACGTCACCGAGTCGCTCCGGCCCGACTCCAAACTTCTCCTGGACATGTTCAGGCCCGAGCCGTCGGTTGTTCATCGTGTCATAAAGGTCGAGCCCGGGCTCGATCAGCTGCATCAGATCCTTGTCGGAACTGACGATCGTGACCAGCCAGCCCTGCGCCAGCGCCGCTTTCGAATAACAGGCGATGATGTCGTCGGCTTCCAGCCCCTCGGTCTCGATGCACGGCAGCGAAAAGGCGCGCGTGGCGTCACGAATCATGGGAAATTGCGGAACCAGGTCCTCGGGCGGCGGCGGCCGCTGTGCCTTGTATTTATCGTATAGCTCGTTGCGGAAGGTGTGGCTCGACTTGTCGAGGATCACCGCCATATGCGTCGGGCCATCGGCCTTATGCAGCTCGTCGACGAGCTTCCAGATCATCGTGGTGTAACCATAGACGGCGCCGACCGGCTCGCCATGCACATTGGTCAGTGGCGGCAGCCGGTGATAGGCACGGAAGATATAACCGGAACCATCGACAAGATAGAGATGAGGCATGGCCGGGGAATAGCCGTAACCTGCGAGCGGCACAAAGCCTTTAGCTGGGCGCTTTAGCGGGCGCCTTTCGCTCGCCGCTGTTGCGACGCTCAAGCTGCGTCGTGGAAGATGATCCCCAAAGTGTGCCGCGCACCCGAGCGCAAGGTGGATACGCCGTGGCGCATCGTCACGCGGTAATCGCCGCGCCCGCCCCGCACCGGCCGATGGTTGACCGCGAAGACCACCGCGTCGCCCTGTCGGAGCGGCACCACCTCGACGCGCGACTGCATGCGCGGGCGTTGTTCGGTCAACACGAAATCGCCGCCGGTGAAATCCTGTTGTGGTCGCGACAACAGGATGGCGACCTGCAGCGGGAAGACATGCTCGCCATACAAATCCTGATGCAGGCAATTATAATCGCCCGTTCCGTAGCGCAGGAGCAGGGGCGTCGGTCGCCTTTGTCCCGCCGCATGGCACCGTGCCAGGAAATCGTCATGGCGGTCCGGGAAACGAACATCGCTCCCCAGCCGCTCGACCCATCTATTGGCGATAGGCTGTAGTCGCGGATACAGTGCGGCGCGCAAGGTCGCGACGAACGGCGGCAACGGATAAGCGAAATAACCATAGGCACCGCGGCCAAAGCCGTGCCGTGCCATCACGATCCGGCTGCGGAACAGCGCGTCGTCGTTATAGCCGGCGGCAATGGTGGCACAGGCTTCGGTATCGAGCAGGCCGGGCAACAGCGCACAGCCGCCCGCATCGAGTGCGGCGTCCGTCCCCGGCCAATCCTGCGCGGCGATCCGCGCGTCGATCTCATCGATGTTCATGCCGACTCGCATCGCACGGCATTCTTAACGCGGAACTCTGCCGCTTGCGCTCAAACCGTCAAACCGAAAGCGCCTCTGCTATAAGTGCTGTGCCCGGCAAGTGCCGATCCAGCAGGGCAGTTCCCAGGCAAGGCGTGTCCTCCATCGGGCGACCGGCGCGACCGGCGCTGGCGATGTGAACGGCGGGGTCGGACCGGGTCCGCCCTGCGGCCAGTGGAGACCGGCAATGCCGTCCGGGTACCACCGGATGCCAGGGCCGAAATCCCGGCTGAGCGCAAGCAAGCGGATGTGGCCGTGGTCCAGCACTTGTCGATATTCGAAGACATTCCGCATTGGCCCGGCCGGGTCGGTCGTTGCGGATCTCGCGAAATAGATCGTGCCCCAGTCGGCATTTGGCGGTGCGATGACATCGATCCGCCGTGCGGGCTCGTCGGGTCCGGCAGGCACGGCGACGAGGCGCAACCCGGTCAGCAGGAATGTCCCCGCTATGACGGCAATGGCGTAGCGGGGCGCCGCGCGTGCGTCGCGTATCAGCAGCCACGCCATCAGCCCCAGCAGCGGCAGGAGCCATTTGAAATAATGGAGGCCGTTGAAGCGCCACAATCCGGTCGGCAGCAGATCGATATAGGCGGCAAAGACCATGATATAGCTCGCCGTGGCGAGCAACAGACAGGCTGCATAGCTGTGGCGCCGCGAGTCATCTGCCCGGCGGAGCAGGACGAAGAACGATCCTGCAAGTCCAAGCACGATCCACGGAATCCTGGTGAGCAACCCGGTGCCCTGGGGAAACCAGGGCGCGGGATCGACGAACAGGATCGACATCTTCCAGCCCAGATCGGCGAAATGCGTGCCGATCTCCATGGACAGTCGCGTATAATCGCTCGGTACGGCGCCGTAGATGGCGAGATGAAGTGCGGCGTAGCCAAGGATCGGCGCTGCTGCGGCGGCGAGCGCTGCGGTGATCTGGCGCCAGCCCAGCATGCCGCGCCGCGCGAGGATGATGGCGACCGACAGGCAGAGCGTCGTGGGCACGACCATATCGGCCGGCCGGGCGAGCGGAATCATCGCGGCGACGAAAGCGAAGCCCGCCGCATCGCGTGGCCGCGCCGGCGACTGGGCAACGATTAGGTCGCCGGTCCGCGCCATCAACCACCAGATCAATGCGGCGGACAGGGTCGAGGTCCAGGGCTGGACCCAGGCCTGCCATAGCTCGGGCGGCCAGGCGATGCTCAACAGCAGGATGATCAGCGCCGCACGCATGCCGATGCCGAGATGTGCTGCCACGCGGATCAGGGCATACACCAGCATGGCGACGCAGATCAGATCGAGCGGCAGGAACGGGTTGCCCGGCAGCAGCGGTACGAACGGCACGGCCAGCAGCGGATAGAGCAGGGGATACCAGTGGCTCGCGGGCGAAAGATCGCCCTGCGCCAGGGCAAGTGTGGAACGCAGATACTGGCTCTGATCATACCAGGCGTGCCACGACGACCCGGTCACCAATTTTATCGGCCCCGATTTGAGCATGCAGAGCAGCAGATAGACCAAGGTAGCGATCAGCGCCGGGTGCCAGTGCCGCAAAACAGCGCTCAACCGGCTCGGTCGAGCCTCCCGCCCATAATCCATCCCATATCCCCCGGTTACGATGGGATACAGGATCGCGTCGCCGGCGCAAGACGGACTGCCGCTCCGCGCTCATTCGCGACGCGAACGCGCTCAGTGGCCGGCGCTCTCCATGATGGCATTGATCTCGAACCGCTCCGGCGCGGCGGTCGGGCAGCCACCTGCGCGCCGGTAGACGCAGAATTCCATCGGCGCCCCCTTTCGGCCGGGCGCGCAATAGGTCAGGCGGTAAGCCGGGCCGAGCGCGGCGCCGGCGGCAAGCGGCGCGATCGCGACATTGAACGAGGCGCGCCACGGGGCCGCTTCGGCCGTCGCGGCCGGGCCTGAGAAATTATAGATCGGCGTCTGGCGACCATAGAAACTGTAGTTCGCGGGCGCCGGCGGTTTGGGACTGAAGAACCCCAGACCGCACGCCGCGGGATCGGCCCCCGCCACGCGTATCGCGAGCAGGATGGTGCGATGCGCTTGCCATAATTTTTGGGATGTTCCCGATACAGCGGCAATGCCGGAACATATCGCCCACGCCGCGATCATACCGATAGTCGTCCATTTCCCAGCCCGCGGGCTTGCGTTACGCGTTACGCGGGCCAGCAGGTCGCCACTGCCAAGGCTTGCCAGCAGGACGAACAGCGCCAGCGTCGGCAGGATGAAGCGCATTTCCTTGTGTGGGATCAGCGAATGCGCGGCGAGATGGACCAGAGCGAGTAGCAGCAACACAGGTTGGCGGCGCACGCCGACCAAAGCGAGCGTCACGATGGCAATGCTGGCAATGCCCCAATTTCGCACCGTCTGCGTTAGGTACCAATACCATGGCTCGACCCCAAACGCGGCGCTCTTGTGCTCGATCAGGTTGATGCGAAAATTCTCGATCATCCATCGGAACGGCACCTCGCCGGAAACCAGATCGACCCCCGCCGAGATCGCCAGCGCAGCGATGCCCCCGACGATCATCGGTACCCAGCGGTGCACGTCGCGACCCCCGCCGACAATCGCTAGCGTACCGACGATCGGCGCCATCTGCAGTCGTGCGCACACCGCGAGCCCGAGCAACAGACCGGCCACCGCGATGTGTCGCCGACCGGCATCGGCGCCCTTGCCGATCAACAGCCAGGCCGCGGGCATGAACAGCGACAGCGAGATCGGTTCGGACAAGGTGCGCGGGCCGTAGAACAGTAATTCGCTCCAGATCGCAGCGACAATACCGGCAATCAGCGCGTGGCGACGGCCGACCAGCGCTCCGAAACGATACCAGGCCCACACCACGCCCAGCGATCCGAGCGCACATAATAGCCGTGGCAACAGCACGGGCAGCATCGTGCCTGGCGCGATGAACTGGCCCACGCCCATCGGCCCCGCCAGCACCGCAGGGATCAGCCAGGACCGGATTCCGGCACGATATTCCCAGGCGCGCACCCATCTGCCGGTGGTCAGATAGTGTGCCGGCTCCAGATACTGCCAGAGTTCGTCGGGATGGGCGATAGCCGGCATGAAGGCGACTACGATGCGAAGCGCCAATGCCAGCAGGAGGATGACCGTCAGCGCGCGGTGGGCCGGAAGGCGAAATATGTTCCGGCCGTTCGTTGTGACCTTTGTCTCGTCAGTGATGGTTGACCACCACTGCTGCAACGACCGCCTGCATCAGCGCCTGGCGTTCGGGGATCGACTTGATCGTGTCGCCGATCATCACCGCAATGGCGTAGCTCTTGCCATCGGGCGCCATCAGCAGACCGACATCATTATAGCCGGCGGTGCGTCCGGCCAGGTCCTGGCCGGTGCCGGTCTTGTGCCCAAAGGTCCAGCCCTGTGGCACCGCGCCGCGCAGGCGCATCTTGCCGGTTTTGGACGATTCCATCGTGCCGATCAGATAGCTGGTCGAATCGGGCGAAAGCAGCCGGCCTTGTTTGAGCTTGGCCAGTGCGCCGGCGATCGCCATCGGCGCGGCGCCGTCGGGCGGGTCGGTAATATAGCTTTCGAACGCCTCAAGCCGCTCAGTCCGCGGCAAGCTCGCCCGCGCGCGCGTGAAGGCGTTGCCAACGGCATATTCGGGCTTCCAGGCGAGCCCGGCGGTCTTGGCCTGTAACAACCGCTCGCCAGGGCCGAAGCGGATATCGCCGAGCTGGTTGCGTTCGATGAACGCACGTACCACACGCGGCCCGCCGACATAACGCAGCAGCCGGTCGTTGGCGGTATTGTCGCTCATCGTCAGCGCGCGCTGCAGCAATCCGCCGATCGTTGTCTGATAACCCTCGGCCCTGACCAGCGCCGCGATCGGCTGATGGAACAGTGTCAGGTCTTCGGGCTTGACCGTGACCGGATCGTCGAGCTTGAGGCGGCCCGAATCGCGCAGGTCGAGCACCGTCATCGCCACCCACAGCTTGCTGACGCTCTGTTGCGGCAAGAGAATGCTGCCGTTGCTCTGCACACTCCAGCCACTGTCGATCGAGCGTACCGCGATACCGACGCGACCGTTAAAGCCACGGCCAAGCGTTTCGATGTTGGCGACCAACGCCTGTGGCGCGGTCACCTCAAGCGGCGCCGACGGTGGAACGGGAACGACGACTTGATAGGGTGGGCGATAGGCTGGCACCGGCGCTGTCGGGCGCGCGGCAACGATACGTGATTGAGGGCGAGATGGGGGTATGGCGGTGCTGCACGATGCCACCACCACAGAGATGAGCGCGATCGCCGCCAATCGACCCCGCCCCGAATTCAACACGCCGTCAATAGAGAGTCGTTCAGTCACACATGATGCCCCGTCCCCGAGCATGAGACTTTATAACCATAATTTTGTTGCGAAATCCCTGATGGCCAAGATTGCGGTGAAACGCCGCTGACACGCGGTGGGACGGTGCCATGGCTATCCGCGGCAACCCACTGACTCTGAACGCGACTTTCAGGGAATCAAAACCGTGTCGATCGCCTCGGGCAGCATCTCGGGATAATCGAGCGTGTAATGCAGTCCGCGCGATTCATGGCGGTGCAGCGCCGAGCGCACGATCAAATCGGCGGTCTGGAGCAAGTTGCGCAGCTCGATCAGGTCGGGGGTGACGCGGAAATGTCCGTAATAATCATTTACTTCCTCGGTCAGCAGGCGGATGCGATGCTGCGCGCGCTCGAGCCTCTTGGTGGTGCGGACGATGCCGACATAATTCCACATGAAACGGCGGATCTCGGTCCAGTTCTGCTTGATGACGACTTCTTCGTCCGAATCCTCGACCCGGCTCTCGTCCCAGGCGCGGATCGGCGGCGGTTCGGGCAGTTCGTCCCAATGTGCGTTGATATGCTTTGCCGCCGCCTCCCCGAACACGAAGCATTCGAGCAGCGAGTTGGACGCGAGCCGGTTGGCGCCGTGCAGGCCGGATTCGCTACACTCGCCGGCCGCATACAGGCCGGGCAGGTCGGTCTTGCCGTCGAGATCGATGACCACGCCACCACAGGTATAATGCTGCGCCGGCACGACGGGGATCGGATCCTTGGTCATGTCGATGCCGAGGCCGAGCAGCTTTTCGTAGATATTGGGGAAATGCTCCTTCACGAAATCGGGGCCTTTGTGGCTGATATCGAGATGGACGTAATCGAGGCCGAGCCGCTTGATCTCATGATCGATCGCGCGCGCCACGATGTCGCGCGGGGCAAGTTCGGCGCGGGCATCGAAATCGGGCATGAAGCGATAGCCGGTTTCCGGGATCAGCAAATGGCCGCCCTCGCCGCGCACCGCCTCGGTGATCAGGAAGTTCTTGACCTCCAGATTGTACAGGCAGGTCGGGTGGAACTGCATGAATTCCATGTTCGACACGCGGCATCCCGCGCGCCATGCCATGGCGATGCCGTCGCCGGTCGCGCCCCTGGGGGCGGTCGAGAAGAGATAGGTCCGCCCCGCGCCGCCCGTGGCGAGGATCGTCGCGCGCGCGGTGTACAGCTCGACCAGGCCCGTCGCGCGGTTGACGGCATAGACGCCCCACACATGGCCGGAACCCGAATAGCGTTCCTCGTGCCGCCCCGTGGCGAGGTCGATCGCGACCATGTCGGGGATCAAAGTGATGTTGGGATGTTCGGTCGCGGCACGTTGCAGCGCTTCCTGCACCGCCCAGCCGGTCGCATCGTCGACATGGACGATGCGGCGGTGGCTGTGTCCGCCTTCGCGCGTCAGGTGCCTGGCGTCGCCATCCATATTGAACGGGACGCCCAAAGCGGCGAGGCGTTCGATCGCGGCGGGCGCGCTTTCGACAACGAATTCCACAGTTGCGCGGTCGTTGAGGCCCGCGCCGGCGACCATCGTGTCCTCGATATGGCTGTCGAACGTGTCGCCGGGTTCAAGCACTGCGGCGATCCCCCCTTGCGCCCAGGCGGTGGACCCCTCATTGAGCCCGCCTTTGGCGAGCACCGTCACCTTGAACCGGTCGGCGAGGTTGAGTGCGGCGGTGAGGCCGGCCGCGCCCGATCCAATGATCAGGACATCGCTTTGCTTTGACTCCGGCACGCTCACTCCGTTCTTGAGCTTATGTGTCGCTTGCGCTCGAACGCGACAACAAGCAGAGGCTGGCCCTGACCGTCAGCCGTTCGATGCCCGTGTCAGGTTCAGGAACACATCCTCGAGATCGGCTTCTCGGGTCGAAACATCGACGATGCCATAACCGTCGGCCTGCACCGCCGCGAGCACTTCGCCGGCATTGGCGATATCCTTGCGATAAGTGATGGCGAGCGTCCGGCTGCCCTTCAATTCGATCTTCTGGAAACACACTGCATCGGGAGGCGTCACGACGTCGCGATCGACTGTTACTTCGACCAGTTTCTCGGTCGCCATGCCGACCAGTTCGCGGGTCGGCTTGTTGGCGATCACCTTGCCATGGTTGATGATCGCGATGCGATCGCACAACTGTTCGGCCTCTTCGAGATAATGGGTGGTCAGCACCACCGTCACACCTTGGGCGTTGAGTTGGCGGACATAGGCCCAAAGTTGCTGGCGGAGCTCGATATCGACACCGGCGGTCGGCTCGTCGAGCACCAGTACGGGCGGTGTATGCACCATTGCCTTGGCCACCATCAGGCGGCGCTTCATGCCGCCCGACAGGGTGCGGGCATAGGCGTTGGCCTTATCCTCCAGATGCACTGCGCGGAGCAATTCCATCGAGCGGCGCTTCGCCTTGGGCACGCCATACAGCCCGGCCTGGATTTCCAGCGTCTCGACTGGTGTGAAGAAGGGGTCGAACAGGATTTCCTGATTGACGATGCCGATCGACACCTTGGCATTGCGCGGGTGCTGATCGATGTCGAAGCCCCAGATCGACGCACTGCCGCTGGTCTTGTTGACCAGCCCGGCGAGGATATTGATCAAGGTCGACTTGCCCGCGCCGTTCGGCCCGAGCAACCCAAAGATGCTGCCGCGCTCGACCTCGAGCGTCACATCGTCGAGCGCGCGCTTGCCGCCCGCATAGGTCTTGCACAGATTGGCGATCGAGATGGCGGCTTCGGTCATGTGGCTGCGATAGGCGCAGAGCCAGCCAACCTCAATCCTCCCTGTGCCAGAGAGGATTGTCGGAAACTCGTCACCTTGCTATCCGCAACTCATGATCGCCCCACCCGAAACCCTCCGCGTCAGCCATACCCGTGTCGCCTGTGACGGCGCGACCGATATTCCGGGCGGCGCGTCGCTCGGTCATCCACGCGTCTGGCTGCAGATCGACGAGCATGGTTATGTCGATTGTGGCTATTGCGATCGGCGCTTCGTGCTGATCGGTGGGCCGGCCGATGGTGCCGATCAGGCGACACTTCCCGATATCGCGTCTGGCGCGAGCCTCTAACGCCCCTATATTGCGGGGCATGACCAGTCCCGCAGACCCCCGCGCCTTTCTCTACCATGCCGGCCAGCTCGAGCCCGAAGAGGCGCAGCGCCTGACCGCGCAAGCCTTGTCCAAGGCCGACGACGGCGAGCTCTATCTCCAGTATCGCAAGGCCGAGGCGTTCGGTTTCGATGACGGCCGGCTGAAGACCGCGAGCTACGACACCCATTCGGGTTTCGGCCTGCGCGCCGTGTCGGGCGAGACAACCGCCTTTGCGCATGCCAATGAGCTGAGCGCCGCCGCGATCAACCGTGCCGCCGAGACGATGGCGCTGATCGATCCGTCGACCGGGCCCAAAGCGGGTCCACCACAGGGTACGAACCGGCATCTCTATACCGACGCCGATCCGCTCGACCTCGTGCCGTTCGCCGATAAGGTGAATCTGTGCCAGACAATCGACGCTGCCGCCCGTGCGCGCGATCCGCGAGTCGCGCAGGTCTCGGTCTCGCTCTCGGGGACGTGGAGCGTGGTCGAGATCGTCCGCGCGGATGGTTTCGTCGCGACCGACATCCGCCCGCTGGTACGCCTCAACGTCTCGATCGTGGTCGAGCAGAATGGCCGGCGTGAGACCGGCAGTTTCGGCCTTGGCGGGCGCTATCTTTACGACCAGCTGATGCAGCCCGAGACCTGGAACCGCGCGATCGACGAGGCGCTGGCGCAAGCTGTGGTCAATCTCGATTCGGTCGCCGCGCCGGCCGGCGAAATGACCGTGCTTCTTGGCCCGGGCTGGCCCGGCATTCTGCTGCACGAAGCGATCGGCCACGGCCTGGAAGGCGATTTCAACCGCAAGGGCACATCGGCCTTTTCCGGCCGGATCGGCGAGCGCGTCGCGGCACCGGGCGTGACCGTGGTCGATGACGGATCGATCGCCGATCGCCGCGGCTCGCTGTCGATCGATGACGAAGGCACACCGACACAGGAGAATATCCTGATCGAGGACGGCATCCTCAAAGGCTATATCCAGGATCGGCTCAACGCCCGGTTGATGGGCGTCGAGCCGACCGGAAACGGCCGGCGGGAAAGCTTCGCCCATGCGCCGATGCCGCGCATGACCAACACCTTCATGCGTGGCGGCAAGGATGATCCCGCCGAGCTTTTGAGTCGTGTGAAGTCGGGAATCTTTGCCAAGAGCTTCGGCGGCGGTCAGGTCGATATCGTTTCGGGCAAGTTCGTGTTCAGCTGCACCGAGGCGTACAAGATTGAGAATGGCCAGCTCGGCGCGCCGATCAAGGGCGCGACCTTGATCGGCGACGGTCCGTCCTGTCTGACCCGGGTCGAAGGGATCGGTAACGACTTCGCGCTCGATGAGGGCATCGGTATGTGCGGCAAGGGCGGGCAGAGCGTTCCCGCCGGTGTCGGACAACCGACCTTGCTCGTCGCCGGCCTGACGATCGGCGGCACGGCGGTTTGATCTTCGCACCAGAAGCGCTCGCCGCTTATTGGCGGCGCATCGGAATCGCGGCACCATCGGAGCCGGATCGTGCCGCGCTTGCCGCGATCGTTGCGGCACATACCGCGCGCATTCCGTTCGAGGGTCTTGATCCGCTGATGGGGCGCGCTGTCGATCTGGCGCCCGACGCGCTCGCCGCCAAGCTGCTGACCGGGGGGCGAGGCGGGTTCTGCTTCGAACATAATCTGATTCTGAAAAGCGCGCTGGAGGCGGTTGGCTTCATCGTCACTGGGCTCGCCGCGCGTGTGTTGTGGTACGCCCCGCCGGGTACCGTCACGCCGCGCACGCATATGGCGTTGCTGGTCGATTTGCCCGGCGGACCGGCGATCGTCGATGCGGGATTTGGCGGCAATGTGCTGACCGGTGTGCTCGACCTGGTCGCCGATATCGAGCAGAAGACACCACATGAGCCGTTCCGGCTGATCCGCGATGGCGATTATTGGGTCCAGCAGGTGAGCATCGCTGGCGAATGGCTGCCCACCTATCGCTTCACGCTCGAGCCTCAGGCGGAGATCGATTACCAATTGCCCAGCTGGTACATGTCAACCAGCCCAAAATCGCATTTCGTGTTCGGCCTGACTTGCTCCATCACACCTCCGGGCCGGCGGCTCGCGTTGCGCAACTTCGATTATTCGATCCATCATAGTGGCGGCGCGACCGAACGCCGGAGGCTGGGCAGCGCGGCGGAGATTTGCGATGTTATCGAACGGGAGATCGGCATCGCGATACCCGACCGGTCCGCGTTGTGCCGCCGTATCGATGAGGGATTATCGTGATGACGTCATGGCCCGCACTGGACTGGACCGTCTGGCGTGAGACCGCGATCGGCCTGCAGCTGCGCACTCAGATCATCGGTAAAGTGCGGCTCGCACTGACGCCGTGGCTCAACCATAGCTGGCACGTACCGCTCTATCTCACAGCTCGGGGGCTTTCGACCTCATCGATCCCCTGTGGTGAACGCATTCTGCAGATCGATTTCGATTTCATCGCCGAGCGGGTCATGCTGGCGACGAGCGATGGGGAAGTCCGCACGGTACCGCTCGCTACGGGCACGATCGCCGAATTCCATAGCGCCATTATGGCGGCACTCGCTGAGTTGGGCGTCTCGTGCAACTTCGATCCGAAGCCGAGCGAGATGCCGGATCCCGTGCCCTTTGCCGAGGATCATGTCGAACGACCCTATGATGCCGATGCGGTGCGCGACTTCTGGCGGGCAATGATCCGCATCGCGCATGTACTCGGCGAATTCCGTACCGGTTTTCTCGGCAAGGCCAGCCCGACGCATTTCTTCTGGGGCAGTTTCGACCTTGCCTCGACGCGCTTTTCCGGGCGTGACGCACCGCGCCATCCCGGTGGCGTGCCTGGCCTGCCCGATGCGGTGGCGTGCGAGGCTTATAGTCATGAGGAATCGAGTGTCGGTTTCTGGCCGGGCAGCGACGCTTATCCGCAAGCGTCCTTCTACGCTTATGCCTATCCGGCACCGCCGGGCTATGCCGATGCCAGGGTCGAGCCGGTCGAGGCCGAGTTCAATACCGATCTCGGCGAATTCCTGCTTTCCTATGATGCGGTGCGCACCGCCGCCGATCCCGACGCGGCGCTACTCGCCTTTTGCCGCTCGACCTATGATTCGGCCGCGGATCTTGGCGGTTGGGACCGCGGGGCGCTCGAATGCCCGCTCGGCCGGCCGCGGATTCCGCGGGAGTCTAGGCACAACCTTGCTATTGGAGGCTTGAGCGAAAGGGCAAGACATGGCCGAATTCTTTGATGCACTGACCGACGATCACCGCGCCTTCATCGCGCGCCAGCCGGTGTTCTTCGTTGCCACCGCTGCACCCGACGCGCGGATCAACCTCAGCCCCAAGGGCATGGATTGTTTTCGCGTGCTCGACGACAGACGCGTCGCCTATCTCGATGTCGCGGGATCGGGCAATGAAACCAATGCGCATCTGCTTGCCGACGGACGCATCACGATCATGTTCTGCGCGTTCGACAACCCCGCCTTGATCTTCCGCATCTATGGCCGGGGCGCGGCGATTCTGCCGCAGGACGATCGCTGGGCCGAACTCGCGGCGAACTTCACGCCGCTTCCCGGCACGCGTCAGATCTTCGAGATCGCAATCGATCAGGCGCAGACTTCGTGCGGCTGGGGCGTGCCGCATATGAGCTTCGAGCGTGAGCGCCAGACCCTCAGCAAATATCATGCTGCCTCGACCGATGAGGCGCGCTTCGGCAAATATGCCATCTGCACCGCCAGTATCGACGGTTTGCCGGTACGCAACCCGACGCGCCCGGCGTACTGAATATGGCGCTCGTCGAACTGGGCCGTTTCAACCGCAATGAAGCGCATATTCTGATCGGGCGGCTCGACTCCGAAGGCGTCGTCGCGATCCCCTTCGACGGCGAGGCGAGTATCGGTGACGGGAGCTACCTGTTCATTGCGGTGCGCGTGTTGGTCGATGAAGACGATCTGGCGACCGCGAAGGCGATCGTGGAGTCTGCTGCCTGATTCTCGGGCACCCCTTCGCAACTGCACAAATTTTTACCTCTGCTTAATCTCTGGCGACGCGATTCCGCGCATTTCGCCCGCGATTCCGCGTCGTTTCGACTCTGGCACGAGCATTGCTGTGTCGCTCCCGGGACAATGAAAGGGGGCGCGAATGAAGCTCGTCATAGCAATCATCAAGCCGTTCAAACTCGACGAAGTGCGCGAGGCGCTTACTGAAATCGGGGTCGCGGGCATGACCGTGACCGAAGTGAAGGGCTTTGGCCGACAAAAGGGCCAGACCGAAATCTATCGCGGTGCGGAATACAGCACGAACATGGTGCCGAAGATCAAGATCGAGATCGTCTGCGCCACCGACCTCGCCGCGCGCGTGGTCGAGACGGTGCAGGCCGCGGCGAACACCGGCGCGATCGGTGACGGCAAGATCTTCGTGCTCGATGTCGGACAGGCGGTGCGCATCCGCACCGGCGAAACCGACCAGACAGCGCTGTGATGAAGGGGGTAATGATGAAGCATGGTTTGAAACTTGCCGCCGGCGCGGGACTCGCGCTGTTTGCGGCGATGCCTGCCTGGGCCAATGCGGCCTCGGCCGTAGCCGAAGCGGCGCCCGCAGCGGCGGCAACGGTAGCTGCCGTCGTCCCGACGGATGCGATGGTCAGCAAGGGCGACGTGTCGTGGATGCTGCTTTCTTCGGCGTTCGTGCTGATGATGTCGGTGCCTGGCCTCGCACTCTTCTATGGCGGCCTGGTCCGCACCAAGAATATGCTGTCGGTTCTGATGCAGGTGCTGACGATCGTCTGCGTGGCGGGCCTCGTCTGGTGCGCCTGGGGCTATTCGATGGCTTTCACCAATGGCGGTAGCCTCAATGGCTTCGTCGGCGGCTTCTCCAAGGCGCTGCTCAAGGGCGTCGATGCGAACACATTCGCGGCGACCTTCTCCAACGGCGTCTATCTGCCGGAAACGGTGTTCGTCGTCTTCCAGATGACCTTCGCGATGATCACGCCGGCGCTGATCGTCGGCGCTTTTGCGGAACGCGTGAAGTTCACACCGCTGATCATCTTCGTGGTGGCGTGGCTGACGCTGGTCTACTTCCCGATGGCGCACATGGTCTGGTACTGGCCAGGCCCGGACTTCACCGCCGGCCTGCCTGACGATCACGGCTATCTCTGGGGTCTCGGCGCGCTCGATTTCGCTGGCGGCACCGTGGTGCACATCAATGCGGGTATCGCCGGCCTGATGGGTTGCCTCGTGATCGGCAAGCGTGTCGGTTACCAGACCGAGCCGATGCCGCCGCACTCGTTGACGATGACCATGATCGGCGCCTCGCTGCTGTGGGTCGGCTGGTTCGGCTTCAACGCCGGCTCCAACCTAGAAGCCAACAAGTTCGCCGCTCTCGCCTTCATCAACACCATGACTGCGACCGCCGCAGCGGGTGCAATGTGGGCGATCATCGAACAGATCATCCACAAGAAGCCGTCTCTGCTCGGCGCTGCTTCGGGTGTGGTCGCCGGCCTGGTGGCGATCACCCCGGCTGCCGGCTTCGCCAGCCCGATGACCTCCATCATACTCGGCGCCGTCGCATCGATCGTCTGCTTCTTCTTCGTCACCACGGTGAAGCGGAAGTTCAAATATGATGATACGCTGGACGTGTTCGGCATCCACTGCGTCGGCGGCATCATCGGTGCCCTCGGCACCGCGATCGTCGCCAACCCGGCGTTTGGTGGTCAGGGCTTTATGGACTTCACCGTCATTCCCGCGGTCGCCGGCACCTATGACATGGGCGCTCAGATCATCACTCAGGCAAAGGCGGTCGGCGTAACGCTGCTGCTGTCGGGCGGCGTCTCGCTCGTCCTGTTCCTGATCCTGAAGCATACCATTGGCCTCCGCCCGAGCGCTGAAGTCGAGCAAGAAGGCCTCGACATCAACGAACATGGCGAACGCGCCTACAACTATTGACGAGATTGGGGACCGGCTTCGGGGGAGGCCGGTTTCCAAACCATGTTCCTCCTGCGGACGACCTCAGGCCGGTGCGGCAACGCACCGGCCCTTTTTTATGTCTCGGATTGATCCTCGGACTGATCGGACTCAGCCGCGTCTTCCGCTTCGGCCCGGGCCTTGGCATCCTGCTGTTGGCGATAACGCCGCGCGGCCAGCGTCGCGCCGATGATCATGCCGCCCGGCACCAGGCATACGGTGGCGATGAGGCCAATCCGGCTCCACAATTTCTTGTCCATCCGGCGTCCCTAGCGCCTCAGGTGAGATCGGCCTTCACGAAATCGGCGCAGCGCTCACCGATCATGATCGACGGCGCATTGGTGTTGCCCGAGATCAGTTTGGGCATGATCGAGGCGTCGGCGACGTACAGCCCCTCGACCCCGCGCACGCGCAGCTTCGGATCGCACACCGCCATATCGTCCGATCCCATGCGCGCCGTGCCGACCGGATGATAGATAGTGTCGGCGCGCGCGCGGATCAGCCGTTCCAGCGCCTCGTCGTTTTGCAGGTCGATCGGGTAACGATCCTTGCCCTTATGGTTGGCCAAAGGCGGCGTCTCAAGGATGCGGTACATCGCGCGCACCCCCTTCATCATCAATTCGATATCGCGCCGGTCGGTGAGGAAAGCGGGGTCGATCAGCGGCGCGGTGCGGGCGTCGATCGATTGTAGCTTCACCGTGCCATGGCTTTCGGGGCGCAGCACGCAGACATGGCAGGAAAAACCATGGCTTTTCAGCTTGGTGCGCCCGTGATCCTCAAGCACCACAGGCACAAAATGCAACTGGATGTCAGGCGCGGGCGATTTCGGATCGAGCGTCAGGAAACCACCGGCCTCGGCATAGGGCGTGGTCATCGATCCGGTGCGCCGGCGGAACCATTCGATCACTGCGCCGGCCGATTTCAGCGTGCCGGCCAGCGATCCGCCGATGAAATAGCTGCCCTTGGTCTCGAACCCCGCGACATAATCGACATGGTCCTGCAAATTGGTGCCGACCGCGGGACGGTCGGTGCGCACCGCGAGGCCATGCTCGTTCAGATGCGCGCCGGGACCGATGCCCGACAGCATGAGCAATTGCGGCGTACCGAACACGCCGCCGGCGAGCACCACCGCACGCCGCGCCTTGATGATCTTCTCCTGCCCGTCCTGCAGATAAGCGACGCCCCAGGCGCGGCCTTCGTCGAACAGCACGCGTTCGGCGATGACATCGGTCAGGACCTCGAGATTGCGGCGTTCCCTGGCGGGTTCGATATAGGCACGCGACGCGCTCCAGCGTTCGCCGCCATGCTGCGTCACCTGGTAAAGGCCGACACCTTCCTGGCGCGCGCCGTTGAAATCCTCATTGGCCGGGATTTGCAGGTTGCGGCCGGATTCGACGAACTCCAGGCTGCCGCGATGCGGCGAACGCTGTTCGCTGACCCTGAGCGGCCCATCGCCGCCATGAAAATCGTCAACGCCGCGCTCGTTGTTCTCGGCTTTCCTGAACCAGGGCAGGACCTCCTCATAAGACCAGCCGGGGCAACCCATCGCCGCCCAATTGTCGTAATCCCACTGACTCCCACGCAGATAGAGCATGGCGTTGATCGCGCTCGATCCGCCGAGCCCGCGGCCGCGCGGCTGGAAACCGCGCCGGCCGTTAAGCCCGGCCTGCGGCACGGTTTCGAACTTCCAGTTGGTCTTGTCGTTCTGGAAGGCGAGGAAGCCGGGGATGCGGGTACGCAAACCGGTGTTGCGACCGCCCGCTTCGAGCAAGGCGACGGTATATTTCCCATCTTCGCTCAGGCGGCCCGCGGCGGCGCTCCCGCCCGATCCTCCTCCGACGACGACGATATCGGCTTCTTCCACTGCGCATCCCCCGCTCGGCGCTGTTTTTCGAGCCAGCGCTCCTTGATGATTTCCGACGTGTCGCGGCTACCGTCATGGCTCCACCCCGGCGGCATGACCATATAACCGATCTTCGCGCGCCAGCCTGGCGCTGCCCAAACGTCCCTGGCGATGCCGATCCATTCGTGGAATGCGGCCCAGATCAGGTTGAAGCTGCCGAGATTGTGCACGATGCCATAGCGTGGCCGATCGTCATCGCGCTCTGGCTCGAACGTCCCGAACATCCGGTCCCAGACGATGAACACGCCGGCATAATTCTTGTCGAGATAACGCGCATTGGTCGCGTGATGGACGCGATGGTGCGATGGCGTGTTCATCACCGCTTCGAACCAGCGCGGCATGCGCCCGATCACTTCGGTATGGATCCAGAATTGATAGATCAGGTTGATCGCCGCGACGAACACCAGCATCGTCGGCGGGAAACCGATCAGCGCAAGCGGCAGGCGGAACAGGAAGCCAAGGCTGATGAACCCGGTCCAGGTCTGCCTGAGCGCGGTCGACAGGTTATAATGCTGGCTCGAATGATGGATGACATGGCTTGCCCAGAACCAGCGCACGCGGTGCGCCATGCGATGAAAGACATAATAGGCCAGGTCGTCGATCACAAAGGCGATCACGAACCAATACCAGGCATAATCGATCTGGAAGAGGCGGTACTGCGACACCCACACCACCATGGCGAAGGTGATGCCCGCGGTCAGCGCGCCGGCCACCGTACTTCCCAGTCCGAGCGACAATGACGTCAGCGTATCGCGCGGTTCATAACGAGTCCGGTCCCGCAGTCGCGCAACGATCATTTCGATCAGCACGAGCAGCACGAAGCCGGGCACCGCGTAAGTAACCGGGTCATATTTGACAAGGAAATGCCAATCCATAACGGACTGCTTACACTCTTGTCAGCGACGCTTCCAGCCCACGCACGTCATCGTCGATCACGCCAAGCAATATGACCCGACCGAACAGCCGCTCACCGGTCTCGACCTCGACACCCTCGATCGCCGGGCGGATGTGCAGCGGCGCGAGCAGGCGGCGCGCGGCAACCTTCGCGCCATGGCGCTTGAGGACCGCGATCGCGCCATTGCCGGCGACCAGCGCGGCATTGCCGTCGCTGCTGACAATCGCTGCGCGTGCCTCGAACCCGGCGAGCATATCCTCGGCCATCTCGCGCGCCTTGGCGGCATCACTGATTCGGCTTTCGCCGAGCTTGAGCAGATGGGCGATTCCGGCGAGCCCGAGGATCGCGATCAGGCTGCCGACAAGCTGGACCCAGTTCACCGGCCCGACGCTAGCGCATCGAGCAACGGGCGAATCCCGGTCAAATCATATCCCGTGGCTGCCGCTTTCGCCATCACCGTGTCGGGGTGATCGCCCTGCTTGACCCGCGCGAGCGCCCAGAGATTGCACGATCGCGTGCCTGATCGGCAATAAGCCAGCACCGGGCCGCCCGCATCTTCCAGCGCGGTCACCATCGCATCGACCTGATTGCCCGAAAAGCCGGCATGGGTGACCGGAATCTCGGTATAGTGCAGGCCCAGTGTCTCGGCCACCGCGCGGATCGCCGCGCCGTCGGGCTGGCCGGGGTCCTCATTGTCGGGGCGATTGTTGATGATCGCGGTGAAACCTGCGCGCGCGATTTCGGTCACATCGGCGGGACTGATTTGCGGCGCAACCGAGATGCCATCGTCGATTTTGCGTAAGGTCATAGTCCTACCTTTTCATAACTCGCCAGTGCCGCTGCGACATCCGGCGACGATCGATATCGGTTTGTCAGGTCGTGCAGTTTGGCATCGATTCCGCGGCAAGTCTCGTCGACCGCTGCCGCGATCTCGTTGCGGCGCTCCGCGTCATAGGGTTCCTCACCGGCCCAATGCTCGCACTCCTCATAATTTGCGATGAAATGCTGCACGTCGCCAGGCAGGCCGCGCGCCTTGGGATAAGCGGCGAGCTGTTGTTCGTTGAAGGCGGGTGCCGCTTCGGGCGCCGCTTCGGTCACGGGGGCAAGCGCGGAAGGCGGTGTAGGGGAGGCTTTTGGGGCAATGATTATCGCCTCGTTACGCACCACCAATGCCGTGTTGGTCTCGATCGTCCCTGCATTGCCGGGCTGAGGCTCGGCTGAACAGGCACAGAGCGCCACGCTTGCGAGCAATATGGTCGTCTTCATGCCAACTCCCGGATCACTTGCAGAAACGCATCGCCATAGGCCTCCAGCTTGCGCTGGCCAACGCCGGAGATGCGGCCGAGCGCGCTGCTGTTTGCCGGCCGCGACGTCGCCATCTCGCGCAACACCGAATCGTGGAAGATGACATAGGGCGGCACGCTCGCCTCCTGCGCCAACTCGCGGCGCTTGGCGCGCAGCGCTTCGAACAGCGGATCGCCGGTCGGGTTGGCCGCTGCACTGCCGCGCCGCCGCCGCTCGCGCTTGGGTGGGATGATCAGCGACACCGTGTCGCCTTCCTTCAGAATGCCGCGCGCGCCGGGGCCGAACTCCAGCCCCCCAAAGTCATTGGCGCGGAGCGCATCGCGCAGCAGCAAGGCGCGCGCAACCGGTTTGATCAGCGCCGTTTCTTCGGGCGATGCAGCGATGCCGAACACGCCGAGTGCCTCATGCCCGTTCATCAGGCTGCGCTCGCTCGACTGGCCGGTCAGGATGCTCTCGATGTAGCCGATGCCGAAGCTCTGCCCGGTGCGGAATACCGCGGAGAGGAATTTACGCGCCACCTCGGTCGCGTCGACCGCGCTTGGTGGGGTCAGACAATTGTCGCAATTGCCGCAATTCTCCGGACTGTCGTCGCCGAAATGCTTGAGCAGGATGCGCCGCCGACACCCTGCCGTCTCGACCAGCGCGCCGAGTGCGTTCAATCGCGTGCGCTCGCCCGCCTGGCGGTGCGGTTCGACTTCCGAAATGCGCTGTCGTGCCTTGGCGAAATCCTCCGCACCCCAGAACAGATGCGCGATCGCGGGGTCGCCATCGCGACCGGCGCGGCCCGTCTCCTGATAGTAGGATTCGATCGATTTCGGCATGCCGGCATGTGCGACGAAGCGGACATCGGGTTTGTCGATGCCCATGCCGAACGCGACCGTGGCGACGATCACCATATCCTCGCTGGCGACGAAATCGGCCTGGTTGCGCGACCGCACATGCGGTTCGAGTCCCGCATGATAGGGCCGCGTCGTCCGCCCCGTCGCGGCGAGTTTCTCCGCGAGCTGCTCTACGCCTTTGCGCGTCTGCGCGTAGACGATGCCCGGACCAGGCTGCTCGGCAATCAGGTCGGCGATCTGCCGCGTCGTGTTGTCCTTGGGGCTGATCATGTAGCGGATATTGGGCCGGTCGAACCCGGCGACGATCATGCCCTCGCGCGGAATGCCGAGCTGATCGAGAATGTCCGCGCGGGTCACTGCATCGGCGGTCGCGGTCAGCGCAAGCCGCGGGATGTTCGGGAAATGATCGAGCAAGGGCCGAAGGAGCCGATAGTCGGGGCGGAAATCATGGCCCCATTCGGACACGCAATGTGCCTCGTCGATCGCGAACAGCGCAAGCGGCGCCTGGCCGAGCAAGTTACGAAAGCTCTCCCCCGAGGCGCGTTCCGGCGCGACATAGAGCAAGTCGAGCTCACCGCGCCGAAAGCGCGCGATCGTTTCCATCTGGTCGGTATCGACGGATGTCAGGGTCGCCGCACGAATGCCGATCGCCGACGCCGCGCGCAACTGGTCGTGCATCAGCGCGATCAACGGGGAAACGACCACGCAAGTGCCCGGCAGCGTCACGGCCGGCAGCTGATAGCAGAGCGACTTGCCCGCACCGGTCGGCATCACGGCGAGCGTATTCTCTGCCGCCAATACGCGATCCACCACCTGCCGCTGCACGCCACGGAATTCAGGAAAGCCGAAGGTCTGGCGCAGAATGTCGAGCGGTTCGTTCACCGCCCCCTATTCGCGGGCAAGCGAGCGCGACGCAAGCGGGCTCGAGCCGAAACCATGATCATTTCCGCGGGATCAGTGGCGACGAGAAACTGCCATTGATGGTGTTGCCGTCGAGCTGGTTGGTGCCATAGCTGCCGAGTGTGGCGCCGCCATTGACCAGCAACCCGGTCGCATTGGCGGTGACCGTCGTGTTACCAACGCGCGCGGTGACCCCGGGTCCATTGATCATCATGGCATGCCCGGTTGCTATTCCGCCGCCATCCCTTGTTGGGCAGCGTCCTGCTCCTCGGCGCGCTCCTGCGCCTGGCGGTTCCACATCTCGGCATACAGACCGCCCTTGCGCAGCAGCTTTGCGTGATTGCCGCGCTCGACCACCTGACCCGCCTCAAGCACGACGATCTCGTCGGCATTGATCACCGTCGACAGGCGATGGGCGATGACGATTGTCGTGCGGCGCGCGGAAATCGCTTCCAGCGTGTCCTGAATCTCGCCCTCGGTGCGGCTGTCGAGCGCGCTGGTCGCCTCGTCGAGAATCAGGATCGGCGGGTTCTTGAGCAAGGTGCGGGCGATCGCCACGCGCTGCTTCTCGCCGCCCGACAATTTCAGCCCGCGCTCGCCGACGCGCGTGTGGTATCCATCGCTCTGGCCCTCAATGAACCCTGCAATCGCCGCGCCACGTGCCGCGGTCTCGATTTCGTCCTGGCCGGCGCCCTCCCGGCCATAGGCGATATTGTAACCGATCGTGTCGTTGAACAGCACCGTGTCTTGCGGCACGATACCGATCGCGGCGCGTAGGCTCGCCTGGGTGACTTGCGAGATATCCTGGTCGTCAATCGTGATGCGCCCGCCGGTCAGGTCGTAAAAGCGGTACATCAGCCGTGCGAGCGTCGACTTGCCGGCGCCCGATGGCCCGACCACCGCCAATGTATGCCCGGCCGGAATATTGAGGTCGATGCCCTTGAGAATTACACGCCCGCCATTTTCGGCATCATCATAGCCGAAGCGCACGTCCTCGAACCGCACATGCCCTTTGCTTACGACCAAAGCCGTCGCGCCGGGTACATCGACCACTTCCGACGGTGTGTCGATCAGGTCGAACATCGCGCCCATGTCGATAACCCCCTGGCGGATCGTGCGATAAACCATGCCGAGCAGGTCGAGCGGGCGGAACAATTGCGCGAGCAGAGTCGAGACGAGCACCACATTGCCGGCGGTGAAGCGTCCGCTGCTCCATCCCCACACGATCAGGCCCATACCGAACGCCATCATCAGGTTGGTGATCAGCGCTTGGCCGATATTGAGCCAGGCGAGCGAATTCTCACTGCGCACCGCCGCGCCGGCATAAGCCGCCATTGCACCATCATAGCGTTTAGCCTCGCGCTCCTCGGCACCGAAATATTTGACGGTTTCGAAATTGAGCAATGAATCGACCGCATGGCTGACCGCGCCGGTGTCGAGATCGTTCATCTGCGTGCGCAGCGCCGCGCGCCAGTCGGTCACCGCGCGGGTGAAGGCGATATAGACGACGACCATGATCAGCGTCGCCGTCACCAACCAGCCGCCGAACTTGGTCCAGAAGATGCCGACCACCATGGCCAGTTCGAGCACCGTCGGCGCGATGTTGAAGAGCAGGAAATAAAGCATCGTATCGATGCTCTTGGTACCGCGCTCGACCACCTTGGTGACGGCGCCGGTGCGCCGCTCGAGATGGAAGCGCAGCGATAATTGGTGCAGATGGCGAAATACCGTCGCGGCAAGCCGCCGCGTCGCATCCTGGCCGACGCGTTCGAACACGGTGTTGCGCAGGTTGTCGAACAGTACCGAGCCGAAGCGCGCAGCGGCGTAACCGATGACCAGAGCGAGGATCAGCGTGGTCGCGCTGCGATCGCCCCCCGCTGACCCTTGGCCCATACCATCAACCGCGCCCTGCAGCGCAAACGGCGCGCCATAGACCTGGACCACTTTCGACACCACGACCAGCGACATGGCCAGCACGATACGCACGCGCAGCGCGGGCGAGTCGGCCGGCCAGAGATAGGGCAGGAACCGCCTGAGCGTCGGCAGGAGCGGACGCTCTTTGGAAGTCGGTTCGGTCATGGGAGGCATAGCAAGAACATGTAGGCCGCCTGCGCGTCTCATAAAAGGTCAATCCCCCGAGAATTCATTTCACGGAACAAGAGAGTCGTCTCATCGATTTAACTTGCCTGTACGGGAGAAGAGACATGGAACCCTTGTTCTACGTCATGGCGATCATGGGATGTGCGGACGGCAGCGCGAATTGCGCCGAGGCCCGGGTCGAGCCGGCGCGTTATGAAACGATCCAGCAATGCCAGGCGGCGATGCCAGCCGCACTCGGCCGTAACAGCGATATCGATTATCCGGTGGTCAGCGCCGCATGCCGCGCGAATGGCCAGCGCATGGTCCGGAACAAAGATCATCGCGGCACTCAGGGCTGATTGGCTGCCACGCATCGAAATGATACGAGTCCCCATCGTTCGTGCGCTGGGGGCTTTGTCATGAAGAAGTTGCTGGGCACCGTTCTCGGTGCGATAGCCGCGATCACGATCGTTTCGCTGGCCGACTGGTTCGCCGGGACGCTGTATCCCTTGTCGGGTGAACTCGACAGCGCCGATCCGGACACGACCGCCGCGATTATCGCCGGCATGCCGCTCCCTGCGAAGCTGCTTATCGTGTTCGGCTGGTTTCTCGCCGCATTCACCGGCGCGTGGCTGGCGCTCAGGGTTTCGGATTGGCGCTGGTCCGGCTGGATCGTCGCGGTGCTGGTCGTCGCCGGCGGTATCGTCAACATCCTGCTGCTGCCGCATCCCTTATGGATGCAGGGCTGTGCGATCGTCCTGCCATTGCTCGGTGGATGGATCGCCGGGCGGCTCCACCATAAACCCTATCCCGGCGAGCCGTTACTCGGCTGAACGCGGCGCGGTTCGATCTGCCCGGCTTCCATTGGGAGCGACCAGCGGATCTGGTCACGCAGCAAGGCTTCGAGATCCTGCGCGCCGACATTATGCGCAGCGGCGCGTTTGCGCAGCAACGCCGCGAGCAGCGCCGCCCGACTGGGCGGTTCTGGTCGTGCGGCGCGCCCCTGCGCAAGCGCGCGGGACAGGCGGAGGGAGAGCATGGTCACCGCCAGAGCGATGCAGTGTGCGAGTAAGTGATTGGTGATCAACCAGAGTTAGCGCGATCTTCACCTTATCGACGGGGCCGCGTCCATAAGGCCGGGTCACGTGGAACGGGTGGGTAGAGCGCGCGGCGCCGCAACGCTTCACCCAAGGCACGGCTGATGAACCCGATCTTCGCTGAAGTCGATGTCGTTACCCGGTGGTCCCAGGCATGCTCGCCGCGCGCCGCGACCGCGCGTCCGATCGCGCCATAGATTCCTGCCGCCGCCAGTACGGCCCAGGCCGATCGCAGGTCGAGTCTGGTCGTGCCGATCCGCGCGCTTGCCTCGAACGCCGCGGCGCGATCGGCCAGCCGTTGTGTCAGGATTGCCAGCCGCGACCGGAATGGCGGTTTCATGTGCTGGCCTGGCGGCATGTCCATCTCGACCAGCCATTCTTCGGGCACATAACAGCGCCCGACTCGATCATCTTCTTCGATATCGCGTGCGATATTGGCGAGCTGGAACGCCATGCCCAGGTCGCAGGCGCGGTCGAGCGTCGCCTCGTCGTCCGGCGAAACACCCATGATCACCGCCATCATGCAGCCGACGACGCCCGCGACATGATAGCAATATTTATAGAGATCGGCCTCCGACCGCGGTCGCCAGTCGCGCGCGTCGAGCGCGAAACCCTCGATCAGGTCGCGCGCGAAACCGTGCGGCAGGCACGTCTCCGCCGCGACGATACGCAGCGCGTCGAAGGCGGGATCGCCGACCCATTCACCCGCCAGCGCGGCTTCGGTCATCGCGCGGACCCGGACGAGCCGTTCGGGCGCGTCGGCCACGACGCTCATACCGTGGCCATGATCCTGTCCATCGGCGATATCGTCGCACGCCCGGCACCAGGCATAGAGCAACCAGGCGCGTTCGCGCGTCGGGCGGTTGAACAATTTGCTGGCAGCGGCGAAACTCTTCGATCCGCGTGCGATCGATTCCTGCGCGGTGGCGACGATTGCGTCGCGTGTGGGGAGGGCTGCGGTCATCTCATACACCGTCCCGCGAAAGGGAAGGCTCGTAGTGGCGAGGCTTCACTCACAGATCGGACGCGCTCATCTTGGTGATCGCCTCGATCGGCTGGCTCTTAGCCATCCTGGCCAGCAGCGCTTCGATTCCGGTATCGACGATCAGCAAACCCTGATGCTGCGGCCGCAGGAAACCGACCTCGCCCATCTTGCGGTAAAAGGCGATGAGATGGTCGTAATAGCCCGCGACATTGAGCAACCCGATCGGCTTGGCATGATAGCCGATCTGCGCCCAGCTCATCGCTTCCCAGAGTTCGTCCATCGTGCCGGTCCCGCCGGGCAGATTGACGAAGCCGTCGGACAGGTCGGTGAACGCCTGTTTGCGCTGGTGCATCGTCTCGACGATATGCAGTTCAGTGCAGCCGCGATGCGCGACCTCGATATCGACCAGTGCCTGGGTGATGATGCCGATCACCTCGCCGCCCGCCGCCAGCGCGCTGTCGGCGACTGCACCCATCAGCCCGAGCCGCCCGCCACCATAGACAACACCGATGCCGCGCTCGGCGAGCAGGCGGCCGACCGCACGCGCGGACTCGATATAGACCGGGTCGGCCGGCGTGGCAGAGCCACAATAGATGGCAAGACGCTTCATGATTTAATCGACAACTTTCAGGGTAAAGGATGCGCCTTCGGGCAGATGGCGCGTCTGGCGTTCGACATCACCGGTCCAGCCGACAACTTCTGCAATCGGCAGGATACAGAGATTCTCCGGCGCATAATCGCCTTGCAGCAAGGCATGCGGCTTCAGCGAGTAACATCTTCCCTCTCCGGGAGGGCCCAGGCGCTGATGCGCGGCAGCAACCAGAACGGCGGCATCCCAGGTGAACCGGACGTTCTCATCTGAGAAATATCGTGCCAGTCCGGAATCATCGTCCGCGATTCGATTCAACTCACGCATTTCGGGATCGAGATACCAAAAGGCGCCGGCTTCGTCCTTGACGACGAGATGCCCGAACGGGCTTGTGGCCGTAACCTGCGCGGGCGCAACTCCTGTCCAGCCCCAATGCTCGCGCACGACTTCGACCAGCGCGGGGGTCACCGCGCACTCTCCAGCATTAGTGCAGCCGTCGCCTTGGCGCTGCCGACCACGCCCGGAATCCCCGCACCTGGATGCGTCCCCGCGCCGACGAAATAGAGGTTCGGGATATGATCGTCGCGATTGTGCACGCGGAACCAGGCGCTCTGCGTCAGGATCGGCTCCAGGCTGAACGCGCTACCGAGATGCGCGTTGAGATCCGCTGCGAAATCGTTCGGCGCATAATGGAATTTGGTCACGATCCGCTCATGGATGTCGGGGATCAGCCGCCGCCCCACTTCGTCCAGGATGCGTTTTTCGAGGATCGGCCCGATCTCCTCCCAATCGACCGGGAACTTGCCCATGTGCGGCACCGGGGCCAGCGCATAGAAAGTCGAATGCCCCTCCGGCGCGAGGCTCGGATCAGTGACCGTCGGGTGATGGAGGTAGAGCGAGAAGTCCTCCGGCAGGATGCCGGTATCGTACAGGTCGGCGAGCAGGCCCTTATAACGCGGCCCGAACAGGATCATGTGATGCGGAATCCCCGGCCATGTGCCCTTGATCCCGAAATGCACGACGAACAGCGAAGGTGAATAGCGTTTGCGTTCGAGCTTCGCCTTGGTCCGCTGCGCGCTGCGCGAGGTTTTCAGCAGGTCGCGATAGATGTGCATCACATCGCCATTGCACGCGATCATATCGGCGGTGCCGACCCAGCCGGCTTTTGTGGTCACGCCGGTCGCGCGATCGCCCAGCGTCTCGATGCTGGTCACCGGATCGTCGAGCCGGAGCTTGCCGCCGAGCCGCTCGAAATGCGTCACCATGCCGGCGATCAGCTGGTTGGTGCCGCCCATCGCGAACCACACGCCGCCGTCGCGTTCCAGCTTGTGGATCAACGCATAGATCGCGCTTGTGGTCATCGGATTGCCTCCGACCAGCAGCGTGTGGAACGACAGCGCCTGGCGCAGATGCTCGTCCTTCACGAAGCTCGACACGATTGAATAGACCGACCGCCAGGCCTGATATTTGGCCAAAGCCGGTGCCGCCTTGATCATCGAGGCGAAGTCGAGAAACGCGACATGGCCGAGCTTCTCATATCCTTCCTTGAACACGCCGGCCGAGTAATCGAGGAACTTGCGATATCCCGCAACATCCTCGGGATTGAGCTTGGCGATTTCGGCGTTCAGCACCTGATCGTTGTTGGTGTAATCGAAGCTGACGCCATCGGGCCAGTTGAGCCGGTAGAAGGGCGATACCGGAGCGAGCGTGACGTCCTCGGCCATGTCGCGCCCGGTCAGCGCCCATAATTCCTGCAGGCACGGCGGGTCGGTGATGACGGTCGGCCCGGCATCGAAGGTGAAGCCGTCCTTCTCCCAGACATAGGCACGCCCGCCGGCCTTGTCGCGTGCCTCGACGATGGTCGTGTCCACGCCCGCCGATTGTAAGCGGATGCCAAGCGCGAGACCACCGAATCCGGCGCCGATGATGATGGCGGAGCGTGGCGGCATGCTGCTCATCGATTCGTCCGGGGCCGGCCGCCCAAAATAGCGTTGATCGCGCGGCCGATCGGCACCGGTGGCTTGCCGGTCAATATACGCGCCTTATCGGTCATGGTCGAACGTCCTGCATAAAAGCGGCCTATAAGCGCTGGCGACAGCCGATAGAAGCGTTCGAGAATGCGGTAGCGTTCCGCCGGCTCCGCGGCGCGGAACAACATCTTGTCGAGCATGCGATAGAAGCCACGCTCACGCCATCGCGCCCGGGCATAACGATATGTCAGATCGTGCAGTGCGCTGCCCGACAGGTCGGTTGATTCAGCGACCAGTGCGGCAAGCCGCACTGCATCGGGTAATGAATAGCCCGTGGTCGGATGGAACAGCCCTGCGCGCATGCCGGTCTTGGCCACCTTGTTGCCGCCCGATCGCCAATATTCCTCGAAATCGCCGCCCATCGCGACCGGCAAGACGCCCGTTTCTTCGCGCACGACATGATCCACCTGCCAGCCTCTGCCATCGACATAGGAGTCGATCCGGACGCCTAGGGCCGCGCGATCGATGGCCGGGTCGTCGCTGTAATACGTGTCCTCGACGAACATTCGCGTCGCGGCGAAGGGCAGGCAATAGACGAAGCGATAACCATCGAGCTGCTCGATCGTGGCATCCATCACCATCGGTCGCATCAGCTCGTGGGGCGCGACCATGTCGAATTCGCGCCCAAGGAACTTCTGCCAGCCGAGATCGAGCAGCCCGAGATCACCCGGTCCGCGCGCGTCGATTACGCCTTTCGCCTCGACCCGGTCGCCGTCCGCCAGCACGATCGCGCGCGGGCTGGCGCCGAGCACCTTGCGGCCCATCATCAGCGCGCCTTCGGGTAGCGCCGCGCGAACCACTGCGTCGAGCCGCTCGGACTCGATCGAATAATAGGGGTTGGCCAGCGTTCGGGCATGACCGGGAAAGGCGACGTCGTAGGATTTCCAGCCGTGGCAGATCAGCGGCGCAACGATCCCGCGGTCACTATCGGCAACATCGCTGGCGAAGAACGACCAGACATGATTGCCGCCGATTCGTGAGCTCTCCTCGACGATCCGCACATCGAGTTCGGGATGCCGGCGCTTCAGCGCCAGCGCCATCAAACCGCCGGCGAGTCCCGCGCCGACGATCGCTACATCGCACGGAATGATCGTCGCCATGGATCAGCGCCTAACCGATCCACGCCCCTGCGCAAGCGCGGAATTGGGCGGTGTGGTGATGTGGCCACTACTGCCGTTACGGCGCGCGTGGCGGCTCGTGCCCGTAACTTGGCTTGCCGCATGCTGTGCCGATGCTAGGAATTGCATCTGGGAGGCTTTGGGGGAGACGGCGATGCGACGGTTCGGGCTCGAAGCATTGGCTCTGGCCGCCACGGTATTGGCCCCAGCGGCGCATGCCGACAAACCCGATATGCCGGCACATGCCGGAGAGGCAAGCAAGCCACCGACCATCCAGACCGCCGATCTCGCCGCAGTTGCCGCCCGTGGTGCGGAGATCTACGCCTTCGACCAGGCGGCCTGGCACACCACCGATGCGATGCTGGCGCGCAAGCTGCCTCAGGACGTCATGCGCGCGATCCGCGGCTGGGTGGTCGAGCCGGCGGGCGACCTGTTGACCGTGACCTATTACGGGCTGAACGACGCGACGCCCTATGCGATCTATGTCGCCGATTATCGCGATGGGAAGATACTCAACGACCGCGTACCCGATACGGACGGCGATCGCAGTCTGTCGGCACAAGCGGTGCGCATGGCGGCGGCGCATGATGTGGCGGTCGCGCAACCCTTTGGCGCCTGTGTCGAGCGGCCCTTCAACACCGTTACCTTGCCGCCCCGTCCGGGCAGCGGGACCATTCCGGTCTATCTGCTCACCCCGATGCTGAAACGCGACGCTTATCCCGCTGGCGGCCATCATGAGGTCGATATCGGTCCTGACGGCAAGCTGCTGGCGGTGCGGGATTTCAGCAAAAGCTGCCTGACGCTCGACAGCCCGCCTGATACGAAGGGCTTATGGATGACGCATTTGCTCGATCCACATCCCACCGAGATGCATGTCTATCTCTCGCTCTGGTCGGGCAAGCCGGTGTTTGTCGGCACCCCGGACGATGCTGTGTGGAGCGTCAACGGCACCAGGATCGTGAAAATGGACCCGAAAAAGGGCGGCGCGAAAGAGAAGTAACGCCGCCCTTTTCGGTTCATGCTGCCTGGAGCAGCGGCATCTCGGTTGCCATCGCGCGGGCGACCGAGGGCCGGGTCCGCATCTTCGTGCGCCACGCTTCGAGCACCGGCCAGATCTTGATCGGCACCCCGGCATATTCGCACCAGTTGAGCACTGCGAGCAGATAGGCATCGGCAACACTGAACCTGCCGATCAGAAAATCCTGCCCCTTGAGCTGCTGCGAGAGCAAGTCGAAACGCTTGGGCAACATGCCCAGGGCCCAGTCCCGTGCGCCCCGGCTCGACTTCTTGGTCATCAATGGCGAGAAGACGCCCTTGTGCACCTCGGTCGCGACGAAGTTGAGCCAGCGCATCATCTGATAACGCGCCTCGGTATAGGGCGCCGGCGCGAGCACGCCCTCGGCGGCGAGATCGGCGATATAGGTCAGCACCACCGTGCCCTCGCTCAGCACGATGCCGCCCGTCTCCAGCGCCGGGACATAATCCATTGGACTGATCGCCGAGAAGGGGCGGCCATCGGGCAAGACCTGGCCCGGCACGACCTGGATGAACTCGGCCTCGAGCTCAGCTTCCTCGATCGCGATGCGCGTCGCGAGCGAGCAGGCGAAGGGAACGAAATACAGCTTCATGGCGGCCTCCCGGGGCTTGGTTGATTTCTGTACCATTTCGCATAATATAAAGCGCGTCAATGATTCTTTGCGAAATGGTACATAATTGTCCGAGTCCCCTGCCGATATTCCCAAAGGCCGATCACGCGGCCGCCCGCGTGGCTTCGATCCCGAGATCGCGCTGAAGGCGGCGAGCGAGCGCTTCCGCACCCAGGGCTATGCCGCGACTTCGCTCGATGATCTGGTCGATGCGACGGGCCTGGCGCGACCAAGCCTCTATGCGGCGTTCGGCGACAAGCGCGCGATCTATCTGGCGGCGCTGGCGCGTGTCTATGATCGCGCCGAACGCGGTTTCAATGCGATCGCGGCACAACAACTTGGTGTCCGCACGCTGGTCGAAATCATGCTGATGTTCACTATCGACGGCTATCTGTCGGGCGAGAAGGGGCCATCGGGCTGCCTCGCGGTTAGCACCGCGAGCACGGAATCGGCGTCGGACCCTCAGGTGCGCGAGGCACTCGCCAGGTTCCTCGCGATGGAGGATCGCCGGATCGAGGAATTGCTCACCGCGGCCGGCAGCATGCGTCCGGCGGCCGATGCGCGGATCGTCGCCTCGGTCATCCACTCGCTTAGTGTCCGTGCGCGGGCCGGCGCGCCACGCGAAGCGCTCGAACAGATCGCGATGGACTGTGCCGCGCTGATCGCGTGACGGATATGCTCAGCCGTCTATAAGGGCACGGCATGACCGTCTTTCTCGCCATCCTGCTTTCCGCCGTCGCCATGACGGTGATCGTCGGCGTGCGGTATCTGATCGTCAGCGGCGGCTTCGCACTGGCCACCCGCTGGCGCTCGCCAGGCCTTTATACCGGCCTCGACCCGCAAATCCGGCGCGAGATATCATGGAGCCTCGCGTCCGCGGCAATCTATGGCGTCCCGGCGGGGATCGTCGCCTGGGGCTGGCAGAATCGCGGCTGGACCTTGATCTACAGCGACATCCACGTCTGGCCGCTCTGGTATCTGCCCCTGTCAGTGCTGCTTTATCTTTTCGCGCACGACACCTGGTTCTATTGGACGCATCGCTGGATGCACCGGCCACGACCGTTCCGTATCGCCCATGCCGTCCACCATGCCAGCCGCCCGCCCACCGCCTGGGCGGCGATGGCGTTCCATCCGTACGAGGCGCTGACCGGCGCTGTGGTAATTCCGCTACTGGTCGTCCTGATTCCGATCCATATTGCCGCCCTCGGGCTGGTGCTGACGATCATGACCGTTATGGGGGTCACCAACCATATGGGCTGGGAAATTTTCCCGCGCTTCATGTGGCGGGGGCCGGTGGGGGCCTGGCTCATCACCGCCAGCCATCATCAACGGCACCATGAACAGTATAAATGCAATTATGGGCTTTATTTCCGGTTCTGGGATCGGATCTGTGGCACCGACCGGGGGGTTGGACATTTTGGCAAACGATAAGGGTAAGACCATCGCACTTGCACACCGTTTCGCCACCCGGCGATTGGCACGACGGCTTGGCGCCGCCCTGGTTCTCGCAAGTATGTTGCCCGGCGCGATGCCGGTCGCCGACCTGCATGTCGATATCGCCAAGTTGCGTTCGACCAAGGGCATGCTGCGCATTTGCCTGACCGCCGATCCGAAGAATTTCCCCGCATGCCTCGATGACGCCCGCGCGGTGACTCGCTCGGTCCGTGCCGATGCGCCGGCGATCCTGTTCGCCGGGCTGCCGCGCGGCGACTATGCGGTCGCCGTGATCCATGACGAGAATGGTAACAAGAAGCTCGACACATTTGTCGGCATTCCGCGCGAAGGTTTCGGCTTCTCGCGCAACCCGGCGATCGGCTTTGGTCCGCCACGCTTTTCGGCGGCGCAATTCACGCTCACCGGCAACGCCGACGAACAGCAGATCAGGATGAAGTATCTCCTCTGACATTTGCTGAAACCCGCTCTTCCGGGAGTTTTCACGCAAGCCTCAAGCGCGGTGCAGCGGAGCCAAAGCGGCAAGCGGTGCGTTGCCCCCGATGGAATCATTTCACCCCGGAGCCGCCTGTGTCATTGAAAAACAGTATTTTTCTGTCCGTTGCCCTGTTGTCGCCCATCGTCGCGGCGCCCGCTTTGGCGCAGGATTCGACCCCGGCCGCCAATCCCGCATCCTCCGAGCCGGAGGTCGTCACCGGTGGCGACAGCCTCTCGATCGCGATCGGCGTCGGCACCATCCCTAGCTATGAGGGCTCGGATACCAACCGCATCGTGCCCATCGGGGTCGTTCGCGGCTCGCTGTCGGGCATCAACTTCATCACGCGCGGCACGCAGCTGTTCGTCGATGTCGTACCCAATGATCCGGGACCTGGCTTCGATTTCGAACTTGGTCCGGTGGTCGGCGCCAATTTCAACCGCAACAGCATCAAGCGAATCGACGACCCGCGCGTCGGCGCGCTTGGCACGCGCAAGACCGCGATCGAGGTCGGCGGCTATCTCGGCATCGGCAAGACCGGCCTGATCACCAGCGACTATGACAAGCTCTCGTTCAGCGTTTCGTACATTCGGGACGTGAACAACGCCCATAAAAGCTATCTGATCACGCCGCAGCTGGATTACGGCACGCCGCTCAGCCGCAAGGCCTATGTCGGCATCTCGGCGAATGCGACCTATGCCGGCGACGGCTATGCGCAGACCTATTTCAGCGTCGATGCCCCCGGTTCGCTGGCCAGCACGCTGCCCCAATACAGCGCGGGCAAGGGGTGGAAGAATTATTCGATCTCCGGCCTCGCGACTTATTCGCTGACCGGCGACCTGACTCACGGCCTGTCTCTAATCGGCGGCGTTTCCTATTCGCGATTGCTCAACGACTTTGCCGAAAGCCCGGTGACGCGCATCGCCGGCGACCGCAACCAGTGGCTGGGCGCGATCGGGATCGGCTACACCTTCTAGAAATATTCGCACCGATCAGAATTATTTAATCGGCCGCGCATCCGGGCAACCGGCGCGGCCGTATCTGTTTTTGCAAATGTTCCAATGATTTGCCTCGTGCCGTCCGCTCGGCGCGAATGCTTACGCTTGCGAGCAGAAACCGACGCCTGAAGACCCACGACGCACAGCGGGACAAATCTAGAGGGAGGCCCAAGCCGATGACCGAGACAAGTCAGCAACTGATCGAGGCGTTCGACGCCAGGGTCGATCGGCGCAACGAGCGCCGGGAGTTCTTCAAAACGGCATTCGGCGCCGCGGCGGTGGCCGGCGCGGGCGTTTCGGCGCTGACGCTGGCCGGCACGGCCACGGCGCAAAGCGTGACCGATGCCGATGTGCTCAATTTCGCGCTCAACCTCGAATATCTCGAAGCGCAATTCTACAATTACGCCGTGTTCGGTACCGGGCTTGCTGCGGCCAGCCTGACCGGCACGGGCACTCAGGGCGCGGTGACCGGCGGCCGGGCGGTGTCATTCACTGATCCGCTGGTCGCGCAATATGCCAAGGAAATCGCGCTCGACGAACGTGCGCATGTCGAATTCCTGCGTACGCAACTCGGTGGCGCGGCCGTGGCCCAGCCGGCGATCGATATCGGCGTCACGCCGACCAGCGCGTTCAGCAACGCGGCGCGAGCCGCCGGGCTGATCGGCCCCGGCGCCGCCTTCGACGTTTATGCGACCGATGAGAATTTCCTGCTCGGCGCGTTCATCTTCGAGGATGTCGGTGTCACCGCCTATAAGGGCGCGGCGCCGCTGATCAGCAACAAGGCCTATCTCGAGGCCGCCGCCGGATTGCTCGCGGTGGAGGCATATCATGCCTCGCTGGTGCGCACCGTGCTTTATGCAAAGGGTATCGCGACGCCGTCGCTGCGCACTTCGGCGGATGCGATCTCCGCCGCCCGTGACAGCCTGGATGGCACCAGCGATCTCGATCAGGGCATCTCCCCGGAAACCGTTGGCGGGTTGGTGCAATCCAACATCGTGCCGCTCGACGGCAACGGTATCGCGTTCAGCCGGACGACGGGCCAGGTGCTCAACATCGTTTATCTGACCAACACCGCCGCCGCGATGGGGGGCTTTTTCCCCGCCGGCGTCAACGGGACGATCAGGACCAGCGCCGCGAACTGATCCGCGCGCAGCCCGTCCTTAAGGGAGATATCCGATGCAACATAGTGAAACGCTTCTTCAGGTCATCGAAGCCAGTGACCGCCGCCGTGACGAACGGCGCAAATTCATCCAATATGCCGGCGGCGGCGCGCTCGCGCTGGGCGCCACCTCGCTGCTGTCCGCGTGCGGCGGCGGCAACAATAGTGGCGCGGTGACGCCTGCGCCGTCACCGACGCCGACCCCGTCACCGACCTCGACCGCCCCGATTGGCGATGCCGACATTCTCAACTTCGCGCTCAACCTCGAATATCTCGAGGCGCAATTCTATTCCTACGCCGCATTCGGCACTGGCCTTCCGGCGACGATGCTGGGCGGCACCGGGCGGCAGGGTGCGGCGACCGGTGGGCAGAAAGTGACCTTTACCGATCCCGTGGTCGAACAATATGCCCGTGAAATCGCCCGCGATGAGATCGCCCATGTCGCTTTTCTGCGGAGTGCGCTCGGCACCGCAGCGGTCGCGCAACCCGGTATCGACATTTCGGGCGCGGCGGACGGTCCCTTCACCGCCGCGGCACGCGCGGCTGGTGTGGTCGGGGCTACCGGCGTGTTCAACCCTTATGCCAGCGACGAGAATTTCCTACTCGGCGCGTTCATCTTCGAAGATGTCGGGGTGACCGCGTACAAGGGCGCGTCGCCGCTCTTGACCAGCAAGGTCTATCTCGAGGCCGCCGCCGGTATCCTCGCGGCGGAGGCCTATCATGCCGGCCTGGTCCGCACCGTGCTTTATGCCAAGGGTATGAACACCGCGATGCTGCGCACCGCGGCGGGGCAGATCTCCAATGCGCGCGATAGCCTCGATGGCCCGAGCGACGACGACCAGGGCATCGTCAACGCGGGCGACGCGACGCAGTCGAACATCGTGCCGACCGATAGCGACGGTCTTGCCTTTAGCCGGACACCGGGGGCGGTACTCAACATCGTCTATTTGACCAAGGCGGCGACGGTCGGCGGCGGTTTCTTCCCGGGCGGCGTCAACGGCCGGATCGCCACGAGCACCGCGCAACCCTGATCCGCCCCGATCATCACACACTCTCCCTGGCCGCGCGTGCGAACGCGCGGCCCTTTTTTTGGCGCGAGGTAAAAGCCGGGATGCGGGATCGCCCTGGCCAAAACGTCATATAATCAATTGATCGGCATCGTATCTGGTTGCGCTGGTTGAATGGATCAGCCAGTGTCGCGCCATGTTTGGGGGCGACACCGGACCATCGTAACGGATGTAATCGCAGCTATTGCCCAAAGACCCGCCAGCCATCACAGCGCGCCTGTAAAAGTATCAAAGGGAAGGTTCGTGCCCATGACCGACACAAATGAGCAATTGATCGAGGCACTCGATGCCCACACCGAACGGCGCAATGACCGGCGTGAATTCTTCAAGGCGGCGCTCGGCGCGGCGGCGGTCGCGGGCGCCGGTGCCTCGGCGATCACGCTTGGCGGCATCGCCACGGCACAAGGCCTCACCGATACGGATTGGTTCAACTTCGCGCTCAACCTGGAATATCTCGAGGCGCAATTCTACAGCTATGCGGCGTTCGGCACGGGGCTGGCGAACGCCGACCTGGCTCCCGGCTCGGCCTCTACTACCACGCAGGGCGCGGTCACCGGCGGCGCTCAGGTGTCCTTCGCCGATCCGCTCGTCGCGCAATATGCCAAGGAAATCGCCCAGGACAAGATCGCCCATGTCCGGTTCCTGCGCACCACGCTCAGCGGGGCTCAGGTCGCGCAGCCGGCGATCGACATCGGCGTTACTCCGACCAGCGCGTTCAGCAAATTGGCGCAGGCCGCCAGCGTGGTCGGTGCAGGGACTGGCTTCAATGTCTATGCCAATGACGAGAATTTCCTGCTCGGCGCCTTCATGCTCGCGGATGTCGGTGTCACCGCGTACAAGGGTCTGACACCGCTGCTCACCAACGCGAACGACCTCGCTGCCGTCGCCGGTATCCTCGCGACCAAGGCGTATCACGCATCCACCATCCGTACCGTGCTTTATGCCAAGGGCGCGACCACGGCGTCGCTGCGCACCAATGCCGATGCGATCTCCAATGCGCGCGATGTGCTCGACGGTGCCGGCGCCACCAGGGAGTTCGACCAGGGCATCTCGCCGACCGGCACCGGTACGACTCTTCAGTCGAACATTACGCCGCTCGACGGCAACGGTCTCGCCTTCAGCCGGACGACGGGCCAGGTACTCAATATCGTCTATCTGACATCGGCTTCGGTCACGGCCGGCGGTTTTTACCCCGCCGGCCTTAACGGCACGATCCGGACGAGCACGGCGAGCACCTAACTTTGCCGTCGATCCGAGCGTCCGAGCGTCCGAGCGATTATACAGAATTCAGGGGAGTTGACCCGATGACCGATACCGAAAAGCTGATCAATATTCTCGAAGCCGGCGAAACGCACGGCGCCGAGCGTCGCGTGTTCCTCCGGCGCGCCAGCGGCGTTGCCCTGGCGGCGGGTGCCAGCTCGCTGCTCGCCGCCTGCGGCGGCGGCGATGATAGCACGCCGACCCCGACGCCAACCGCGACCGGCACGCCGACTCCAACCCCGACCTCGACCTCGACCAGCACACCGGCGGCAACCGACGCCGATGTGCTGAACTTCGCGCTCAATCTCGAATATCTCCTGGCGCAATTCTATCAATTCGCCGCCAATGGCGCTGGCCTTGCCGCCACGCTGATCACTGGTAGCGGCACTGCCGGTGCCGCGACCGGTGGACGCCAGGTGACTTTCACCGATCCGCTGGTGCAGCAATATGCCAAGGAGATCGCGGCCGACAAACTGGCGCATGTGACATTCCTGCGCTCCGTGCTCGGCACGGCGGTGGCCGCGCAGCCGGCGATCGACATCGGCGTCACCGCAACCAGCGCGTTCAGCAAACTGGCGCAAAACGCCGGTGTGGTCGGCGCGGGTGCCGCCTTCGACGTCTACGCCAATGACGCGAATTTCCTGCTTGGCGCGTTCATGTTGGCGGATGTCGGCGTCACCGCGTACCGGGGCGGTGCCGGCCTGATCGGCAGCAAGACCTATATCGAGGCAGCGGCGGGCATACTCGCGGCGCATGCCTATCATGCCGGCCTGATCCGCACCGTCTTGTATCAAAAGGGCGTCGCCACGCCGAGCCTGCGCACCGATGCGGGCAAGATCTCCGACGCGCGCGACGCGCTGGACGGCACCGGCACCGGCGCTGACAAGGACCAGGGCATCACCGGCGATGCGACCACCGCGAACATCACCCCCGCCGACGCTGACGGCCTCGCCTTCTCGCGTACCCTCGGACAAGTGCTCAACATTGCCTATCTCAACCCGGCGTCGGTGGTCGGCGGCGGTTTCTTCACCGCCGGCCTCAACGGCACAATCAAGACCAGCAGCTTGAACGGCGTGGGTCCGACCGGATTCTGACGACACGCTGATCGTTTCTCCCTGGCCGCGCGGTAGCCCGCGCGGCCTTTTCTTTGCCCGCCTTCTTTGTGCGTCGTTCGGCTCGGGTTCTTCGCTGACCGTAAATGGCAATCCGACACGGCCGTGCTTCCCTTACTGCGACGATGTGCTAGACCATGGCCATCCCCGGGGGGCTGCGCCTGAGCAGCTGAGATATGGCTGATGCCATGACCCGCCGAACCTGATCCGGTTAAAGCCGGCGGAGGGAGGGAGCGGCATTCGCCTCGCGAAATCCGTGTCCTCGCTCCGAACATTTGGAGCGAACACCATGGCCGACATTCCCGCCCGCACCGAAATTGGCGTTACGACAGGCCCCATTCGCGGCTCACGCAAAATCCATGTCGGACCGTTGCGCGTTGCGATGCGAGAGATTGTGCTCGACCCAAGCTGCGACGAACCGCCTTTGCGCGTCTATGACACCAGCGGCCCGTACACCGACCCCAAGGCGCTGATCGATATCAATGCCGGCCTGGGCCAGCTGCGTCGCGACTGGATTGTCGCGCGCGGCGATGTGGAAGAATATGACGCGCGCGAGATCCGCCCGGAGGATAACGGTCTTTCCGGCCCCGATCGCTCGGCGGGGGTCCCGCAATTCCCCAATGTCGTGAAGCGCCCGCTGCGCGCCAAGGCCGGCCACAACGTCAGCCAGATGCATTACGCCCGGCGCGGCATCGTCACGCCCGAAATGGAATATGTCGCGATCCGCGAAAATATGGGCCGCGCGCAGATGAAGGAAGCGCTGATCCGCGACGGCCAGGATTTCGGCGCGTCGATCCCCGATTACGTCACCCCCGAATTCGTCCGGGATGAGGTCGCGCGCGGCCGCGCGATCATCCCCAACAATATCAACCACCCCGAATCCGAACCGATGGCGATCGGCCGCAACTTCCTGGTCAAGATCAACGCCAATATCGGCAACAGCGCCGTCGCCTCAAACGTGGCGAACGAAGTCGACAAGATGGTCTGGTCGATCCGCTGGGGCGCGGACACGGTGATGGATTTGTCCACCGGCCGCAACATCCACGACACACGCGAATGGATCATCCGCAACTCGCCCGTGCCGATCGGCACCGTGCCGATCTACCAGGCGCTCGAAAAGGTCGGCGGCGTGGCCGAGGATCTGACCTGGGAAATCTTCCGCGACACGCTGATCGAACAGGCCGAACAGGGCGTGGATTATTTCACCATCCATGCCGGCGTGCGCCTCGCTTACATCCCGATGACCGCGAAGCGCGTCACCGGCATCGTCAGCCGCGGCGGCAGCATCATGGCGAAATGGTGCCTCAGCCACCATAAGGAAAGCTTCCTCTACGAACGCTTCGACGAGATTACCGAGATCATGAAGGCGTACGACATCGCCTATTCATTGGGCGATGGTCTGCGCCCCGGCAGCATCGCCGACGCCAATGACGAAGCACAGTTCAGCGAACTCTACACGCTCGGCGAACTCACCCACCGCGCTTGGAAGAGTGACGTGCAGGTGATGATCGAAGGCCCCGGCCATGTGCCGATGCACAAGATCAAGGAGAATATGGACAAGCAGCTCGAGGTCTGCGGAGAGGCGCCCTTCTACACACTCGGGCCGCTCACCACCGACATCGCGCCGGGTTACGACCATATCACCAGCGGCATCGGCGCAGCGATGATCGGCTGGTACGGCACCGCGATGCTTTGCTACGTCACACCGAAGGAACATCTGGGGCTGCCGGATCGCGATGACGTGAAGGTCGGCGTGGTCACCTACAAGCTTGCCGCCCATGCCGCCGATCTGGCGAAGGGCCACCCGGCCTCGAAGATGCGCGACGACGCCCTGTCTCGCGCCCGCTTCGAATTCCGCTGGCGCGACCAGTTCAACCTGTCGCTCGATCCCGACACGGCGGAGCAATATCACGACCAGACCTTGCCCGCCGAAGGCGCCAAGACCGCGCATTTCTGCTCGATGTGCGGCCCGAAATTCTGCTCGATGAAGATCACCCAGGAAGTCCGCGACTTCGCCGCGAAGCAGAACCAGCCGGCGGATGCGTTCATCGCGGCGGACGGTGACGCGGCGCAGGGTGCTGACGCGGCGCGGTCGGTCTTTGCCAATCCGGCTGCGCTGGCTGAGGCCGAAAAGGGCATGGCTGAGATGAGTGAGGTGTTCAAAGAGAAGGGCGGGGAGATTTATCTGCCAGCGGAGTGACGATGGGGAGTGGTTAGGCGAGTTTTACTAACGCCGGAATATGTCGCGGCGCCCAGCGACCGCGCCTCCCCCATCATACTCTCATCTGCTACGCTTCCCTATGCGCGCCCGTAACCCGCTCTACATCATGGCCAAGCCGTCGCACGAAGCGCAGGCGCAGATCATCGCGCTCGCCCGCAACGATCCCGGCCGCGGTGCGGACCTGCTCCACGTCACCCTGGTATCGCTGTTCGACCTTCATTACGCGCCGCCCGAATGGCTCCCCGCGGTGATCGCCGCGCTCGACAGCATCGACGCCCCGGCCTTCCCGCTTGCCTTCGACCGGATCGAGAACCGCAAGGCCGTCACGCTGCGCACCCGCGCGCCGCTGGCCGAGGCCCGCGCATTCCAGGCGGCGTTGGTCCGTCATCTCCTCGAACGCAAGGCGCCGATGATGCTCGGCACCACGCCCGAACCGCACGTGACGATCAACTATCGCGGCGACCGGCTCGGCAGCCAGAAGATCGCGTCGATTGGCTGGACGGTTGAGGAAATCCTGCTGGTTGAGAGCATTGTCGGCCAGACCACGCATGTCGAACACGGCCGCTGGCGACTTCGTGGTGCCGACTGATGCCCACGCCCGTGTCACCCCTGTCTTCCGGAATAGGTCTCGCCGCAGTATTTGCATGCCGCGATCGAGATCGGATTACGATGACGCTCCTCTTAATTCCCCTGGGCATTTGCACTTTGACTACATCTCTTTGAGTGAGGCACGGGCAGAGCCAGGCTGGTCTTAATAATCAGTAAAATCAATAGGATGGCTCGCGCGTCTCGTGCCGAAGATATACAACGTAGGGTGTCCCATATCTCCTCCCTTCCCCAATCGCGCGGCTCGATTCAGGCGCTGCTAAATTGCCGCTATCGCAGCACGCATGGAAACGCGGCCCTCAAGTTTCAAACTTCCCTCTGTCTGTCAGCTCACGGCAACGGAACACTTGATTCCCGGTGGCAGCCCGAAGTCGCGATGACTGCGCATCGATTGCCCCGCGTCCGGCAAAATCTGCGGACGGCACTATTGCTGCGGCGTATCCCTCAGCGCGGCCAGCCTGGCGCGATAGTCGGCCAACAGCCTAGGATCGTCATCATCACCATGCTGCGTGATGAAGGCGGTCAATGCGCGTCGATATTCATCGCGAAACTCCGCATTGTCCGGCGCGGCCGCCAGCTTCGCCGCCGCGGTTTCGACCGGCGCGCGATCCTCCTCGATCTGGTGTTTCCGGCCATAGGACGATCGGTCGACCATGATCGCGATATTGCGCGGAAAGCCGGGCACATATTTGACCGTAAACCGCTCGCCCTCGGGCGGGATCAATATCTGGTTGCGCCATGGATAGATCGATGCCGACATGGTGTCGAAGCTGGTCTCGACATCGCGCCCGTCCGCGGTTCGCACCACGGCCTCGTAATACCAGATCGGATTGTCGTTCAGCGTCGAACTGGTTTCCTCGGAGTGGACGATCACCGCGCTGCCGACCGTCCCGGCGGCATTGAGGAAGATCGCGTTCACCGCCGACCCGAAAAAGGGGCTCAGCGCGCCCAACACGAAGCCGGGTATACCGAGGAACAGCCACCCGCTCCAGCCGGTCAGTCTGGTCAGCAGCGCGCCGATCATGAACGCGGTCAGCGGATAGAGCGGCAGGGCGAGAAAAGGATGCTGGCTGAGGAAATAAAGGACCGCCGAAACTGCACCCATCCCACGTCCTCCTACACCGTCGCGACACTGCCAGCCCTATGGTCACGGCGTCTGCGGGGGTCAATTCGGATCGCGGCCCGGACGGGAATTCGGTCTTGCCGGTGGCTCGCTTCGCCCGCGCCATCGGTCAAAAAATCGCTATCGGGCCTGATAAAGAAGAAATGGTCGTGCTAGAAATCGGCCATGCCCCATCTCGCCCATATTGCCCTGGTCGTCCGCGACTATGACGAAGCGCTCGCTTTCTATGTCGGCAAGCTCGGTTTCACCCTGGTCGAGGACACCTATCAACCTGCGCAGGACAAGCGCTGGGTCACTATCCGCCCGCCCGGCGCGGCCGAGGATGCGACCACCATCCTGCTCGCCCGCGCATCGCAGCCGGTGCAGGAGGCCTTTATCGGCGATCAGGCCGGCGGCCGCGTCTTCCTGTTCCTTGCCACCGACGATTTCACGCGCGATCATGCCGCCTTCACCGCTGCCGGGGTGGAATGGGTGCGCGACCCCGCGACCTATGACTATGGGACCGTCGCGGTGTTCAGGGACCTCTACGGTAATTTGTGGGATCTCGTGCAGTTCGCCGATCGGTGATTCAGCAACAGCGCCGATCATGGCGATGTGGGTGGAAAAGTACCGCTCAGACCGCCCGCCGCGCTGCCGTCTGACTCAGCGCGCGACCCGTATCATCGAATTGGTGCCAACCCGGATTGACGTCGGGCGGTCACCACGGTTTCATCTGACCAGGGGGTTCCCGATTTGCAACGTGCCATTCGAATCTGGTTGACCGTCGCGGCGGCGTTGGCGCTGTCGGGTTGTTATGGCCACGTCTTCCCGACCGCCGGGCGCTTTATCTATGCGGACGACCGGACGGCTGCCGCTCCGGCCGACGCGGCAGTCTTTGTCGATCCCAATGGCAGCTTTTATCCGACCGGCTGGTGCGGCTATTTCGGGTCGCGCGCGCAACCATGCGACATCTGGCGCGGGCCGCGCCGGTGGAAGGCCGCCAGCCTGTTGGGCGAAACCTATCTTCAGCCAAACCCCGGCTTCCGCGCGCTGATCGAATCCGACGAGAAGCGGCAATTGGAGCAGGTCCGCGCCCTGGCCAGCGGCAAAAAGCGCCTCTTCGTTCTGATCCATGGCTATAACAACACCGTTGCCGAGACCGACCCGCCGTTCAACGAGATCAAGGCCATGCTCGATCTGCGGCCCGATGACGGCGTGCTGCGCTTCTACTGGGATGGCCTGACCGCCAAGGGCATCTTCGGGGCGAAGATCTGGTTCAACGCGGTCGGCAACAGCCAGCTTGCCGGTTCGCGCGGTCTGCGCCGGGTGCTGGATCAGTTTCACGGCCAGGAAATCTATCTCATCGCGCACAGCCGGGGCGCCTCGGTCATCCTCTCGGCGCTGGGCGATCCGGTTTATTCCAGGGAATTTCGGGATGCGACCGACAAGGCGACCGCGGCATGGGGGGACGATTACAGGCATCTGCTGACGCCGAAACCGCCGGTCTCCGGCCGGAACAACCGCCTCCATATCCTGCTGATGGCCGCCGCGGTCGGACGGATCGATTTCTGCGACGTGAGCGAACAGGAGCGGCTCGATCGCAATCAGGGGTGCCGCAAGCTTCGCCCGCTCCCCGATGTCAAAAGCTTCCGCTACACGATCAATACCGGCGATCCGGTGTTGCGGAAGTTTCTTGGCCTGGGTTCGCGGCTCAACCCTACGACCTTCGGCCTCAATCCGGAGGTCGGGCGGGCAATCGACGAAGAAGCCTATGGCGGCATGATGCGGCAATATTACACCGATCCGCCACGCATGAAGCACAGCTTTATCGGATATGTCACCGACCAGACATTTGCCCGCATGCTGGCGGACGAGGGGGTATTGAAGCCTGATTGACCCGTGTCGGCCGCGCCTTCCTGACAGCTCCTCATTGCGTGAACGGTCATCGCCGTTCCAGGAACCACGGCCCGGCCATCGCGTTGGTTGGACCTTGTCCATGGCGCGAGCGGATTCATGCACATCATCCTTGGCGGAACGGGTCATGTCGGGTCGGCGGCGGCGAAGGCGCTGCTCGCCAGGGGCGAGCCGGTCACCATTGTCGCTCGTGAGGAAGCGAAGGCGGAAGATCTGAAGCGGGCAGGGGCGAAAGTCGCAGTCGCCGATGTACTCGACACCGACGCGCTGCACCGCGTCCTCGCCACCGGCACGCGCGCTTTCCTGCTCAATCCGCCGGCCGACCCCAAGACCGATACCGATGCGCAGGAGAAGCGCACCATTGCCGCGATCCTCACCGCGCTTGACGGCGCGGGGCTGGACAAGATCGTCGCCCATTCGACTTATGGCGCGCAGGCTGGCGATCGGCTCGGCGATCTCAACACACTCTATGCGCTTGAGCAGGGCGTGAAGGCGCAAGCCATCCCCGCCGCGATTATCCGTGCCGCCTATTATTTCAGCAACTGGGACGCAGCTCTGGAAACGGCGCGCGCGGACGGCGTCGTCCACACCATGTACCCGGTCGATTTCGAACTGCCGATGGTCGCGCCACAGGATCTGGGCGAGCAGGCCGCGCGCCTGCTGACCGACGATCGCACCGGCACCTATTATGTCGAAGGGCCGGCGCGTTATTCCTCCGCCGATGTCGCCGCGGCCTTTGCCGCCGCACTGGGCACGCCGGTCAAGGCGATCGCCACGCCGCGCGATCAATGGGTCGAGGGATATAAGGCGCTCGGCTTTTCCGACCGCGCGGCCGAATCCTATGCACGAATGACCGGCATCACACTCGACGGCGATTACGAACAGCCTGATTTGCCGATCCGCGGCAAGGTGACGTTGCACGACTATATCCGGCGGCTGGTCGATGAGTCGCCCGGTGGCTGATCGAACAATTCGCCCTTGTTTTGTGTTCCCTTTTCGTTCTAATTGATGACTCACCGAACCTGCGGTGATTCGTCATCGATGGAGTTGGAATGCAGCACGATCTGCAACTGCGTGCGGCGGTGCGCGCGATCTACGACGCCTGTTATCCGTCCGAAGACTGGGCGCCGACGGGCTTCGACGAAGCGGAGCGGTACCGCACAATTCATTATCGGCAAGCGGTTGATGCGGCGCTGGAGGCGAAGGCCGTTTTGGCCAGCCCGGCCGGGCAGCTGACGCTGTTCGCGGGGCAGTGATGCGCGGCACCTGCGAGCAGCCGGGACCAATTTTCCGGCAGCAACTGGCGAAGGATCATCCGGTCGCTTCGATGATGGCGACCGGTGATCCATGGCTTCTGGCGTGGCGCGGTCAAGCGCTCGTCCGGCTCGATCAACTCGCCCGCGACACCGGCATCCCGGTCGTTCGGCTGTTCGACATCGAACGTGGCGAATCCATCACGCTGGAAGAACTCATCTCTATCGCGCGCGTGATCCACGCCGACCCTGCCGAGCTGATTGCATCATTGCCCGATCCGGCACTGCTGATCGCATAAAGTCGGCATGATCGCGACCGCTGGCGCCGATCCGTCCGGCGCGGGTGATTCAATGGCTGTGCCGGTCGTGACAGAGCCAATTCAGCGATAGCATATCGCCGGCTCTTTCTCATCAGCGGGAAACAGATCGACCGAGTTCCTGAACGACGCTCAGCCCTGGGCGCTCGCTTCGGCCTTGATCACCACCTCACCCTCGTTCTCGCCATCCCAATAATGCGCGCGCTCGCCCTGCACTTTGATCAGCACCAAGCCAGGTGTGTCGACGCCCTGCTTGAACCAACGATCGAGCCCCTTGGCCCAATGTTGTTCGAACTGCGTCTTGTCGCGGATCAGCGCCGCACTCCCTTCGATCGCGACGAAGAAGGGCCGCATGCCGAGCATTCCCGCCTTGCCCTGGAAACTCAGCGAGACCTTGGGATCGGCGGCGATGTCGGTCACCATCCGCGTATCGTCGGTGGTGAAATAGAAACTGTCGCCGTCATACTCGACGTCGCGATTATTGCTCATCGGCCGCGCCCCGATCGCGCCGCCATCGGTATGGGTGGACAGCATCGCGAAATCGATATCGCGCATGCTCTCGGCAATGTCGGACAGGCTCTTGGCCACAGCTTTCTCTCCTTCGACTCTGGAATGCCGCCAACGCCTCAAAGCCGCCTTCGCTCCGTCGAGCGCATGCGATCAGATCCAGCCCGGCGCGTGGACTACCTCCAGCTTCATGCCGTCCGGATCCTCGAAGAACACCGCATAATAGTCGCCCCAATATTGCGGATAATGCGCCGGCGCATCGAGCACCTTGATGCCGCGATCGACCAGCAGTTCGTGCAGCGCATCGACATCGGCCCGGCTTTCCGCCCGCCACGCCAGATGATGCAGCCCCGGCGCATAGCGTTCATGGCGATGTCCGCTCAGCGCCGGATCGCAGGGTTTGAGGCCGAGCGCCGCGCCACGCCCCTCGATCTTCAAATCCCATTCGCATCCGTCGTCATCATCCTTGATGCAGGCATAACCGAGGAATTCGAGTACCGGGCCATAGACGGATTTCGCCGCAGCCAGGTCGCTGACGTTCAGGTCGATGTGATGGAATGCACCGCGATTGATCATGATCACCTCCTCTGGTCATCCGGCGCTATGTCACCCGGCTCGCTTCACGCCGGAAGCGCGGGCAATGCCCAGTCGATTGGCGTCCGGCCATGTGCTTCGAGGAACGCATTCGCCTGGGAAAAGGGCCGGCTGCCGAAAAATCCGCCATAGGCCGAGAGCGGCGAGGGATGCACCGACTTCAGCACAAGGTGGCGCCCGCCGCGGTCCACGCTATCGACGAACGCAGCCTTCTTCTGCGCGTGCGACCCCCACAGCATGAATACGGTCGGCTGGTCCTGCGCATTGACCAGCCGAATCACCGCGTCGGTAAATTTCTCCCAGCCGCGTCCCTGATGCGAGGCGGCGGCGCCCATCCGCACCGTCAACACCGCATTGAGCAGCAGCACACCCTGCTGCGCCCAATGTTCGAGGAAACCATGCCGGGCCGGCGGAATGTCGAGGTCGCTCGCCAGTTCCTTGTAGATATTGACCAGCGATGGCGGCGGCCTGACGCCGGGCTTGACCGAGAAGCACAGTCCATGTGCCTGGCCCTCGCCATGATAGGGATCCTGACCGAGGATCACGACGCGCACATCCTGGAGCGGCGTCAGGTCGAGCGCGCGGAACCATTCGTCGCCACGCGGAAAGAACCGCGTCCCCGCTGCCTTTTCGGCGACCAGGAAGCTTTTCAGCTCCCGCATGTACGGGCTGTCGAATTCGGCGCGCAACGGCTCGAGCCAGGCGGGGTGCAGCTTGATATCAGGCATCGGCGCTTCTCCTCCGGGCTGTGCAGTGCCGGGGGAGCGCGCTCGCTGTCAATTGCGCGCCGACGGGCAATCGTGCCGCAAGGGGCAAGCGTCGCAGTCCGGAGTGTCGGGGCGGCACGCGACCTGGCCCAGCCGCTTGAGCAGCATGTGCAGGGTCAGGAAGTCGTCGGCGTCCCAGTCGGGCATGGCCGCGGTCACTGCTTCGCTGGTTGCGCGCGCATCGCTCCGCGGGGTCACGAAGCTGAGCCTTACGAGCACGCGCAGGACATGGCCGTCGACGATCAGCACCGGCATGCGCAATGTGCTGGCGTTGAGCGTGGCCGCCGCGACCTTCCGTCCCACGCCCGGCAGCCGCTCAAGCCAGGCGAGTGCCGCTTCGAGCGACCGTCCGGCAAGGAAGTCGAGCGTATAATCGGGCCGCTCGCGTCCAATCGTGCGCAACGCCGCGACCAGCCATGCCGCTTTCTCCTGCGCGAAGGTGACATCGCTGATCACCGCCTCGATACCGGAAGGATCGGCCATGGCGATCCCGCGTGCCGAGCCGAAACGGGCGCGAAGCCGGCGATAGGCGGCCAGCGAGACCGGGTCGCGCGTCCGTCCGCTGATCAGCGACTTGACCAACTGGCCGATCGGCTTGCGGTGCGGTAGGGGTTCGATATCGGCGAGTACCGGCATCAGGCTTTCGCGCCAGCGCTCAATGTCCCGGGCTGCAAAATCGAACAGCGATTGCATCGATGCATTATAGAACAAATAGAGAACATATGGAAGCCCACACTGGTCCGGCGGTGGATTGATTTATACTGATCGAGATCAAGCCATTGCCTTTGATGGCAACTTGCTCCGCCGAACATCGTTTTTGGCGGCGTCGGCCCGGCATTCGTGCCGCGGCCGGCTGACCCGCAAGGAGGCACCAATGGGACTTTTCAGCAAGGATATTGCGACGCTCGACGACCTGTTCGTCCACACGCTGCAGGACATTTATTATGCCGAGAATCAGATCACCAAGGCGCTGCCGAAGATGATCGACAAGGCGACCGCGCCCGATCTGAAGGCAGGTTTCGAGCTTCACTTGAGGGAAACCGAGGGGCAGATATCGCGCCTCGAACGTGTTTTCGAGATGCATGGACAGGAACCCAAGGCAGTCACCTGTCCGGCGATCGACGGTATCATCAAGGAGGCGAACGAGATCGCGGGTGACGTGGCCGACAAAGCGGTGCTCGATGCGGCGCTGGTCGCTGCCGCGCAGGCGGTCGAGCATTATGAAATCACGCGCTACGGCACGTTGATCGCCTGGGCGACACAACTTGGCCGCGAGGATTGCGCGGCGGTGCTGGCGGAAACGCTTGCCGAGGAGAAAGCCACCGACGAAAAACTGACGGCGATGGCGGAAAGCAAGGTCAACGCAAAGGCCGAACTGGCCCACGCCTGACCGGCCGACAGGGAGAAGGCGCGGGCCGAATCCACGGCCCGCGTCATTCACCGCTTCTTGACGAACTCCGCACGCAACACGAGGCCCTTGATACCTTCGTAGCGGCAATCGATCTCCTGGGGATCGCCGGTCAACCGGATCGACTTGATCAGCGTGCCGCGCTTCAGCGTCTGGCCGGCACCCTTGACGGTCAGATCCTTGATCAGGGTCACTTGGTCGCCATCGGCAAGCAGATTGCCGACCGCGTCGCGCACCTCGATAGCATTATCACCTGCCTTGGCGCGTGCGTCGGCCGCGCTGATCCACTCGCCGCTCGCCTCGTCATAGACGAACTCGTCGTCGGTATCGCCCATCCCGCTTGTCGATCAGCTCTTGATCGTGGTCATCTCGACCGCCTTGCCCTTGGTCGAGCTGTTGGCGGCGATCGTCTTGACCTTCTCCGCCTTGGGTTTGCGGACTTCCTTGTTGGATTTCTTCTGGCTCTTGGCCATCACGGCTCTCCTTCGGGGCGAAACGCCCGCGTCCCGTCTTACACGAAAAAGAGGCTGGAATACCGTGCTTATACCACTGGGGTATATTGGGGCCGGTAAGGGCGCTGGCCGGATGCCCGATCGCGCGCCCTGCCGGGCCTGTCGCTCAGCTGATCATGTTCGCGCCGGTTGCGGCGCTCTGGCTGAGGATCATGAGGACGGTCATCGCGAAAGAGGCGACGCCGAGAAAGATGCTGCGGGTCATTGGTTTGGTCCCGTAAGGATCGGGGGAATCGTCGTTCCGGTTATGCAACCGGAACGACGGGGACTGCGGCGCTGATCATCACGGCGGCGACGAAGAGCGAGGCAACGAGCGAGAAAGCGACGCGCTGGAAAGCTTCGAAACGGACGGACATGGTATTTACTCCCTTGGTTCGGCGATCCGGACCATCCGGTCACCGATGCAAAGGGAATTGCAGGGAGCGTGCCAGTTTCATAACTGATTGTATTTCTACGATATTATATTTTGAGACCGCCCAATTCCGCCGTGCATGCCAAATTACGCGGTATTTTGCGCCAATAATTGGTGGGTCTGCGATCAGCCAGCCTTGCTTAAGTTCCGGCCGGCGTCCTTGGCGGTATAGAGCAGCCTGTCGGCGCGGGCGAACACCGTGCCGAAAACTTCTTCCGGCTTCGCGATGGTCAGCCCGGCGGAGAAAGTGACGGCACCAAGCGGCTCGTCGGATTCGCGCAGGCGATAGCGTTTCGCGGCGACGGCTTCACGCGCGTTTTCAAGCGTCGCCAGCGCGGCCTCCCGCGTGACACCGACGAATAGTATCGCGAATTCCTCGCCGCCATAACGCGCGACCATATGCCCTTCGCAGCCCTGACGGAGCGCCTCGCCGATTGCCTTGAGTACCCGGTCGCCGATCGAATGACCGAACCGGTCGTTGACCGTCTTGAAATGGTCGATGTCGCACACCGCCAGGCAGACATGGTCGCCGGCCTTCGACCGGGCGGCATAGGCCTCTTCGACCGCGCGGCGATTGGGCAGGTCGGTAAGCGGGTCGCGGCGCGCATTGGCGCGCGCCTCTTCAAGCTTGGTGCGCAGTTCAGCTGCTTCGTGAGTTGCCGCTTCGAGCCGGGTTTCCGCGACATTCACACGGTCGAGCATGCGGGTCGTGATGCGCACGACCTCATCGACGGCCACCGTTTCATGGCTGCGCCGAATCTCGTTCGCGCTCGCGGCCAGATCGCGGCTGAACCCAGCGGTGTCGGTGCGCATCGCCTGCATCATATCGGCAAAGCCTTCGACCTGTAACAGTGTCTGCGCGACCAATCCGTCGCTCTTGGCGAGCGCCATCGCCTCAGTCGGGGTGGGGGCGGCGAGCGCGCCGATTTCGCCGCCGAGATTCTCGATGTCGCGCCGTGACAGGCTAACGCCGCCATCGGTCAGGTGCGCGACAGCGCGGGCCAGCGGCCCCTGGGTGTCGGTAAGAACCCGATAGGCAAAGGCATAATGAAGAGGATCCGGGCTAAGATGATTGTCGCGCAAGAATTCGCCCACGCGACAGAATAGCTGGGTCGACGCGTCAACGGTGTCCGCCACCCGCTGTGTACTTACGCCCGCCATGCCCGCCTCTTTGCCTCTGATCACCTTCGCTTGCGACTCAGGTCGCTTATGGTGCGACTTTTCCGTTGGCGAGATGATAGGGCGGAACTGCTAATAACCGGTGACTGACCGTAACGATATCGTATCGAGCGACGCCGGAATCATTGTCGGTAGGCGGTACTAGCCTGATCAACCGGGATGATGGTCTACATTTTGGAGCGGGCTGGCACCGAATCGACTTCACTCTAACGCGTAAAGGCGAAGCCGATCCGGGCGTGGCTGTCGCTGCTGTCGAACCGGCTGAGCGCTTCGCCGTAGCCGGAAAAGGCCTGGCCGAAGAGATAGAGGCCCGCCGGGCCGATCCTGGTCAGCGGATAGGATATGAACAGTTCGCCCGCGCCCTTGCCGGTGCCAGGATTGCCGCGCAACGTGCCGGCGACTTTCAGCCCGTCGGTCTGGGCGACTGAAGCGCTGAGCGATGTATAACCCCAATAACGGTCGAGATCGGTGCCGCGACCCACTCGGCTCGAATAGAACCAGGCCTGTGGCGTCACCTCGAAGCGCCAGTCGCCGCCAAGGTCGAACGACTTGGTCGCGCGCACGAAGAGCCGATTGACGTCGATCGACTGGCCGCCCGCCTCTCCATTCGAATCGTGACGATAGCCCAGGCCGAGGATCGTCGACTGACCGAGCGGCAATTCGGCGAACAGTTCGGGACTATAGGTGGTTGGGCGAATCGGCCCCGACGGTTTGTCGAGCGCCCAGAACATTGTCTGGGTATAGGCGCCCTTGAACCTCAGGCCATCCTCGTTGCCGAACAACCTGACCGCAACGCTGAACTGCATCTTGGCACCGGCGTCGCCCGGGCCATAGACGCCATAGGTCGGCTCATAAGCACTGATCCGGTCGGCGAGCACGGTCGCGGTGCCGTTGGATCCGCGGGCCAGCGTTTCCGGCCGGCGGTCCGATGCCGCGGCTGTTGCCGCTGTCGCCGGCGGCGTGCCGGCCGTCGCCGCGACCATCTGAGCCGCGGCGGCGAGGCGATAGTGCATGCGTGCGAAGCCACCGGGCGACACCATGGTCTGCCCATCCGGCGCCGCGACCAGGCGCAACCTGGTGCCGTCCTTCGCCACCGTATCGATCGTATCGGGGCCGGCAGCGGGCAGCGCGACCTGACCCTCGTTGATCAGGAAGACCTCGACCCCGTCCTGTGCCGCCGCCGCCGATTCGGGCGGCTCGACCAGGGGGCGAAGCTGGGCAAGGGCCGGTGTGGCAAAGGTCAGGGTCGCAGCGGCGGTCGCCAGGATAAGGAAACGCATGGCCAACTGATGCCAGTCGATTGTTACGGGCGCGAGTCCGATTATCGGCACTGGCGGCGAAGGGCCGGCGACGCTAGGCGGGACTTATGCGCGTTTCCGAGTCAGACATCGCCTTTGCCGGCCGCCTTGCCGATGCGGCGGGCGCCGCGATCCGCCCTTATTTCCGCGAGGCCCATGGGCTGGAGGCGAAGGAAGACGCCTCGCCGGTGACGCTCGCCGACCGCGCCGCCGAACGCGCGATGCGCGAACTGATAGAAACCGCCTATCCGACCGATGCGATCATCGGCGAGGAATATGGCGTGCGCGAAGGGACCAGCGGCCGCGCCTGGGTGCTCGATCCGATCGACGGGACACGCGCTTTCATCTCCGGCCGCCCGATCTTCGGCACGCTGATCGCGCTGGTAGCCGATGGCTGGCCGGTGCTCGGCGTGCTCGACCAGCCGATCCTCAAGGAGCGCTGGCTTGGCGTGATCGGCCGTCCGACCCAGTTCAACGGCAAGCCCGCCAGCACACGGCGTTGCCCCGATCTCGCCAAGGCGCTGCTCGCCACCACGTCGCCCGCTTTGTTCGACGACGGCCAGCTCCATGCCTTCGAACATCTCGAGGCGAGCGTGATGAGCACCGTGCTCGGTGGCGACTGTTATAATTATGGCGGCGTCGCGTCGGGCTGGCTCGATGTGGTGGTCGAGGCCGGGCTCAAGCTGCACGACTTCGCTGCCCTGGTGCCGATCGTCGAAGGCGCGGGCGGGCGGATGTGCGACTGGTCGGGCGACCCGCTGACCGCCGACAGCATCGGCGAAGTGATTGCGGCGGGCGATCCGGCGCGGGTCGAGGAGATTCTCGAGGCGCTGGGCTGCCGGGGGCATGGCTAGCTAGAAATCTCACCTGTTGAAGCGAGGGAGGATTTCAGAAAATCCCGAGGAACTTCTTCTTCTCGCCCTTCTTCTCCGCGTCGGATTTCTTTCCGCTCTCCGCCTTGGCGGTGGTGCCCTTGCCGACATCGTCGCGCGGCTTGCCCTTGGTGGTGAGCTGCGCCTTGGCGGTCGCGCCCGACAGGATCGGGCCGCATGCCGCCGATTTGGCGTCGCCGACATCGACGAATGCGAGAACGCCGACAAGCGGTGTTGCGAGCAGGCTCAGGCCCAGCCCGGCACCGGCGCGACCGACCAGTTCAGGGCTGATCGGGTTGATCGCGGGTGCCGCGAAATAACCGCCGATCGCAACCGGAGACTGGGCGGAGATCAGGCTGAACTTCTTGCCATCGGCGCGAAAAGCGACATCGATCGCTTCGTTGCGGAAGCTAAATCCGCCGCGCCCGATCATCACATTCTTCTGTGTGTCGATCAGGATCGGGTCGGCGGCGGCGATGCCGTTCCTGACGGTAAAGCCGATCAACCCGCAATTGATCTGCACCGGTTCCTTCAATTTTCCCTGGAACATCTTGTACGCGAAGGTGCCGAGATCGAGTTCGGACAGCTGGATATTGCGCGTCCAGAAACTGCCCTTGGGCAGGATCACCGCGATCCGTCCGTTCGCGTTGCTCAGCGAATCATGCACGGTATTGCCGACGCCCCTCAGCTTGGCTCGTGCCCGGACCGTGCCGGTGGTGCCCGATTCCGCGACGCCCCAGCCAGCGAGCAGCACGCCGAGCGGTGTCGGCGAGAGGCGTATGTCATAGTCGGTGACGACCGGCGCGCGACGCGCATTGATGACGATGTCCGACGCGACATTGCCGCGCGCCATCGCGAATGTGAGCGGCGACAGCGTGAGCAGGCTGTTGTCGAGCTTTAGCGTCAGCGCGATGTTCGACACCGGCAGGCTCCGTGCCCGCAGGGTACGCACGGTGTAGCGGACATCGGCATCGAAATTGCGCAGCGCCTCGACCTGCAGCCTGGCGTCGGGCAGCAATCGAGGCGCGCCACCGACTGTAGTGATCGCCCCGGCGGCACCCTTGGCCGCGATGAGGTCGGGATTATAGCCGATGAACGGCGCGACATCGATAATGTCGAGTTTGCGCGTCGCCAGCGTCGCGGTCAGCAATATTCGCGGTTCCTGCATCGCCACGGTCAGCGAACCGGCGATGTCGCTGTCGCCGAAATGCCCGCTAAGACGTGTGAAGCGCCACTCATTGCCAGCCTTGGTCAGCGCCGAATTGAGCGTGTAGGTGCGCGTCTCCGGGATGACCACGCCGATTACCGCCAGCAGGTCGGCCAGATTGCGTCCGCGCGCCGTGACGCGCAGCTTCGATCCTTCGAGTTCGGTCGCGCCGGGCAAGGTGCCGGCAATGTCGAGCTTGGTCCGCGCACCATCGATATGCACCAGCAGCTGATTCTCGCCGCCGGTGACCGTGGCATTGGGCGACAGCAATGCGCCGGTCATCGTGAATGGCGTGCCGCGTGCGCCGCCGGTACCGGTGAAGCGGATCGCGCTGGCGAATCGGCTGTCGGCCGCCTTGGCGGTTTCGATCGTCGCATCGGCAGACAATTGCATGCGCGGGTCGCGGTAGCGGATTTGCGTACCGTTCACCGTGGCGCTGCGGATCAGCGGCAGTTCGAGCGGCTTGCCTTTGCCCTCGCTGAACGTCCAGCTGTTGCGCTGACGTGCCTTGTCCCATTCGGCATCGACCTTCGCCCCGTCGAGCTCGAGGCGATTGACCCGTTTGATGCCGCGAAACACGAACGGCACGACCGCGAAGCGTACATCGATCCGCTTCGCTTCGAAGAAATTGGCCGGGCCATCGCCGGCGCGCGCCCAGTCCGGGTTGGCGACACGCAGGCCCTCGGCATAGAATTTGAGGTTGATGGGATTGAAATAGAACTGGAAATCGCCTGCGACGCGGACCTCGCGATGGGCCGATCGGCTCGCGATCGATTCGAACGTATGTTTAAGGAAGCGGCCCTTGGTGATGAACAGGATCGCCCAGGCCAGGATGATCGCGACCAGCAACCACAGGATGATGCGCCCAATCCAGCCGAGCGGGGTGTGCTTGCGATAGCGCCGCTTGTACCACGGCGTCGCTCCCTCGGGCTGCGCCGATTCGGCTACAGGCGTCGCGCCAGTCTCCGGCACAGCGTCGGCAGGGATCGTTACGGGGTCATCGGTTTCAGCCATCGGCTATGCAAGCGTCTGGCGGCACCAAATCGTTCCCGCCCGAATCTCTACGCATGGTTGCATTTGCGCCGACTCCCGGTTATGCGCCCGCCTTTCGCGAGTAAGAGGAACTGCCCGGCCGGTATGGGCTGCCGTGGCTGTTCATAAATCGTCGCGTTTATAAGGAGACGAAAATGCCCAAACTCAAGACGAAGAGCGGCGTCAAAAAACGCTTCAAGCTCACTGCCACCGGTTTGTTGAAGCACGGCGTTGCCGGCAAGCGTCACCGCCTGCTGCATCACAACGGTAAGTACATCCGCCAGAATCGCGGCACCAAGCTATTGTCCAAGGCCGATACGGCCGCGGTCAAGGCCTGGGCGCCTTACGGTCTCGGTTGAGCGGAAGGAATTAGACAATGGCACGCGTCAAACGGGGTGTAACCACCCACGCCAAGCACAAGCGGGTACTTGAACAGGCGAAGGGCTTTTACGGCCGTCGCAAGAACACGATCCGTATCGCCCGTCAGGCCGTCGAAAAGGCCGGACAATACGCCTATCGCGACCGCAAGGTTAAGAAGCGTTCGTTCCGCGCCCTGTGGATTCAGCGCATCAACGCGGCCGTCCGCGTCGAAGGCCTGACCTATGGCACGTTCATGCACGGCCTGAAGCTCGCTGGCGTCGATCTCGACCGCAAGGTCCTGGCCGATATCGCGATGCACGAAGGCGCGGCGTTTAGCGCCATCATCGCTCAGGCGAAGGCGGCTCTGCCCCAGGCCGCCTGAGGCGACCTGTAGCGACCGAATATGGGGCGCGGGAGGCTATGCTTCCCGCGCCTTTTTTTCGTTTTACTTCTGGCGTCAGTCCTTATGGGTGCCGCTGCAAATTCTCCCCCTCCCCGTGCCGCGGAGGAGCGTTGATCGAACGGTGATTGAATGTCCGACCTGAACCAATTGCAAAACGACCTGCTCGCCGCGATCGAGGCCGCGGGCGGCCTTGATGGGCTCGAATCAGTGCGGGTCAATGCGCTCGGCAAGCAAGGCGTGGTGACCGGTCTGCTCAAGACGCTGGGCGGCATGTCGCCTGACGAGCGGCTCGTGCAAGGGCCGAAGATTCAGGGGCTGCGCGAAGCGGTCACGACCGCGATCGCCAACCATAAGGCAATGTTCGAACGCCTTGAGCTTGATGCGCGGCTCGCGCGCGAGACGATCGACATGACCTTGCCGGCGGATGCGCTGCCCGCGGGCACGATCCATCCGGTCAGCCAGGTAATGGACGAGCTGGCGGAGATTTTCGCCGATCTCGGTTTCGCGGTCGCGACCGGTCCGGAGATCGAGGACGACTGGTATAATTTCACAGCGCTCAACATCCCGGAAACGCACCCGGCGCGGGCGATGCACGACACTTTCTATTTCCCCGATACCGTTGAGGGTGACAAGAAGATGTTGCTTCGCACGCACACCAGCCCCGTGCAGATCCGCGCGATGCAGGGGGCAGGCGGCGACAAGCCGATTCGCATCATCGCGCCCGGCCGCACCTATCGTTCGGACAGCGATGCGACGCACACGCCGATGTTCCACCAGGTCGAGGGACTGGTGATCGACAAGGGCATCACGCTCGGCCATCTCAAATGGACGCTGGAGACTTTCCTCAAGGCATTCTTCGAGCGCGACGATGTCGTACTGCGCCTGCGCCCGAGCTATTTCCCCTTCACCGAACCCTCGGCGGAGATCGATGTCGGCTACACGCTGGTGAACGGCAAGCGCATCATCGGCGGCTCGGACGGCTGGATGGAAGTGCTGGGCAGCGGCATGGTCCATCGCAAGGTGATTGCTGCTGGGGGCTATGACCCCGACGAATGGCAAGGCTTTGCGTTCGGCTGCGGCATCGACCGGCTGGCGATGCTCAAATACGGCATGGATGATCTGCGCGCATTCTTCGACGGCGATGCGCGCTGGCTGAAGCATTATGGATTCTCAGGCCTCGACGTACCCACGTTGAGCGGGGGAGTGGGGGCATGAAGTTCACCCTGAGCTGGCTCAAGGAGCATCTCGACACCACCGCCTCACTCGAAGCGATCGTCGAGGCGCTGACGCGCGTCGGCCTCGAAGTCGAGGGCGTGGAGAATCCGGCTGAGAAGCTCGCCGCGTTCAAGGTCGCGAAGATACTGAGCGCCGAGCGTCATCCCCAGGCCGACAAATTGCAAATCCTGTCGGTCGACGCCGGTGACGGCCCGATGCAGGTGGTGTGTGGTGCGCCCAACGCCCGTGCGGGGTTGGTCGGCGTGTTCGGCGCGCCCGGCGCCTATGTGCCGGGCAGCGACATGACGCTGAAGGTCGCGGAGATCCGCGGCGTGGTGTCGAACGGCATGATGTGCTCGACCCGCGAGCTTGAGCTTGGCGACGATCATGACGGGATCATCGAACTGCCCGCCGATGCGCCGGTCGGTACGCCCTATCCCGATTATGCGGGCTTGGGCGATCCGGTGATCGATGTCAGCGTCACGCCCAACAAGCAGGATTGCATGGGCGTACGCGGCATTGCGCGCGATCTGGCGGCGGCGGGCATGGGCACGCTCAAGCCATTGAAGGTCGATGCGGTGACTGGCGAGGGTGACGGGCCGCAGGTCGGTACCGACGATCCCGAAGGCTGCCCCGCATTCTTCGGCCAGTCTGTGTCCGGCGTCACCAACGGCGCTGCGCCGGCCTGGATGCAAGCGCGTTTGAAGGCGATCGGGCAGAAGCCGATCTCGGCCTTGGTCGACATCACCAATTATGTGATGTTCGATCTCGGCCGGCCGCTGCACGTCTATGACCGCGCGACGCTGACCGGCAAACTGGTGGCGCGCAAAGCGCGCGACGGCGAACAGGTGCTGGCGCTCAACGGCAAGACCTATACGCTCGATGCCACGATGACGGTGATCGCCGACGACGCGCAGATGCATGATATTGGCGGCATCATGGGCGGCGAGCATTCGGGGGCGTCGGAGACGACGACCGAAGTGCTGATCGAATGCGCCTATTTCGATCCCGACCATATCGCGCGCACCGGGCAGAAGCTCGGCCTGACCAGCGATGCGCGCCAACGCTTCGAGCGCGGCGTCGATCCGGCATTCCTCGATGACGGCATCGCCATCGCGGCGCGGCTGATCACCGAGATTTGCGGCGGCACCGCAAGCCAGGTGACGCGCGCCGGCTCACCGCCCGATACAGCGCGGAGCATCGCCTATGATCCGGCGCGTGCGGAAACGCTTGGTGGCCTCGCGGTCGCACCCGATCGGCAAAAGGCGATCCTCGAGAGCCTCGGCTTCACCGTCTCCTCCGACTGGCAGGTCGGCGTGCCAAGCTGGCGCCGCGACGTGGAGGGCTATCCCGACCTGGTCGAGGAAGTAATCCGCATCGAAGGCATCGACAATGTTCCCTCGACCCCGCTGGAACGCCTGCCCGGGGTAGCGAAGCCGACCGCGACGCCCGAACAGAAGCTCGAGCGCCGCGTCCGCCGCGCTGCCGCCGCGCGTGGTCTCGACGAGGCAGTGACATGGAGCTTCCTGTCCGAGGCCGAAGCCGCGCCGTTCGGTGGCGGCAAATGGAGCCTCGCCAATCCGATCAGCGAAGACCTGAAGGTGATGCGGCCGACGCTGCTCGCCGGATTGTTGTCGGCCGCGGCGCGTAACCTCAAGCGTGGACAGCAGAGCGTGCGCCTGTTCGAGGTCGGGCGCCGCTATCTCGCCGATGCCGAGCGGCCGACGCTTGGCGTAATCCTCGCCGGCAATGCTCGTCCGCGCGGTTGGCGCGGCGGCAAGGCAACGACCTTCGACGCGTTCGATGCCAAGGGCGAAGCGCTGACGCTGCTCGCGGCGGCGGGCGCGCCGGTCGACAATCTGCAGGTGTTCGGAGAGGCGGGGGAGGCTTGGCATCCCGGCCAGTCGGGCACGTTACGGCTTGGGCCGAAGACGGTGCTCGCCGCATTCGGCATGGTCCATCCGATCGTGCTCAAGGCGTTCGATCTCGACGGCGCGGTGGCCGGTGTCGAGCTGTATCTCGACGCCATTCCGCCGAAACGCGCGACTGGCTTCATGCGTCCGGCCTATGCGCCGCCCGGGCTGCAGGCCGTGACGCGCGACTTCGCTTTCCTCGTTCCCGCCGACCTCGCCGCCGACGCGCTGGTCCGCGCGGTCAAGGGCGCGGACAAGGCGGCGATCACCGCAGCGCGGTTGTTCGACGTCTTCACCGGCGCTGGTGTCGAGGAAGGGCAGAAGAGCCTGGCGGTCGAGATCACGCTTCAACCTGACGTAAAGAGCTTCACCGACGAGGAATTGAAGGTGATCGCCGACAAGGTGGTCGCAGCAGCGGCGAAGCTTGGAGCGGTCTTGCGCGGGTGATTTCCAAGCGAACGGATGAGGTAGTAAGATGACTGAAACGCCGCTTGTTCGGATCGCCAGCGACACTCTATCCGCCGCGATTGACCCTTATGGCGCGGAACTTACCTGGCTGCGTGATGCCGAGGGTCGAGACCTGATGACCGATGCCGATCCGGCCTTCTGGACCGGGCGGGCGCCGATCCTGTTCCCCATTGTCGGGCGGGTGAATGGCGATGTGATTCGCGTCGACGGAATCGAGTATCCGATGCCCAAGCACGGCTTTGCGCGGCACACCGTTTTCGCCGTGGTCCGGCAGGAGGCATCGCGCGCGACCTTCCGGCTGGTCGACAGCAGCGACACGCAGGACAATTACCCGTTCCATTTCCTGCTCGAACTCGACTTCGTGCTGGATGGGGCGACGCTGATCATGACCGCGCGGATCGGCAATAGCGGCGACGTTCCGATGCCGGTAAGCTTTGGCTGGCATCCGGCTTTCGCCTGGCCCTTGCCCTATGGCGTGCCACGCGCCGATCATCGCATCGTCTTCGACCAGGACGAGCCAGGCCGGTTGAAGCGCATCACCGAGGAAGGGCTGATCGCCTGGGACGAGCGCAATTCGCCGGTCGAGGGTCGCACCCTGGTATTGCGCGACGCGTTGTTCGGGGACGATGCGCTGGTGTGGAACCCGATCGGCTCGCAACGCCTGACCTATGGCGGTACGACCGGACCGACGCTCGATATCGAATTTCCCGATACGCCGATGCTCGGCATCTGGACCAAGCCAGGTGCACATTATGTCTGTGTCGAGCCGTGGCACGGCATTGCCGATCCCGAAGGTTATGAGGGAGAGTTTCGCGCCAAGCCCGGCATTTTCGAACTGGCCCCGGACGAAGAGCGGCATATCGTGATGCGCGTGACGCTGACCTCTTGAGCCATCGTCTCTCGACTTCACGAGGGCCGACCGGGTAGGGGGTCGCGATGACGACCAGTTCCGACCATATTTCCGACCGGCGCACTTTCGCGATCATTTCGCATCCCGACGCCGGCAAGACCACTTTGACCGAGAAGCTGCTTTATTTCGGCGGCGCGATCCATCTTGCCGGTGAGGTCAAGGCGCGCGGGCAGAACCGGCGCGCCCGATCCGACTGGATGAAGATCGAGCAGCAGCGCGGCATTTCGGTCACCTCATCGGTAATGACCTTCGAGAAGGACGGGCTGACCTTCAACCTGCTCGATACGCCGGGGCATGAGGATTTCAGCGAGGATACCTATCGCACGCTGACCGCGGTCGATTCCGCGGTGATGGTGATCGACGCGGCGCGCGGCATCGAGGCGCAGACGCGCAAATTGTTCGAAGTGTGCCGGCTGCGCTCGGTGCCGATCATCACCTTCGTCAACAAGGTCGATCGCGAGGGCCGTCCGCCGTTCGAACTGCTCGACGAGATCGCCGATGTGCTGGCGCTCGACGTTACGCCGATGAGCTGGCCGGTCGGCATGGGCAGCGATTTCGAGGGGGTGTATGACCTCCACGGCAACACGCTGAGCCAGCCCGAGGGGCCTTCGCGCGAATTCATGGGCCGGGCGGCGGCGTTCACGGGGCTCGACGATTCGGCGCTGGAGAAGGTGATTTCCGCATCCGGTCTCGCGACATTGCGTGACGAGGCCGAACTGGCGATGGGCGGTTATGCCGGTTTCGATGTCGAGGCGTATCGATCGGGCGACCTCACGCCGGTCTATTTCGGCTCCGCATTGAAGGATTTCGGCGTGGCGGAACTGATCGCCGCGCTCGGCAAACATGCGCCGGGGCCGCGTCCACAGCCGGCCGAGCCCGCACCGGTCCTGCCGAGCCGTGCCGACGTCACCGGCTTCATCTTCAAGGTCCAGGCCAATATGGACCCCAATCACCGCGACCGTATCGCGTTCATGCGGCTCTGCTCAGGCACCTTCAAACGCGGCATGAAGCTCACCCCGACCGGGCATGGTAAGCCGATCGCGGTACATTCGCCGATCCTGTTCTTCGCGCAGAACCGCGAACTGGCGGACGAGGCTTTTCCGGGCGACATCATCGGCATTCCCAATCACGGCACGCTCAGGGTCGGCGATACGATGAGCGAGCGCGCCGATGTGCGTTTCACCGGCTTGCCCAACTTCGCGCCGGAAATCCTGCGCCGTGTCGCGCTGAAGGACCCGACCAAGACCAAGCAGCTGCGCAAGGCGCTCGACGACATGGCCGAGGAAGGCGTGACGCAGGTCTTTTACCCGGAGATCGGCTCCAACTGGATCGTCGGCGTGGTCGGGCAGCTCCAACTCGAAGTGCTGCTCAGCCGGCTCGAGGCCGAGTACAAGGTCGATGCCGGGCTCGAAATGGCGCCGTTCGACACCGCGCGGTGGATCTCGGCGGCGGACCCCGCCGATCTCAAGGCGTTCATGGATCTCAACCGCAACGCCATGGCCAAGGACCGCGACGGCAACCCGGTTTATCTGGCGAAGACCGCATGGGATGTGGGTTACGTGTCCGACCGCTATCCCAAGGTGAAATTCGCCGCGACGCGTGAGCGGTGATTCAGACCACCGGTTCGTCCACCCAATCGCGGCGCAGCGGCTTGATCGCGAGGAAAGCGAGCAAGGTGGCGACGAAGTAGAAGCAGACCACGATGATCGCCGAATAACGCAGCGCCTCATTGCCGAATTGCGGAGTCATATAATCGGACATTCGGCCCATCAGCCATGATCCGACGCCCAGCCCGATCAGATTGTTGATGAACAGGAAGCTGGCCGATGCGGTTGCGCGCATATGCGCCGGCACGAGATGCTGGACGGCGGTGACCAGCGGACCGAGCCATAATATATTGAGCGCGTTCGGAATCAGGAAGAATGCCCAGGCGACCACCGGTGATGGCGAAAGGAAGCCGGCGATGAACAGCGGCGCGGTGATCAGCCAGGCGAAGGCAGGAAGCTTGGCGTAGAAGCCGCGATCGATCTTGCCCAGCCGATCGGCCAGCACGCCGCCGAGGAACACGCCGGCCACGCCGCCGATCAGCAGCAGCGAGCCGAAATAATAGGAGGTGGTGGCGAGGTCGAAATGGAAACTGCGGATCAGCACAGACGGCACCCAAAATGCGAGGCCATAACCGGCCATCGAGCTCATCGAGGCGGCAAAAGCCATCAGCCAGAAGCTTGGTTTCTTTGCGAGGATCGCGAACACGGCGGAAATCGGCGCGGCGCCCTTGATCGCAGTGGGGCGTGGCGGCTCCTTCACGACAAGACGGAAGATCGGCGCGATGACGATTCCGGCGAGGCCGACGATCAGGAACGCTGCACGCCAGTCGACATGGTTGGCGATATACGCACCGAGCAAGGTACCCGAGGCGAGTCCGATCGGAATGCCGAGCGAATAGATCGCCAGCGCCCGCGCGCGGCGCTCCGGCGGGAAATAGTCCGCGATCAGCGCATAGGATGGCGCCACGCCGCCCGCCTCGCCGACACCGACGCCCAGGCGGAACGCGAATAGCTGCCAAAAGCCCGTGGCGATACCGCACAGCGCGGTGAAACCGCTCCATACCGTCAGCGACGCCGTGATCACCCAGCTGCGGCTGGTGCGGTCGGCAAGGAAGGCGAGTGGGATGGCGAGCGTCGAATACAGCATCGCAAAGGCAATCCCGCCGAGCGCGCCGAGCTGGGTGTCGGTCAGGCCGAGATCGGCCTTGATCGGCTGGACCAGGATACCAAGAATCTGCCGGTCGAGGAAATTGAAGATATAGACGAGCAGCAGCATCGCCAGCACGACGGCGGGATAGCGCGACTTGGTCACCGGTGTCTTCGTCGCCATCACGCCACTCCCCGATAGAAAGAACCGGACACTCGTACCGTGTCGAGCGCCCGGTTCCATCCCCCCTTAAACGAAACGCCGGATCAGAATTTCGCGATCAGAACTTCGCGGTGAAGGTCGCGAACACCTGGCGCGGGTTGCCGTAATAAGCGGTGAGCACGCCTTCGGCCCCAAGTGATGGGCGGAGCGCGTTTGCCGGCGCGGGCGTCCGCAAGAATGCGCCGGTATCGGGGTTTTGCAGCAGGAAGTTATAGCCGGACACGATGTAACGCTTATTGGTCAGATTCTTGCCGTGCACGCCGATCGAGAATTGGTCGTTGATATTATAGACGATGTTCGCATCGAGCAGCGCGTATTTCGGCTGGTCGAGACCCGGCGTGCGCAATTCGAACTGCTGTGAATCGCTGCGGTAAGACACGGTCGAGTTCATATCGACCGATCCCGACGCGATCGGCAAGCTGAGCGCGACCGTGCCGCTTGCGGTCAGGTCTGGCGTGTTCTGGAATTTGCGATTGGCCGCCACATTGATGCCGCGGCTGTCGATGAACTTGGTATATTTCGCATCGATATAACCGACCGTGCCCGCCAGCGTCAGCTTCTCCCCGCCGGCACCCTGGATGACGGTCAGATTGGCCTCGGCCTCAAGCCCGTTGATCCGCGCCTTGCCGGCATTGGTGGTGATACCGATAAATGTCTGGATACCCCCGACGATCGCACCGACCGATCCGGGCACCTGGACATCGGTATAGTTGGAATGGAAGCCGGCCAGCGCGAGGGTCAACCGACGATCGAACAGCGACGCCTTGTAACCGATCTCATAGCTCTCGACGGTTTCCGGATCGAACGATAGGAAATTATAGATATCGGATCGATCGCCGCCGGCACCCGTGATGCCATTGCCGTTCAGATCCGGCGCTGCCGTGCCGACGCCGCGTGGGTCGAAGCCGCCGCCTTTGAAGCCCTTGGCATAGCTTGCGTAAAGCGTGTTGTCCGCGTTGGGCTTGAAGGTGATCGATGCGCGCGGGGTGAATTTCTGGAAGCTTGCCGCACCCCGGAAATCGGTCTGCCGCACGAGCGGTGCGGTGGTGCCGCCGAAGAAAGGCGACGAACCGAGATAGACGTTGCGCTGAATCTGCGAGTTGCGATTGTCCCAGGTATAACGGCCACCAACCGACAGACTGAGGCTTGGTGTGACGTCGTAGGTTGCGTCCGCAAAGATCGCGACAGTATCGGTCCTGACGTTCCCGAAGGTCAGCGCGGTAACCGTGCCCGGCAGACGGACATCGAATACCGTGCGCGCTTCCGCGTCGAGATAATAAAGGCCGACCAGTGCGTTGAACGGACCGGTATCGATCAGCAGCTGCACTTCCTGGCTGAACTGTTTGTTGTTGTAGAAGGCGGGGACATCGACATCGACCGCAGGCAGTGCGTCGAAATCGATCGGCGAGGAGCTGTCATCCTTACGATAACCGGTAATGCTGCGGAAGGTCAGGAAATCGGCCGGCTTCAATTCGGCGAAGAACGACCCGCCATAGGCTTCGACTTGCTGTTTCGGTCCGGCAAGGCCGCCACGGCTATCGTAGACATTGGTGAGCACCGGGGCGCCTGAGGCCAGGCCCGGGATCAACCGATGGCCGCCGCGCGCATTGCTGTTGTCCTTGGTATAATCGCCCGACAGGCGGAAGAATGCGCTGGAACTCGGCTCGTACTGGATCGTGCCGCGCGCGCCCCATAAATCCTTGTTATAGTTTTCCTGGCCGGTGGTGAAATTGTCGCCAAAGCCCCCACGGCTGAGACGGGCAACCGCCGCGCCGACCTTGAAGCCGGTATTGCCGATCGGTGTGCTCGCGCTGATCACGCCGTCAGCCTGATTATAGCTGCCATAGCTCGCGCGCAGGTTGAGCGTCGGATCGTCGCCGATCCGCCTGCTGACATATTTCACCGCGCCGCCAATCGTGTTTCGGCCATAAAGGGTGCCCTGGGGCCCGCGCAGCACTTCGATCCGCTCGACATCGTAAATGTCGAGCACGGCGGCCTGCGGGCGATTGAGGTACACATCGTCGAGATAAATGCCGACACCCGCTTCGAAACCGGCAACCGGATCCTGCTGGCCGACGCCACGGATGAAAGCGCTGAGTGTCGAGTTGGTCCCGCGCGAGGTTTCCAGCGTGACGTTCGGCGTGACGTTGGAAATGTCGGTGATATCGAGTGCGCCCACCGCTTCGAGCTGCGCGCCCGAAAAGGCGGTGATCGCGATTGGCACGTCGATCAGCCGCTCATCGCGGCGACGGGCCGAAACAATGATGTCATCGCCCATGTCTTCGGCCACCGCCTGATCGGCGGCAGGCGCGTCCTGTGCGAAAGCTGGCGCTATGGAAAATGGGGCGGTGAGTGCGGCGATCGCGACGCCGGCGTTGAGTAGCGTGCGTGCGGCGTAAAGGCGTGACATGATGTTCTTCCCCTCCTTGTGGCGCCGCGCTGTCGCGTCCCGGTTCGTTCCGGGTTGTGCACCGTTCCGGGAGGCTATACTGAAACATGAACCAGGTTTCAACTTGGACTTGCTGGGGAGAGAAAGAATGCCGGTCGAGCGTGGCGAAAGAGCAACGCCTGCACAGGTCGAAGGCCATGATCGCGCAGTCAGCGCGGCGGGTGAGGGCAAGGCGCCGCGCACTGAGCGCGGTCGCAAGACGATGCGCGCGATCCTCGATGCGGCGGCGCTGGAATTCGGCGAACGCGGTTTTCATGAGGCGTCGGTCAGCGGTATCACGCGCCGCGCAGGTGTCGCGCTGGGCAGTTTCTATACCTATTTCGATTCGAAGGACGCGGTGTTCCGGGCACTGGTGCGCGACATGTCGGACCAGGTGCGCGACCATGTCGCGCCGCTGATTCGCGCCGCGCCAGACCAGATCGCAGCCGAGCGTGCCGGGCTGCTGCATTTTATTGAGTTCGTACGTGGTCACAAGGAATTATACCGAATCATCGACGAGGCAGAGTTCGTCGACCCGGAAAGCTTCCGCCTGCATTATGCGACCACCGCCGATCGAATTGCCCGTCGGCTCCAGGCCGCGGCGACGCGTGGCGAAGTGCGTGGCGACGTGTCCGAGGTCCATGCCTGGGCTGTGATGGGGATGAACGTGTTTCTCGGGCTGCGCTACGGCGTGTGGGAAGAGGATGTCTCGCCCGAGTCGGTGGCCGATGTGATCGCCGATATGCTCGCGACCGGTCTCGCGCCGCGTTAGTGCCAGCGAGGATCAGCTTAGCGCAAAAACTGCTTGGTAATCAGGGCAAGTCTTCGCGCAGCGCCCGTGCCAGGCGGTCGCGTACGGCCTTCACCTGATCGAGATTGGCGCCGCCTCCCGAGACATCCTCGCCTTCACCGCCGGATCGCTTGCGCTCCGTCGATAACATCTGCTGGACGCCGCGAATCGTATAACCCTGTTGGTCGAGCAATGCGCTGATCCGCAATACGAGCGCGACGTCCTCGGGCCGATAATAGCGGCGGCGCCCGGCGCGCTGCAGCGGACGTAGTTGCGGGAAGCGCGTTTCCCAATAGCGCAGGATATGCTGTGGAATGCCCGTTTCGCGGGACAGTTCGCCGATCGTCCGGAACGCGCCCGCCGCCTTTTCGGAGACGACCGCCATAATTCGATCAGCTACCGCTGACGATACGGTCGCGCATCATCTGGCTTGCGCGGAAAGTGAGTACGCGGCGTGGCGCGATCGGCACTTCGACCCCGGTCTTGGGATTGCGCCCAATGCGCTCGCCCTTGTCGCGCAGCACAAAGGTGCCGAAGCCGGAAATCTTGACGTTCTCACCCTTGGAGAGCGCTTCGCACATATGGCCGAGAATCTGTTCGACCAGCTTGGACGAGTCGGCACGCGACAGCCCCACCTGATGATGCAGTGATTCGGCCAGATCGGCCCGTGTCAGTGTACCGGCAGGCTCCATGCGACCATCCTTCCCCCAAAAGCGTGGCAGAAAGTCTGCCTAACACAATGATCGAACAGACGGAAAGGGGTTTGTGACGCTAGCGTTTCAACTCGCAAGTGTTTGTTGCGGCTGGAGCTTGATTCCGACCCTAGAGTCGAACGACCGCCGCACCCCAGGTGAAACCCCCACCCATCGCCTCGAGCACGATCAGCTGGCCGGGTTTGATCCGCCCGTCGCGTACCGCCGTGTCGAGCGCCAGCGGCACCGAGGCGGCCGACGTATTGGCATGCTGATCGACAGTGACCACGACCTTTTCAGGTGCCAGGCCGAGTTTGCGCGCGGTCGCGTCGAGGATGCGGGCATTGGCCTGATGCGGCACGACCCAGTCGACATCGTCCGAGGTAAGGCCGGCAAGCGCGAGCGATTCGCCCATCACGCTGGCGAGATTGACCACCGCGTGGCGGAACACCTCGCGACCCTTCATGCGGACCTTGCCAACCGTACCGGTAGTCGAGGGACCGCCATCGACATAGAGCAGTTCGTTATGGCGGCCATCGGCGTGGAGTTTGGTGGCGAGGATGCCGCGTTCGCCGGTTCCCTCTTCACCTTCAAGCACGATCGCACCGGCACCGTCGCCAAACAGGACACAGGTCGTGCGGTCCTCCCAGTCGAGGATACGGCTGAACGTCTCGGCGCCGATGACCAGCGCGCGATGGTACGCGCCAGCGCGAATCATGCTGTCGGCGACCTGCAACGCATAAAGAAAGCCGGAACAGACCGCGGCGACGTCGAATGCAACGCAATCGTCAATGCCGAGCATCGCCTGGACCTTGGTTGCGCTCGCCGGAAAGGTCTGGTCGGGCGTGGCGGTGGCCAGCACGATCAGGTCGATATCCTGTGCCGAGCGGCCCGCCGCACCCAGCGCAGCGCGGCATGCATCGGCGGCGAGCGTCGCGGTGGTCTCGTCGGGGCCGGCGATATGGCGGAAACGGATGCCGGTGCGCTCGACGATCCATTCGTCGGTCGTGTCGACGGTCTCGGCCAGTTCGGCGTTCGAGACGCGGCGGGTAGGCAGGGCCGATCCGGTGCCGGTGATGATGCTGCGGATCATGCTGCTTTAGCCTCGAAATTGCCGAGGTCCTCGGCGATGCGGCGGGTCAGATCGTCGCGGACCATTTTGGCCGCGGCGGCGATCGCCGTCGCCACGCCAACCTCGTTGGCACCGCCATGGCTTTTCACGACCAGGCCGTTGAGACCGAGAAACACCGCGCCGTTGTGATTATTGGGATCGAGATGATGGCGCAGCAGTTCGGTCGCCGGTTTGGAGATCAGGAAACCGATCTTGGAGCGGATCGAGCTGCGGAAAGCGCGCTTGAGCAGATCGGCGACGAAGCGCGCAGTGCCCTCGGCGGTCTTGAGCGCGATATTGCCCGAAAAACCGTCGCACACGATCACGTCGACATCGCCGTGCGATAGCTGGTCGCCTTCGACGAAACCGGAAAAGGTCATCGGCAAGTGAGTCGCGGCCTTCAGATCGCGTGCGGCATCGCGAATCTCGTCGGTGCCCTTCTGATCCTCGCTGCCGATATTAAGCAGCGCGACGCGCGGGGATTCGAGATCGAGCGTGGTGCGCGCATAGGCGGCGCCCATCACCGCGAACTGGACGAGATTGCGCGCGTCGCATTCGGTATTGGCGCCGAGGTCGAGCACGACCACGTCATTGTCGCCGAGCGTCGGCAGCAAGGCGGCAAGCGCAGGGCGGTCGATCCCGGGGATCATGCGCAGCGATACCTTCGCCATCGCCATCAGCGCACCGGTATTACCCGATGAAACGCAGGCGGCGGCGCGGCCCTGTTTCACCATGTCGATCGCAATGCCCATCGAGGTGGTCTTGGCGCGGCGCAGCGCCTGGCCGGGCTTGTCGCTCGACCCGACCACTTCGGGGGCATGGACGATCTCGGAATGCGCAGTCAGGTTCGGGTGACTGAGCAATCCATCGCGGATCGCCGTCTCGTCACCGACCAGAATGAACTGCATATCGGGGAAACGCCGGCGCGCACGCGCGACACCGGCCAGCATCACTGCCAGTCCCTTGTCACCGCCCATCGCATCGACGGCGATCCGGGAGCTGTTCGACACGTCGCTTGCTCCCTTCCGAAGTGAAGCCTTGGTCAGCCTTCGACCGAAACGATCTCGCGGCCATTATAATGGCCACACGAACCGCACAGATTGTGCGGACGCTTCAGTTCGCCGCAATTCGGGCATTCCTGATACGATTCGATCGGCAGCGAATCATGCGAACGGCGCATGCCGCGCTTCGACGGCGTGGTTTTTCTCTTGGGGACGGCCATTTCGGCGAAACCTTTGTCTGGATCAAAACTGCGATAAGCCCGTAACAGGCACCGCGCAACCGACGGGTAAGGTCGACCGCAGGTGGCACCGGCGGCCGGACACGTCGCGAAGCGTTGCGCCTATAGCGATTCCGCACGGCGTTGCAAGCTTGTGCGCGGACTGGCAGGGTCTGCCCTCATAAGATCAGGGGGAGACTAGCGATGGAAACGGTGATGCTGCCGGTCACTTTGGTGACCGCGGGCGGGGCGGCGCTGATTGCGCTATGGCTGGCGATTCGCGTCGGTCAGGTGCGCACGACGGCCAAAGTCAGCATCGGCGATGGCGGCGACGAACGGTTGATCTGCCGCATGCGCGCCCAGGCCAATTTCGTCGAATATGCACCGTTCATCGTCATCCTGATTGCGCTGATCGAATTCACCGCCGGCACAGCGACCTGGCTATGGGTGGCCAGCACATTGTTCCTGCTCGCTCGCGTCGCTCACCCGCTTGGCATGGACGGGCTGAAATATGCGCGGACGGCGGGTACGCTGGTGACGTTCCTGTTGTTGCTCGGCCTTGGCGGTTACGCCATTGCGCTGCCGCTGATCGCGGCACAGCACGCGCCGGCGAACGATCCGGTTGAGGTGATCACGCCGGCCGGCTGAATGCCTGTTTGAAATTCGCTCTTCTGCGAATTTTCAAAGATACCATCTTACTCTGCGAGCGCGATATCGCTGACGAACGGGTTGTGAGCGCGCTCATGCGCGAAATTGCTCATCGGGCCATGCCCCGGAATGAACGCGGTATCGTCGCCGAGCGGCCAGAGCTTGGTCGCGATCGATTTCAGCAGCTCGGCGTGATTGCCGCGCGGGAAATCGGTCCGGCCGACCGACCCCTGGAACAACACATCGCCGACCAAAGCGAGCTTCGATTCGGGATGATGGAAGATGACGTGCCCGGGCGTGTGGCCGGGCGTTTCATAGACGTGGAAGGTCAGCTCGCCGACGGTGACCGTGTCGCCCTCGACCAGCCAGCGGTCGGGTACGAATGCCTTGCCGCCCATGATGCCGTATTTTGCGCCGTCCTCGGCCAGCGTCTCGAGCAGGAACAGGTCGTCGCGGTGCGGCCCCTCGATCGGGATGCCAAGCTCCTCGGCGAGCGGCTTGGCCTCCCCACAATGGTCGAAATGGCCATGGGTCAGGATGATCTTCTCCACATCCACGCCATGCTGCGCCGCTGCCGCCTTGAGCTTGGGCAGGTCTCCGCCCGGATCGACAAACGCGCCCTTCATCGTGGCAGTGCACCACAACAGGGTGCAATTCTGCTGTAATGGAGTGACGGGGATGATCGCGGCGCGCATCGGTGGGTTAGCCATGCCCCCGAAATGGTCGCGCCACTGCTGCCAGTCAATCTTCGGTCGCCGATCTTTGGCGACGGCTCGCGTTTTTGCCGGGAAGTCGGCACGCGATGGAGCAATCTGGTCGCGCCGGCGGTGATCGAAGGGGCCGCACTGGCGCCCACACTGGCACATCGCCCCGTTTTCGCTCTACAGGGCGGCGACAATGCCGATCGATGCCCCCTTTGTCCTGCTCGATGATGCTCGTGACGGTGGTGCGCCGGCGCGGCTCTATCGCGCGCCGGTGCGAGTCATAGAGACATATGACACGATCATGGTGTTGCCCGCGCTCGCCGAATTGCGCGAGGCGCGCGGCGACGGCCTCCATGCGGCGGGTTTCCTGTCCTATGAGGCTGGCGCTGCGTTCGAGCCGGTGCTCGGTGAACTCGGTGCGACGACGCCATTGCTCTGGTTCGGCCTTTTCAAGGGATATGAGGAGATCGCGCCGGACGACGTGCCCACCTTGTTGCCCGACCCCGCGAGTGCGTGGATCGGGCTGCCGGTGCCGGAGATCGATCGCGCGACCTATGACGGGCAACTCGCCCGGGTCCTCGACCTGATCGCGGCGGGCGACATCTATCAGGCGAACCTGACCTATCGCTCGCGCGTTCGCTATGCGGGCGATCCGCTCGCGCTTTACGCGCAACTGCGCGGACGTGCCCGGGCGGGCTATGGCGCGGTCGTCAATACCGGCAAAGACATGCTTTTGTCGCTGTCGCCCGAATTATTCTTCGCCGCCGAACAGGGCAAGCTGACATGCCGGCCGATGAAGGGCACGACGCGACGGGGCAACACGCCGGAAGAAGACCGCGCCCTGGCAGCGGGACTCGCCGCCGACACCAAGCAGCGCGCCGAGAATCTAATGATCGTCGACCTGATGCGCAACGATCTGTCGCGCATCGCGCGGCCCGGCAGCGTCGCAGTGCCTGAATTATTCCATGTCGAACATTATCCGACCGTCCACCAGCTCGTCTCGACCGTCACCGCCGAGCTGGCCGAGCGCCGGGACGCGATCGACGTGTTGAGCGCGTTGTTTCCGTGCGGCTCGATTACCGGCGCCCCCAAGATTCGCGCGATGCAGGCGATTGCCGAGATCGAGCATGGTCCGCGCGGAACTTATACCGGGTCGATCGGGCGGCTCGATCCGAATGGTGATGCGATGTTCAACGTCGCGATTCGAACCTTGTTGATTCAAGGAGATGGCGGCTACGCAATGTTCGGCGCAGGCGGCGGCATCGTCGCCGATTCGCGCGCTGACGAGGAATGGGACGAGAGCCTGGCCAAAGGTGCATTCCTGACCGCGGGACAACGCGACTTCGACCTGATCGAGACGATGGCGTTCGATCCGGAGATCGGTCTGCAACGGCTCGAAGGGCATCTCGCGCGGATGAAGGCGAGTGCCGAGCGATTCGGCTTCACCTTCGACCGCCATGCCACGCGTAACGAACTCCAGGCCGCGACCTTCCGTCTGCGCAGCGCGCGCCGCGTGCGGCTGATGCTGGCGAAGAGCGGCGCGATCGCGATTGAGGTGTCGCCGATGCCGGAGCCGCGGCCGGGTCCTATGCGGGTGGCGATCGTGCCGCTGCCCGTCGCGGCGGAGGATTTCCGGCTGCATCACAAGACCAGCGACCGGCGTTTCTACGATGCCCCGCGCCATCGGTCCGGACAGGACGAGGTGTTGTTCATCGACCCCGCCGGTTTCCTGACCGAAGGCAGCTTCACCTCGATCTTCGTCGAGCGCGACGGCATGCTGGTCACGCCCCCGCTGTCGCGCGGACTATTGCCCGGCGTGCTGCGCGCCGACCTGATCGCCAGCGGCCGTGCGGTTGAGGGAGACTTGAGCCCCGCCGACCTCGCCGGGGGTTTCCTGCTCGGCAATGCATTGCGCGGGCTGATTCCGGCGATTGTTGCAGTTGCGAAAGAGAACAGTCGCGGGCTATAGCCGCGCCGCTCGTTCAAGAGCCGATCCCAAAGAGGTGCTCGTTCCCATGCAGCCATCCGCCGCGCTCGCCCGTATCAAGCCTTCGCCGACGCTCGCGATCACCTCGCGCGTGCTGGAGCTGCAGCGCAAAGGCGTCGATGTGATCGGCCTCGGTGCCGGCGAGCCCGATTTCGATACGCCCGAATTCATCAAGGAAGCCGGGATCAAGGCGATCCGCGACGGCAAGACCAAATACACCAATGTCGACGGTACGCCCGAGCTGAAGGACGCGGTGATCTTCAAGTTCAAGCGCGACAACGGCCTGACCTATGCGCGCGACCAGATCACCATCAATGCCGGCGGCAAACATACCTTGTTCAACGCGATGGTCGCGACGATCGATCCGGGCGACGAGGTGGTCATTCCGGCGCCCTATTGGGTCAGCTATCCCGATGTCGTGCTGTTCGCGAACGGCACGCCGGTGTTCGTCGAAGCGGGTCCGCAGCAGAATTACAAGCTGACCCCGGAACAGCTTGAGGCGGCGATCACGCCGCGCACCAAATGGGTCATCCTGAATTCGCCGTCGAACCCGACCGGCGCCGCTTATTCGCGCGCCGAACTGAAGGCGCTGGGCGAGGTGTTCGAGCGCCATCCGCATGTCTGGATCTTCGCCGACGATATGTATGAGCATATCATCTATGATGACTTCGAATTCACCACGATCGCCGAGGTTTGCCCTTCGCTCTACGACCGCACGCTGACCGCGAACGGTTGTTCGAAGGCCTATGCGATGACCGGTTGGCGGATCGGTTTTGCCGCTGGCGCGCCTTGGCTGATCAAGGCGATGGCCAAGCTGCAGTCGCAATCGACCTCCAACCCCTGCTCGATTGCGCAGGCCGCGTCGGTTGCCGCGCTGACCGGCGACCAGGCATTCCTCAAGGACAATGCCGCCAAGTTCCAGTCGCGCCGCGATCTGGTCGTGTCGATGCTCAACCAGGCCAACGGCATCACCTGCCCGCGGCCCGAAGGCGCCTTTTATGTCTATCCCGAATTCTCCGCGCTGATCGGCAAGACCACGCCCAAGGGCAAGCTGATCGATACCGACGAGGCATTTGTCGCCTATCTGCTCGACGATGCGAAGGTCGCGGCGGTGCAGGGCGCGGCGTTTGGTCTCTCGCCGGCGATGCGGATTTCCTATGCGACATCGGAAGATTTGCTCCGCGAAGCATGCGAACGCATCCAGACGGCTTGCGCCGCTCTACGGTAATCGAATTGCGGCTCCGTCTTACCCAGACGAACGGGGGATGAACGGATCTGCCAGCGGGCGTTAACGCTGGGTTTCGTAATTCCGCATTGCAGAGCGTCGGGGCACTCCCGATCTCCGCATTTCCGACGACCCGTTCCTGACGGGTCGGTCATTGAGGTTTTTGCCTGCGCGGTGCGACGACAGGCTCAAGAGGTGAGATCATGCGTAGCATCCTGAAGTCAGGGTTTCTGTGGCAGTTCATCGGTGGCTTTGCACTGGGCGCGGTCGGCGTCTTCAGCTTCCAGCCGGTCAATATCGATACGCCCGCAAACGGCGTCGCCACCACGACGGCGCACGTCTCGCGCTGAGCCGCGACTGGCGGGCGTCCGAACCGTCACTATATTCATACGTGATGTAACGGCGCGCGTATCGGCGCCACTCACGAGGCGGATTTCATGAACAGGATCCTTATTGCGGCTGCGCTGGCTGCCACGCTTGCCGGATGTGGCGTCGCCAATGCCGAGCGTGCGGTGCCGATTCCCGCTGTGGCTCAGGATGTTCCCAAGTCCGGCGGCATGCAGACTGCGGTTTTCGCCGGCGGCTGTTTCTGGGGCATGGAAGCGGTGTTCGAGCATGTGAAGGGCGTGCGCAACGTCATCTCGGGCTATGCCGGCGGCACCGCGACGACCGCGACCTATGCCCAGGTGTCGACCGAGACGACGCGCCATGCCGAGGCGGTGAAGATCGTCTACGATCCGGCGCAGGTCAGTTACGGCACGCTGTTGCGGGTCTATTTCTCGATCGCGCACAATCCGACCGAGCTTAATCGCCAGGGGCCGGACACCGGCATCAGCTATCGCTCGGCGATCTTCCCGCAGAATGCCGCGCAGAAATCGGTCGCCGGCGCCTATATCGCGCAGCTCGGTCGCGCCAAGGTTTTCCCAAAGCCGATCGTGACGAAGCTGGAGAGCGGCGGTTTCTTCCCGGCCGAGGCGTATCACCAGAATTTCTTCGATCGCAATCCGGGGCACCCGTACATCGTAAGATACGACAAACCCAAGGTTGCGGCGTTCAAGGCGGCGTTTCCCTCGATCACGCAGTAACCAAAGACAAGCCCCTCCCCTTCAGGGTAGGGGCTTGGAGCACCCGCTCATTTCAAGCCGCCAGCGGGAAGCGCAGCATTCGGTTGTCGACCGGCAGCATCGCCTCGGCCCCCGCGCCGACCGCGCGGACTATTTCCGGATGGTCGGCGTCCAGGCCGCCGGTCAGTGAACCGAAGGCCGGCAGGATCAACTTGGTCGCGGTCGCGATGAAGCAGCGGCGCGACACGTGGCGCCCGCGGACAGTGACGCGGAACTTGGGGTGAAAATGGCCGGACAGCTCGGGCCGCGCCTCGTCCCGCTCGGCCTCATGGCGCAGCACCAGCCCGTCGATCACTGCTTCGTCGACCACCTCGCCGCCGCAACGATCGATCAGCGCCACGTCATGGTTGCCGGTGATCCAGGTCCAGCGCCGTGTCGCAGTCAGCGCGCGCAACATCGCCGAGGCGTCCGCCGGCAACCGGTCGCACCCGGCCGAATCGTGAAAACTGTCGCCAAGGCACCAGATTTCCGCCGCCTGCGTGCTTTCCACCACGGCGGTCAGCGCAGTGAGCGTGGCGATCGAATCATAGGGCGGGAGCATCTGGCCGCGTGCGGCGAACCAGCTTGCCTTCTCGAAATGCAGGTCGGCGACCAGCAAGGCACGCCGCGCTGGCCAGAATAACGCGCCCTGCGCGAGCGCAAACAGGTCGTGGCCGGCGAACGAAAAGGGAACCATGTCATTGCTATGCCGCGACATGCCCCCATGATCAACGGGTTGCGCGAAATGACTTGCGCTGCAATGCAACAAGCGTAGAGCGCGCCGTCCCAACGACAGGCCATTGACGTAATGTCTTCCGGTACAGACGCATCCGGGCATTCCCCTTTTTCCCGGACCGACATTTCCCGACCGGCAACCGTCGCGCTGGCGATCGGTGCGATCGGCGTGGTGTTCGGCGATATCGGCACCAGTCCGCTCTATGCGTTCCGTGAAGCGCTCGGCCAGACCGCGCGCGACGGCGTCGAGGCGAGCGAGATTCTCGGCGTGCTCAGCCTGGCCTTGTGGTCGCTGATCCTGGTCGTCACGATCAAATATGTGCTGTTCCTGACTCGCGCCGACAATCAGGGCGAGGGTGGCGTACTCGCGCTGACCGCGCTGGCGCGGCGCGCGCTCGGAAAAAGATCGCTGATCGCGCTGGTCCTCGGTGCCGCCGGCGCGTCGCTTTTCTATGGTGACGCGATCATCACGCCCGCCTTGTCGGTGCTGTCGGCGGTCGAGGGATTGCGCACATTGCCCGGTATCGGGCCGATGATCGATGAACGGCGCATCCTGATCCTGACCATTATCATCCTCGTCGCATTGTTCGTCATTCAGTCGCGCGGCACGGCACGCGTTTCCAGCCTGTTCGGGCCGGTGTGCATCATCTGGTTCCTGGTGATCGGCGGGCTCGGCCTGTGGCATATCGCCGACGAGCCTTCGATCCTGCGCGTCGCATCGCCGCATTATGGCGCGTTCTTCCTCGCCAATCACGGTGTGACCGGCCTGTTCGTGCTCGGCGCGGTGTTCCTGACCGTTACCGGCGCCGAGGCGCTTACCGCCGATATGGGCCATTTCGGTCGCCTGCCGATCCAGCTCGGCTGGTTCGCGCTGGTCTTCCCGGCACTGACGCTCAATTATCTCGGCCAGGGCGCGTTCGCGCTGAATGCGCTTGAGGCGGCACAGGCGGCCGGCACGCCGTTCCACAATCAGGACTGGTTCTTCCTGATGGCGCCCGGTCACTTTCGGCCCTGGCTGGTCGGCCTGTCGATGGTCGCGACGGTGATCGCCAGCCAGGCGGTGATCACCGGCGCTTATTCGCTGACTCAGCAAGCGATCCAGCTCGGCCTTTTGCCCCGGCTGCGTGTGCGCCAGACCTCGGCGCGGCATTCGGGGCAGATCTATCTTCCGTCGATCAACTGGCTGCTGCTTGCCGGCGTGCTGGTGTTGGTCACCCAGTTTCGCAGTTCATCGGCGATGGCGGCGGCGTATGGCATCGCGGTGACCGGCACGATGGTCGTCACCACCTGCCTTGCCTATATCGTCGTGCGGCATCGCTGGAACTGGTCGCGCGCCGTCGCGATCATCGTCGTCACGCCGTTCCTGGCGCTCGATCTGATCTTCTTCGGCGCGAATATCCTGCGCGTGATCGAGGGCGGTTGGGTGCCGCTGGTGGTCGCCGGGATCATCGCGCTGCTGATTTATACCTGGGTGCGCGGGCGCGGCATCGTGCGCATGTTCGAACAGCGCCAGAGCGTGCCGCTCGCCGATCTGGCTGCCGCCCTGTCGCGCCGCCCGCCCGAACGCGTCGAGGGTACGGCGATCTTCCTCACCGCCAATCCGGACAGCGCGCCCGGCGCGCTGCTCCATAATCTGAAGCACAACAAGGTGCTGCACGAGCGCAATCTGGTGGTCAGCATTCGCACCGCCGATCGTCCCCATGTACCCGATGAGGAGCGCGTGGCGACGACCGAGGTCGATGCGAATTTCGCGACCGTCATACTAACCTATGGCTTTATGGACTCGCCCGACGTGCCGAACGACCTTGGCTTCGCGCCATCGGGTGTGCGCATGCCGATGAACCCGGCCAAGGCGAGTTATTTCATCGGCCGCAATACGATCAAACCCGCCGCGAAACAGGGCATGCCATTATGGCAGGATCGCATCTTCATGTTCCTGCAACGCAATGCCAGCGACCCGACCGATTTCTTCAAAATCCCGCCCGGCAAGGTGCTGGAGCTGGGCGAGCAAGTCACCGTTTAGCTGCTGGCCTTGCCGACTTGGGCCGATTCGGCTGGTACCGCTCAACCTGCTTGAAAACCCAGTACCGGTTGAGCGCAAAGCTCGCGAACGGCGTCACGAACAACATTGCCGGGACCGGCAGCCAGGCCGGTCCATGCAACAAGCTGGTCGCCAGCCATACCCACAATGAATTGAGCGCAAACGCGACACCCGATACCAGCACGAAGCGCAGGATGGTCGCATCGCCATGCCGCGCATCGCTACGGAAGCTCCAACGGCTATGTACCGCATAACCCGCGGCAACGCCCGCGCCATGGCTGACCATATTGGCGATCAGCGGCTCGACCTGAAGAAGCATCGCATAAAATAGGTAAACCGCGATCGAAAAGGCGGTGACGCCGAGCCCGGCTACAACGAAGCGGAGGAGCTGGCCGAACGCCGGATGATCCAGCACGACCCGCATGTGTCAGCGTCCGAGCGCGACCGAGCCGGCATAATCGACCGCGTCGAGCAAGGCGCGCGGTGCCTTGGGGATGGCGCGCAACGCCAGCACGGTGCCGGCATAAAGCGCATAGACGGCGAGGAATGGCAGCATGACTGCGGCCGACAGCGGCAGAACCACTGCACCGACAATGCGGCGGGCGGGAGTCGAGGCGGGCGCTTTCGCGGCGACGATCGGGGCCATGTACATGATGTGAATCCTTTCGAGACCAACATGCGACCCAATTGGTTAACGGATCGTCACGATGGGCACAGCAGGCCCCTCGCCAAGGCCGTTGAAATTTTATAACAAGGAGTGGAAATCGATTCCGCGCGTTACTTCCAGACCATCGTTGCGGCTGGGTACGCCGACAGAAGTGGAGAGAACATGGCAAGCGACAGTCCGCGCGCCAATTTGAAGCCGTTATCGCTGTACGTGCCGGAGCCCAAGTTCCGCCCCGGCGACACGGTCGACTTCACCGAAGTGACGATTCCGGCCGCCGGCTCGGTTCGCCGCCCCGATATCGCCGATCCTGCCGACAGTTTTATCGACCTGGCTTATGAGCTGGTCCGCGTGCTCGACCATGAGAGTCAAGCGGTCGGCCCGTGGAACCCGCGATTGTCGCCGGACACGTTGCGCGCGATGCTGCGCTCCATGGCACTGGTCCGCGCGTTCGACGAGCGCATGTTCCGCGCCCAGCGCCAGGGCAAGACCAGCTTCTACATGAAGTGCACCGGGGAAGAGGCGGTCGCCGTCTCGGCTGCCTTCGCGCTCGATTATGAGGATATGTGTTTCCCCTCCTATCGTCAGCAGGGGCTGTTGATCGCGCGCGGCTGGTCACTGGTCGACATGATGAACCAGATCTACTCGAACCGGGGCGACCGGCTGCAGGGCAAGCAGCTGCCGATCATGTATTCGGTCAAGGAAGCTGGCTTCTTCTCGATCTCGGGCAATCTCGCGACGCAATATCCGCAAGCCGTGGGCTGGGCGATGGCCTCTGCCGCGAAGGGCGACACGCGGATCGCGGCGACCTGGTGCGGCGAGGGTTCGACCGCAGAGGGCGATTTCCATTCCGCCTGCACCTTCGCCAGCGTCTATCGCGCCCCGGTGATCTTCAACGTGGTCAACAACCAATGGGCGATCTCGAGCTTTTCGGGTTTTGCCGGTGCGGAATCGACCACGTTCGCGGCGCGGGCGGTGGGTTATGGCATTGCCGGCCTGCGCGTCGACGGTAACGACGCGCTGGCGGTCTATGCCGCGACCGCCTGGGCCGCCGAACGTGCCCGGACCAATCAGGGCCCGACCTTGATCGAGCATTTCACTTATCGCGCCGAAGGTCATTCGACCTCCGACGATCCGGGTCAGTACCGCTCCGAAGGCGAGCCGACCGCCTGGCCGCTTGGCGATCCGGTCAAGCGTCTCAAGGATCATCTGATCGCGATCGGCGAATGGGATGAGGAGCGCCACGCCGCGCAGGACAAGGAGCTCGCCGAACAGGTCAAGGCATCGCAGAAGGAGGCCGAGCAGAACGGCATTCTCGGCCATGGTCTGCACCAGCCGCTCGATACGTTGTTCGACGGTGTGTTCGAGGAGATGCCCTGGCATTTGCGCGAGCAACAGGCGCAGATGCTCGCCGAAGAGACCGCCTCGGGCCGGCCATGGGCACGCAAGAAATGAACGAGACGATGGAAACCGCAACCCCGGTCGGCGCAACCGATTGCGAAGGCGCCACCGTGCGCATGAACATGATCCAGGCGATCAATTCCGCGATGGAAGTGGTCATGGCGCGCGATCCGAACGTGATCGTGATGGGCGAGGATGTCGGTTATTTCGGCGGCGTGTTCCGCGCCACCGCCGGCCTGCAGGAAAAATTCGGCAAGACCCGCGTGTTCGACACGCCGATCACTGAATGCGGCATCATCGGCGTCGCGGTCGGTATGGGCGCTTACGGCCTGCGCCCGGTGCCGGAAATCCAGTTCGCCGATTACATCTATCCCGCGCTTGACCAGCTCGTCTCGGAAGCGGCGCGGCTGCGCTATCGCTCGGCTGGCGAATTCACCTCGCCGATCACTGTGCGCTCGCCATTCGGCGGCGGCATCTTCGGCGGGCAGACGCATTCACAATCGCCGGAGGGTATCTTCACCCACGTCTCCGGCATCAAGACGGTCATTCCGTCGACGCCGTACGACGCCAAGGGCCTGCTGATCGCGGCGATCGAGGACAATGATCCGACACTCTTCTTCGAACCCAAGCGCATCTATAACGGCCCGTTCGACGGCCATTGGGATCGCCCGTCGCAGAACTGGTCGAAACATCCGGCCGGTGAAGTGCCGACTGGTTATTACAAGATCGAACTGGGCAAGGCGAAGATCGTGCGCGCCGGCGATGCGCTGACCATCCTGGCCTATGGCACGATGGTCCATGTCTGCATGGCGGTGGTGACCGAATCCGGCGTCGATGCGGAAATCATCGATCTGCGCACCCTGGTGCCGCTCGACATTGAGACGGTCGAGGCATCGGTGAAGAAGACCGGGCGCTGCATGATCGTGCACGAGGCGACGCGGACTGGTGGCTTTGGCGCGGAATTGTCGGCTTTGGTGCAGGAACGCTGTTTCTATCATCTCGAAGCGCCGATCGAGCGCGTCACCGGCTTCGACACGCCCTACCCGCACAGTCTGGAATGGGCCTATTTCCCCGGTCCGGTGCGGATCGGCGAGGCGCTCAAGAAAGTGATGAGGACGTAATGGCACGCTTCGAATTCAAATTGCCCGATATCGGCGAAGGCATTTCCGAGGCCGAGATCGTCGCGTGGCACGTCAAGATCGGCGACCGGGTCGAGGAGGACCAGGGTCTGGCCGACATGATGACCGACAAGGCGACGGTCGAGATGGAATCGCCGGTGTCGGGCATTGTGATCGAACTGGCTGGTGAAGTCGGCGACCAGGTATCGATCGGCGCGCCGCTGGTGGTGATCGAAACCGACGCTGACGAGGATGACGCACCGACGAGCGATGCGGCGGCACGCGCGGAACTGGCGCAGGACGTCGCCGAACAGATGGGCGCGGAGAATCCTGGGGCGGAGAAAGTGGTCGAGCCTGCTCCCCTCTCTGCAAGGGAGGGGCCGGGGGTGGGTACCGGCGCGCCAGCGCCGGGTGACGCGCCCGCTGTCGCTGCCGAAAGCTCGCTGCGCTCACCACCCACCCCCAACCCCTCCCTTGCAGGGAGGGGAGAAGAAGCACCGGCCCCGGTCACCCACGCCCTCGCCTCACCGGCGGTCCGCGCCCGCGCGGCCGATCTCGGCATCGATCTCACTCATGTAAAGACCGAGAGCGACCGTGTTCGCCATGCCGATCTCGATGCGTTTCTGCGCTATGGCTCAGGCCAGGGCTATCAGGCCCCGCACGCCAGCAATGCGCGCGCCGATGAGCCGATCAAGGTTATCGGCATGCGTCGGAAAATCGCGGAGAACATGGCCGCGTCGAAACGCGCCATCCCGCACTTCACTTATGTCGACGAAATCGATGTGACCGCGCTTGAGGAGATGCGCGCCGACCTCAACAACAACCGCGGCGGCCGGCCCAAGCTGACCATGCTGCCGCTGCTGATCGTCGCGATCTGCAAGACGATCCCCGACTTCCCGATGATCAACGCGCGCTATGACGACGAGGCCGGCGTGGTTACGCGCCATGGCCAGATCCATCTCGGCATGGCGACTCAGACTCCGGCGGGCCTGATGGTCCCGGTGATTCGCGACGCGCAGGACCGCAATGTCTGGCAGCTCGCAACCGAGATCACTCGCTTGGCCGAGGCCGCGCGCACTGGCAAGGCGAAGGTCGAGGAATTGTCGGGTTCGACCCTGACGATCACCTCGCTCGGCCCGCTTGGCGGAATCGCGACGACTCCGGTGATCAATCGGCCCGAAGTCGCGATCATCGGCCCGAACAAGATCGTCGAACGCCCTGTCTTTGATGGCGATGAGATCCGTCGCGCCAAGCTGATGAACCTGTCGATCAGCTGCGATCACCGCGTCGTTGACGGCTGGGACGCGGCGAGCTTCGTCCAGGGTTTGAAGAAATATCTCGAAACCCCGGTGCTGCTCTTCGCCGACTGATCGGAAGCCGCGTCAGGCGCGGACGGGTTTTCAGGCTATCCATCCCTTCGAGAGAAGGGTGGATCAGCGTTCGGCGCAGCGCGTCACGACCGCCGGCTGATCGGTGAAGTTCGCCACGTCGCCTATCACTTCGGCAGCCTCTGGCGATTCGATCGCCCGGTCGGCAGCTGCGGCGTCGGTGAAATCGAGTATCGCAATGGCGAAATAGGCGGCGCCGGGGCCCTCGGGGATCAGCGCTCGTGCGCTGGTCAATCCGTATTGAGTCCATTTTTCCCGCGCTAGCGGAATGTGCCGTGCGACATAATAACGCACGTCGAACGTGGCGCCGTCCTTGACGGGATAGGTCACTACCAGCGTCGTCATATCGATTCCACCTCCCGAGCCGCGGCCCCGAATCCGAGTCGCGACGTTGCGCCGCCGCATGTTGCGACCGGGATGCGATCAGGTAAAGGTCCGGCGAGACCGGTTTCACGATGCATGAACAAGCCCGGCCGTCGGATGGCCGGGCCGATTTTCGACGCGAAACTGTCACATTCTGGAGAAATGGGGGAGAGCGCCCCGGGCAGCTCGATCCCCCACACTGCAATCGCGCCGTTGCCGGGTTCTCCGGCGGGCTCCGCTCCACGAACATTTTTATTGTTCGGCGTGACGACAGCGTTGCTGTGCGTAGCGGAAAGCATCGACAAAAAAAAGGGCCAGCCCCGAAGGGCTGGCCTTTGAAAGTTTTAGGAGAGGATGCCTGAAAGGCACCGTCTTTGTGCAGTGCAGCGCAAAATCTCGCAAGTGCGAAAAATGCGACCATGATTGCGCAAACTGCAATCGTAATTGTGCTTGGGGCAATGGCCTTTTTCTGCGGCGGCACGGTCGATAGTCGCTAAGGCATCTGCTTCCGCTGTCCGACCGGCCAAAAACCAATCTCGAAAGATCGCCAACAGTCATGCCCCGTCCGTTCAGCCTGTCTCTGATCGCCCTGATCTGCCCGTGGCCTGCTGTGGCGCAGCAAAGTGCCGGACACGCTTCGGCACAGGCGCCCATTCCACCGGTTCCCATTTTCACTGCATCGGACACTGGCGATATTGTCGTGATCGGCACCGGCCTGCCGCTGCCGCCGGGCACGCCGGCTTATGGGTCGGTGGTGATCGACCGCGACCGGTTGACCGACGAGGCCTCGGGCAGAGTCGAGAATGTGTTGAAGGATGTCGCCGGTTTTCAGCAATTCCGCCGCTCCGACAGTCGTTCGGCTAACCCGTCGGCGCAAGGCGTGACCTTGCGCTCGCTCGGCGGCAACGCTTCGAGCCGAACGCTGGTGTTGCTCGATGGCGTGCCGATCGCCGACCCGTTCTTTGGTTATGTGCCCTTTACCGCATTGGTCGGCGACCGGCTCGGTGGCGCGCGCATCACTCGCGGCGGCGGTTCCGGCCCGTTCGGCGCGGGCGCGGTCGCCGGCACGATCGAACTGGTCAGTGCGACGCGGCGCGATTTGCCCTTCGTCTCTGGCGATGCATTCTATGGCAGCGACAATGCGATGAGTGTGTCGGGCAATGTCTCGCCCGATCTCGGTGGCGGTTACGCGACAGTGTCGGGCCGGTTCGAGCGCGGCGACGGTTTCTTCACCACGCCGCCGTCGCAGCGTGTCGGGGCAAGCGCGCGGGCGCGCTATCGCGACTGGTCGGCTGGCTTGCGCACCGTCGCACCGCTCGATGCCGAAACCGATCTGCAATTCCGCGGGCTCCTGTTCGGCGACAACCGCACGTTGCGCTTCACCGGCGCGGACAGCAGTTCGCAAGGCCAGGATGCGAGCATCAGGCTGGTCCATCGCGGCACCTGGCAAGTCGATGCGCTCGCTTATGTTCAGGCGCGCAATTTCTCCAACAAGGTAATCAGCGCGACCAGTTTCCGCCTGACGCTCGACCAGCGCAACACGCCCTCGACCGGGATCGGCGGCAAGATCGAGATCCGCCCACCGGTCGGGCCGGATCATGTGCTGCGCATTGGCGTCGACGCGCGGCTGGCCGAGGGCGAGCTGTTCGAGGATGCTTATACCGGCCTGGCCGTCACGACGCGGCGCAATGCTGGTGGCAAGACGAGCACGGCCGGCTTGTTCGTCGAGGACGACTGGTCGATCGGCAATCTGATCCTGACCGGCGGTGTGCGCGGCGATCGCTGGACGATCGCCGATGGATTCTTTCGCGAACGCAGTGGAACCGGACTTTCGACCGTTAACAACAACTTCGCCGATCGCGACGGATTCGAGGGCACCGGCCGGGTCGGCGCGCTGTTCCATGCGAGTGACGTCGTGGCCTTGCGCGCGGCGGCCTATACCGGCTTCCGCTTGCCGACGCTCAACGAACTCTATCGCCCGTTCGTGGTGTTTCCGATCACCACCCAGGCCAATGCGAATCTCGCGTTGGAGAAGCTCAAGGGCGTTGAGGCCGGGATCGATTTCAAGCCGGCGCGGGGCGTGTCGATCGGGCTCACCGCATTCTACAACCGGCTTGACGATGCGATAGCCAATGTCACCATCGCGCCCAATCTGCGCCAGCGCCGGAATGTCGATGCGATCGTCGCCAAGGGGGTCGAGCTGACCGCCGATATGCGCTTCGGTTCGGTTAGTTTCGACGCTGCTTATGCGTTCAGCGACAGCAAGGTGCTGGCGTCGGGCATTTCGGCCGGGCTTGACGGTTTCACCCCGGCGCAGAGCCCGCGCCATTCGGCCAGCGCGACGCTCGGCTGGGCGCCGGTCAGCGGCCTCGCTCTGTCGGCGACGGTGCGTTATGTCGGGGCGCAATTCGAGGATGATCTGGAGAAGGATGTGCTGCGCGACGCGCTGACCGTCGATGCGACCGCGCGGTTGCCGGTCATGAAGCATGTCTCGATCATTGGTAGGGTCGAGAATCTGTTCGACGAAACCGTCGTCACCCGCAACGCCGGCGGATCGATGGATTATGGGACGCCGCAGACCTTCTGGATCGGCATCCGCTTCAACTGATCACAGCCCGAGCTTGCGTTCCAGCCAGCGCGCCGCGGCTTCGGGCGATGCCTTGTCGGTGTCGCGGTCGACCATGTAGTTCGCCTCGCGCATCGCCTCGACCGACACCTTGCCGATCAGCGGCTGAAGTGCGGCGGTGAAGCGCGCATCGCGGGCGCGGCGCGGTGCGAGCAGCAGGATCGCATCATAGCCGGGGATCGCTCCTTTGGGGTCGGTAAGCACCGTCAATTTGTCCGCCGCGATCCGCCCGTCGGAGGAGAATGCGGGGATGACGTCCGCCGCCCCGCTCGCCAGCGCGCGATACATAAAGGTCGGCTGATAGGGCTGGGCCGAGGCGAAGCGCAGATCGTACGCCTTGCGCACCGCCGCCCATTCGGGCCGTTCGAGGAATTCGATATCGGTGGCGAGCTTGAGCGTCGACGCGATCGCGGTCAGATCCGCGATGCTCGTCACCTTGCGCCGCGCCGCATCGTCGCTGCGCATCGCAAAGGCATAGCTGTTCTCGAAGCCCAGGCTGCCGAGCAGGCGCATGCCGTGCTGGCTGGTCGCCCATGCCCCGACCCCGGAGACGATTGCCGCGCGTGGCGGCACGTCGCTGCGCTTCATCTCGTTGGTCCAGATCGTGCCCGAATAATCGACATAGACGTCGACATCGCCGCCCGCCGTGGCGTTGAATGCGACGACCGATCCCAGCCCTTCGCGATACTCGACCGTGTAACCGGCCTTTTCCAGACGATGCCCGATCAGCCGGGCAAGGATATATTGCTCCGAAAAGCCCTTCGCCCCCACCACTACCGCCTTGTCGCCGCCGCGCGGCCATATCGGCGCCAGCGCGGCAAGCACGCCCAGGCCGAGCAACGCTGAGGCGATCCACACGCGCCGCCGCTTGCGCGCCGCGATGCCATGCTCGATCGCGCCGAGCAGTCCGTCGACCGCCAGCGCCAGCGCCGCGGCGCTCAGGCAGCCGGCCAGCACCAGCGCCCAATTCTGGGTCTGCAACCCGGCAAAGATCAAATCGCCCAGGCTTGGCTGGCCGACCGTCGTCGAGAGTGTCGCCGCGCCGATCGTCCAGACCGCAGCGGTGCGGATGCCGGCCATCAACACCGGCGCGACCAGCGGCGCTTCGACCAGCCGCAATTTCTGCCATGCGGTCATGCCGACCCCGTCCGCCGCCTCGATCACCGCCGGATCGAGCCCGGTCAGTCCGGTCACGCCGTTCCTCAGGATCGGCAACAGCGCGTAGAGCGTCAGCGCGAGCAAAGAGGGCAGGAAACCGAGTGCCGGGATGCCGCCGCCGAGCAATGTCGAGAGCGACAGCAGCAACGGGTAGAACAGCGCAAGCAGCGCGAGCGAGGGGATCGTCTGGACCAGACTGGCGAAACCGAGTGCGATCCGCGCAACCGCCGGGCGGCGCGCCGACCAGATCGCAAGCGGCAGGCTGATCACCAGGCCCAGTGCCAATGCCGAAGCCGCGAGCAGCAGATGCGCGGCAAGCAAGTCGGGCACGCGTGCGAAAGCGTCGAAGAACGGGCCGCTCATGCGCCGCGCTCCAGCGCGATCAGCCGTCGGCTCTGTTCGCGCGGCACCGCGACCAGCGCATCGGCGGTTGGGCCGCCCTTGCCCGCGAGCAGTTCACGGGGTGTCGCGTCGGCGACGATCTTGCCCGCCTCCATCACCAGCACCCGGTCGGCGAGCAGCAGTGCTTCCGCCATGTCATGCGTGACCATGATGCTGGTCAGGCCGAGCCGGTCGTGCAGCGCGCGGATCGCCGCACCGAGGGAATCGCGCGTCACCGGATCGAGCGCGCCGAACGGCTCGTCCATCAGCATCAGCCCAGGTGCGGTAGCGAGCGCCCGCGCCACGCCGACACGCTGGCGCTGCCCGCCGGACAGCTCGTCGGGCATGCGCGTGGCGAACGCGGCGGGCAGGTCGACCAGGTCGAGCAGCTCGGTCACCCGCGCGGCATGGCCCACTTTGTCGCTCTGCCCGGACAGCTTCAGCCCGATGGCGATATTGTCCGCCACGCCCAGATGCGAGAACAGGCCGATATTCTGGAACACATAACCGATCCGCCGGCGCAGCGCGTAGGGCTCGATCGACCCGACCGCCTCGCCGCCGATCGCGATGCTGCCGGCGCTCGGCTCGACCAGCCGGTTGATCATCTTGAGCAGCGTCGATTTGCCCGATCCCGACGCGCCGACCAGCGCGACGAAGCTGCCCGCCGCGATCTCGGTCGTGACCTTGTCGACCGCAAGCGTCCCGCCGGAATAGGATTTGGAAATGCTATCAAAGCTGACCGAGGGACCGGGCGTGGGCGTCGCTGACATGCGGCATGTGTGCGGGAGGACAGCGTGCGCGTCAACGAAAGGCGCTTGTTCCGCGGGGCATGGTTCAGCATACCCTGAAGTCGAAATCTTGTGGCACGGCAGGTGCTGAAAAATATCGGGCGAGGAACGGGAAGCGATGACCGAGGGCATAGAAAAGGCGATCTTCATCACCGGTGGCGGATCGGGGATCGGGCGCGCCACGGCGCAATTGTTCGCCGCGCGCGGCTGGCGGGTCGGGCTGGCTGATGTCAACGTCACGGGCCTGGCCGAAACCGCCGCGTCGCTGCCGGCGGGCATGGTGTCGACCTATGCGATGGATGTGCGCGATCGCGACGCCTGGGTCGCCAGCCTCGACGCCTTCACCGCGACCACCGGCGGGCGGCTCGATGTGCTGTTTAACAATGCCGGGATCGGTACCGGCGGCCCGATCGCGCAGATGAGCTTCGAAGATATGGACCGCACCGTCTCGATCAACCTGATGGGGGTGCTGAACGGCGCGAAGATCGGCCATGCCTATCTCGCCCGTACGCCCGGTTCCTGCCTGCTCAACACCGCCTCGGCCTCGGCGATCTATGGCTCGTCGGGGCTCGCGCCCTATTCCGCGACCAAGTTCGGCGTGCGTGCGCTGACCGAGGCGCTCGACGGCGAATGGGCGGCTGACGGGATCAAGGTCCGCGCGATCGTACCGGCCTTTATCGAAACGCCGCTGCTCAATTCACCAGCGGGCGGCTCGAACCGCTCGATCCGCGAAACGGTGACCGGCGCGGGGCTTGAACTCACGTCGGCCGATGTGGTGGCGCAGGCCGCCTGGGACGCGGTGCATGGCGACAAGGTCCATACCTATGTCGGCAAGACCGCCCACCGCATGGCCTTTGCCGCACGCTGGATGCCCGGCAAGCTGCGCAAGATGATGCGACGCGGGGTCGGCGCGCCGGCGGAATAGTCTACATCAAAAGCCCCTCCCTTTTAAGAGAGGGGCTATTAGATCATCCGACCAAACCGTCGATCGCTTCGGCCATGTCCACGTCGCGGTGCGACAGGCCGCCGGCATCGTGCGTGGTCAGCAATATCTCGACCCGGTTCCATACGTTCGACCATTCGGGGTGATGGTCCGCTTTCTCCGCGAGCAGCGCGACGCGGGTCATGAAGGCGAAGGCCTCGCTGAAATCGGCGAAGGTGATGGTGCGCGTGATCGCGTCGCGCGCCTCGTCATAATCCCACTCGTCGAGCGCATCGAGCGCTTCGGCGCGGTCCTCTTCGCTGAGTGGTTCGATCGTCCCCGTCACGGCGTCCTCCTGCTGGCGCCACTTGCGCCTTGGCCTTATGGCATAACGGATGGCGACACCCGATCAACCCAACCCACGAGAATCCCGAGCGCCCGATACAAAGGCGATCGAAGACATTGCGCTGCGTACATTGGAGAGCTTGCCCGAAGAGTTCCGCGCGCATCTCGGCGATGTCGTGCTGATCGTCGAGGATCTCGCCGACGAGGAGACGCTCGATGCGCTTGGCATCGAACATCCGCTCGATCTCACCGGTCTTTATCATGGCCGGCCGCTGGGCGAAAAATCGTCGATGGAATCGGGCGCGCCGCCCGATCGCATCCATCTCTATCGCCGCGCGATCCTGGAGGAATGGGTCGAAACCGGGGTCGGGCTCGACGAACTGGTGAGCCATGTCATGATCCATGAGATCGGCCATCATTTCGGCTTGTCCGACGCGGACATGCACGCGCTGGAGGAAGCAGCGGCTTGAGTGCCCCTTTGCACGACAGCTTGCTCGAATTCGACGGCGTTACGTGCGCGCGCGGCGGGCGGATATTGTTCGAGCATTTGTCGTTCGCGCTGGGCGCAGGCGATGCCGCGCTGGTCATCGGCCCGAACGGGATCGGCAAGTCGAGCATGGTGCGCATCGCCGCGGGCTTGCTGCCACTGGTGGCGGGCCGGGTCGAAGTCACAGGCGAACGGGCCTTGCTGACCGAAGCGAGCGCGCTCGATCCCGATCCGACGCTGGCGCGGGCGCTTGGCTTCTGGGCATCGATCGACGGGCGCTCCGGTGCGGTGGCCGCAGCACTCGCGGCGTTCGATCTCGCGCTACTCGCTGATGTGCCGGTCCGGTTGCTCTCGACCGGCCAGCGTCGCCGCGCCGCGCTGGCGCGGGTCGCGGCGAGCGGGGCGGGGATCTGGTTGCTCGATGAGCCCGGCAATGGCCTCGATGCCGGCGCGGTCGGCCTGCTCGAGACGGCGATTGCCGCGCACCGAACGCAGGGCGGGATCGTGCTGATCGCAACGCATTTGCCGATCGCGGTGCCGGGTGCGCAGTCGATCATATTGGACGGGACGGCATGATCGCCGCGCTGATCCTGCGCGATCTGCGGCGTGCCTGGGCGGGTGGCGGCGTCACCCTGGTCGTCGCTTTCTTCCTGCTTGTCGCGATCCTCTTTCCCTTCGCGATCGGCCCCGATGCGGCGCTGCTTGCCCGGGTCGGCGGGGGGGTGATCTGGGCGGCGGCACTGCTTGCCGCGCTGCTGCCGGTCGAACGGCTGGTCGCGCCCGACGCCGAAGCCGGGATGTTTGATCAGCTTGCGGTTCGCGGCGTGAGTATGGCGACCGTCTCGGCAGCCAAGGTCGTTGCGCACTGGCTCAGTTTCGGGCCGCCGCTGATGCTCGCCTCGATCGTCGCTGCCGGATTGCTCGGCCTGTCGCTCGACACATTGTTGGCGGTCGAGCTTGGTCTGTTGATCGGCACGCCGGGACTGGCCGCGCTGGCGGTTGCCACCTCGGCGCTGGTCACGGGCGTACGTGGTGCGAGCGCAGTGGCGGGGCTGGTCATGCTGCCGCTCGCGGTGCCGCTGCTGATCTTCGGCGCGGGATCGATCGAGGGCGGCGCGGGGGCGGTAAAACTGCTCGCCGCAGTCAGCCTCGTCCTGATGGCCGGCGCGCCGTTCGTCGCGGGGGCGGCGATCAGAGCGGGGATGGATTAAGGGAATCGACGCCGTCCGCGTCGAACCACCAGCGAGCGTGGCAGTTACGCGACAGCGCGAGGCTTTTTTGGTTTCGTCATGTCAAAGAGCGGTACGGCGGTGGGTGAAGTGCCGTTTAGCGGGTGGGCAGGCGGGGTTGAATCGGGCGACGTTAATTCGCTTCAAGCCGCTGCCTTTCCAATCCCGAATTCCCGTGGTTGCGGGAAAACCCTCGGGAAAATGCTTTTTTGAGCCCGCTGCGGGAATTTACGGGAAAAACTGCGGGAATTTCGGCGGAGCCGCACGGGAAATCGCGAGTGCGTTACGGGAATAACGGGAAAATAATGGGTGAAGATCATGGTTGTTGGGATCCGGGTCTGCTCGATTCAATGGCCGGCCGGTGGGCTTTTACCGACGTCGATGTAAGGCTTAGAGCAACCATGACGACAACGGCCAGCGACGTGAATCGAGTGCCGGCTCCATAACCGTCATGCCAGCGCAGGCTGGCATCTCTCTGCGAGACTCGACGCGGTTGCCCAACCATGGAGACCCCAGCCTTCGCTGGGGTGATGTGGTTGTCGGGCTAACGTCGTTGTTGGGCTAGATCGTTGCCTAGCCCCATCCGTTCTTACCGGCTCCACCGCGCAAAGATCGCGGTCGGCAACAACAGCCCGCGCGCTTCCTCGCGTACGACCAGTTCGCCCGCCTCGACCGTGCCGCCAAGGTCGGCAAAGGCCTGGCGCAGCAGCTCGCCGATCGCCAGCGCGGACATGCGTACCGCATAGACGGTGAGGAACAGAAAGCGCGACTCGGCGTCGAGTAGCTTGCGGCAATCGGCGATCAGGTTGGGCAAGCCTTCCTCCAGCTTCCACACTTCGCCCTCCGGCCCACGGCCATATTTCGGCGGGTCGAGCAGGATACCGTCGTAACGCCGCCCGCGCCGTACCTCGCGCGCAACGAATTTGGTGCAATCGTCGATCATCCAGCGCACCGGCTTGTCGCTCATCCCCGACAGCACGGCATTGGCGCGCGCCGCCTCGACAGATTTCTTCGATGCATCGACATGGACCATCTTCACGCCCTTGTCGGCCATCGCCAGCGTGCCGACGCCGGTATAGCCGAACAGATTGAGGCACTCTGGCGCGTCGACGCCCGCCACGCGCTCGCGCATCCAGCTCCACACCGGCGCCATGTCGGGGAAGAAGCCGAGATGGCGGAACGGCGTGTTCTGCGCGGTGAAGGTGACGCCGTCCCATTTGAGCGGCCAGCCCTCGCGCGGTACCGGCTCGCTATACTCCCATCGCCCGCCGCCATCCTCGTCGGATCCGGGCACGAATTCGCCCTGCGCGCGCCAGTCGTCGCTTGCCGGCGCCCATAACGCCTGTCCTTCGGGGCGAATGAAGCGGAAGCGGCCATAGCGCTCGAGCTTGCGGCCATGGCCCGAATCGATCAGGCCATAATCCGCCCATGGCTCGCCGATCAGGGTCTGGAGTTCCATGGCCTTAAACCGCCACCGCCCGCTCGGCGATATAGGCGGTTACCGCGTCGAACGTGCCGGGCACGCTGTCATAGCGTTCCTGCCGCTCGAACAGGTCGCCGATCCGCGCCGGCAGGGTCGGGCGCACGCCGGTCGCGCGCTCGACCGCATCGTCGAACTTGGCCGGATGCGCGGTCGCCAGCGTTACCACGGGAATGTCGCCGAGATCGATCCGGCGGGCGGCGGCGAGGCCGATCGCGGTGTGCGGGTCGATCACTTCGCCCGACTTTTCATACGCCCAGCGCATTGCCAGCGACATGTCATCCAGGTCGATCCGGTCGCTGGCGAACAGTCCCGCCGCGCCTTCACGTTGCGCATTGGTCAGGCGCATCGTCTTGCTCGATTCGAACCCCGCCATCTGTGCGGCAAGGGCAATGCCGTCGCGGCCGCCAAGATCGAACAGCAAGCGTTCGAAATTGCTCGACACCTGGATGTCCATCGACGGGCTTGGCGTCGGCACCACGGTGCCTTGCGAATAATCGCCATCGGCCAGCGCGCGGTGGAGGATGTCGTTGACATTGGTCGCGACGATCAGTTTCGCGACGGGCAGGCCCATCTTCGCTGCGACATAGCCGGCAAAGACATCGCCGAAATTGCCCGTCGGTACGGAGAAGGCGACCGGGCGCTCGGGCGCGCCGAGCCGGACGGCGGCGTAGAAATAATACACCACCTGCGCCATCAGCCGCGCCCAGTTGATCGAATTGACCGCCGACAGCGCGAAGCGGCCGGAGAAGTCGGACGAATTGAACATCGCCTTCACCAGCGCCTGGGCGTCGTCGAAGCTGCCGTCGATTGCGATGTTGTGGATGTTCGGCGCAAGCACTGTGGTCATTTGGCGCCGCTGCACGTCGGACACGCGCCCCTTGGGATGAAGCATGAAGACGTCGACGCCCTCGCGCCCGGCCAGTGCATCGATTGCGGCGGAGCCGGTATCGCCCGAGGTCGCGCCGACGATCGTGACATGCTTGTCCGAGCCGCTGAGGAAGCGTTCGAACAACAGGCCGAGCAACTGCAGCGCGACATCCTTGAAGGCGAGTGTCGGGCCATGGAACAGTTCCAGCAGCCACTGGCGCTGGTCGAGCTGGACCAAAGGCGTGACGGCGGCATGTGAGAAGCGGCCATAGGCCTGGGCGCACAGGTCGCGCAGTTCCTCATCGCTCAGAACGCCGGCGACGAATGGCGCCATCACCGTGACGGCGGTGTCGACATAGGACATGCCGCGCATCGCCGCGATCGTCTCGGGCGAGAGCGTCGGCCAGCTCTCGGGCAAATAGAGCCCGCCGTCGCTGGCGAGGCCGGCCAGCGTGACTTGCTGAAAATCGAGAACGGGCGCGGCGCCGCGAGTGCTGATGTAACGCATGGCCTTGGCGACTAGCGGCGTGGGCGCAGAGTCACAAGCCGGTCGTCTCGGTACGCATCCGCCGCCTGAGCGCGAGCGCATAGATCACGCCGGCGATCAGCGCGAATAAGAACCATTGCACGGCATAAGCGAGATGGTTGTTGGGCACGGCCGACAAATCGGGTTCGGGATTGGCGTCGAGCCCGGCGAGTGGCGTGTCGCTGACCAGCATCAGCGTCTTGGGACGCGACTTGCCGATCAATGAGGCGATCAGCGGCTGGTCGTCGGGCGCATGAGTGATGTAGCCATGGACCTCGCCACCGGTCCAGGTCGGTTTGGCGTCGGGGGTGCGGGCCAGGCCGATCTGCACGGTCAGGCCAGGGCCTTCGGCACCGGTGCGGCACCGCGCGATCTGCCGCCAGCCGGTCGCACCCTTGGCGTTGCGTCCGGCACGGCTGGTCCAGCCGACCGGCTGCAGGCAAAAAGCGCCAGCCTTTCGGAACAGCAGCGCATCGTTGACCGGGATATTGGGAAACGCGATCGACGGCAGCGTGCTGTTCGTCGCATATTGTGCGATCAGCGCTTCCTTCTCGCCCTTGCGCTGCAACTGCCAGATGCCAAGCGCGACCATGATTGCGATGGCGAGGCCGACCAGGATGGTCGCGACGATCGGGATTCGTTTCACGCGTCTTCGCCCTTTATCCGGCCTTCGCGTGCGGCGTTGCGGTATTCGAGCGCGATCAGCACGCCCTTGGCCGCGCGCAGCGATCCGACCACGCCCGCTGCGGTCACCGGGATCCAGATCAGCATGTGAAGCCAGAGCGGCGGGTGCAGCGTCAGTTCGGTGGTGATGGCCATCGCGACGACCAGCCCACCGAGGATCAGCGTGAGGAAAGCCGCAGGCCCATCGCCGACATTGAAGCTGTCGAAATCGAGGCCGCAATTTGGGCAGTTCGGCGCGAAAGCGGCAAGGCCGGCGAACAGCGTCTTTGCGCCGCACCGCGGGCAAAGTCCCTTGATCGCGACCTGGGCAGGCGTTGGCGCCGTGGTGAGGTCAGGCGCGACCGACACACCATGGATCGGGTTGATGATCGACCGGAACGCCGGACTCGTCGGGCGCCGGGAAGCGCGCCTTGAAGGTGAAGGCCTGAGCCGTCGGGCCATAGCGGTCGAGCCGCCACAACCGTCCCAATGCTTCGTCTATCGTCGGGATATGGCCGGCGGGAATCCACCATAGCGCCTGATAGGCGCCGTCGAAGCGATCGAAGAATTCGCGCCGCCGTGCCATGATCAGCGTGTGCGCGCTGCGATAGACATAATCGAACAGCGCATCGGCATCGCGCCACACCGACATGTTGACCGCGAACAGCGGGTCGGATGTCGGCCGGATCGCGGTCGCGTTGCCGCTATCGTCCTGCAACCGCCAGATGAATCCCGGCGATGCGTCGGCAATGGCGTTGACCCGGTCGAGCGCGGCCATGAACGGCTCGATGCGCGGGTCGCCGGGCGGCGCTGTGAACCGCCCGACATTGACCTGCGCGAGGTGCCAGCTCTCGCTCACCCGCCGTGGACCGGTGCGCCCCAACCGCCCCAGACATAGATGGTGACGAACAGGAACAGCCACACCACGTCGACGAAGTGCCAGTACCAGGCGGCGGCCTCGAAGCCGAAATGCTGGCGCGGCGTGAAGTCGCCCTTATAGGCGCGCACCAGGCAGACGATCAGGAAGATCGTGCCGATCAGTACGTGGAAGCCGTGGAAACCCGTCGCCATGAAGAACGACGCGCCATAGTTGATGCCCTTGAACGGGAATGGCGCGTGAATATACTCATAGGCCTGGATCGAGGTGAACAGCGAGCCGAGGATGATGGTCAGCCACAATCCCTTGAGCACGCCGTCGCGGTCGCCCACGCCGAGCAGGCCCCACAGGCCGGTCTTCTCACCGCCACGCTGACCGTGGATCAGCGCATGATGCGCCCAGGTCACGGTGGTGCCCGAGGTGAGCAGGATGATGGTGTTGAGCAGCGGCAATTCGAAGGCATTGATCACTTCGATGCCCTTGGGCGGCCAATGCGCGGCACCTGCGGCAGCGTCCGCGATCACGCTCGTCGCGCCATCGGCATATTGGATCGCGGCAGGAAAGAGCGAGAAATCGAAGAATGCCCAGAACCAGCCGACGAAGAACATCACTTCGGAGGCGATGAACAGGATCATGCCGTAACGCAGGTGAAGCTGCACGACCGGCGTATGATCGCCCTGATGCGCTTCCTTGATGACATTGGCCCACCAGCTGAACATCGTGGTCAGCACGCCGGCCACGCCGAGGAAGAACAGGATTCCGCCGCCATTGGGTTTGCCGACATGGCCGCCATGCATCCACATGATGCCGCCCGCCGCCATGGCGAGCGCGGAGAACGCGCCGGCAATCGGCCAGATATCCGGTGCGAGAATGTGGTAATCGTGGTTCTTGGCGCCGGCCATGCGTCGGTCCCCTGTCAGGCGGTTGTCAGTTGATTTCGGATTGCTCTAGCTCGCCGCGCCGCCGGAATCCACCGCGTAAAACGTGTAGCTGAGCGTGATCGTCTTGATGTCCTTGGCGTCGGGATCATCGAGCATTTTGGGATCGACGAAGAAAATCACCGGCATGCGTGCGGTTTCCCCCGGTTTCAGCGTTTGCTGCGTGAAGCAGAAGCACTGGATCTTGGTGAAATATTTGCCCGCCTGAGCCGGGGTGACGTTGAATGTCGCGGTGCCCGTGACCGGCTTGTTCGACGTATTGGTGGCGGTGAAGAAAGCCATGTCGCGCGCGCCGACATCGACCGTTTCGGACGGGCGTTCGGGCGCGAATTTCCACGGCAGCTTCGCACTGACATTGGTATCGAAATCGATCTGCACGCGGCCCGCACCAGCGACCGCGCCCGGTGCGGCCAGGCCGCGTTGCGTCGTGCCGTTAAGCCCGGTCGCCGCGCAGAACATGCTGTAGAGCGGCACGGCGGCGAAGCCGAGCCCGGTCATGAAGCAAACGCCAAGGCCAGCAAGCAATGCGGTGCGGACCGGCGGGGTCAATGCGGCATCCCCGCCTTGATCTTCACGATCGTGATCGCGAACACCAGGATGACCAGTGCGCCGAGGATCAGACCCATGACAATGGCGCGCGAGCGTTGGCGTGCGCGGATCAGCTTGTCGGTGTCGGACTGGAGGTCGGGCATGATGTCAGATCCAATGATCGACGACGAGCGCGCCGAAGAGAATGAAGAGATAAAGGATCGAATAAGCGAACAGGCGCTTTTCGGGACGCATCGTGTCTTGAACGCCGGTGGTGCGCAGCGAGACCTGCAACGCCATCGCGCCGAACACCGCGGTCATGACGATCGCCACGATGCCGTAGAGCGCGCCCGCCTGCCCGAGCGGCCAGGGCGCGATCGCTGCGGCCGCCATCGGCAAGGTGTAGAGCCCGATCTGCACGCGGGTGGTGCGCTCGCCCGCGACGACCGGGAGCATCGGCACGCCGGCCGCAGCGTAATCGGTCTTCATGAACAGCGCGAGCGCCCAGAAATGCGGCGGCGTCCACAGGAAGATCAGCGCGAACAACAATATCGGCAGGACTGCGACGTCGCCGGTCGCGGCGGCCCAGCCGATCAGCGGCGGGAAGGCACCGGCAGCGCCGCCGATGACGATGTTCTGCGGCGTGCGGCGCTTCAGCCAGATGGTGTAGATGAAGACATAGAACAGGATCGACACACTGAGGATCGCGGCGGCGACGAGGTTGAGCGCCAGCCCCATCAGGATCACCGAAAAGGCGGCGAGCCCGACGCCGAAATGCAGCGCCGACTGACGGTCCATGCGCCCGGCGGGCAGGGGGCGGCCCGCGGTGCGCTTCATCACGCCGTCGATATCCGCCTCATACCATTGGTTGAGCGCGCCGGCCGCGCCTGCGCCAAGCGCGATGCACAGGATCGCGGTGAAGCCGAGCACCGGATCGATCGTCACTGGTGCGGCGAGCATGCCGCACAGTCCGGTGAACACGACAAGGCTCATCACCCGGGGTTTGGTCAGGGCGAGAAAGTCGCGCCAGTCGGCGGGCAAAATGAGAGTCGCGGAAGTCATGATTGCCAGCGCCTATAGGCCGCTGGGGCGGCTGGGGAAAGTGCCGCGTTTGCCCGCTGATCCGGCGGTCGCCATTGCCCCACCATTGTATTGCATGGCGCGTGATTCTAACCTTTGGCATGTCATCTGAACCTGCCGCCGCGATTGACCCGGCGCTGATCGAACCATGGTTGCGCGCCCGATCCGTGGCGCGGGGCCTGCCCCAGCCCGTCCGTGACCGGGGCGGCCTGAGACTGGACACCAATCTGCCCGTCGAGTTGCGGCGCTACGTCTTTGCGCGACCCGGGCCCGGTTTGATCGAGCTGGGCCGATCGATCACCGCACCGCTTGTCTTTCTAAAGCTGTGCGGGCCCCCGGAGCAGCTCGCCGCATTGCTTCCCGCGCACTGGCGTCTGTCCCCGGTCGGTTATGTGATGACCTGCGGCACGCCGCCGGCCACCGTCGGACTATCGCCGGGTTATCGGATGGAAATTCACGCCAACGGCCCGGTCACGGAAGTCTGCATCCTCGACGATCGCGATGCTCTCGCGGCAAGTGGCTTTGCCGCTGAATGGGATGGGCTGTTCATATACGACCGGATCGTGACGGATGCCGGGCATCGGCGCAAAGGCCTTGGCCGCGCCGTCATGGCCGCGCTTGGCGCGGCGCGACGATCACCGCAATCGCGCCAGCTACTCGTTGCCACCGAAGAGGGGCGTGCGCTTTACGCCATGATGGGCTGGGATGTGGGCCTGCTTTTCTCTTCTGCCGGTATTGCTGACGACACCGGCGTCTAGCGAATTTCCGCGGCCGCCTGCGTTATCTCGGCGGCATTGTCGCTGCCCGACATTCCCCGACCTGTCTCAGCAACGCCCCAAAAGCAAAACGCCCCGGCTCATCACCGGGGCGTTTCACTTGTTCGAAAGGTCGTCGGTCTCAGTGATGACCGCCGTCGTCGATCACCGGGAGCGTTTCGAACTGGTGATATGGCGGCGGGCTGGACAGCGTCCATTCCAGCGTCGTGGCGCCTTCGCCCCACACATTGTCCGCCGCCTTGCTGCCCTTGGCCAGCGACCAGAACAAATTGACGAAGAAGATGATCATCGACGCGCCCATGATCATGTAGCCGACCGTCGCGATATAGTTCCAGTGTGCCAGACCATCGGTATAGTCGGGCATGCGGCGCGGCATGCCCTGCAGGCCGAGGAAGTGCATCGGGAAGAACATCACGTTCACGCCGACGAAGAACACCCAGAAATGCAGCTGGCCGAGGAACTCGTTATAGTTCTTCCCCCACATTTTCGCGAACCAGTAATAGAAGCCCGCGAACAGGCTGAACACCGCGCCGAGGCTCAGCACATAGTGGAAATGCGCCACCACATAATAAGTGTCCTGCATGTAGTCGTCGACGCCGCCATTGGCGAGCACGACACCGGTCACGCCACCGACGGTGAACATGAAGATGAAGCCGATCGCCCATAGCATCGGGGTCTTGAAGCTGAGCGAGCCGCCCCACATCGTCGCGATCCAGGAGAAGATCTTGATCCCGGTCGGCACCGCGATGACCATCGTCGCGGCGGTGAAGTACATCTTGGTGTTCACGCTGAGGCCGGTGGTGAACATGTGGTGCGCCCACACGACGAAGCCGACCACGCCGATCGCGACCATGGCATAGGCCATGCCGAGATAACCGAAGACGGGCTTTTTCGAAAAGGTCGCGATGATCTGGCTGACGATGCCGAAGCCCGGCAGGATCATGATGTACACTTCGGGGTGACCGAAGAACCAGAACAGATGCTGGTAGAGGATCGGATCGCCGCCGCCGGCCGGATCGAAGAAGGTCGTGCCGAAATTACGATCGGTCAGCAACATGGTGATCGCCGCGGCAAGCACCGGCAGTGCGAGCAGCAACAGGAAGGCGGTGACCAGCACCGACCATACGAACAGCGGCATCTTGTGCAGCGTCATGCCCGGCGCACGCATATTGAAGATGGTGGTGATGAAGTTGATCGCGCCGAGGATCGAGCTGGCGCCGGCGAGATGGAGCGACAGGATCGCCATGTCGGTCGAGGGCCCGGGCTCGCCATAGGTGGAGAGTGGCGCGTAGAGCGTCCAGCCATTGCCGGCACCGCCGAAGAAAGGCGAGGCGAGCAGCAGCGTGAAGGCGGGCACCAGCAGCCAGAACGAGATGTTGTTCATGCGCGGGAAGGCCATGTCCGGCGCACCGATCATGATCGGTACGAACCAGTTGCCGAAGCCGCCGATCATCGCCGGCATGACCATGAAGAAGACCATGATCAGGCCGTGCGCGGTGACCAACACGTTCCACAGATGGAGCGAGTGATCGAGACCCGCTTCGCCGCCGGGCAGATAATGCACCCAGGTGTTGAGATACTGGATGCCCGGGTGCATCAATTCGGCGCGCATCAGGCCCGAGATCGTGCCACCGATGATCCCCGCGGTGATCGCGAAGATCAAATAGAGCGTGCCGATGTCCTTGTGGTTGGTCGACATGAACCAACGCGCGAAGAAACCGGGCTTGTGATCAGCGTCATGCGCGTGATCGTGGCTGTGGCCGTGCGCATCGAACGCGGACGAATGAATGGCGGTATCGGTCATGTCTTAGCGTCCGGTGCCGGCGCCGGCGGGGTTAGCCGTCGCGCCCTGAGTGGTGGTGGGAGCGGGCAGGCTCGCATTCTCGACCGGACCCGTGGTGTTGGCGACTGCCGCTGCGTCGGTTGCGGCCGGTGCCGCCGCTGCCGGGGTGGCGGCGGGCTTGGCGCCCTTGGGCGTGCCACCCTTGGCCTTGACCCAAGCCGCGAATTGTTCCGGCGTCACTGCCTCGACCGCGATCGGCATATAGCCGTGACGCGCACCGCACAGTTCCGAACACTGACCGAAATAGACGCCGGGCTTCTCGATCGTGAAGCTGGTTTCGTTGATGCGTCCGGGAACCGCGTCGAGCTTGATCCAGAACGCAGGGACCGCCCAGCTGTGGATCACGTCGTTGGCGGTGGTGATCAGGCGGATCGGCACGCCGACCGGCAGGACCACGCGATTGTCGGCAGCGAGCAGACGGGGACCGTCCGCGTCGGTGCGGAAACGCTCACCAGCGGCGACGTCGCCCTTTTCCTTGAGCATGTTGGCGGTCACTTCGAACCCGCCATTGTCGGGGTATTGATACGACCAATACCATTGATTGCCGATCGCCTTCAGCGTGATCGCATTGGCCGGGGCCGGCTTATACTGTGCCTGAAGCAAGCCGATCGACGGTACCGCGAGCAGCACCAGGATGATCACGGGAGCAAGCGTCCAGACGATCTCGATCAACGTGTTGTGCGACGTCTTCGATGCCACCGGGTTGGCGGCGGCGCGGTAGCGGTACATGACCCAGAACAGCAGGCCGAGTACGAACAGCGAGATCACGGTGATCACAGGGACGAGGATCGCATCGTGAAACCAGTGCGCAGTTTGACCATTCTTGGTGACCTGCGGCTGGATACCATAATGGCCATCGACCGGCTGGCCGATGCCGGCGATCGGAGCCATGATCGGCGCACCATCTTGCGCAAGGGCCGGATCGGTCGGCTTGGCTGTCGCGGGGTTGGCGGCTGGCGTGGCGACGGCTGGCGCGGTCACTGCCGGTGCGACCGGCGCCGTTGCGGTCGGCGCCGCGGCATGGCCGGCCCCTGCCAGCAGCAAGCCTGCCGCTAGTACGATCGATTTCAACCCCGTCATACGCATCAGTGTCGTCATCCCCAAAAACCTTGGTCGGGCGAACACGCCACCCCCTGTTTGAAAGGTGACGCTGGGCGGGAATACGCCCGTTTGTGACGGGCCTATACGCGCGACACTCGCGTGTCTCAAGCTTGCGAGAGGCTTTTTTGACCATAGCGTTGCGCTTGGGGTGTCCTCCCCCCTATTTGAGCCCCGACGAAAGGGCATCAGCCATGACCGAAGATCAGGTTCTCGCCGAATTCCGCGCTGCCGAGGCGCTGCTCGAGGGACATTTTATTTTGTCGTCGGGGCTGCGTTCCTCGCGCTACCTGCAATGCGCGCGGGTTCTGATGGATCCGGCGCGGGGCGCGAGGCTGGCCGAAGCGCTCGCCGCGCAACTCCCTGACGAACTTCGCGAATCGGTTCAGGCGGTGGTATCGCCGGCGATGGGCGGGGTGATCGCCGGGCACGAAATGGCGCGCGCGCTGGGCGTCGAGGCGATGTTCCTCGAACGGCCCGACGGTATTTTCGAACTGCGCCGTGGTTTTCGCCTCGCGCCGGGCACACGCGTGCTGATGATGGAGGATGTAGTGACCACCGGCCTGTCGTCGCGTGAGGCGATCGCCGCGATCGACCGCGCCGGCGGCGAAACGGTGGCTGCCGCGGCGTTGGTCGACCGGTCGAACGGTGCCGCCGATCTTGGCGTGCCGTTCTTTCCGCTGATCCGGCTCGACGTGCCGACCTATGACGCGGACAAATTGCCGCCCGATCTGGCGGCGATCCCCGCGATCAAGCCGGGCAGCCGCGCAGCGTGATCCTTCGACAGGCTCAGGACGATCGGGACCTTCGTCTCGGGGTCAATATCGACCATGTCGCGACGGTCAGGAACGCGCGCGGCGCGGGGTATCCCGATCCGGTGCGCGCCGCGCTGCTCGCTGCGGAGGCCGGGGCGGACGGGATCACCGCGCATTTGCGCGAAGACCGCCGCCACATCACCGACGATGATATCGCGCGGCTTGCCGAGCAGTTGACCATCCCACTCAATCTGGAAATGGCGGCGACCGACGAGATGCTGGCGATCGCGCTGCGCCATCGTCCGCACGCGGCGTGCATCGTACCGGAAAAGCGCGAGGAGCGCACCACCGAGGGCGGGCTCGACGCGGCAGGCCAGCACAACCATCTTGCCCCGCTGGTGACCAGCCTGAAGGGCGCCAACATCCGCGTCAGCCTGTTCGTCGAACCCGATGCGCGCCAGATCGAGGCGGCGCTCCGGCTCGGCGCGCCGGTCGTCGAATTGCACACCGGCCGTTATGCCGAGCTGGAAGGCGAAGCGCAGAGCGAAGAGTTGCGCCGCCTGGCCGATGCGGCGGCGCTGGCGGCGAAGAACGGGATCGAAGTCCATGCCGGTCACGGCTTGACCTATGACAATGTCGCGCCCGTGGCGGCGATTCCGCAGATACGCGAGCTGAACATCGGGCATTTTCTGGTCGGCGAAGCGATGTTCGTCGGCCTGGGCGAGGCGGTACGCCGCATGCGTGCGGCAATGGACGCGGCGCGATGAGGGGGGGTCTTAAATCCTCCCCCGAGCAGAGGGAGGGGGACCGCCCGCTTCTTCAGCGGGTGGTGGGGGGGGTGAGCGCGGGACGCTCGCTTCGCTCGCGGCCCCTCCACCATTCGCCTTCGGCTCATGGTCCCCCTCCCCCCTGCGGGGGAGGATTTAGATGATCATCGGCCTCGGCTCCGATCTGTGCAGCATCGAGCGCATCCAGGCGTCGCTCGACCGGTTCGGCGAGCGGTTCGAACAACGCGTCTTTACCGAAGTAGAGCGGGCCAAGGCGGCACGGCGTCCGTTCACCAAGGCGGGCACGCTGGCCAAGCGCTTCGCCGCCAAGGAAGCCTATTCCAAGGCGGTCGGCACCGGATTCAAGGCCGGCGTGTTCATGAAGGACATCGGCGTGGTCAATGCCCGGTCGGGCGCGCCAACGCTGGCGCTGACCGGCGGAGCGAAGGCGAGGCTTGACGCGTTAACCCCTGCGGGCCACGTCGCGAGAGTACATTTGACGATGACCGACGATCATCCCTGGGCGCAGGCCTTTGTGATCATTGAGGCCATCCCCCTTAACGACGCGTAATGGCAAGGACGAGTATGGCGGCCGAGGAGTTGGCGTTGGACGCAAATGAACCGGTGGCTGCGGAGGCCGCGCCGAAACCCAAGCCGCGCACCAATTGGTGGGAAGAGATCAAGGGCATCGTCTGGCTCGTGCTTGCCGTGCTCGGCTTCCACAGCTTCATCGCCAAGCCCTTTTATATCCCGTCCGAATCGATGCTGCCGGGCCTGCTCGTCGGTGATCGGCTGGTGGTGACCAAATATCCCTATGGCTGGTCGTTCGTCTCGCCGACCTTCCATTTGCTGCCCTTCTTTCATGGGCGGTTGTTCGGCCAGCTCCCGGAGCGCGGTGATGTGGTGATCGTCACGCCGCCGGGCACCAAGACCGACTACATCAAGCGCGTCATCGGCCTGCCCGGCGACCGGCTGCAAGTGCGCGGTGGCGTGGTGTTCCTCAACGGCGTCGCGGTAAAGCGCGGACCGGTGCATTTCATCGACATCCCCGATTATGGTGGCGTGATGATGCAGGACGGCCACGAGACCTGTGAAGCAATGCAATATGACGGCGGCCGCCTGACCGGCGCCGACGGCAAGCAGCATTGCCGCCTGCCGCTGGTTACCGAAACGCTGCCCAATGGCCGCAGCTATGAGACGGTCGATCTGCAGCCCGACAGCCAGGGCGACAATTACGGACCGGTGACGATTCCCGCCAAGCATGTCTTCCTGATGGGCGACAATCGCGACCGCAGTTCGGACAGCCGTTTCTCGCTCAGCGACCTCGGCCTGGGTGGCCCGGTGCCGTGGGAATATGTTGGTGGGCGCGCCGAATTCATCACCTTCTCGCCCGATGGCTCGGCAACCCTCAACCCCCTGACCTGGTGGGGCTCGTTGCGATCCGGTCGGGCGGGCACTTCGCTGCACCCGCGGGAAGAAACGAAATGAACGACGACGGCGTCGACCTCGTCCAGGGGGCAAGCCCGCACGAGGTTCGCGACCCGCTGGTTCGTGCCGAATTCAAGCGCGCCAGCGTGTGGCTCGGCCTCGCCGCGGGGATGGCGCTGGTTGTGCTGCTGATTCAGCCCTTGCTGATCATCTTCGCCGGACTGGTCTTCGCGGCGATGCTCGATGGGGGCGTGCGGCTGCTTGGCCGGATTCTCAAGATCGGGCGCGGCTGGCGATTGCTGATCGTCGTGATCCTGGTCGTCACCTTCCTGGCCGGCACATTCTATATGACCGGCGTGCAGGTCGTGCAGCAGGTCACCCAGTTGCAATCGACCTTGGTCGAACAGTTTAATCGCGCCACCGCCTGGCTGTCGCAAATGGGCATCATGCCCGGCCGATCCGATCTCAACAGCATATTGCAACAAGCGATGGGCTCGGTCGGCCGGCTCACCTCTTTCGTCGGGACCGCGGCGGGCGCGTTGACCAGCCTGTTCATGGTGCTGATCATCGGCCTGTTCCTGGCGATGGACCCAAGGGTCTATGAACGCGGCGTGCAGTGGATGATCCCGATGGACAACCGGCGCGAATTCGCCATCACTTTGCAGCGCATGGGCGTGACGATGCGCCGCCTGCTTGCCGGGCGGCTTGCGGGCATGGCGTTCGAGGGCGTGCTGACCTGGATCGTGCTCGCGATCGGCGGCGTGCCGATGGCGCTGCTGCTCGGCATCATCACCGGCATCCTAGCCTTCATCCCCAATATCGGCGCGTTCGTCAGCGGCGTGCTGATGGTCGCGGTCGGTTTCAGCGCGGGTGTGGACACCGGGTTGTGGGCGATCTTCACCTATTTCGCGGTGCAGACCTTTGACGGGTATGTCGTCATTCCGATGGTTGCCAAACGCACCGTCGATCTGCCGCCGGCACTGACCCTGGGTGCGCAGATCCTGGCGAGCGCGCTGTTCGGCGTGATGGGACTGGCGCTGGCCGACCCGATGACCGCGATGATCAAGGTGGCGCTCGAACGCAGTTCGGAACGCTCCGACGCGGAGGATGCAGAGGCGGCGGCAACATGATCCGGTTGCATGACTATTGGCGCTCCTCGGCGTCGTATCGGGTGCGCATCGCGCTCAATCTGAAGCATATCGCCTATGAGCGTCATGACATCGCGCTGCTCGAAGGATTGCACCGCGCGCCCGACAATCTGGCGCGCAATCCACAAGGGTTCGTGCCGACGCTTGAGATCGATGGTGCGATGCTCACGCAGAGCCTGGCGATCATCGACTATCTCGATGCGAAATACCCCGACCCGCCGATGGTGCCGCATGACGCGCTGGCGCGGTCACGCGTGCTGGCCCAGGCGCTGATCATCGCGGCGGATATCCACCCGATCGACAATCTGCGCGTGTTGAAGCGGCTGCAGAGCCAGTTTGGCGCTGACCAGGCAGCGCGTGATGACTGGTATCGGCACTGGGTTAACGAGGGCTTTGGCGCGCTAGAAATGACGGCTGGCGACGGGCCGTTCCTCGGCGGTGATGCCCCGAATCTCGCCGATGTCTGCCTGGTGCCGCAAATGTACAATGCGCGACGGCTGGAGATGGATCTGGCGGCCTATCCGAAACTGGTCGCGGCGGACGCGGCGGCGGCGGCCGTGCCCGAGATCGCGGCGGCGCATCCCGATCGGGTCAAGTCGACGGCCTGAAAACAGCCCGTTCGACCAGCCTGTCGAATAGCGCGAGATACGCGTCACTCGCATTTTCACCAGGCTGCGGCACCGGCGCGGGACGGATCCGGCCGGGAACGAGCCAATGATCGAGCGCCCCGACCAGTGCCGCCGCATCGTCCGCCGGGATGATTGTGCCGAGAGCCGGCCCGGTGACGATCTCGCGCACCGCGACGCTCGATTCGGTCGCTACGACCGGCGTGCCCAGCGCCAGCGCCTCGCGCAGCACGCCAGGCACACCTTCGAAATCGGACACCAGCGCGACCAGTGCGGCGCGCCCGATCACCGGCAGCGGGTCCGCGGCATGGCCGGGCAGCCGCACTCGATCGCCCAGGCCGAGCGACGCGATCTGCGCTTCCAGCGCCGCACGCTCTTCGCCTTCGCCAAGGATGACGAGATTGATCGCCGGATCTGCCAGCCGGGCAAGCGCGTCGATCAGCCGGTCCCAGCGCTTCTGCGGCACGAGACGGCCGACCCCAAGGATGAAACGTCCTTGCGGCAGGTCGGGCAGGGCCGCCCCGACGATCGCCCGCGCCGGCGGATTGGCGATGATGCTGATCCGCTCGGCCGGCATCGCCATCGCGGCCGCCGCTTCGGTCGCCATCGCCGGCGTCATCGCCACGACATGGGTGATGAACCGCGGATGCAGCCGCAGCCATCGGCGATAGCCTTCAGCGACCAGAAAGGACTGGTCGGGCCGGACCAGCGCATTCGATACCTTGGCGACGATCGGCGGGCAGGCGCCACCGCGCCGCACCCGGATCCAGGCGGCGATGCTGGTATAATGATTGCCGGGACAGAAGATCAGGTCCGGCTTCGTCCGATCGACCAGAGCGGGCATGGCGCCCAGCAACTGGCGATAATCGGCCGATCCGGTCGCGATCACCGCCACGCCATCGGGCAATTCGGTGGCGAGCGGCCCGCTCGGGTCGCCGATCGCCAGCGTGACGCGCCGGCCCGCCGCGATCCAGCCGCGCGCCAGCCGCAGCTGCACGCGTTCGACTCCACCGCCGCGCCAGGATTGGGCATAGGTCAGGATATGCCGGGCGTTGGGGGGTGGAGCGGCGGACATCGGGTGCGACAAATCCCCGAGACCCTGGCGGGCGTCAAAGGAATTCGGAACTCGACGGATCTCGTCTCGCCGCGCCTTGATTTGGCCCCGTCTTGAATTCGCCCCGTCGCACACAATGTTGCAGCGCGGCAAACTTACGGCTAAGTGCGCACCGCAACGTCTGGGAACTGTGCGGCAAAGGCGGACGTTTCCCTGATGGCGAATTCAACACGCGGAGCTTCGATGAGCACGAGCATGGCCGAGGCTTCGTTGCCGCTCGCCCCCGATCTGGCCGGGCTCGAGCCGCTCAAGACGATCAAGAGCCGCTGGCCGACGATCATCGGCGCGATCCTGACGGTTGCGATGGTGGTCGGGCTGGGCCGCGAATTGTTCGGGTCGGGGCTCGCCGGGCTGAGCCGCATGGTGCCGGCAAGCCCGTTATTCTATCTGTTCTTCGGCATGCTTTACATGTCGCCGCCGACCGGCGATCTGATCATCTTCCGCAAGCTTTGGGGCATTCCGATCGGTGAAGGCTATGCCGCGCTGCTCAAGAAACGGATCGCGAACGAAGTCGTGATCGGCTATTCGGGCGACGCCTATTTTTATACCTGGGCGCGGCAGCGCGCGCGGATGATCGCCGCCCCATTCGGTGCGGTGAAGGACGTGACGATCCTGTCGGCGATCGCCGGCAACGGCATCACACTGCTGATGATCGCGCTTGCCCTTCCGCTCGGCATCAATCTGCTGACCGAGGCGCAGCTGCAGACGCTCGGCGGATCGGCGGCCGTGGTCTTCGCGATCTCATTGCCCTTCCTGGTCTTTTCGAAAAAGGTCTTTTCGCTCGAGCGCCGGACCCTGTGGTGGGTGTTCATGGTCCATTGCCTCAGGCTGACTGCCGGCTCGGTGCTAATTGCGCTTGCCTGGCATTTCGCGTTGCCGACGGTGTCGGTGTGGATGTGGCTGTTCCTGGCCGCTGCGCGCTTGCTCGTCTCGCGCCTGCCGCTGGTGCCCAACAAAGACCTTCTTTTCGCCAATGTCGCGATCCTGTTTATCGGGCAGGATCAGGCCTTGTCCGAACTGGTCGCGTTCAGCGCAGCGTTAACCTTGCTGATCCATGTGGTCCTGATCGCGTCGTTCGGACTGCATGGCCTGGTGAGGAAGAAGAGATGAAATCTGTTGTGGCGATCGCGCTGGCCGGGATCGGTCTGGTGACGATGGCCGTTCCCGCGATCGATGCATCGGCGCGCGCGGGTGTGATCGGCAGCGACGCCGCGGCCTGTATCGGCGGCGGCGGCCCGGCGATTCGCGCCAATATCACCGGGTTGAAGGACCGCATCGGCGAGCTCAAGCTCGAACTCTATCCGGCGACCGAGGAGGACTTCCTCAAGGACGATCGCGACCTGATCAGGCAAGGAAAGTTCTTCCGCCGCGTGCGCGTGGCGACGCCGCAAAACGGTGCTGTCTCGGTATGCATCCGGGCACCGCGCGCGGGACGATACGCGCTGCTCTTCACGCACAATCGCGACGGCAAGAACAAGTTCGACTTCTGGTCGGACGGTGCCGGCTTCCCGAGCAATCAGAAGCTCGGCCGGTCACGCCCCAAACTGCCCCAGGCGGTGATCAACGTGCCCAATGGCGTGGTCACGACCGAGATCCGCGCGCAATATCTGCGCGGCCTTGGCGGTTTCGCGCCGATGAAGGGCGATTGACCCGCATGCGCATCGTCGACGTGAATGAATTCTACTCGCCGACCGGTGGCGGTGTGCGCACCTATATCGACCGCAAGATGGGAATCATGGCCGATCTCGGTCACGAACTGATCGTCATCGCTGCGGGGCGCGAGAATCTGGTCGAGGAACGTCCGGGCGGCGGCAAGATCATTTACGTCAAGGCGTCGCGCCTGCCGTTCGACAGCAATTACGGCCTGTTCTGGGATGCCGATCCGATCACCCGGCTGCTCGACGAACTGAAGCCGGACCTGGTCGAGGCGTCGTCGCCGTGGCGGCCGGCGTGGATCGTCGGTCAGTGGCAGCCTCAGCCCGGGCATGACGCCGCCAAAGTGTTCTTCATGCACAACGACAATGTTGCGGCTTATGCGCTGCGCTGGTTCGAGGGGCTTGCGCCGCACGACCGGATCGAGCGCGCCTTTGCCTGGTACAGCCGTTACATGAGCCGCTTCCTCGATAATTACGATGCGGTGGTGACCAACGGCCCGGCGCTGGAAAAGCGGTTGAAGGCACGCGGCGTCAGGATCGACGCCGCGATGCCGCTGGGAATCGAGCGCGGGCATTTCTCGCCCGAGTTTCGCGACGAGAAACTGCGCGCTTCGCTGCTCGCCCAGTGCGACCTGCCGCCCGAGGGGCTGCTGCTGCTCGGACTTGGCCGGCATCATCCGGAAAAGCGCTGGCAATTGGTCGCCGATGCGGTCGCGCGTGCAGGATCGACTATTCCGGTCGGCATGATCCTGCTCGGCACCGGTGTCGCCAGCCGCAGAATCGAGAAGACCATCGCCGGCTCACCCCATATCCGCATGTTTCGCCCGGTTTATGACCGCGAACGGCTCGCGCGCGTGATGGCCAGCTGCGATGCGCTGATCCATGGGTCGGAAGCCGAGCCGTTCGGCCTGGTCGCGTCGGAGGCGATGGCCGCGGGCCTGCCGCTGATCGCACCCGATACCGGCGGCTGCGCGGAGATTGCCGATCCCCATGCCTCGGAGCTTTATACCGCGCGCGATGCGGCGGCGTGTGCCGCGGCGGTCGAGCGGCTCTACATGCGCGATCGGACGCTGTTGCGCCGTGCGGCGGTGATCGCGGCCGGCAAGGTGCGCAGCGACCGCGAGCATACCGAGGAATTGATGGCCTATTATGCCGGGCTGGTTGCCGCCAAGCGCGTCGGACAGGTGCTTAAAGCGGCCTGACGTAAAGCCGGAAGCGGCCGCCGGCGACCGGCACCGGCCGCCAGCCATTACGCTTTGCCCAGTCTTCCAGAACCTCGTCCAGCGCGGGGTCGCCGCTGGTCCAATTGCCTTCGCCGCCGACCAGGATCGCAGCTGGTGATTGGGGGAAATGCCCCGCGAAATGAATGCCCAGCGTGTCGCGCGCGATGACGCGGTCGACCGCTTCGGCATTGGCGTTAAGCAGCTTGTGGCTGCGGAAATAGAACGGCCCGGTGGCGAAACGCGGATCGGGCAGCCGTCCGGTCGCGGGCAGGAATTGCGGCGACAGGGTCGCGACCGGACCGTTGACGCCACCCGCATCCAGCGCCGAGCGGATCGCGGCGCCCTGCCGCATCGCCTCGACCATCGGCACGCCGGGAATGGCGCGGACGAGCGCCTCGACCGACGGCGCAAGACCGGCACAGACGAAGACGACCAGTGCGATCCGGGTGCGCCGCCCCGGCGGGCTCGCCTGCCAGCCGATCGCCAGGCGCACGAACAGGGGCGGCAGGATCGGCAGCAGATATTGCCGCCAGGTCGGGAAAGGCGCCAGCGCGGCGATGATTCCCGCCCACAGCATCCAGTCGATCGCCCGGCCCGAGCGCGCGCGCCAGCGCACCCGGCTGGTGAGCAGCAACCCGATCAGCGCCGGCCCAAGAGCGAGGAATTTCAGCGTGTCGATCGGCTTGGCGAGCCACGACATCTTCCACGGCCGATCGATTGTCCGATAATATTCGCCCGGCGCGAGCGCCGGGAATGCGAACACGCCGAACCAGAAGCCGTGAGGATTCCAGGTCGTACTGATCGCGACGAACAGCGCGACCGGCAATGCGCCCAGCGCGACCCATAAAGGTCGGTGACCACGATCGAGCAACGCATAAAGGCCGTAGGCGACCGCCGGCAGCGCATAGGAGATCTTCGCCGCGCCCGCACCAGCCAGCAACAGGCCCGCGAGCAATGCCGTCCAGCGCGTGCCGCGATCGTTCGCAGCGCGGATCACCAGCGGCAAGGCGGCGGCGAGCAGCGCGACGGGCAGCGCGTCGTTACGCGCGGTGCCGATGCTGAACAGCAAGATATCGGTACAGGCGAACAGACCCGCGCCTAGCAGCGCGGGGCAGGGTTCCGCGCCGCCGTCGCGTGCCGCGCGATAGACGAAAGCGACCGCCGCCGCGCCAAGCAATGCATTGACCAGGCGCAAGCCCGGCCAGGCCCAGTCGCCGAACGCCCAGGCCAGTGGCGCAAACAGGATCGGCTGGAGCGGGACCTGCAGATAAGCAAAGTCGCGATAGGGCAGATAACCATGCGCGGTCAGCACCGCTGCGGCGACATATTGGCTCTCATCATGATCGAGCGGCCGGGCGAGCGCCAGCATGACGAACACCAGAGCCATCGCCGCAAGCCAGATGCGCACGGAATTGGAGTGTGGGCGCATGGCAGGTTCGTTTCGCAGAAGATTGGCGTTTCGCGGCGGATTGGCGCAGCCTTAGCCAGCGCGGGTGGAACTGTCACGGACGAGACTGTCACGAACCCGCCATATCCGCGGCGCATCAGACGCCGGAAACGCGAAGAGGGCTGCCATGGAATTCACGATCGACCGCCGTTCATTGATCCTGACCGGCGCGCTGGGGCTCGGCGCCTATGCCATTCCCGGCTTCGCGCAGACAGTGACGATTGCCGGCGGACGCGGCTTCACCCATTCGGTGGCGAGCGGCGAGCCGGCCAATGATTCGATGCTGCTCTGGACGCGCTATGTGCCCGCCGATGGCGGCGCGGTCGAGTTGAAGGCCGAGGTGTCGGCCACGGCGGATTTCGCGAAAATCGTCAGCGGCGGGGTGCAGATCACTGGCCCATGGCGTGACCATACCGCCAAGATCACCGTCGCCGGATTGCAACCCGGCACGGTCTATCATTATCGCTTCGTCGCGCCCGATGGCAGCATGTCGCCGGTCGGGCGCACCAAGACTCTGCCCGAAGGCAAGGCCGCCCGCTTCCGCACCGCGATCTTCTCCTGCTCGAACCTGGCGTTCGGCTATTTCAATGCTTATGCCCATGCCGTGGCGCGCGACGATCTCGATCTCGTCATCCATCTCGGCGATTATTTCTACGAATATAAACCCGGTGCCTATCCGTCGCTCAAGGAGACGATCGGCAACCGCTTGCCCGAGCCGGCGAGCGAATTGCTTCATCTCGTCGACTATCGCTTACGTTATGGCAGCTATCGCGCCGATCCGGACCTGCAGGCGCTGCACGCGAAGCATCCGATGATCGTGCAATGGGACGATCACGAATCCGCCAATGACAGCTGGGAGGGCGGGGCGCAGAACCATCAGCCCGACGAAGGTGACTGGAACGACCGCCGCGCCGCGTCGATTCAGGCTTACCGTGAATGGATGCCGGTCTCCGACGAGCCGTGGAAGGCCTATGATATCGGCACGCTGGCGACCCTGTTCCGCACCGAGACGCGGCTGCTCGGGCGCACCAAACAGCCCGATCTCGAGCCGTTGCTGAAGGGCCCCGATCCGGCTCGGGCACTGGTCGATTTCCGCAATGGCGCGTGGATGGATCCGGGCGCCACGATGATGGGCACGCAACAGGAATATTGGCTCGATCATGCCCTGCGTCAGTCGGTCAAGGCAGGACAAAAATGGCAAGTGGTCGGCTTCGGCACGATCATGGGCGAAACGATGACGCCGTCCAATGCACTCGACTGGCTCTCGCCCGATGCGCCGTCTTATGTGCGTGGTTATATCAATGAAGGACTGGCGGCGGCAAAGGCGGGGCTTCCGTCCAACCTCGACAATTGGGGCGGTTATCCCATGGCGCGGGCGCGTTTCCTGAAGGGCGCGCAAGGCTCGGGCGCGAATTTGGTGGTCATTTCGGGCGACAGCCACAATGCCTGGGCGTTCGATCTGGCGCAGGACGGCAAGCCCGCAGGCGTCGAATTCGCTGGGCATTCGGTCACCTCGGGCGGTTATGAATCCGCGCTGACGGCCGATCCGAAGATCGTCGCAGCGGGACTGATCAAGGCCAATCGCGAACTGAAATGGTGCGACACGTCGCGGCGCGGTTATATGGCGATGACCCTGACCCCAGAGCGAGTCAGCAACGACTGGGTGATGGTCGATCCGGTCAAGACGAAATCGGCAGGCGGCGCGGTCGGGCATAGCACGACGGTAACGCGGGGCCGGAATGTGATGGCCTAAAAATCCTCACCGTGCCGGGGAGGATCAATTTTGCGCGGCAATCAAGGCACGGGCCGTCGTTAGCAACAACGGCCCAGCTTCACCCGCCGAAAACATCTGCGAACTCACGAACGCGCCGTTGATCAGCAGCGACAATTGCATCGCCAGTTCATCGGGGCGGCGCACCTCGAGCCGGTCGGCGATGCCTTTCAGGCGCCCGCGAAGCTCGTTCTTGTGCTGTGTCGCCACCGCACGCGCGGGATGGTCGGCGTCGGGAAATTCGGCGGCGACGTTGATCTGCGGGCAGCCACGATAATCCGGGCGGCTGACGCGCGCCGCGATCCAGTCCAGCTGTGCCTCCAGTTCTGCGCCGGCATCCGTCTCATGACCTTGTGCCGCCCGGTCCCAGCACGCCCAGAAATCCTCGTCCTCGCGAGCAAGGAACGCGGCGATCAGGTCGTCCTTGGTCCGGAAGTGGCGATACAGGCTGGTTTTCGCCACGCCGGCTTCCTCGACCACCAGGTCCACGCCAACGGCGCGAACGCCGCGGCGATAGAACAGCGCCGATGCCGTTTCGAGAACGCGCTCCCGTACATCGGTCGCGCCTTGGGGCAGCCCGTCATCGGGCCTGGCGTCGTTCTTGTGTCGCATCGGTCGATCTCCTGATTCCCCTTATATCAGCAAAACTCTTGACACGCTACAGACCTGTTCGTAGTTGTGAGAAACATACAGGTCTGTAGCGCCGCGGGAGATCAACAATGCAAGATCCGGAATCAGCTAAAATGGGTCAGTCGATTGCCGTTTACGGCGCTTCGGGACACACCGGGCGGTTCGTGGTCGCAGAGCTTCAGCGCCGTGGGTTTGTCCCGATCGCCATTGGTCGCCATGCGGCCCGACTGGTTTCTCTAGGCTTGCCCGGCCAGGCGGTCGAAGCGCGGGTCGCCACGGTCGAGGAGGCGGCATCGCTTGATCGGGCGCTGATCGGTGCGGTGGCGGTGATCAACTGCGCGGGGCCGTTTCTCGATACGGCGGATGCGCTCGCCGCCGCCGCAGTGCGCGCGCGCATCCATTATCTCGATGTCACGCCCGAACAGTCGAGCGCCCTGGCGACATTCGAACGATTTGCCGCACCAGCTCGGGCGGCTGCTATCATCATGGTCCCGGCAATGGGTTTCTATGGCGGCCTTGGTGATCTTCTGGCCACGGCCGCGATGGGCGACTGGACGTCGGCGGACGAGATCCGCATCGGTATTGCGCTGGACAGCTGGCAACCGACACCGGGGACGCGACTGACCGGTCAGCGCAACACCGCCCGCCGCCTGGTTATCGCCGATGAGAAGCTGACGCCATTGGCCGATCCGGCGCCGCAAGTGTCATGGAGCTTCGCCGATCCGTTCGGCGTGCAGGACGCCGTGGCAATGCCGATGACCGAAACAATCCTGATTTCGCGTCACCTGCGCACCGACAGCCTTCATACCTATCTCAATCTCGCGCCGTTGCGGGACTTGCGCGATCCCTCGACGCCGCCGCCCAGCCCGGCCGACGATATGGGGCGTTCGTCGCAGACTTTCCTGATCGAGGTGATCGTCCGGAAGGGCCTGGTGGAGCGTCGGGCCAGTGCACAGGGCCGGGATATCTATGCGTTTACCGCGCCGCTGGTGGTTGAGGCCGTGCAGCGGATCCTGGCGGGCGCGGTCGATAATCTCGGCAGCGAGTCGGGCGTCTTTGCGCCGGGCGAGATATTCGATGCTGCGGATTTTCTGCGTTCGCTGGCGCCAGATCATCTGAGATTGGAAATCGGCTGATCTAAGCCCGCACTGCCGTCACGAAATAATCCAGCTTCACATCGTCGCTCAGCACGAAGCCCTTCGCGGCGGAAAAGCTCAAGCCTCGCGTATCGACTACGCTCAACCCGGCCGCCTCGATCAATGCGATCAGCTCTGCTGGCGTCAGGAACTTGTTCCAGTCATGCGTCCCGCGCGGAATCCGTCCGGTTCCTTCGGCGAGTGTGATCATGGCGAGCCGTGACAGTGCGGTGCGGTTGGGCGTCGACAGGATCAGCAACCCGCCCTCGGCGAGTGCGCCGGCCAGCCCGGCAATGAATCCGGCCGGGTCGCTGACATGTTCGATCACTTCCAGCGAGGTGACCAGGTCGAACGTCTCCCCACCCAACCCTTCGACGCCACCAGCCCGGTAATCGATCGTCAGGCCGGATTGGCTGGCGTGCACGCGCGCGGCGGCGACATTTTCGGGTGCGGCATCGATGCCGGTCACCGCGGCGCCGAGCCGGGCGAGCGGCTCGCACAACAGGCCGGCGCCACAGCCGACATCAAGCGCGGTCCTGCCCGCCATCGGCTTAAAGCTCGTCTCGTCGAGCTGCCAATGCCGGTCCATTTGCGACCGGAGATAGACCAGCCGAACCGGATTGAGACGGTGGAGCATTCCCGACGATCCGTGCGGATCCCACCAATCGGCCGCCATCGCGCCGAAATGCGCGGCCTCGGCCGGATCGATGGTCGTTACAGGTGTGCTTGCGTTTGCCATGACCGGTTTCTATCAGCAGCCCCTCCGCAGCCCAAGGACTTCCGACCTCAATGGCCCGTATCGTGATGAAATTTGGCGGCACGTCGATGGCCGGGATCGAGCGCATCCGCACTGTCGCCGCGCGCATCAAGCGCGAAGTGGAGGCGGGCAATCAGGTCGCTGTGGTCGTTTCGGCGATGGCCGGCGAGACCGACCGGCTGGTCAATTTTTGCCGCGAAGCATCGTCGCTCTACGATCCACACGAATATGACGTGGTGGTCTCGTCGGGCGAACAGGTGACCAGCGGGCTGCTGGCGATCGCGCTGCAGGCGATCGGCGTGCCGGCGCGCAGCTGGCTCGGCTGGCAATTGCCGATCCGCACTTCGGACGGCCATGCCTCGGCGCGTATCGGCGAGATCGAGACGGGGCGGCTCAACGAATCGCTCGCGCGCGGTGAAGTCGCGGTGATCCCGGGTTTTCAGGGCGTCGCGGCGGGCGAGCGGGTGACCACGCTCGGCCGAGGCGGATCGGATACGTCGGCGGTGGCGATGGCGGCGGCGATGGGCGCGGATCGCTGCGACATCTATACCGATGTCGACGGCGTCTACACGACGGATCCACGGATCGTGCCACGCGCGCGGAAACTGAAGCGCGTGACGTACGAGGAAATGCTGGAACTGGCGAGCGTCGGTGCGAAAGTGCTGCAGACGCGCTCGGTCGGTCTGGCGATGAAGGAAAATGTGCGGGTGCAGGTCCTGTCGTCGTTCGTCGATGAAGATGCGCCTTTGGGCAGTGCCGAACCCGGCACGCTGATCGTCAGTGAAGAGGAATTGGGCGACATGGAACGGCAACTGATCACCGGCATCGCGCACGACAAGAACGAAGCGAAGATCACGCTGACCGCGGTGCCCGACCGGCCCGGCTCGGTCGCGTCGATCTTCGCGCCGCTCGCCGAGGCCAATATCAATGTCGACATGATCGTGCAGAACGTCGCGCACACCACCGGGTCGACCGATGTGACCTTCACCGTGCCCGCCGCCGATCTCGCCAAGTCGCTCGACGTGCTGGGCAAGGCGCAGGGCGATATCGGTTATGTCGAACTGTTCCACGACACGCGCGTCGCCAAAATCTCGGTCGTCGGTGTCGGCATGCGCAGCCATGCTGGCGTCGCTTCGCTGATGTTCACCACGCTGGGTGAGCGCGGTATCAATATCCAGGCGATCGCCACCTCTGAGATCAAGGTCAGCGTACTGATCGAGGAGGATTATACCGAACTCGCGGTGCGTGTGTTGCACACGGCATACGGGCTGGATGCCGAGGACGCGGCCTGATTTTTTTCAGGGTGTGATGGTCGCGCGCTTGCCGCATCTTTGAACGTCGGTTTCCGACCCAGTACGGACGTTTAAATGGCCGTCAATTGCCAACAAAGGTTCGTCCTTCGTCAGGATCAAACCCTAGCAACGTCGCGAGTGCCATTCGTTTCACGCCCCGCCAATAAGGTCGCCGGGGCTCCGATTTGTCTCGACCGACGATCATCCGCAGCCAGTCGATATGTGCGCCGGACAGGTATAGCTCGCGCTCATCGGCGGTGACCCGGATACCTTTGGCCCACGCGCTCTCGTAATAGACATAACCGTCATCCATTGGTTCAAATGCGGTTGTCTTCAGATGTCGGTCATCCATGGCTGCATACTATCGCTCCAAATGATCGCTTTCCACCCACAACCGAATATGCCGTCACGAAAGAACAGACTATCGGCTGTGCGCGGGTCTTTTCCGGCACGGCCTCAGGATCGAACGAACAAGACGCTAGGCATTGCTTCATCCCGATCATCGCCCCGAGTTGCGATAATTGGCGACGGACCCTAAGCCCCCGCCATGAATCAGATAACTTCGATCGGCGCCGAGCGCCTGCAGCGGCGCATGGCGCGGGGCGCCGCCTTCCTGGGCAGCGAGGTCGCGATCCTGTGCGGCGCCATGTCCTGGGTCAGCGAGCGCAATCTCGTCTCGGCCATGTCCAACGCCGGCGGCTTCGGCCTGATCGCGTGCGGTGCGATGACCCCAGAATTGCTCGATGCAGAGATCGCCGGCACCAAGACGCTCACGACCAGGCCGTTCGGCGTGAACCTGATCACCATGCATCCCGGCCTGTTCGACCTGATCGAGGTCTGCAACAAGCACGGCGTCAGCCATGTCGTGCTGGCGGGTGGCCTGCCGCCGACCGGCAGCATCGATGCGATCAAGGCTAATGGCGCGAAGCTGATCTGTTTCGCGCCCGCGCTCAGCCTGGCCAAGAAGCTGATCCGTTCCGGCGTCGATGCGCTGGTGGTCGAGGGCATGGAAGCGGGCGGACATATCGGCCCGGTCTCGACCAGCGTGCTGGCGCAGGAAATCCTACCCGAAGTCGCCGAGCAGGTGCCGGTGTTCGTTGCCGGCGGGATCGGCCGGGGCGAAGCGATCGCCGCTTATCTCGACATGGGTGCGGCCGGTGTGCAACTCGGCACGCGCTTCGTGTGCGCGACCGAAAGCATCGCGCACACCAATTTCAAAAAGGCCTTCATTCGCGCCTCGGCACGCGATGCGGTTGCCAGTGTGCAGATCGACCCGCGCTTGCCGGTCATTCCGGTGCGCGCGCTGAAAAACGCGTCGAGCGAGTTGTTCACCGCCAAACAGCGTGAGGTCGCGCAATTGCTCGATGAGGGCAGCGTCGCGATGGGCGAGGCGCAATTGCAGATCGAACATTATTGGGCCGGCGCGCTGCGCCGCGCGGTGATCGACGGCGATGTCGAGAATGGCTCGATGATGGCCGGCCAGTCGGTCGGTATGGTCACGAAGGAAGAACCGGTGGCCGAGATCATCGCGACGCTGATGGCCGAAGCGGCCCATGCGCTGGAGAAGCGGGCGGCCTGAATGGAGATCGAGCGCGCCGGCCTGCCGATCCTGGCTTTTGCCGATGCCAAGGCATGGGAAGCCTGGCTCGGCAGACAGCCGCGCACGTCGAAGGGCGTGTGGCTCAAACTGGCCAAGGCCAGCGCTGGCGCCCCCTCAGTGAGCAAGGCGCAAGCGATCGACGGTGCGCTGGTCCATGGCTGGATCGATGGCCAGCTCAACCCTTTCGACGCCGACTGGTGGCTGATCCGCTTCACCCCGCGCAAGCCGCGGAGCAAATGGTCGGAGAAGAACCGCATCCGCGCGATCGAGCTGATCGCTGCGGGCCGGATCGCACCGGCGGGACAAGTGGAAATCGAGGCGGCCAAAGCGGACGGTCGCTGGGACGCGGCCTATGCGCCGCAAAGCACGATCGAGGTGCCGGATGATCTCGCCGCAGCGCTGGATGCGGAACCCGGTGCCAGGTCTTTTTTCGGCACGCTGACCGGTGCGAACCGCTACGCCATATTGTATCGCATCCATGAAGCGAAGAAGCCCGAGACCCGTGCCGCGCGGATCACGAAGTTTGTCGGCATGTGTGCGCGGGGCGAAACGGTGCACGGCAATCGGTGAGACCATGCGTCTTGCGTCGGCGGTCGGCCGGGTCAGCCATTATTCGTCAAGTATCTGATATGTAAAGAATTAAACGCTTCTCCGGCCGAAGGGATGGCGGGAAAAGATATTACACTACCGGTGTCCCATATCTCGCCGCCGTTCCGCAGCCATGGCACCGGCGGCGATTCAATCATGACGCAGGACCGGGCACGTCATCCCCTGCCGAACATGTACCGGTGCGCTCTTTCTCAGTGTCGGAAAATGGATGGGTCCAGCGCCGCCGGCGCAATGGCTTGGCGCACGACCTAACCCGATCTTAACCGTGTTGCGCCGATGCTGTCCGGGCCGGGGGGCGATGGAGAGCTTCGATGACACGCCTGTACCGCGTCCTGTCGCTGTCGTTCGCGCTTCTGGCGATGCCGGGTTGCGCGACCCGGCAAGTCGCCCTGGCGCCGCCGCCACCGCCAATGGTTCCGGTACCGTTGCCACCGTCCTTGCCGATGCCGGCGGGTGCTCATCCCGGCATGGCGATTCCCGTCATGCTCGGCGATGGCAGCTATCCGACGCCCAATCGCGATCTTTCGGCTGCCGCGAGCGTCTGGCATTTGCGCGCCGGGTTGAACTTCGCCGCGCTCGCCTGTCGCGGGCCGCAAGCGGGGATCATCGTCGCAAACTACAATGCCATGCTGACCGGGCGCAAAACGGTATTGGCCGAGGCGGAACGGTCGCTGGCGGCGGAGTATCGCGCTATCGGCGGCGCTGTCTGGCGCGATTCCTATGACGACGCGATGACTCGGCTGTACAATTATTATGCCCAAGCCCCGGCGCGCACAGCGCTATGCGACACGGCCGACCGAATCCTTGCCGAGGCGGTGACGGTGCCGGCCGAAAGCTTCACACTGTTTGCCGCGGCGCGTTTGCCCGAGCTCGACCGGAGCTTCACCGATTTCTACCGCGCCTATGACGCGTGGCGCACGCAGCGCCAGCCGTCCGGCCCGATCATCGCGCTCGTGTCGAACACCGCGCAGCGCCTGTCGCCGAGGATCGAGATCGATCCGGCGATTTTTCGCATGCCCTGACGCTCAACCCGGAAAATCTCCTCGGCTGGTTGGCAAGTGGTGCCCAATGCGGGCCGAACGGGGTTCCTTACCGCGCCCCGCTTCGCTACGACGAACCGATGGCCGAGCATGATCCCGACCAGCCGAGCCTCGATCTGCCGACCGGTGGGCGCTTCGCCGACCGGCAGCACCGTTTCCCGATCCGCGTCTATTTCGAGGACACCGATCTTTCGGGGATGGTCTATCACGCCAATTATCTGCGCTTCATGGAACGCGCCCGCTCGGACATGCTGCGCCTTGTCGGGGTCGATCAGCGCGGCGCGCATGATGCCGGCGAGGGCGCCTATGCGATCACCGAGCTTACCATTCGCTACAAGGCGCCGGCGAAACTCGACGACGCGCTGGTCGTTGTGTCGAGCGTGATCCGGGTGCGCGCGGCATCGGTGGATATTCAGCAACGAGTCATGCGTGGTGCGGAGATACTGACCATCGCTGAGGTGACCGCGGCGCTGGTCGCGGCATCGGGGCGACCGCGCCGGCAACCAAAACATTGGGTCGAGGCGTTCGAGCGTCTCGTCAGGCAGGAAATAGAAGGAAAGTAATGAGCGTATTGCTGAATACCGATGCCGCGACCATGTCGCCCATCGCCCTGTTTCTGCAGGCCGATTTCGTCGTGAAGTTCGTCATGCTCGGCCTGTTGCTGGCGAGCATATGGACTTGGGCGATCATCGTCAGCTTCGCACTCAAGATCGGGCGCACGCGCAAGAAGATCGATCGCTTCGAGCGCGATTTCTGGAAGGCCGAGGATATCGACGCCTTCCATCGTATCGAGGGCGACAGCGACCTGCCGATCGCCAAGGTCTTCTCATCCGGCGTGGCCGAATGGCGGCGCTCCACCGCAAGCGGCCTGGTCGATCGCGGCGGCACGCGTGAGCGGCTGGCGACGGCGATGGGTGCGTCGGTCGCGCATGAGATCGATAAATTGTCGGACCGGCTCAACATCCTCGCCACGGTCGGCTCGGTCGCGCCGTTCGTCGGATTGTTCGGCACCGTGTGGGGCATCATGCGCAGCTTCACCGGCATCGCGCAGCAGCAGAGCACCTCGCTCGCGGTGGTCGCACCGGGCATCGCCGAAGCGCTGTTCGCGACCGCGATCGGCCTGTTCGCGGCGATTCCGGCGGTGATCGCCTATAACCGCTTCAGCCATGGCATCAACCGGATCGAGGCGCGGCTCAATCGTTTCGCCGATGGCTTCCATGCGACGCTGAGCCGGCAACTCGAGACCGAGGTTCGGAAATAGGCGATGTCGATCAACCTTCCCTCGCAACGGGGCCGTGGCCGCCGGGCGCCGATGGCGGACATCAACGTCACGCCATTGGTCGATGTCATGCTGGTGTTGCTGATCATCTTCATGGTCACCGCGCCGCTGCTCACCGCGGGCGTGCCGGTCAACCTGCCGGACAGCCGTGCCAAGCCGCTCGACCAGGACCAGAAGCCGGTGCAGATTTCGCTCGACGAGCAGGGCAAGCTGTTCGTCGATGATGACGAAGTGACCGACGCGCTGCTGCCCGATGTGCTGCAGCAGATCGCCAGAAAGACCGAAAATGGACAACCGCCGCAGATCTTCCTGCGCGCCGACAAGACGCTGAAATACGACCGGGTCATGCGCGTGATGGGTGAACTCAACCGCGCCGGCCTCAACCGCGTCGCGCTGGTCACGGTGGGCAGCGACAAGTGAAGACGCGCCAACGGTATTTGAGGTAGCCCGGTGGAACGGAGCGAAAAGATCGGGCTGGGCGTCGCCGTGCTGGGCCATGTCGTGCTGTTCGGCGCCTTGTCGCTGAGCTGGCTCTGGCCTCCGGAAGAAACGCCCAAGGCGAAACCGATCGAAATCTCGCTGGTCGATGATGTCGCGCTGGAGTCGCAGGCGCCGCCATCGACCGAGCCGCCGGCGCAATCGCGTGCGCCCGAAGAGGCGCCGCCCGAAGACGCCGCACCGCCCGAGCCGGCGGTGGAAGAACCTGCCCCAACGCCGCCGGCCAAGCAGCCCGAGCCCGCGCCGGCGCCCAAACCCGCGCCCAAGGCGCCGCCACCGCCCAAGAAACCGCCGGTGACGAAACCCGACAAGGCCAAGACCCCGCCGGCCAAAACCGCGACCACCGCGCCGAAAGCGGCCAGCGTCGCCAAGGCGACCGGGGACAAGCCGGGGGCGAAACGGCGCAATCCGGGTGGTTTTGCTCTGTCCGCCGAAACGCTTAAGGGTCTGTCCGCTGCGCCGTCCAAGTCCAAAACGGCAACGCCGCCGGGTGCGACGATGAATACACAGGCTGCCGCCGATATCGGTTCGGCGATCGTCCGCCAGGTTCAGCCCTGCGCCAACCGCCAGGTCAAGCCGGGACCGGGCGCCGAGCGAATCCGCGTGCAGATCCGGCTGCAGCTCAACAAGGACGGATCATTGGCTGCGCGCCCGACGATCGTCGGGCATACCGGCGTGGATGACGAAAATGGCCGCTATGTCGACGCGGTCGACCGCAACGCGATCGCGACCTTCATGGGCTGTTCGCCGCTGCGCGGCTTGCCGATCGAATTGTACGACGTGCCCCGTGGCTGGAAGACGTTCAGCCTACGTTACAATCTACCCGGGTGAGGATAGACCATGATGCACCACAGTAAATATCTGGCGCTCGCGCTGGCGCTTTCCGGAACCACCGCCGCCTTGGCGCAGACTGCGCCGCCTCCCGTCCAGCCGTCCCAGCCGGGTCAGACCGCGCCGGCCGCCGGCCAGCAGCCGGACGAACTGGTCGTCGATGTCGTTGGCGGCATCTCGGCGCCACTCGGCATCGCCATCCCCGTCATGCCGACCGCCGCGGTGGTCAACACGCCGGCCGGCAGCACCGATGAGCTTGGGCGCCAGCTTGCCGCGATCGTGACCAACGATCTGCGCAACAGCGGTTTGTTCAAGCCGATCGCATCGGGCGGCCTGAAAGGCGTGGCCTTTCCCGAGGTGACCGCGCCGACCTTCGATTATTGGGGCGGTGCCGGCGCGTCCGCGCTGGTCCAGGGTTATATTCGCGCCAATGGCGACGGGACGCTGACCGTCGGCTGTTATCTCTACGATGTGTTTTCGCGCAACGAACTCGCGCGTCAGGGTTTCGTCGTACCGCCCGGCGACTGGCGGCGCGCGGGACACAAATGCGCCGATATGGTCTATTCGAAGCTGACCGGCGAAGGGCCTTATTTCGACAGTCGCGTCATCTATGTCTCGGAAACCGGCTCAAAGGCCAAGCGGATCAAGCGCTTGTCGATCATGGATCAGGACGGCGCCAATCACCGCTTCCTGACCAACGGCCAGTCGATCGTGTTGACGCCGCGCTTCGCGCCGAACCAGCAGACGGTCGTTTATATGAGCTATCTCAACGATCGGCCGGCGATCTATGTCTATGACATCGGGACCGGCAAGCAGCATTTGCTGGTCAACAATCCCAGCCTGAGCTTCTCGCCGCGCGTATCGCCTGATGGCCGCACCGTCGTGTTCTCGATGGCGGTCGCCGGCAATACCGACCTCTACAAGGTGGCGATAACCGGCGGCTCGCCGCAGCGGCTGACCGATGCCCCGGGGATCGACACCGGCGCCAGCTTCTCACCTGACGGCAGCCGGATTGTGTTCGAAAGCGATCGTTCGGGCGCGCAGCAAATCTATGTCATGAACGCCGATGGATCGAACCAACAGCGCATCTCGTTCGGCAGCGGACGTTATGCGACGCCGGTGTGGAGCCCGCGCGGCGACCTGATCGCCTTCACCAAGATCGCGGGCAATTTCCGCATCGGCGTGATGAGCCCGTCGGGCAGCGGCGAAAAGCTGCTCACCGACGACTGGCAGGACGAAGGACCGAGCTGGTCGCCCAATGGCCGCGTGCTGATGTTCCATCGCCAGGGCCGCGGTGGCGCCGGCAAGGCTGATCTTTGGTCGGTCGACCTGACCGGCGTCAATGAACGCCGCGTGCCGACGCCGCTCGATGGATCCGATCCGGGTTGGGGACCGTTACGTCGTTGAGACCGTTACACCCCCGATGCCGATTTTCGGCCGAGACACGACTTACGACTTTATAAGAAGGAGACGCCAGATGGCCAGATTGACCACCACGCTCATCATCGCGACAGCGCTGCTTGCGACCGCGGCCTGCTCGAAGAAGCGGCCGGAAACGCTGCCGCCGGCGCCGGGTGAGCAAACCTCCGGCCCGACCACGACCGACAATGTCGTGCCCGGTTCGCGCGCCGATTTCGAGCGTTCGGTGACCAGCAACACCGTCAATTTCGCGCTCGATCGTTATGATATCGACGCCCGTGCGCGCGAAATTCTCGACAGCCAGGTGGCATGGCTCGCCAAATGGCCCAATGTCCCGGTCAGCCTCGAAGGTCATGCCGATGAACGCGGTACGCGCGAATACAATTTGGCGCTCGGTGATCGTCGTGCCAATGCGGCGAAGAATTATCTCGCCGGGCGTGGTGTGAACCCGGCGCGGATTTCGACCATCAGCTATGGTAAGGAACGCCCGATCGCACTCGGGTCGGACGAGGCAAGCTGGGCGCAGAACCGCCGCGCCGTGACGATTGTGCTGAACTAAAAAAAACCCCTCTCCCTTCAGGGGAGAGGAGTATCGGGTCGGCCATGCTGGCCCGCCGCGCAGCGGTGGGAGGGTGAGGGCGACGCTGCTTGAGGCAGTGTCGCCCTTTCCATGTCAGCTCGCCCTCACCCTTCCGCGCTTCGCGCTCCCTCCCTCTCCCCAAATGGGAGAGAGGGAATCGATTCCGCTTGCACCGATCCAATACCCGATATAAATATGATATCATATTAACGGGAGGTTCCAATGTCGGATTCGGGTACGACCAACACCGCGCTCACGCTGTCGCGTGAGCGGCCGGCGGTGACGTCGAGCGGTTATATCATGCTGTTGCTGATGCTCGTCGCGATCATGGCGGCCGTGTTCGGGGCGTCGCTGATGCAGAACGATCCTGGTCTTGGCGGCATGATCATCGCCACCTCGGTCATCGTCTTCGCTTTCATCCTGTGCGGCTTTTATATGCAGCAGCCCAACCAGGCGACCGCGATCACCCTGTTCGGCGCATATAAAGGCACCGACCGCAATACCGGTCTGCGCTGGCTGATGCCGTGGCTTGGCCGCAAAAAGGTGTCGCTACGCGCCAACAACATGATCTCCGAACGCTTGAAGGTGAACGACCTGCGCGGCAACCCGATCGAGATCGCCGCGCAAGTGGTGTGGCGCGTGACCGACACCGCTCAGGCGCTGTTCGACATCGATGACTACAAGTCGTTCGTGATCGTTCAGATCGAGGCTGCGGTGCGTACGATCGGTTCGCGTTACCCTTATGACGATTTCGAACATCAGGAAATCACGCTGCGCGGCAATCACGATCAGGTCGCGGTCGAATTGCGCCAGGAACTGATCGCGCGGCTGGTGGTCGCAGGCATCACGGTCGATGAATGCGGCTTCACTCACCTCGCTTATGCGCAGGAGATCGCGGGGGCCATGCTTCGCCGGCAACAGGCGCAGGCGGTGGTCGCGGCACGCAAGACCCTGGTCGAGGGCGCGGTCGGCATGGTCGAAATGGCGCTCGAATTGCTCAGCGAGAAGAATGTCGTCCATCTCGATGACGAACGCCGCGCGGCGATGGTCTCGAATCTGATGGTCGTGCTGTGCGGCGAGCGCGATACGCAGCCGGTGGTCAATACGGGCAGCCTGTACCAATAGGTCGCGCGGCATGACGCCCCCTTCCAAAAAGGCGTTCCCGCTGCGCCTCGATCCCGCGCTCTACGCGGCGATCGAGCGCGCCGCGGCGAGCGACCTGCGCAGCGTCAACGCGCAGGTCGAATGCCTGCTTCGCGAGGCGCTGGCGAAGCGAGGGGTGAAGCTGGAAGCGCCGGTGCCGGCCAAGCGTGGGCGCCCGCCGAAATCGAGCGCAGGAGAAGCGTGATGGACATCGAATCGATCAAACGTGCCGATCGGGCAGGTGATGGATATTGGTTCGCGCCCAAGCTGTTCGGCCTCGGCGCAACGCCGGTGACTTGGCAGGGCTGGGCGATGACCCTGACCTATGTCGCGGCGATGCTCGCGACGCTGCGTCTCCTGCCGGGCATCGGTCCGCGCGTCCTCGTCTGCCTTGCCGTGACGGCCGCCTATATGAACATTGCCGCGCGCAAGACCGAAGGCGGCTGGCATTGGCGCTGGGGCGGCAAGTGACGGCCATGATGAAGATGCCGGGATTCGCCCTCACCGCGTTCGCCGCCGCGCCCGCTACCGCCGCTACAGCCCCGGCGACGACCGAGCTGACCGTACCCGGTCCGCAGGGGCCGATCGCGAACCCTGGTCGATCCCGGTGGTAAAGGGCCGGCGATCATCATCATCCCGGGTTCCGGCCCGACCGATCGCGACGGCAACAACCCGCTCGGCGTCAAGGCCGCGCCGTACCGCATGCTCGCCGAAGCGCTCGCAGCGCGCGGCATCGCGACGCCGCGCGCCGACAAACGCGGGTTGGCCGTCGCCGCGCCGCGTGCGACGCTGACGCTACTCCCCGGCGTCAACCATGTGCTGAAGCTGGTCGCCACCGACGACCGCGCGGCGAATCGGGCGACTTATGGTGATCCGACCTTGCCGATCGCGCCGGCGGTGGTCGATACGGTTGCCGCCTTTGTAACGACGCCGCGTTAACCCAGCGCTTCGTCGAGCAAACGCGCCAGCCTTAAGCCGCCCCGTTCGATTTCGAGCCGCGCGGTCGGCACCAATTTTTCGATCGTTGCCTGGTCGAGTTTCGCTCGCGCCGGCACCGGACCACAGGCATCGCCGCCAAGTGCGGTTGCATAGGTCGCATCATGCGCGACCTGCCAGCTCTCCCGACTCCAGTCCTCGACGCTACCCGCCTGGATCGCTGCCTTCTCTTCCGGCGAATAGCGCCGCACCAGCGACGGCGGCGTGGAGATCGCGCGCTCGGCGAGATAGCCGTCCCAGATTGCGTGCAGGTTGAGCCGTTCGGGCGCATAAGCGCCGTAAGCGGCGGTCACCTTGTTGCCGCCGAGATCGCCCCGGTCGCCGGCGTGGAGCGGCTGGTGCAGATCGCCCATGAAATGGACCAGGAAGGCCAGCGCCTGGACGCGTTCGCGCATCGGCAGCGTCTTGTCCTTGAGCAATTTCACGTCGCGCTCGATCTGCGCCGAGACGCAATTGCCGTCGCGGCACGCCGATTTCAGGTCGAACGGCTTGCACACATCGACATTCTGATAATGCCAGTTGGGCGTGTAGCTGAAGCGCGGACCCAATGTCTTGATACAGTCCGCCCACACGCTGGCCTGCTCGATCGTCCGGGCGGGACAGGTCGGGGTCTCGAGCAACTGCGCATGGCGCAGGATGCGCTCGATCGCGGCGCGGGTTTCCGGCTTGGCATTGCGATAGCCGATCGTGGCGACCGTCTCATGGCCATATTCCCAATAGGCGGAAACGGGCGCGGCGATGGTGACCGCGAACAAGGCGAACAGGACGGGGGCGAGCAGGGCGGGGAGGATGCGACTCATGGCACCGCTCTACTCCTCTCGCTTCCCCGGACAAGAGCGAGAGGTGTCCCCTTTATTCGTCGGCGTAGATCGCGATCGATCGTGCGCCATCGGACGTTGTGCGCGCGCGGTTCATGCCTGCGGTGATGAAGCTCCACGCCAGCTCGCCGTTCGGCGCGGCGACGATCACCCCGCCGGTGCCGCCCAGCGAGCGGACGTCGGCAAGCACCGCGTCCGCTGCGTCCTGTACGGTCGTGCCGCTGAGCCGGACCCGGGCGCAAATCTCGTGCGCGACGCCGGCGCGGATGAAGAATTCGCCCGCGCCCGTCGCCGACACCGCGCAGGCGCGGTCGTCGGCATAGGTGCCCGCGCCGATCAATGGCGAATCGCCGACTCGGCCCCAGCGCTTACCGGTCACGCCGCCGGTCGAGGTCGCCGCTGCGACATGGCCGTGCACATCGCACGCGACCGCGCCGACCGTGCCGTATTTCATGTCCACGTCGAACGCGTCGCCACCGCGTGATTTGAGCTCGTCCAGCTGCCGGCGTCGTTCGGGCAGGGCGAACCAGTCCTGATCCGCTTGGTCGAGTCCCGCATCGATCGAGAAGCCGTCGGCGCCCGCGCCGGACAGCAGCACGTGCCGCCCGGCCACCATCACCGCCTGCGCCAGATCGACCGGGTGACGCGTCGCGGTGATGCCAGCCACCGCGCCCGCGCGGCGGTCGCGTCCGTCCATGATCGCGGCATCCAGTTCGGCCACGCCGTCGAAGCTGAGCGCCGCGCCGCGCCCGGCGTTGAAATGCGGATCGTCCTCGAGCACGCGCACCGCCGCGGCCACTGCATCGAGTGCCGATCCGCCACGACCGAGTACCGCCGACCCCGCGTCGAGCGCTTCTGCAAGCCCTGTGCGGATGCCGGCGTCCTGCGCGGGCGTCAGCCGGTCGCGGGTCATCATGCCCGCCCCGCCATGGATCATCAGCGTCCAGCGCCGATCGGCAACGGGGTCGAGAACGGGGTCGGGCATGGTCGAGTTTCCGGTATCGGCGGGTCAGATAATCGCGGGTCTGGTATCAGATGGCAGGGGGCGTGCCACCCTTGCGCGCAACCCGATCAGCGGCCGCAGCCACCCCACTTCGCGTCCGACCAGATAAAAGGCCCAGCATCCGGCGACCGTGGTCGTGACCAGAATGACGAACTCGACGCCCGGCGGCAGGTGGAAAGGCAACAGCGCGAATTCGACGCCGACGATGATCGTCTGATGGATGATGTAGAAGGGGAACACCGCCTCGGTCAGCGTCGCGCGCCAGCGATGGTCGCGGTTCCAATGGCTGTCGGCAAAGCCGATCAGCGCGATGATCGTGCTCCAGCCCTGGATTGCACGCGCCCAGGAAAAGACCTGGCCAAAGGGCCAGGGCATGGCACTGCCGGGCCAGTTCCATTCGATCGTCGCGACCACCGCATAGCTTGCCACCGCTACGATCGCAGCCGGACGCCACCAGCGCCCGATCGCGGCAAAGGCGGGTGTCGACCCGGCCAGCGCAAAACCGAACAGGAATCCCGGTAAATATTGCGCATGCGCGACCCCGTCGTCGAATAGCGCATGCGTCTCGCGAGCACCCGGGAACAGCCATGCCGCAATGAGGATCAGCCACGCGGCCGGAATCAGCCAAGCGCCGATCCCGCCGAAGATGCGGTCGAACACGACCTGCAGCTTGAGTCGCTCGAGCAATGCCCCAATCAAGACGGCGCCAATCGCCAGCGCCATGGTGTAGACCCACAGATAAACCACGAACCACAGATGCTGCCAGGTCGGCAGGATGATGCCCATGAGCTTGCCGAAGCGAAAATAGTCATGCAGCCAGAAGGTCCACAAGCTGCCGGAATAGCCGTATTTGCTGGCCAGTTCGGCCCAGGGCTGCAGCGGGATGACCACCAGCACGCCGAACAGCAGCGGGATCAGCAAGCGCTTGCTGCGCGATCCGGCGAAAGCCCATGTGCCGCCGCCCTTCATCAGCAGCGCGCGGCTGGCATAACCCGACACCACGAACAGCAGCAGCAGCCGCCAGCTATTGGTCGCGAGCATCGGAATCGCCACCCATTCCATCGGGTGGGCGGTCTTCACATGATAGTCCCACGGCACGAAGACCATGCCGATATGGTAGAAAATGAGCAGCCCGAATGCGCCGATCCGAAGCCAGTCCAGTCCGTAGTGCCGTTCCATCTCAGTCCCTTTAACGCGTAAGATGGCGCTGGCTAGCGAGCAGCGCGCTCCGCCGGTATCGGGGAGGGGCGGATGGCGGCGAGCAGGGGACAAGCGTGACGCATAGCGGGACCAGCGGCGGGGATGGCGGGACGACCGGCGCGCGGCGGCGGCTCGTGCTGCTGCTCGGCGCCGGCTTCACGGTGATCCTGATCGCGATCACGATCGCCAATGCCGAATCGATGATGAGCGACTTCGCCTCGGCCGGCATCGCGGTTACCCGGACTCATGTCTGGGTGTGGGAAGTGTCGAGCATCATTGCCTGGCTCAGCCTGGCACCGCCGGTCTGGTACTTGATCGCGAAGGTCCGCCCGCCGCGCTTCACCTGGGTCCAGGTCGCGCTGATCCTGGTGCTGGCGACCGTCCCGGTATCGGCCTGGCACATCGGTTTGATGATCGTGCTGCGCAAAGCCTTTTACGCATTCGAAGGGCAAGCCTATCACTTCTTCGGACCGCTGAAGAACGCGCTGATCTACGAATATCGCAAGGATGTCGGCACCTATCTGCAATGGGCCGGCATGGCGGCGGTCGCGCAATGGTTGCTCGCCAACGCCGACGCTGCGGCGGCTCCACGGGAGGAGCCGGGCGCGGCCTTCCTCGCGGTGGCGGACGGCAGCGTCACGCATCAGGTACCGGTGGCCGAGATCGATCAGCTGACGGCGGCGGGCAATTATGTCGAGATCAGCTGGGGCACGCGCACCCTGCTCCACCGCGCGACACTCGCCGCGGTCGAAGCGGAACTGGGCGACGCGTTCGTGCGCATCCATCGCAGCCGCATCGTGCGCCGCGGCGCGATCCGCCGGGTCGAGACCGATCGCAGCGGCGACTTCACCATCGACCTGGCGAGTGGCGTCAGCGTGCGGGGGAGCCGACGCTTCCGGGCAGGGGTACAGGCCTGATCTGCGGCCGTGCGCGCAACCCGATCAACGGCCGTAGCCAGTTGATCTCGCGCCCGATCAGATAGAAACCGAGACAGGCCGATGCGGTCGCGCCGAACAGCAGCGCGAACTCGGTCCATGGTGCAAGGCCAAGCGGCAGCGTGAACCATGCCGTCACGACGATCACCGGGTGGTGGATGATGTAAAAGGGAAAGACCGCCTCGCCCAGAGTCGCGCGCCACCGATGGTCGCGGTTCCAATATGTCTCGGCGATGTGGAACAGCACGACGATCATGCTCCACGCCATGACAAGCTGCGCGGATCGCTCGATCGCCATCATCAGGTGCGAAGGCATCTCATGCGCCTGATAGATCAGTTCGAAACCGACGACGACCGCGCCGCTGGCCGATGCGATCAGCGCGGCGAGCCGCCAATGGCGCGCGATCGCCGGCCAGAGCAGCTGCGACCCGCCGAGCGCGAAGCCGAACAGGAAGATCGGCACATAATGCGAATGACCGGCCCAGTCGGTGAACAGTCCCTGTTTCTCCGGCACGACGAACAGCAGCGCCAGTTTCAGCACGACGATCACGCCGATCGGTGCCCACAGGATGCGGTGGCCCTGGCTGAGCCATTCGAACCAGCGCTGCAGCCGCGCCGCGCCGTCGCTGCCGAGCCAGGCGAGCAGCCCCGCGAGCAGCATGGTATAGGCCCAGAGATATTCGACGAACCACAGATGCTCGACACTCGGAAAGCTGCGTTCGTAAAAGGTACCGATCCGCCAGTAATCATGCGTCCAGAAGTGCATCAAGCCGAGCGGATAACCTTTCTCCATCACCCGCACCCACATTTCCGGCGGCACGATGAAGACCATCGCGAAGGCCAGCGGGATCAGCAGCCGGGCGCTGCGCGAGCGCACGAAGCCCAGCACCGAGGGCGATTTCTCGAACAGCTTGTATGAGGCATAACCCGACACCGCGAACAGCAAGGGCAAGCGCCACGGTGTCAGCAGCGCCATCGGCACGATCAGCTGCGGATAGCTATGGGCGGACTTCACCACCCAGTCCCATGGCGCGAAGACCATGCCGATATGATACAGGATCAACAGGCCGAACGCAGCGATGCGCAGCCAATCGAGCCCGTAATGGCGACCGCCTTTTATCAAACTCGTTCAACTTCATGAGAGTGGCTCGGTCTGTTATAGCGGGCGTCCAATCACCAAAAGGTTAGGACGAACGATGCGGATCGGCGGCTGGATCGGATTTGGGGGCTTACTCGTCGCGGGAGCGGCGACACCGGCGATGCCGCAGATCGGCGAGGCGCTGAAGATCGCGCGCAACAACCAGCCGCCACCATTTGCGTTCGACCCGCGCAGGGCACCGCCCGCGCCCGATTATGCAAGGGCGTCGAACTGGGCGGCGCTGCCGACAACACGTGATGAGGCGGATGTCACGCCGCGCGGCGTGACCGGCATCGACCAGCGCAGCGCCGACGCCGACGTCTTCTTCATCTACCCGACCGTGCTGATGAGTCGCACGCACTGGAACGCCGATGTCGGCGACGCCGCGCTCAACCGCAAAATCGAGGACACCACGATTCGCGCCCAGGCGAGCGTGTTCAACGGCTGCTGCGCGATCTATGCGCCGCGCTACCGCCAGATGACGCTGGGCGGCTACATCAAATGGTCGGCCAACAGCGAGGCGGCGACCGAGCTCGCTTACGGCGATGTCGCGCGCGCTTTTCGCTACTTCCTCGCCAATCACAACAAGGGCCGGCCGTTCATCATCGCCGGACACAGCCAGGGATCGCGGCTCGGCCGATTGCTGATCGAACGCGAGATCGACGGCAAGGCCGTAGCGCGGCGCATGATTGCCGCCTATCTGATCGGCACCTGGATCGAGAAGGACTGGTTCAAGGGCCTGCGCGACGTGCGCGCTTGCACCCAGGCCTATGATACCGGCTGCGTCGTCACCTGGTCGACCTATGCACAGGGGCGCAACGCGTCGTTGCAGCGGGTCAATATCGGGCGACAGTCGAAATATACGCCCGAAACCAGGATCAGGCCCTATGTCGGGATCAACCCGTATAGCTGGAGCGCCGGCGATACGATGGCGCCAAAGGCGATGAACAAGGGCAGCTGGCTTTATGGCGCGGGCGCCGGTTCCGCTGCGCCGGTACCCGGTCTGGTGTCGGGTCGGATGCGCGACGGCGCGTTGTACATCTCACCCCCGGGTAAGGCCTATACCGACCTGATGATCCCGTTCGGCAATTTCCATAATGCCGATTACAATATCGCCTATATGAACCTGCGTGAGAATGCCGTGGTGCGGGTCGGAGCCTTTTGGAAGCAATAGGTTCCGCCAAACTCCTGGTCACGCTATAGGGGAAGGTGCAGACACCCGAGGAATCCCAATGTCACTTCGTCCGTGGCGCGATATTACCCGCCGCAAGAGCCGCCAGATCATGGTCGGCAATGTTCCTGTGGGCGGCGATGCGCCGGTGACGGTGCAGACGATGACCAATACGCTGACCAGCGACCCGCGCGCGACGATCGACCAGATCCGCCGCTGCGAGGATGCCGGCGTCGATATCATCCGCGTGTCGTGCCCCGATGTAGAGAGCACCGCGGCACTGAAGCAGATCGTCCGCGCCGCCCGTGTGCCGATCGTCGCCGACATCCATTTCCACTATAAGCGCGCGCTCGAAGCCGCCGATGCCGGCGCCGCGTGCCTGCGCATCAATCCGGGCAATATCGGATCGTCCGACCGCGTGCGCGAAGTCGTCAATGCGGCCAAGGCCAATGGCTGTGCGATCCGCATCGGCGTCAATGCCGGCAGCCTTGAAAAGGACCTGCTCGAAAAATATGGCGAGCCGTGCCCGGAGGCTTTGGTCGAATCCGCGCTCGACCATATCAAGCTGCTGCAGGACCATGATTTTCACGAATTCAAGGTCGCGGTGAAGGCATCCGACCTGTTCCTCGCGGTCGCCGCATACCAACAGCTCGCCGAAGTGGTCGATTGCCCGCTGCATCTCGGTATCACCGAGGCGGGCGGGTTCGTCGGCGGCACGGTGAAGAGTGCGATCGGCATGGGTAGCCTGCTCTGGTACGGCATCGGCGACACGATCCGCGTCTCGCTCTCCGCCGAGCCGGAGGAGGAAGTCCGTGTCGGCTTCGAAATCCTCAAGAGCCTCGGCATCCGCAACCGCGGCGTGCGCGTCATCTCCTGTCCCAGCTGCGCGCGCCAGGGTTTCGATGTGATCCGCACGGTACAGGCGCTTGAGGAACGGCTCCAGCATATCCGCACGCCAATGTCGCTGTCGGTGCTGGGCTGCGTCGTCAATGGCCCGGGCGAAGCGCGCGAAACCGATATCGGCCTGACCGGCGGCGGCAATGGCAAACACATGGTCTATCTGTCGGGGGTCACCGATCACACCGTGTCGAGCGCCGATATGCTCGAGCATATCGTCAAGCTGGTCGAAGCCAAGGCGGCCGAAATTGACGCGGCGGACGAGGCGCGCGCGGCGGCGTAATGCGCTCCTAGTTCCGAGCACTCACCTCGCGAAGGGTGCCGAACCATCGGCCATGTTGTCGGTCATGAGAAAGAGCGGGACGGCGCACGAACCTCCGCCCAGCCGGGGCACTGCCATGGGCCGCCTTCTCTTTGAATCGGGGTGGGAGCGTGCGTGCACGGTGCGGTCTGGCACATGCCAAATTCCCGTGGCTAAGGGGCGTTCCGCGGGAAAACGTTTTTTTGAGCGTGCTACGGGAATTTACGGGAAAAACTGCGGGAATTTCGACGGAGCCGCACGGGAATTTTCTGACGCGTTACGGGAATATCGGGAAATGTCTTGGACAGGGGTCATGGTCTGCTCGCTTCCGCGTTTGATCGATTCAATGGCCGGTTAGATGGCTTTCACCGTGGCGCGCAAGCATAACGATATTGGCGAGTCATCTGAATCGGGCCTGCATTAGGACATTGTTTGCCATCGCTCTTAGTCCGGACCTAACGCCTGATCGTTAGGGCAAGGCCATGAAGATCGCGCTCACTATCATGGCGGTGACCGGCATCGCCATCGGCCTTGCCATCCCGGCCAAGCCCCGAGCCGCTGCTGCACCGGTGGCGCAACCGGTGGGCGACGTGCCGGTCGAAACCGTGCTCGACCGCACGCCGAACGGGCATTTCCTCGCAGTCGCCGACGTCAATGACGAGCCGATCCGCTTCGTCGTCGACACCGGGGCCGACACTGTCGCGCTGACGGTAGAGGATGCCAGGCGCGCGCATGTCGCATTCGACCCGTTGCAATTCCAGGTGGTCGGCCGTGGTGCCTCGGGCGATGTACGCGGGCAGGAGGTGCGGATCGCCAACATCGTGCTCGACGGCAAGCGCGCGACCGACGTCCGCGCCGTGGTGCTGGAGGGGAGCGACATGTCGCTGCTTGGTCATAGCTATCTGCGCCGGATGCAAAATGTGCAGATTGCCGGCGACAAGATGACGCTGCGCTAGGGCTCGATCCTAGCCCGCATAAGCCTTGACCAGATCGTACAGATAAGCGCGGCCGTCATAGAGCGACTTGACCCGGATCCGTTCGTTCAAGCCGTGGATGCCGTTGAAATCGGGATCGACGAAGATGCCGGGCACGCCGTAAACCGGGATGCCGATCGCCTGGAAGAAGATGCCGTCGGTCGCGCCGGTCGACATCAGCGGCAGCATCGGCACGCCGGGGAAATGCTTGGCCGCGATCGCCCGGGCCGGGCCAAGAATCTTGGGGTCGAGTGGCGGCGGCACGGCGGTTGGGCGCACCGGCATGTTCATCGTCACCTTGACCCTGGGGCCAGCAAGTTCGGTCAATTTGGCGAGTGTCGCCTCGACCGTTTCGCCGGGAAAGACGCGGCAATTGATGTTGGCGGTGGCGCGTTGCGGCAGAGCGTTTTCGGCATGGCCGGCGGCAAGCAGGGTCGCGACGCAGGTCGTGCGCAGTGTCGAATGCATCGTCTTGTCGCGGCTGACGATCTTGTCGGCCTCGACATCATTGGGATTGGCGAGCAGGCGCTTGATCGCGTCGCCCATCGGTCCGGGTGCGGACTGCGCCGTGGCCGAGAAAAAGGCCCGCGTCGTATCGGTGAACTTGATCGGAAATTCATAACCGCGCACCGCCTCGATCGCGTCGGCCAGCTCGTAGATCGCATTGTCGGGCACCGGTTGTGAGCTGTGTCCGCCGGGGTTGGTGGTCGCGAAGGTGTAATTCTGCGCCGCTTTTTCACCGACCTGGATTGCCAGTACTTCGGGCTTTCCCTTGGCGTCCGAGCGTCCGCCGCCGCCTTCGTTGAGCACGAATTCGGCAGCGATCAGGTCGGGCTTGTTGGCGGCCAGCCATTGCGCGCCGTTCCAGGCGAAGGTCGTTTCCTCGCCACAGGTCAGCGCCAGCTTGATCGTGCGTTTCGGCTTGTAACCGTCGGTCTTGAAGCGGATCATGCTGTCGGCCCAGATCGCCGACATGCCCTTGTCGTCGACCGTGCCGCGCGAATAATAATAGCCATCCTCTTCCGTGAGTTTGAAGGGGTCGCGAATCCAGTCCTCGCGCTTGGCTTCGACCACGTCGAGATGGCCGAGCAGCAGCATCGGCTTCAGCGCTTTGTCGCGGCCCGGCAAAACGACGACGATGCCGCCGTCCTTGGGATGGTCGGGCACCGAAAACAGCGTGATGTCCTGGTCGGTATAGCCGACGGCTTTCAGCCGCGTCGCAATCTGTGCCGATGCCTGAGTACAGCTGCCCGATGACAGCGTCGTGTTGGTCTCGACCAGTTCCTTGTAGAGATCGAAAAAGCGCTGCTGGTCGGGGGACAGTGTCTGGGCGGTCGCCATGCCGGGCTGCAATACCAATGCCGCCGCCATGCCGATGCCGCCGATACGCGCCAATGCCCTCATACCCTGTCCTCGAAAAACAACGGCCCGCGACATGCGGACTTAGTTGTAACTTGAACAGGACGTTCCGGCAGAGCAACCCCTTGTCGCCATTCGCGGGGCGGGCAGAGAAAACAAAATCTGGCGATTGGCGAAATCGATGTCGACGCGCCGGAACAGCCGCATCGTATCCATGCCGAGGATCAGCGCAGGGCTATTCTCCAGACCGAAGCGCTTGAACGGTGGAACGTCGGCGACCGCCATCGGGACGTGGTCGAATTCCAGGCCAGCGATATGCAGGTCGTTGATCATCACATAGCTGGCATTCAGTATCTGCCCGGTGACCGAGGTGACCGAAATCGGACCAAGCGATTTGGGCGGGCGTTGCGCCAGGCGCAGCAGCGCGAGATTGCCGATCGAGATCGGCGATCCAGTATCGATGATCACCGAGATACGCTCGCCATGGTAACGCGCGTCCGTCACGATCAACTGGCCATATAGATTCTTCGCGCTCACCAATATGTCGCCGGGATTGCTGGCGCCGCGTTTCCGCCGCCCGGACGGCGTGACTTTCATGACGCGCCGATCGAAGTCGATCGTGATGCGGTGTCCCTGCAGCGCATCGATGCCCAGCATGCCGCGCGCGCCGATATTGCCGGTCGCCAGCGCTGGCGCATCGACATTCCTCGCCCCGAGCGTGCTAATCGACAATTCGGGGACATGCACCGTCTCGACCGTCGTCGTCCCGGCGAGCCCGATCAGCCGCACTGGCTTTCCGGCGGTGAGGGTCAGCATGGTAGCCAGTTCACGCGAGATTACGGAGCGTTCAGCGCCCGTGTCGATAACGAATTTATACGGTCCGCTGGTGCCGATCGATACTGGCACGGTCATCCGTCCGCTATCGATATCGAGCCCGATACTGAGGTCGGTGGAGACCGGCGGGGGCGATCCGGGCGGCGACGGGCTGACCTGTTCGGCCAGCGGTACTGCGCCGGCAAGAGCGATTAGTGCGAAGGCGACCGACACGTGCATCAGGACAGGCCACGCTCACGGCGCGCGGTTGCCATCCGCCGCCGATCCTCCGACCGCGGCCGGGAAAAGCGCACTTCGCGATTGGCGAAATCGATCTCGACACGGCGAAACAATTTCATCGCGTCCATGCCGAGCAGCAGTGCAGGTTTGTCGGTCAATCCGAAACGGCGAAACGGCGCTGCGTCGGCAAAGGCGACGGGAAGATTTTCGAATCCGACACCGCCAACCTCAATACGTTCGACCTGAGTATAATCCGCCAGCAATGTACCGCCGGTCACACTGCGCAACGAAATCTGTTGCACTGACCCTTTCTGGCGGATGCGCTTGCGCAGCGCGCCGTTGCCCATGCTGACAGCGGAGCCGGTATCGAGGATCACGCGAATACGCCCGCCGCGATAATGCGCGTCGGTCACGATCAGCTGGCCGAGATAGCTTTTGGCGCGAACCACAATGTCGTCTGAGCGCCCGCCGCCGCGTCGCTGCCGCTTGACTGACGGCACCAATGTCATCCGATCGGCCTCGAAATTGATCGTCAGTGAATGACCGCGCAAGGTATCGATGCCGAGCATGCCCGGCGCGCCGAGATTGATTGCTTCTAGCGCGGGCGCTTCGATCGGGGGGCTGGTGATCGTGCTGACATTCAGCGACGGAATCGTCACGGTGCCGACGCTGGTCGTGCCGGTCATCGTGGTCACCCTGACGATGCGGCCGCTCACCAGACCCAGCGTCGCGGCAAGTTCGCGCGCGATGACCGTACGCTCCGCGCCGGTATCGATGATGAATGCGAAAGGCCCGCTCGCTCCGATCGTGACCGGGACCGTCATACGCTGGTCCGCCATGCCCATGGCCAGGTCGCCGGTGGCCACAGGCACGGGGGTCTGGCCGGTCAGCGGCATAGCGAGCGCCGCAAGAGTCAAGGCACGAAACAGGCGAATGATGAGAGGCTACGCCCGATCCGGACCTTTGCCAAGCCCGAGCGCCGTGCCGCTTTCACCCGTTCAATCGAGCCGCATCGCCTCGGCCGCCAGCACTTCCGCCTCGACCAGCAACGCATCGTCGGCCAGGCCCGTCGCGACCCGCTCGCGCCCGATCAACGTCAGTACCGGCACCGCCAGCGGCGACAGGCGGGGCAAGTCGATATGCACCATCGTCTCGACCGCGCGGTCGAGCAGGCTCGCCAGTCGCCCGACATCGGTCATTCGCGCGCGCGCATCCGCCCAGGCCGCCTGAAGCAGCAAATGGCCCGGTTCATATTTGCGCAGCACATCGTAGATCAGGTCGGTCGAGAAGGTGACCTGCTTGCCGGTCTTGCGCTTGCCGGGATGCTGACGCTCGACCAGCCCGCCAATCACCGCCACCTCGCGAAAGGCGCGTTTGAGCAATGCCGATGTCTGTACCCAATCGACGAATTCGTCTTCGAGGATATCGGGTGACAACAGGCTTGCCGGGTCGGTGATCGGATCAAGCGCGTAACAGGCCAGCGCATAGTCGTTGGATACGAAGCCGAGCGGCTTGAGCCCCTGCGTCTCCATCCGCCGGGTGAGCAGCATGCCAAGCGACTGGTGCGCGTTCCATCCCTCGAAGCTGTAGATCACCATGTAATGTCGGCCCTCGCGCGGGAAGGTCTCGACCAGCAATTGCCCGGGCTCGGGCAGGCGCGAGCGCAGTGCCTGGATCTCGAGCCATTCGCGCACATCATTGGGGAAACGCGCCCATTCGCTGCGGTTCCACAGGAAACCGCGCACCCGCTCGGCGAGGTTGGTCGAGAGCGCCATGCGCGCGCCGCCATAGGTCGGGATGCGCGCCGGCCGCGCCGTCGCGCGGACCAGCAGATCCTCGGTATCGACGCCCATCACTTCCAGGCTCATCCCGGCGAAGAAGAATGTGTCGCCCGGCGATAGCGTGGCGGCGAATGCTTCCTCGACCTTGCCCAGGCTGCGGCCATTCTTGAAGCGCACGGTCAGCATCGTCGCCTCGACGATGATCCCCGCATTGAGCCGGTGCTGCGCGACGAAGCGGGGATGGCTGACCCGCCAGCTGCCGTCGGGATCCTGGGTCAGCCGCTTGAACTTGTCATAGGCCTTCAGCGCATAACCGCCGTCGCGGATGAAGCCGAGCACCCGTTCGAACGTCTCGTCGGTCAGCGCCGAATAGGGCAATGCCGAGCGGATCTCGTCAAGCATCGCGCCTTGCGTGAACGGTGCGGCGCAGGCGCAGGCCATGATATGCTGCGCCAGCACGTCGAGGCCGCCGGGACGGAAGATATCTGGATCGAGCTCTCCGGCCTCGACCGCGTCGAGCGCCGCGCGCGCCTCGAGATATTCGAAGCGATTGCCCGGCACGAGCACCGCCTCGGACGGTTCGTCGAGCCGGTGGTTCGAGCGCCCGATGCGCTGCAGCAGGCGCGACGATCCTTTGGGCGCGCCCATCTGCACCACGCAATCGACATCGCCCCAATCGACTCCCAGGTCGAGGCTGGCGGTGGCGACCAGCCCGCGCAACCGGCCTGCCGCCATCGCGCCCTCGACCTTGCGTCTTGCCTCCAGACTGAGCGAGCCGTGATGGATGCCGATCGGCAGCCCCATCGCATTGACCTTCCACAGGTCCTGGAAGATCAGCTCGGCCAGGCTGCGCGTGTTGCAGAAGATGATCGAGGTCTTGTGCAACTCGATCTCGGCCATGACCTGCTCGGCAGCATAGCGGCCCGAATGCCCCGACCAGGGCACGCGTCCCTCGGGCAGCAATATGGTGATGTTCGGGTCGGCGCCGGGCTCGCCCTCAACCAGCGCGACCTGATCGATATCGCCATCGGGCGCGAGCCAGGCGCGATAGCCATCGGCATCGGCGACCGTCGCCGACAGGGCAACGCGGCGCAGGGCGGGGGCGAGTCGCTGAAGCCGCGCCATGCACAAGGATAACAGGTCGCCGCGCTTGCCGGTCGCGAAGGCGTGCACCTCATCGACGACGATCGTCTTCAGCCCTTCGAACATCAGGAAACTGTCGGGATAGCTGAGCAACAGGCTAAGCGATTCGGGTGTGGTGAGCAGGATCTGCGGCGGCCGAATGCGCTGCCGCGCCTTGCGGTCCGAGGGCGTATCGCCGGTGCGCGTCTCGACCCGGATATCGAGTCCCATTTCCTCGATCGGCGTGATCAGGTTGCGCTGCACATCGACTGCCAGTGCCTTTAACGGCGAAACGTAGAGCGTATGCAGCCCCGTCGTCGGCGCTTCGATCAGCTCGGTCAGCGTGGGCAGAAACCCGGCCAGCGTCTTGCCCGCGCCAGTCGCCGCGACGAGCAGCCCGTGCCGCCCGGCGCGCCCGACCTCGAGCATCTCCAACTGATGTCGGCGCGGCGACCAGCCGCGCGCGGTGAACCAGTCGGCAAGGGGGGCGGGAAGGGTGGCGGTCAAGGTGCGGGCGGCGACCCGGCAGGGTGAGTGACGAGCGCCGGCGCGGCCGTCCCCTTTGTCGACAGCCGGGCGCGCTCGGCCTGGGGTCGATCCTGCAGCGACAGCCACGCTTCGTCGCCCTTGGTGCCGATTCGCCAGCCTTCCGCATATTGGCCGACCGGATTGGCGTAATTGACGGTGACACCGGCAAAGCCGCTCTGTTCATTGACGATCATCGCGACAGCGTCGCCGCCGGGCCGGTCGAGCGCGACCACGCCGCGGCCATTGTCGAGATAGGACATGGCGCCGCGTTCGGAGCCGTTCCGGTCGTGCAGGACGAGGCCATAGCCGGCGGCAACGCGCGGATAGGTCTTGCCGTCGAGCCGGGGCAGCGGCTCCTCGCCCAGCACCACCCGATCTTCGCCGTTCGGGCCCAGCACGACGATCGAGGCAGTCTGGCCGTCGGTACGCTTGCGCCCTTCGATCGGAGGCGGGGCGCCGATCAGGATGCGCGGCTTGCCGGTCGCGTCGACGATACGAATCGCCTGCGCTTCGATCGTCTTCGGCGCGGCGGCGGTGAAGGCGGCGAGCGCGAAGCCCATCGCAGTCAATCCCACCGCCAGCAACGCGATGCGTTGATGCCGGACTTGCCGTTCAAGCCGTTCGAGGCGCCAATCCGTATCGATCATGTCATCTCCTTTGTGATCCGGTGGAACCGGGGCGGCATGCCGTTCATATAGGCATGATGGCAAAGCTCGGCGACTGGATCGATCCGCAACCGCACGGTATCTATGTGAAACCCGCCGACATCTGGGTTGATCCGTCGCGCCCCAGCCCCAGAGCGCTGGTCACGCATGGCCATGCCGATCACGCACGCGGCGGACATGATGCGGTGTGGGCGACGCCCGAAACGCTGGCGATCATGGAAACGCGCTACGGACCGCAGTCCGGGCATCCGGTCGCTTATGGCGAGACGCTGACCATGGGCGATGTGCAGGTGACCTTCGTGCCGGCCGGGCATGTGCTGGGCTCGGCGCAGATCCTGCTCGAACATCGCGGCGAACGAATCGTCGTCTCGGGTGACTACAAGCGCCGCGCCGACCCGACCTGCGCGCCGTTCGAGCCGGTCAAATGCGATATCTTCATTACCGAGGCCACTTTTGGCCTGCCTGTGTTCCGTCACCCCGAAACTGGTGACGAGATCGACAAGCTGCTTGCCGCGCTGCACGCCAATCCCGATCGCTGCGTGTTGGTCGGCGCATATGCGCTGGGTAAGGCGCAACGCGTGATTCGCGAGCTGCGCGACCGGGGGCATGCCGCGCCGATCTATATCCACGGCGCGATGCAGCGGTTGTGCGATCTCTATGTCGAACTTGGCGTCGATCTGGGCGAGTTGATCCCGGCGACCGGCGTGCCCAAGGCGGAGATCAAAGGCCATATCGTCATTGCGCCGCCTTCCGCGCTCAACGATCGCTGGTCACGCCGTTTGCCCGACCCGATCACCGCGATGGCGAGTGGGTGGATGCGCGTCCGGCAGCGCGCGGTGCAGCGCAACGTCGAACTGCCGCTGATCCTGTCGGACCATGCCGATTGGGATGAGCTGACCGATACGCTGACCGAAATCGCGCCGAAGGAGGTGTGGGTCACGCATGGCCGCGAGGATGCGCTGGTCCATTGGTGCATGACCCGCCAGATCAAGGCACGCGCGCTGGCGCTGGTCGGTTATGAGGACGAGGACGACTAACGCGACGCGGCGACGGCGGCGCGGTGCGCGATCAGGTCTTCGAACAGCCATTGTTCGGCTGCGAGCGGATCGGTGAAGCATTCCGCCGAGCGTGATCCGAGTGCGCGAACCAACTGCATCCGGGCGAGCGACGAGGCGACGACAAAGGCGAGCCGGCGCGATCGATAGGCCGGATCGGCCAGCACCGAATAGAATTTGCCGACGACATCCTGCGATTGAATCTTCATCTCACGCAGGTCGTTGATGGTCAGATGTTCGTTCGGGCCACAGCGTAACCGGGCATGCGCGTCGCGCCTGGCATCCAGGAAAGCCTGGATGCTGTCGATCGTGAAAAAGCCACTCATACGGATCCGAATCAGATCGCGCGAAGGATCGGCGTGGATGGAGAAATTTGCGCCCATGTGACTTTCGATACGCAGTGACACCTACGAAATTACTAATGCGTACAAGGTCATCCGGCATCATGGTGTGGAACAACGGCCCATCGGTTATGGTTTGTCTTGAGGAAGAGGAGCCTGTCATGTCGAACGCCGATCAACGCCCGACATCCGCCGAACTCGCCGCGAAGAGCAATTATCGTTTTCCTGGCGAGAGCGCGGAATACCGCGTCGCGCGGTCCGCATTGCTTGCCGAAGAGATCGAACTGCGGCGCCAGATCGAGCGCGTCGCCGAGCATCGTCGGCAGCTTCCGCCGGGACGCGACGTCACCATCGACTATCCGTTCGAAGGGGAGAATGGTCCGGTTCATTTCGCCGATCTGTTTCAGGGCCATGACAGCCTGGTCGTGTACAGTTTCATGTTCGGTCCGGAGCGCGAACGACCCTGTCCAATGTGCACCGCGTTTCTCGGGCCGCTTGCTGCCAACGCCGCCGACATCCTGCAGCGCGTCGGGCTGGCGGTGGTCGCGCGCGCGCCGATCGAACGTCTGGTCGCGTTCAAGCAGGAGCGCGGCTGGCGCAACCTACCCCTCTACACCGATACGACCGAGCAGTTCGGCAAGGATTATCTCAGCTGGACCGAGCAGGGAGACAATCCAGGCTATAATGTCTTCACCCGGCAGGGCGGTACGATCCGGCATTTCTGGGGCGGGGAAATGAGTGGTGAAACCGCCGATCCCGGCCAGGATCCGCGCGGCGCGCCCGATCTGACGCCGCTCTGGAATGTGCTCGATACGACGCCCGAGGGGCGCGGGTCCGATTGGTATCCAAGCCTCGATTATGATTGAAGCTTGAGGCTCAGGCCGGATCGCCGGCCGGAATCTCGCTTGCTTCGTACAGGCTGACCGACTCGCTCGATGCCGCCAGCTTGCGCACCGCGCCGATGAACTCGGCCGATCCCGGCTGGACGAAATGGGCCTTGAGCGCCGCCATGTCGCGCCAGCGTTCGTAGAAGAACAGCCTGAGCGGATTTTCGCAATCGGCCTGCACCGAATGGCTGATGCAACCATCTTCGGTGCGCGAGCGGTGGACATGGTCGAGGCTAACCTGACGCAGCGCGTCGAAACTATCCGGGCGGGCGGTGACGCTTCCGGTGACGATGATCATGCGGACTTCTCCCCTGCCTCTGACGAAGACTCTGCGCAGCGTTCCCGAAAAAGTTCAACCTGGACTGGTCGATCCACCGAATGTGCTGGCTAGTATCGCGGACGGGGATAATGCTGCTCTCTTTCCGGAGAGAGTGTCGATGCCGAACGGGATAGGGCGGATAAGGACTGGGTTTCGTTTTGCGGCATGCGCAATGGCGCTGATGAGCGCGAGTCCGGTGATGGCTGGCACCTATGCCGACGATCTCGGCAAGTGCCTCGTCGCCAAGTCGAGTGAACCTGACAAGCTGCTATTGGTGCAGTGGGTGTTTGCAGCGATGTCGGCTCATCCGGCGGTGAAATCCATGTCGACGGTCACGCCGACCCAGCGCGCCGGTTTTAACAAGGCGTTCGCCACCATGACCAATCGGTTGTTGTTTGCCGACTGCCGAAAAGAAATGGTGCTGGCGCTGAAATATGAAGGCGCGGTCTCTGTCGAGATAAGCTTTAGCCTGCTTGGTCAGATCGCGATGCGTGGGCTGATGAGCGATCCCAGCGTGACCGTGGAGCTCGAACAGATCGGGACGTTTATCGACGCAGTGCAACTCGCGGCGGTAGCGAAGGAGGCAGGGATTCCGGTACCGCCGGCGCCGAAATAACCCGGCTGCGCATCGGCCCCCATATGGTTAACTTGCGCCCTCCAGCGCCTTGGCGCGGCGCCGCTGTACCGAACTACCGATCCCCAGCGCCTCGCGATATTTGGCGACTGTGCGCCGCGCGATATCGAAGCCCTTGGCGTTGAGCAATTCGACCAGCGTGTCGTCGGACAGGATCTTGCTCCCCTCCGCGCCGATCAGTGCGCGGATCGCGCTCTTGACCGCCTGGGCCGATACCGCGTCGCCGCCATCGGACGACTGGATCGCCGAGGTGAAGAAATATTTGAGTTCGTAGAGCCCGCGCGCGCAACTCATATATTTGTTGCTGGTTACCCGGCTGACGGTCGATTCGTGCATCTCAATTGCATCGGCGACCTGGCGCAGCGTCATCGGCTTCAGATGCGCGACGCCGTGCAGGAAGAAGGCTTCCTGCTGCTTGACGATCTCGGTCGCGACCTTGACGATGGTGCGCTGGCGCTGGTCGAGCGCCTTGACCAGCCAGTTGGCGCTGGCGAGCATGTCGCTGAGCCAGGCCTTGGACGCCTTGTCCTGGTGCCCGCCCGACAGCTCGACATAATAGCTGCGATTGACCAGCAGGCGCGGCAGCGTCGCGGCGTTGATCTCGATGCCCCAGCCATCCTTGCGCCGCGCGACGAAAATGTCGGGGGTAACGGCCTGGGCCGGTTCGCCGCCGAAGCGGCAGCCGGGCTTGGGATCATAACCGCGCAGTTCGCGGATCATGTCCGCCATGTCTTCGTCATCGACGCCGCACATGCGCTTCAGCCGCGCGAGATCGCCGCGCGCAAGCAAGTCGAGATTGTCGATCAACCGCGCCATGCAGGGATCGTAGCGGTCCGCTTCCTTCGCCTGCAGCGCGAGGCATTCGGCGAGGTCGCGCGCTCCGACCCCGGTCGGATCGAAGGTCTGGATCGTCATCAGCACCGATTCGATCCGCGCCAGTGCGACGCCCAGGCGGTTGGCGATTTCGAGCAGCGGCACGGTTAGGTAACCGCACTCGTCGATCTGGTCGATCAGGTGCGCGGCGATGAACATGTCGGGGCCGTCGACCACCGGTCCTGCCTGGGCGAGCAGATGATCGGCAAGAGTCGTTCCCGTATCGGCAAAACTGTCGAAGTCGGGACCATCCTCGCCCATGCCGCCACCGCTGCTGCCGGTCAGCCCGAGCGAGCCGTCCATGCCCGCGCCGCCCGGCTGATCGGAGAGACTGTCGTGATGGAAGCTTTCGGCGGTGAAATCGACATCCAGCGAGGCTTCGCCGGTCGCATCGCCGCCCATCAGCAATTCGTCGGCGCTGGCCGGTTCGTCGCGCGGCGCGGCGAATTCTTCCGGCGGGGCATCGCGTTCCTGTGCCGGGCCGTCATCCTCGGCCGCGCCGCTTTCGAGCAGCGGATTCTTCTCGATTTCCTCGGCGATGAAGCCCTCGACCTCGAGATTCGACAGCGCAAGCAGGCGGATCGCCTGCTGCAGCTGCGGCGTCATCACCAGCGATTGCGACTGGCGCAGATCGAGGCGCGGGGCGAGACTCATGGGATCAGAGCGAGAAGCCCTCGCCCAGATACAGTCGTCGCACATTCGCATCGGCGACCAGTTCGGCGGGGGAGCCGGTGAACAGCACTCGGCCGTCATAGATGATGTAGGCGCGATCAACGATGTCGAGCGTCTCACGGACATTGTGATCGGTGATCAGCACGCCGATGCCGCGTTCCTTCAACTGGCAGACCAGGTCACGGATATCGGCGATCGAGATCGGGTCGATCCCGGCGAATGGCTCGTCAAGCAGCATGATCGACGGATCGGCGGCCAGTGCGCGCGCGATTTCCGCGCGCCGGCGCTCACCGCCGGACAGCGCCATCGCCGGGGCATCGCGTAGCCGCGTCAGCCCGAAATCGCCGAGCAATTTTTCCAGCCGCTCGGCGCGTGCCGCCTTGTCGGGCTCGGCCAGCTCGAGCACGGTCAGGATGTTCTTTTCGACCGAAAGGCCACGAAAGATCGAGGTTTCCTGCGGCAGGTAACCAAGGCCGAGGATCGCCCGGCGGTACATGGGCAGACCGGTGATATCGTCGCCGTCGAGCATGATGCGGCCCGAATCGGGCTTCACCAATCCCATCACCGAATAGAAGCATGTCGTCTTGCCGGCACCATTCGGCCCGAGCAGCCCGATCACCTCGCCACGCCCGACCGTCACCGATACGTCGGACAGAACCACGCGCTTGTCATAGGATTTGGCGATCGACACCACCGACAGGCCGGCCATCGCGGGCGCTTCATGGATCGGCGGGATCGTTTCGAGGATTGCGGTGTCGGTCATCGGCGCGTCCGTGCTCGCATCATAGGGTTAGCAAAACCTTACCAGGAAGCGACTTGGCAAGCTTCATGCATGTCCCTTTGCAGCAGGCCGATGATTTAGGGAAGGGGAGCGCGGCGAAACGCCGCAAAAACACGCGATGGTGATTTGCTAGGGCCGGAACCGTCTGATCACACCAAACTCAATTCCGCTTCGGGACCGAGAAACGTCCGGTCACCCGTCCGCCTGGCGTCGTGGTCGTGCTGCCGTCGGAATTGGTGCGCGTGCCGCCGACCGACGACCCGTCGATCACCGCTTTCCCGGAGTCGAGATTGATCGTCAGCCGCCCGCCATTGACGGTGTTGCCGCCCTGAAGCAGCGATACCGCGCCGAGCATGGTGATGACGCGGCGGTTAAGGTCGTAGATCGCATATTGGCCGCGTGCGCTCTGGTCGGGACGTGTCACGACGACACCGCCCGACGCGTCGAGCCGCGACACTTGTGGGCTGCCGTCGATCACCTGTCCGGTATAGGCGACGGTCATGCGCGCCGCATTGAGCGTCATCTCGGCCTGCTTGACCGACACGCTGCCCGACAGGATCGCACGGTTGGCCTTGTCCTGAAGCTCGATATGATCGGCGCCGAAATCAATCGGCGCGTTCGAATTATGACGCGACTGCGCACTCGCGGCCGTAGCGGCAGTAAGGGCGATGACGGCGAACAGGCGGACTGGCGTGACCATGGGCGCCTATCTGTTCCTTCCCGGCACGATCCGCAAGCGCGCGTTGCCATCAAGCGTAACGATATGCGATTCAAGATCGGCTTTCATGCCGTTTGCGCTGAACGTGCCTTGCGGTACCGTCCCGGTCACTGCGCTGCCGCTCTGCAGCTTGCGCGTTTTCAGATCGACCGTCGCGTCGTGGGTGTCGAGCTGATAACCGTTCGCGGCGCGGAAGCGGATCGGACCTTCGACCGCGACCTGCTCGCTGTTCATGTTATAATTGCCCTTGTTGGCGATCAACGTCGCCGGGCCATCGGGCAGGCTGATCGCCGCCGACAGCGTCTTGAGCTGGACGATCGGTTCGCGCGAACTCTTTTGTATCGCCGATCCCGCGGTCAGCGCGAAGGGCTGGCCCTTGCCATCCTCGCCGCGATAAAGCGCCTGCTGGATACGCAGTCGTTCCTTGGCGACCTCGACCTTGTTCTTGTCGAGCAGGAAACTGACATCGCCGCTCTTGGTCAGCGGCGCCATGACCAGGAATGCCGCGAGAATGCCGATGCCCACCGGCAACAGGATACGCGATGCGGTGACGACGCGGTCGTGGCTGCTGCCCGGCGCGGCCCAGACCTGTCGTTCCGAGCGGATCCGGGCGGCGACCTCAGACATGCGCGTTTCCGATAGAAAGACGGCACCAGCCCGCTCCCCCACCCGGCCACCCATTCAGGATACGCTGTGGGTGGCCGGGTGGGGGAGCGGGCTGGTGCCGTAGCCGCATGGCGTCAAACATGCGCGAACAAATCTATTTCCGGCCAGCCGGCGAGATCGAGTTCGGCGCGCGCGGGCAGGAAATCGAAGCACGCCTGGGCGAGATGCATGCGCCCCTCGCGCACCAGCCGGCGGTTCAGTTCCTCGCGCATCGCGTGGAGGAAACGCACGTCGGATGCGGCATAGTCCTTTTGCGCGTCGCTCAGTACCGGTCCCCCCCAGTCGGACGATTGCTGCTGCTTGGAAATGTCCTGGCCGAGCAGTTCGCGCACCAACTCCTTCAAGCCATGGCGATCGGTATAGGTGCGCACCAGGCGCGAGGCGATCTTGGTGCAATAGACCGGCGCCGCCGTGACTTTCAGATAATGGCTGATCGCGGCAAGGTCGAAACGCGCGAAATGATAGAGTTTCACGCGGTTCCGGTCGGCGAGCAACGCGCGCAAATTGGGCGCGGCATAATCGCTGCCGGGGGCGAAGCGGACGAGATGCTCGTCCGGCCCGCCATCGGACAATTGTACGACACACAGCCGGTCGCGCGGCGTGATCAGCCCCATTGTCTCGGTGTCGACGGCAATATCCGCGCCATCGACGAACAGGCCTGGAGGAATGTCTTCTTCGTGGAAATATACGGTCATGCGAATCGCCTAGCCGCGAACGCGAGTCCGCTCAATGGCCTGACGCTGACGGCGCGCCGGCCGCAGCGCGCTTTTCGCGGCGGCGGCGGGCGAAGATGTTGAGCGTCTCCACCCCGGCGGAAAAGGCCATCGCGGTGTAGATATACCCCTTGGGCACATGCACCCCGAAGCCGTCGGCAATCAGTACAGCGCCGATCATCAGCAGGAAACCGAGCGCCAGCATCACCACGGTCGGGTTGCGGGCGATGAAATTGGCCAGCGGCGTGGCTGAGAACATCATGACGCCGACCGCGACGATCACGGCGACCACCATGACGGGCAAATGGTCGGTCATGCCGATCGCGGTGAGAATCGAATCGATCGAAAAGACCATGTCGAGCGCAAGGATCTGCGCGATCGCCGATCCGAAGCTCAGAGCGACCTTGCCCTTCTTGTCGAGCTGTTCGCCCGTTTCCTCGGGGTCGACGCTGTGGTGGATCTCCTTGGTCGCCTTCCACAACAGAAAGATGCCGCCGGCAATCAGGATCAGGTCGCGCCATGAGAAGGCGGTTTCGAAACTCGGCTCGCCATGTGCGCCGGGCGCTCCGCTCAGTTCCAGGTCGAACACCGGCTGAGTCAGCCCGGCGATCCACGCGATCATCGACAGCAGTACGAGGCGAAGGCCCAGCGCTAGGCCGATGCCGAGCTTGCGCGCCTTGGCTTGTTGATGTTCGGGCAGCTTGTTCGACAGGATCGAAATGAAGATCAGATTGTCGATGCCGAGCACGACCTCGAGCACGATCAGCGTGGCAAGGGCCGCCCAGACGGCGGGATCGGACAGAAGTGCGATGATCGACATGGCTCCTTCCTGTGCCGTCTTGGCCACAGGGGCGCAAGCGAACGATACCTACCGTGCCGTAATTCCGACGAATTCATTCGCAGCACAGGTGTTTTTAGGCTAAACCGATTCGGTGGCACGATTGGTTTGGTGCCCGAAGACCTGCGCTTTTCGTCCGGCGCATCGGTTCTTGATAGGCGATTTGGGCGGACCGGGAAGACGAACAGGGCATGAGTTTCGATAAAGGACGCCGCGGGGATCGCGGTGGGCGTGGCCGCGACAAGCGCGATGGTTTCGGCGGCGACGATTTCGGCGGCGGTAGCAGCTTCGGCGGCGGCGGCGATCGTTTCGGCGGTGGTGGTGACCGCTTCGGTGGCGGCGGCGGTGATCGCTTCGGCGGTGGCGGCGGCGGTGGCGGTGGTTTCCGCAGCGGCGGCGGCGGCTTCGGCGGCGGTGCTGCCGGTGGCGGCGCGGGCCGCGGCATGCCTCCCCAGGTCGTTGGCGAAGGCACGGGCGTCGTCAAATTCTTCAATGGTCAAAAGGGCTTCGGCTTCGTCGTTCGCGATGACGGCGGCGAGGATGTGTTCGTGCACATCAGCGCGGTCGAGCAGGCCGGCCTGACCGGTCTGGCCGAAGGTCAGCCGCTTGGCTTCACCCTCGTCGATCGCGGCGGCCGTATTTCGGCGACCGACCTCAAGATCGAGGGCGAACCGCTCCCCGTCACCGACCGCGGCCCTCCGCGCGAGCGTGATGCGGCCCCGGGTGGTGCGCCTCGCGGTGGCGCCGGCGGTGCCGGTGGCCCGCAGCGTGAGCTGACTGGTGAGAAGGCGACCGGTACGGTCAAGTTCTTCAACGCGATGAAGGGCTTCGGCTTCATTCAGCGCGACGACGGACAGCCCGATGCGTTCGTGCACATCTCCGCGGTCGAACGCGGCGGCATGACCAGCCTCAACGAAGGCGACCGGCTCGAATTCGAACTCGAAGTCGATCGTCGCGGCAAGTACGCGGCGGTGAACCTCACTTCGATCGCGTAACCCGCGACTCGTTTGAGTTAGAAAACCCGGCGTGCCGAAAGGTGCGCCGGGTTTTTCGCGTCTGAAGCTGAAGAAACAGGGCGCTTCACCCAACCAGAATAAGCGCGGCCCCGGCCAATATCCCCAACACACCAATTATCCGCCCCCGTGTCACCGGCTCGCGCAATATCAGGATCGAAATGACCAGCGCGGTCACCATGCCGGTCTCACGCAATGCGGCGAGCGGTGCGGTCGGCCCGAGTGAGAAAGCGTAGAGCGCCATGCCATAGGTCAGGATCGACAATATGCCGGCGATCACACCCGGCCGCCACTGCCGCCGGGCGGCGGCAAAGATCGCGCCTTTCGACAGCGTTCCGAACATGACAACGACCACCGCGCCCATCTGTACGAAGACCCAGACGATATAGCTGGCCGGCGTCGGCGCGGCGCGTACACCGATCGCATCGACCACGGTATAGGCAGCGATGCAGGCTCCTGTGAGCAATGCCCAGACCAGCGCTTCACGCCCGATATGACGTCCCGCGATCATCGCCGACATCGCCACGCCGATCACCGCGACCCCGGCGATCTGGGCGGCCGTGGCGTGTTCGCCAAGCAAGCCAAGCGTCACGCCCGCGGTCAGTAACGGAGCGCTGCCGCGCAGCACCGGATAAACCGATGACAGGTCGCCGATCGAATAGGCGCGAATCAGTGCGTACAGATAGAAACCATGGATCACCGCGCTCGCCGCCAGCCAGCCCCATGCGCCATGCGGCAACGGCACGAGCAAGGTCGCCGGCAACAGTATGAGCGCGCTGGTGCCGTCGGTGATCGCACGCCCCGAGGCCTTGTCCTTGCCACCCTTGACGATCGCGTTGACCACCGCGTGAAGTGACCCGGAGGCGATCATCAGGATCGAGGCCAGCGCGAGAGGAGGCATGTATATCCGTTGGCCTATTCGCTCGGTCACGTCATCCCCAAGCATCGAGCTTTGCATCAGGCGCATGGGGCAACGGCGTTGGTCATGCGGAGGCGATTGCGCTGGTGGCCCCGCAGCAAAGCTGTTTCGACAGTAAGAAAGAGCGCGCCGGATAAGTCGGCAAGCAATGACATGCCCGACCCTGTGTCATGGTTGAATCGCCACCGGTGACAGGTGCGTAAGGCGACGGCCTGTCTGGGACCGGATCACGGAGAGCGCCGGAGATATGGGACACCCTATGTAGTATATGTCCTTCCGCGCCCGACCCCGCGAGAGATTCGATATGATCTCTCTATATATCAGTCACTTAGTGTGCCACCAATGCTATCATCAGGTCTCGATACTGTCTCACCAAGCGATCTCCGCTCAGCATGAACGGAACGGATTGAACGCGCGGTGCTCTAACCCGAAATGCCCGCCGCTCGACTTCGCTTGAAATAATGGGGAAGGTGAACCCACTCAGACCGAGGCTGCGCTATACGATCAGCCGCTTCAGCCCCGCCACCGTATCCGCCTCGGCTGCCGGCTTGTCGGTCCTGATCCGCGCGATACGGGGGAAACGCATTGCCACGCCCGATTTGTGGCGCTTCGATTCGTGGATCGAATCGAACGCGATCTCCAGCACCAGTGTCTTTTCGACCTCGCGTACCGGGCCGAAGCGGTTGAGCGTATGGCCGCGGACGAACTTGTCGAGCATCTTGAGTTCCTCATCGGTGATGCCCGAATAGGCCTTGCCGACCGGGAGCAACTCGCCATCATCGGTCCAGCAGCCAAAGGTGTAATCGCTGTAAAAGGATGACCGCCGCCCCGATCCGCGCTGCGCGTACATCATCACGCAATCGGCGGTCAGCGGGTCGCGCTTCCATTTATACCACAGGCCGGCGCGCCGTCCGGTGACATAAGGCGAATCGCGCCGCTTTAGCATTACCCCCTCGATCGCCGCGTCGCGGGCGCCGGCGCGGATGCCTTCCAGCGCGGTGAAATCATCCGCATCGATCAACTGGCTGACATCGAAGCGCTCCGGGTCGAGCGTCCGGGCAAAAGATTCCAGTCGCGATCGGCGTTCGGTCCAGGCCAGTTCGCGCAGATCTTCCGCGCCATCGAACAGGATGTCGTACAGCCGCACGAACGCGGGATAGTCGGCGAGCATCTTCGCGGAGACGATCTTGCGCCCGAGCCGTTGCTGCAGCGCGTTGAAGCTCGCCGCGCCACCGCCTTCCTCCCGCCCAGCGCCCTGGACATCGCCCTTCACCATCAACTCGCCATCGACCACGCCGAGCGCCGCGAAATCGCGCGCGACCTCGGGAAAGCTCGCGGTGATGTCGTCGCCGGCACGGCTGTAAAGCCGCGTGGTGCCGGCGACATGGACGATCTGCACGCGGATTCCGTCCCATTTCCATTCGGCGGCATAGTCTTTGAGGTCGAGGCGCAGGTCTTCCAGCGGGTGCGCCAGCATGAAGGGGCGGAACACGGGCACGTCCGCGGCGGTCGGCTGTGCCCCACGTCCCTCGGCCCAGTCGAACAGTGCGACATAGGGCGGCGAGATGCCGTGCCACACCTCTTCGACCGCCTCGACATCGATGCCGAACGCGGTCGCCAGCGCGGTCTTGGCGAGTCGCGCCGACACGCCGATGCGCAGCGCGCCGGTCGCCATCTTGAGTAAAGCGAAGCGCTCCTCGGCATCGAGCCGGTCGAGCATCGCGGCCAGTGCCGCGGGAGCATCCGAACGCGACAGCGAATTGAGCGTATCGACCGCCCGGGCGATGGTCAGCGGGCCGCTTTCCTCCGGCGGCACCAATGGTGTCGGCCATAGCAACGCGATCGTCTCGGCGCTGTCGCCGACATAGTCGCGGCTCATGCGATAGAGTACGGGATCGACCCGTGCTTCGATCAACCCGCGGATCACCGCCGGCTTGACCGCAGTCAGGTCGAGATCGCCGGTCAGCGCAGCCATCGCCCAGCCGCGATCGGGATCGGGCGTGGCGATCAGATAGTCGCCGATCAGTTTGAGCTTGGCGTTGCGCGACCGCGTATAGATCAGCGAATCGAGAAGGTCGGCAAAGGCGCGCATGACGGACCAACGCATGGCGCATCGCGGACGCTCCCGCTAGGGAGCTAATAATGCGTACCTTCCTTCGTTTCCTGTTTCGGTCGACCGCCTGGGTCGCATTGGCCGCCCTGCTGGTCTGCCTATATGGTTTCTTCGAGGCGCGGCGCGATCCGGTGATCAAGCAGGGGCGCATGGAACTGGCGGATTGGCCGAAGGGCGCGCCGCCAATCAGGATGTTGCTGCTCAGCGATATCCATCTCGGCAATGCGACGATGGGTACCGCGCGTCTCGACCGGATCGTCGATCAGGCGATGGCGCAAAAGCCCGACCTGATCCTGTTGGCGGGTGATTTCATCTCCGGTTACGATGCGCAAACCGCGCGCGCGGTCTCGCCCGACCTCACCGCCGCGATGGCAAGACTGCACGCGCCGCTCGGGGTGATCGCGGTGCTGGGCAACCATGACTATTGGACCGACGCCGCGACCGTTCGTCGCACGCTCTCGGCCGCCAAGGTCGATGTGCTGGTCAACGAGGCGATCCAGCGCGGACCGCTCGTCATCGGCGGCGTCAACGACAAGATCGCCAAGCACGACGATGTTCCAAAGACCGAAGCGGCAATGCGCAAGTTGAAAGGCGCAAACATCATTCTCGCGCATTCGCCGGACATCGCCCGCATCTCGCGCTTCGGCAGCCAGCCAGTCTTTGCCGGTCACACGCATTGCGGCCAGATCGTGGTGCCCTGGTTCGGCCCGCTCAGGACGATGATCGATCATCGCGAACAATTTCCCTGCGGCATCTCGCACCAGGGGCATCACGCGATGATCGTTACCGGTGGGGTCGGCACCAGCATCCTGCCGATGCGGATCGGCGCCCCGCCCGAGATGTGGGTCGTGACGCTGGGTCCGCGCGACGCGAACCCAGCGTCAAAACAATAGTCTAGTCGAGCGCGTTCTTGACGCCCTTGCCGGCGGCAAGACCCATCAGCAGCAGCACGACGAACACCGCGATCGCGACGAAGAACAGGATCTTGGCGATGCCGATAAAGGTGCCACCGAGGCCGCCAAAGCCAAGCAGCGCGAGAACGAGACCGATGACAAGGAAGGTGATAGCCCAGCGAATCATGTGACGTCTCCTGTAGTGTGAAGGCGAAACGACTCTCTTGGCGAGCTTGTTCCCGTCTTGTAAACCTAGGCGCCCCGGCTGGCTTCGAACAGAAACCAGGCGCGTTCCTCGGCCTGGTCGGTCCAGTCGTCGAGAATACCGCTGGTCGCATTGTCCTTCGCGTCGTCGACGATGTCCTTGGCCTCGCGCAATGCCTCGACCAGCTTCAGATTATCCTCACGCAGTTCCGACAGCATGTCTGCTGCGGCGACGAAGGCGGCGTCATTGTCCTTGATTGTCTGGTGGCGCGCAATGTCGCCGATCGAGCGCAACGTCGTATTGCCGGTCTTGCGCACGCGCTCGGCGATCGCATCGGTCGTGCCGAGGATCTGCGTCGCCTGATCGTCGAGCATCAGGTGATAGTCGCGGAAATGCGGACCCGACACGTGCCAGTGGAAATTCTTCGTCTTGAGATACAGCGCGAAGCTGTCGGCAAGGATGCCGTTGAGCGCTTCGGCGACTGACTTGGCGGCATTGGTCTTGATGTCGGTCGGCGTCTTGAGCGGTGCGGGGGGCGTTGCCATGGAATATCCTGTTTTCCGGTCGAGTCGTTGCGATAACGGTTCGATAGCGGAAATGCTCCGTCGATACGCGATGAACTTGTCCGATCAGAGCGATCGAAAAATCAGATCAGCCGGATCGCGCCAAGGCCAAGTACCACGCCGACGATCAGGAACAGGATGCCGATAGCGACGCGGATCGCGGGGATCGGCAGTTTTCTACGCACATCCTCCCCGGCGATGATCGCGGGAATGTTGACGACCAACGCACCGATCGTCGCGCCGACGGCAGCCAGAACGGGGACAAGCACGGGGGAGGGGCTACGCGCGGAAATGGCAAGCGTGATGAATTGAGTCCGGTCCCCGGCGGCGAGAATCGCGACACCAAGCAAACTCGTCATGAACGCACCGATCCGCCAGCCCGACAGCCGGTCGGGTGGCTTGATCGCGAACAGAGCCGATCCGCCGGCCGACATCAGGGCGAGCGCAAGGAACAGGTCCCGGGCGTTGGGCGATATGCGTGGTCCGATCAGTGCGCCACCGACAGCGGCAATGCCATTGCCGATCGCGAGGGCGATCGCGGTTGCCAGGATGACCGTGCCGGGTCGCGCGAATCGGGTGGAGAGTATGGCGGTCAGCCATGGCGTCCGGTCGCTCGCCTGCGCCAGCAGCGCCGCGACGAAGGCGGCCATCAGCGCATCCATATCGTTGGCTTAGCCGGTCAGGCGAACGGAGCAGGCCGCGGCGTAGGTCGCGCAGGCGGCACCATCGGTCCGCTCGCTATCGACCGCATCGCTGAGGATCGCCAGCCAGCCATGGATCAGCGGCCCGCGTTCGCCGCGCGCCAATGCCGATTCGAGCGCCTGGGCGACGGTAACGGCCGGATATATGCCGCTGCGATAGGCGATCGACCGGATCGCATCGATCTCATGTGCGACATTGGCCGATTCGCTGATCGACATACGTGCGTCGATCAGGCCGATTCGTGCCGCCAGTTCCGCCCTGATGGGGTCGTACCCCGATTGCCGCTGCGTCATGCCCCATTACCTCCCATGGGGCTCTCGCCCTCGGTTGGAAGCTGCGCCCTATATGGTAAACAGGGGGTTAAACCGGTGCCGGACTTGACATTCGCGCAGCCCTCGGCCAATCGCCCCGGTCTGTGAGCGGCGGCGCGTCCGCCGCTTTTGCATTTTTATCGTACAGGAATCGGGCTCATGGCCAAGCCGACAACCGTCAAAATCAAGCTGCTCAGCTCGGCTGACACGGGCTTCTTCTATGTCACCAAGAAGAATCCGCGTACCAAGACCGAGAAGCTCAGCTTCAAGAAGTATGATCCCGTCGTGCGCAAGCATGTCGAGTTCAAGGAAACCAAGATCAAGTGATCGGGCCGGGGGCGTAAGTCCCCGATCGGTTATCCCGATCCGGTCGGGATCCGGGGCCGCAGGCGCACGCCTGGCGGCCCTTTCCTATGTCTGGTTCCCAACGTCCGGCTCAAGCAGCAGCGACGAGACTGCATCGACGAAACGCGCCAGCGAAATCGGTTTCGAGACATAGGCATCCGCGCCGGCCGCGCGAATCCGCTCCTCATCCTCGCGCCCGGCATAGGCGGTCACCGCCATGATCGGGATCGCCTTGAGCGCATCATCGGCCTTCATCTGGACGATCAGTTCGAACCCGCTGATATGCGGCAACTGGATATCCATCACGATCAGGTCGGGACCGAAATCGCGCGCGCGTGTCAGCGCCTCACGCTCGTCACGGACCCCTTCTGCGAGGTAATCGTGCGCACGCAACAGGTCGCAGAACAGCTTTAGATTGAGTTCATTGTCCTCGACAACGAGCACTCTTTTTGCCACGCGAAACCCATCCTTCCATTCAGCTTCCGCTGATAGGCCCCCCTCCTTGATAAGAAAAGCGCGTGCCACAGACAAATGAAGACGCGGCTGAAGACGCTGGGGCGCTTGCCCTGCGCGCGCTGGTGTGGATCCTGAGCGACGCCGATCGCGCCTCGCGGCTGCTCGCCGTGACCGGGCTCGAGCCCGACGATCTACGCGCTCGCGCGGGCGATCCGGCGGTATTGTCGGCGGTGCTCGCGTTCCTCGAAGGTTATGAGCCCAATCTGATCGCCTGTGCCGCCGCGATCGAGGTGCCTCCCACGGCGCTGGTCGCGGCCAATCGGAGTCTTCAGGCATGAGGCCGCTGCTGATCTGCGATTGCGATGAGGTGCTGCTGCACATGGTGCGGCATTTCGGCGTATGGCTGGGCGAGACGCACGAGATCGATTTCTCCCCCAATGGCGGCGATTTCGCCACCTCGATGAAGCGGCGCGATGGCAGCCCGGCGCCGGCGCGGGAGGAAATGTGGGCGATGCTCGACCAGTTCTTCCCCGCCGAGATGGATCGCCAGACGCTCGTACCCCATGCTCGCGAAGCGCTCGCCGCGCTGTCTGAAAGCGCCGATATCGTCATCCTGACCAATTTGCAGGATCAGTGCCGCCAGCCGCGCATCGAACAACTCGCCCGCTTCGGTATCGCGCACCGCGTCGAATGCAATCAGGGCGGCAAAGGCGGTCCGGTCGCCCGGCTGGTCGCCGAACACAGGAGCGATGGGGTCGATCCGGTCACGGTGTTCGTCGACGATCTTGCCGTCCATCACGATTCGGTCGCGCGCCACGCGCCGCAAGTCCACCGCCTTCACATGATATCCGAACCGGCGCTTGCGCCCAACGTACCCAAGGCACCTGCCGCGCATGCGCGGATCGACGACTGGATCGGGGCGGAGGCATGGATCGCCGAGCGCTTCGCTGCGGGTCTGCCGGCGGAATGAGGGAGGGTTTCTCCTTCTCGACGCGCTTCAAGGTGCGTTATGCCGAGATCGACGGGCAGAAGATCGTCTTCAACTCGCGTTATCTCGAATATGCCGATGTCGCGGTGACTGAGTTCTGGGACTGGACCGGGATCGACGCGCTGCCCGAATGGCACGGTGCGGAGTTCAACGTTCGCCATACCGAGATCGATTATTTGAAACCGTTCAGGCTCGGCGACGAGATCGAGGCGTTCGTGCGACTCGACCGCCTTGGCGGGACCAGCCTGACCAAGCGTTTCGATCTGTGCCATGCGGTCACCGGCGACCTTCACTGCACGATCCTGATGGTCAGCGTGAACGTTGATCTGGAGCAGGGCCGCAGCGCACCTTTTTCGCCCGCGATGCGGGCGTTCCTGGAAAAGCTGGTCGCCGGCTAAGGTCTGTTATTCGGCCGCCTGTGCTGCCGGATCGCCCGTCACGACATCCTCGGGCAGCGCCCAGAGCAAGTCCTGCTTGGTCAGGATGCGGCCATCCCAGGCGCGGACGTCGATCGGCGCGATCGGACGCATGTCGCGTTCATCGACCAGCACCGGGGTCGCCGGCATGCCGGTTTCCCAGCGCTCGCCCCATTGCCTAAGCGCGATCATCGTCGGCAGCAGCGCGGATCCCTTGTCGGTCAGCCGATATTCGATCTTGCGCCGATCCTCGGGCAGCGCGTCACGCTTCAGGATGCCATGTTCGACCAGCCGCGCGAGCCGGTTGGCCAGGATGTTGCGCGCAATGCCCAATTCCGACTGAAATTCCTCGAAATGATACAGGCCGTTGAACGCAGCGCGTAAGATGAGGAAAGACCAGCGTTCCCCCATCGCCTCGAGCGCCGCTGGAAGGCTGCACTCGGCGAGATCGCGAAGGGGTTCACGCAGTTTCTGCTTCATAATCAACCAGCCTAGTCAATTTTACGGGTCATGCGAATGAAATAACGGTTTTCAGTTGCAACGAGAAACCTAACGAGATAAGTAGCGTTTGGCAACCTATGCTGCACCGCACTCCCCGGAGGAAAAAATGTCTCGTTTTGTCTCGCTCGCCATCGCACTTGCTTCCACCACGCTGCTTCTGCCCGCGACGGCGGCCAGCGCGCAGGGCGGGGGCTATTATAATGCAACCCCTGTGACCGCGCCGGCCAAGCCGAACGTCATCACCAATGGCATGATGTGGAAGTGCGGTGAGACCGCATGCACCGCCGCCAAGGGTTCGGCACGCGACACGATTGTGTGCGAACTCGTCGTCAAGCGCGTCGGTCAGCTCAGCACTTTCACCGCCAATGGCGCGGCATTCGATGCCGATGCGTTGGCTAAATGCAACTCCCGCGCCAAATAATCGGCGCTGGACCTAGAATTTGTTGCAAAGCAGCAGCACCCGGCCCCATCTTGGCCGGGTGCTGCGCCAATATGAACTTGTCGATCGCGTCCTGAGCTACGATCCCGACGCCAATGAGGCGTTGCTCAACCGCGCCTATGTCTTCTCGGTCAACGCGCACGGCACGCAGAAGCGCGCCTCGGGCGACCCCTATTTCAGCCATCCGATCGAGGTGGCCGGCATCCTGACCGAGCTCCATCTCGACGATGAGACGATCGCTACCGCGATCCTCCATGATACGGTCGAGGACACCGTCGCCACGATCGAGGAGATCGAGAAGCTGTTCGGCCCGGCGGTCGCGCGGCTGGTCGACGGCGTCACCAAGCTCTCGCGGATCGAGGCGCAGACCGAGAATGAGCGCGCGGCGGAGAATCTTCGCAAGTTCCTGCTCGCCATGTCGGACGACATCCGCGTGCTGCTGGTCAAGCTCGCGGACCGCTTGCACAATATGCGCACGCTCCATCACATCGCCAATCCGGACAAGCGCCGCCGGATCGCAAAGGAGACGATGGACATCTATGCGCCGCTCGCGGAGCGGATCGGCATGTATGAATTCATGAAGGAGATGCAGACGCTCGCCTTCGCCCAGCTCGAACCCGAAGCCTATCAATCGATCGATCGCCGCCTTTCGCAACTGAAGGAAGGCGGCGGGGATCGCATCGCCAAGATCGGATCGGGGCTGAAGCTCCTGCTCTCGCGCCATGGCGTCGAGGCGGATGTGTCGGGTCGCGAAAAACATCCCTTTTCGATCTGGAAGAAGATGGCCGAACGGCACATCAGCTTCGAACAGCTCTCCGACATCATGGCGTTCCGCGCGATCGTGCCGAGCGTCGAGGCGTGTTACGAGGCGCTCGGCGTGATCCATCGTCGCTGGCAAATGGTGCCGGGGCGCTTCAAGGACTATATCTCGACGCCGAAGCGCAACGGTTACCGCTCGCTCCATACGTCGGTGATCCATGCCGACAATACGCGTGTTGAAATCCAGATTCGTACCGAGGACATGCATGAAGAGGCCGAACTTGGCCTCGCCGCGCACTGGGCATACAAGCAGGACAAGGTGAAGCCGGAGACTCAGGTTACCTGGATCCGTGACCTGATCGAGATTCTCGACACGGCCGAATCGCCTGAAGAACTGCTCGAACATACCCGCATGGCGATGTACCAGGACCGCATCTTCGCTTTCACGCCGAAGGGCGAGTTGCATCAGCTGCCAAAGGGCGCGACGCCGATCGACTTCGCTTATGCCGTGCATACCGATCTCGGCGACCAGGCGGTCGGCGCGAAGATCAATGGCCGCGTCGTGCCGCTGCGCACCCAGATCGAGAATGGCGACCAGGTCCAAATTCTGCGCTCCAAGGCACAGGAGCCGCAGCCCAATTGGATGAACTTCGCTTTCACCGGCAAAGCGCGCGCCGCGATCCGTCGCCATCTGCGCCACAAGGAACGCGAGGAAACCCAGGCGCTGGGCCATAAAATCTATGATGAGATCGTCCAGCGTCTGCCCGCGCAGATCGCCGGCGACGCTTTGAAGGCTGCGCTCAAGCGGCTGAAGCTGGCCGACGAGCCCGCCTTGATGGAGGCGATCGCACGCCGCCGCATCACCGATGCCGAGGTGATGGAGGCGTTGATGCCCGGGTCGGCGGGGGCCGAGGCGATGCGCGAGCTGCCGCCGCAATCGAGCGCGATCTCGATCCGTGGCCTGACCCCCGGCGTGGCGTTCGACCTGGCCGAATGCTGCCATCCCGTGCCGGGCGACCGCATCGTCGGGCTACGCCGTCCCGACAAGGGGATCGAGGTCCATGCGATCGATTGCGAGAAACTTGTGTCGGGCGACGATGCCGACTGGGTCGATCTCGCCTGGGGCGACAAGACGGAGGGCGCGATCGGGCGCATCCTGGTCGAGGTCAAGAACGAGCCCGGCGCGCTCGGCACGATCGCGACGATCATTGGCGCGCAAAAGGCCAATATCGTCAATCTGCGGCTCGATAATCGCGACACCGGCTTCCACACCAATACCATCGATGTCGAGGTGCACGACGTGCAGCATTTGATGCGCGTGATCGCGGCGCTGCGTGCAGCAGACGCGGTCAGCACGGTCGAGCGAGTCTGATCACAGTGCTTGCCAGCGCTATCGGGTGCGGTAGGTTGGCGACACACTGATCGAAGGACCTCCTCATGGATCGCCGCAATTTTCTCGCCTCGGGTGGCGCTGCCGCCGCATTGACTCTGACGCCGGGCCTCGCATTCGCCGCCCGCGCGACCGCAAAACCCGCAGCAACGCCGGGGGACGCGGCGCTCGACAAGCTGTTCGAACGGATTTTCGACGAGAATCTGCTCCACTCGCCCGAAAACGCGACTCAATTGGGTCTCGACAAGGGTGCGCTGTCGAGCATGAAGTCGCGTCTCAACGACCGTTCGGCCGCGGAACAGACCGCCGATCTCGCCCGCACAAGCAAATCGATCGCGCGGATCGAGGCGGTCAAGCCCGCCACTCTCTCGCCCGCGGGCAAGCTCAATCGCGAGGTCGTGCTCTATTCGCTCAATAACCAGACCGTTGGACCGGCGAAATTCGGCGTCGGATCGGCAGTGCGGCCATTTACTATCACGCAGCAACAGGGCGCCTATTTCGAGCTGCCCGATTTCCTGAACTCGACGCATACGATCGCCACCGCGGCCGATGCCGATGCCTATTGCGCCCGGCTCGCGGCCTTTGCCGTCGCGCTCGACCAGGACAGCGATGTGCAGCGGAGCGAGGCGGCGCGCGGCATGCTTGCACCCGGCTTCTCGCTCGATCTCGCGCTCGGACAGCTCAAGGGTATGCGCGCGCCGGCGCCGGGCGAGCATAATCTGGTTGTTTCGGTGGTGAGTCGTGCCAGGGCAGCCGGGCTGACCGGCGATTGGGGCGCTCGCGCGACGTCGATCGTCGAGAGCAAAGTCTATCCCGCGCTCGACCGCCAGATCGCGCTGCTGGAGAAGCAGCGCCCGACCGCGAGCGATAAGGCCGGGATCTGGACCGTGCCGCACGGCGCGGAGCTTTACGCCGCCGCACTGGCGGGCGCGACGACGACCAATTTCACCCCTGACGAGGTTCACAAGCTCGGTCTTGAACAGGTCGCGCAAATCACGGCCGAGCTCGATACGATCCTCAAGGCGCAGGGCCTGACGCAAGGGTCGGTCGGCGCGCGGCTGACCGTGCTCAACAAGGATCCGGCGCAGCTTTATCCCGACAGCGCGGCCGGGCGCGTCGAGCTGATCGCTGGACTCAATGCCGGCCTGGCGGCGATGCAGGCGAAGCTGCCGCGCGACTTTATCGATCCGCCGACCGCGCCGCTCGAGATCCGCGCCGTGCCGACTGAGATCCAGGATGGCGCATCGAACGGTTATTACCGCCTCGCCGCGCTCGATGGTTCGCGCCCGGCAATCTATTTCATCAATCTGAAGAGCGTTGGCGACTGGCCCAAATATACCTTGCCCTCGCTGACCTATCATGAAGGCGTGCCGGGGCATCATCTGCAGCTCAGTACGGTTGCCGCGCTCAAGACGCCGTTGCTGCGCAAATTCTCCTTCTTCGGCGCCTATATTGAGGGCTGGGCACTTTATGCCGAGCAGCTTGCCGACGAACTGGGCGGCTATGCCGGGCCGATCGAACGTGCCGGCTATCTGCAGAGCTTCCTGTTCCGCGCCGCGCGCCTTGTCGTCGATACCGGCATCCATACCAAACGCTGGACGCGCGAGCAGGCGACCGATTATCTCGTCGAGACCGTCGGCTTCGCGCGCCCGCGCTCGCAACGCGAAGTCGAGCGTTACTGCACGATGCCGGGCCAGGCATGCAGCTATAAGCTCGGCCATATCAGCTGGCTGCGCGCGCGCGACAATGCGAAGAAGATCATGGGTGACAAGTTCGATGTGAAGCAATTCCATGAGGTGCTGCGCGACGGCGCCGTGCCGCTGACCATCCTGGAACGCCTGGTCGACGAGCGCGCCCGGGCACTCATCGCCTGAGCGTTTGTTTGAAAATGCGCCTGCAGGCGCATTTTCAAACCAGTTCCATACAAGTTGGCGATGACGCGCGCGTCGGTTCGCGGTAATGGCGGGTCATGAACCGTCCCGCTTTGTCCGTCGTCATCCCCTGCTACAATGAGGAATCCTGCCTCGACCTGCTCCATGCGCGCGTGTCAGCCGCCGCCCGCGCGGCAGTGGGCGAGGATTATGAGGTCATCTTCATCAATGACGGGTCGCGCGACGGCAGCTGGCCGGCGATGCAGCGCCTGGCCGCGGCCGATCCGCACCTCGTGGCGATCAACCTGTCGCGCAACCATGGGCATCAGCTCGCCCTGACCGCCGGGCTCGACCTGTGCGCCGGCGCGCAGATCCTGATCATCGACGCCGATTTGCAGGATCCGCCTGAACTGCTCGTCGAGATGCGCCGAACCATGGCCGCACAGGACGCCGATGTGGTCTATGCCGTGCGCCGCAAGCGTGAAGGCGAGACGGTGTTCAAGAAGATCACCGCGGCGATCTTCTATCGCATGCTCGACCGGCTGACCGATACGCCGATCCCGCTCGATACCGGTGATTTCCGGCTGATGAGCCGGCGCGCGCTCGACGCCTTTCTCTCCTTGCCCGAACAGGCGCGCTTCATTCGCGGTATGGTCGCATGGATCGGCTTTCGTCAGGTGCCATTCCTCTACGACCGTGCCGAGCGCCATGCCGGTGAGACCAATTATCCGCTCGGCAAAATGGTGCGTCTCGCGTTCGATGCAGTGACCGGTTTTTCGACTGCGCCGTTGCGTTTTGCCAGCCATGTCGGTCTCGCGCTCACCGGCCTGTCGCTGCTGCTGTTCGTGTATATCGCGATCGGCTTCATTTCCGGAACTGCGGTGCAGGGCTGGACCTCGACTATGCTGGTCGTGGTGTTGCTCGGTGCAGTGCAGATGTTCGTGCTCGGCATGATCGGCGAATATCTCGGTCGACTCTATGTCGAATCGAAACGCCGCCCGCTCTATCTCGTGTCGGACATCGCCGGGCCGGTAAAGGGTACGGCGACACTGGGCTATCGCGCTGAACCGCGCGCTGAGCCCGCTCCTAACCCGGCAGCAATAGCTGCCGTTCGCCCCGAATAGGCCTGGGTGCGCAGCTCAGGTCTTCGGTGCCGCCAAGGTGATGATCGATACTCCCGGCGACATCGGCACGCGCCCGACCAGATGGCGTTCCATCCGGAAGATCGTCTCGAACAATGAATTGACCGCCTTGGGTGGCGGCGAATCGTCGCTATCGTCACGGCCCGTCATCCGCCCGAGCAGCCTTGCCGCAGCGGCGAGTGGGAATAGCAGCGAATTGAAATAACCGAGCTTGCGCGGTTCCAGCCCGGCCTTGCGGATCGCGGCGGTCAGCGTCGCCTTGGAATAACGCCGATGGTGATGATTGACCACATCATGCGCGCTCCACAACCATTGGTGCGCGGGCACGGTGATCAGGATCTTGCCGCCCGGTTTCAGGCACGTCGCCATCGCCTTCAGTGCTGCGATATCGTCCTCGATATGCTCGACCACGTCGAGTACTGCGATCAGGTCATATGCGCCGCGCTCGACCCCGGGCAGGATCGGCAGCGGCGCCGCGCTGACCTCGCGCCCGAGCCTCAGGCTGGCGATGTCGCGCGCGGCCGGATCGATCTCGATAGCCTCGACCGTGCCGAAGCTCGCCAGCATCGGTAAATTATGTCCGGTGCCGCAACCGATTTCCAGAATCCGTGCGTTGCCAGGCACGCCAGCATAACGCGTGATATAGTCGTGCAGAATGTCGCGGCGCGCGGTGTACCACCAATGCGTCGAGTCATGTTCCGCCATGCGGTCGTAGACGATCCTATCCATGTCTTTTGGCCATCAGGCGAACACCAACCAGCGATTGAGAATGAAGGTAAAGACCGTCGCGAGCAGCACCGCCGGGAGCAAAGGCACCCAGGCCGGGTAACCGAGCAACGCAGTGCCGATCCAGGTGATGACCGCGTTCAGCGCCATGCCCGATGCCTGGACGCTGACGAATTTGGCCTGCTGTACCGCGCTGCTATCACGGCTATTATGACCCTTGAAGCTCCAGCGGCTATGCAGGAAGAAACCCGCGGTCACGGCAACGGCAAAGGCGAACGGTACCGCGTAGACCGCGTGCGCGCCGCGAAAAACCCAAGCCGTCAGCGGCAGATATACCGCCGAATAGATGACGGTCGAAATTCCCCCGGCAATGCCGAAGCGGATTAACTGGCCGAGCATGCCGCTCGTCCGCCACGTCTCCAATCGCCTGATAATCGCCGTCAACCCGTCTTGCCCTTTTACGCGGTCTTGCCCTTTACGCGCGCGCCGATAGAGCGGACACGCCCGTCCTCCGTTCGGACTGAGCTTGTCGAACGGCAGTAAGGGTGGCGCTGTAGAGCGCCAGTCCATTTTGGGGAAGCGGCTTTGAACGACGGTACGAAATCCGGCATGCCGCTCGGGCAAGAACTCGATCGCTATTGGCTGCGGCTGACGTTGATCGCGTGGGGCGTGTTGCTCGTCTGGTATGCGTTCGATCGCTGGTACGCGATCCATTGGCTGTCACTTGGCGACACCGACGACAATATGCGCCTGATGCAGGTCCGCGCCTTGCTCGACGGGCAGGGTTGGTACGATCTGCGCCAGTACCGGCTCAATCCGCCCGGTGGTTTCGACATTCATTGGAGCCGGATCGTCGACTTGCCGATCGCCGGCCTGATCCTGATCCTGCGTCCGTTTGTGGGTACGCCCGTCGCGGAACAGCTCGCTTGCGGTATCGCGCCTTTGTTGCCGCTGAGCATTGCGATGATCGGTCTCGCCGCGACGGTGCGACGGCTGGTCAGCCCGGTCGCCTGGCCGCTCTCGATCGTTTTCCTGATCGGCTGCACCGCAACGATGCTGATGTTTATGCCCGACCGCATCGACCATCATGGCTGGCAACTGGCGATGCTCAGCCTGACCGTTGCGGGCCTGGCCGACCCGAAAAAGATGCGCGGCGGCGCGCTGGTCGGCGTGGCGAGCGCGGTGTCGCTCAATATCGGCCTCGAATTGCTGCCCTATGCGGCGATGGCCGGCGCGATCATCACCTTGCGCTGGGTGTGGGACCGAAGCGAGGCGGCGCGCCTGTCGATCTATGGCCTGACGCTCGCCGGCGGCAGCGGAATCGGTTTCCTGCTCTTCGCCTCGAACGCCAATCAGGTGCTGCGCTGCGACGCGCTGACTCCGGTCTGGCTGAGTGTGATGGTGGTCGGCGGCGGGCTGTTGTTCGCGCTGGCGCGGCTTAGCCCGGAACAACGCTGGTTTCGCCTGACGCTGGCCCTGGTCGCCGGCGCGTTGATCGCGGGCGGCTTTGCGCTGCTCTTCCCGCAATGCCTTGGCCGTCCCGAACAAGTCTCGCCCGAACTGGCGCGAACCTGGCTCGACAATGTCCGCGAGGCGCGGCCGATCTACAAACATCCGTTTCGCATGGCATTCCCGATCGTCACCCTGCCGGTAATCGGCATTCTCGGCGCGGCGTTCGCGACCTGGCGTGCGCGGAACGACATCAGCATCAATGGCTGGGTACCGGTGCTGATGTTCTCGACGTTCGCCGGCCTGATGCTGTTGTGGCAGGCGCGCGCCGGCCCGGCGGCCCAGTTGCTCGCCGTGCCCGGTGCGGTCGCGCTGGCCTGGATCGTGCTCGGCTGGACGCTCAGCAACAATAATGTGCTGGTTCGCGTGCTCGGTACGGTTGTCGGGTTCATGGCGGTGTCGGGTATGTTCGCCGGCGCTGCGATCAAATATCTGCCGATCGACCGGCCTTCCCCGCGCACCAATGTGGTCAACCGCGCCAGCGGCCTGTGCATGACCGTGCCGGCGATGCAGCCGCTCAACCGTTATCCGGCGCAGACCATCTTCACCTTTGTCGATCTCGGTCCGCGGTTGATCGCGACGACGCATCACAATGCGGTCGCCGGACCCTATCATCGTAATGGCGACGCGATCCTCGACGTACAGCACGCCTTCTCGCGCAGCCCGGAAGAATTCCGCGCTATCGCCAAACGCCATGGCGCGACCTTGTTGCTGGTATGCCCGAACATGGCCGAATCGACGGTCTATCGTGCGCGCAATCCGGGCGGCTTCTACGACCAGCTTGCCACCGGCAAGGTTCCGGCCTGGCTCGAACCACTGCCGCTGCCGAAGAAATCGCCGTTCCGATTGTTCCGAATCAACTATGGAGCCGCTGCGGCAAAGCCTAAATCAGGCTGATCCGAATCCCGTCGATCACGAATTGCACCGCCAGCGCGGCCAGCAGCACGCCGAGCAGTCGGGTGATCACCGCTTCGATCTTCGCGCCGAGCACGCGCATGATCGGACCGGCGGCGAGCAAGGCGACCAGCGTCAGCGCCAGGATCGTCGCCAGCGCGCCGAGCACGACGAGCGTGCGTTCGATCCCCTCATTCTTGCTCATCAACAGCATGACCGACGCGATCGATCCCGGGCCGGCGATCATCGGCATCGCCATCGGGAAGATCGACACATCCTCGACCTCGGGTGTCGCGGCGACCTTGGCGGCACGGTCCTCGCGGCGTTCGGTGCGCTTCTCGAACACCATCTCCAGCGCGATCAGGAACAGCATGATACCGCCGGCGATGCGGAAGCTGGCAAGACTGATACCGAGCCCGCGCAGCAAATCCTCGCCGAACAGCGCGAAGACGAGCAGGATTGCTGCGGCGACCAGCACCGCGCGAACCGCCATCGCGCGGCGGTGGACGGAATCGGCGCCGGCCGACAGCCCGGCATAGATCGGCGCGCAGCCCGGCGGATCGATCACCACGAAAAAGGTGATCAGCGAAGAAACGAAAAGTTCGATCATTGCGGTGCGGCGATCTTGTCGTCGATCACGGTGGTCAGCGCTTTACCGTCCCAGATCGCCGCCCAGAATTGCCGCGCGCCGTTCGACGACACATGCCAGCGATAGACGACCGTACCGTCAGCCGAGGCGGCCGCTGCGCTTGGTCCTTCGCGATAGGCGATCGTCGGCGGCTTGGCCGGCGTTCCCGAACAGGATGCGGTGTGAATCGCTGGCATCGCCGGTCTGGGCCGTGCGGTGGTCAGACCGTCACCGCCATCGACGATCCATTTCCAATTGCCGTCGGGCTGCTTGATCCACACAGTCGAGAAATACCCGTTTGCGCCGTCCGGGCGTTGCCAGCCGCCGGTATTGACCGCGAACGATCCGTCACATGAGACATAACTCTCGGTCGGCCACCAATCGATCGCCTTGGGCGGGTCCTTGCGATCCTTGAGGAATTCCTGCGCCTTCACCACCTGAGGAGCGAACATCACCGCATCGTCGGTCGCGTGGCGTCGGAACGCGGTCCATTGCCCATCGCTTTGCGCCGCTGCGGCAAAGGCGCGTTCGGCATCGGCTGCCGTGACGGCCGGGGCGGCCGCAGCGAGTAACAGCGCGGCGAGCATCACAACGCACCCTTGTCATAGGGCACTTGCGCACGGCGATGCGCGGACACCAATGTGTTGCGCAGCAGCACCGCGATGGTCATCGGTCCGACCCCGCCGGGCACCGGCGTGATCGCGCCTGCGACGCTCGCCGCACCGGCAAAATCGACGTCGCCGACCAGTCCGTCCGCAGTGCGGTTGATGCCGACATCGATCACCGTCGCGCCGGGCTTGATCCACTCGCCTTTGATCATCTGCGGCCGCCCGACCGCCGCGACGACGATATCCGCGCGGCGCACCACGCTGGACAGGTCGCGCGTCTTCGAATGTGCCACCGTCACGGTGCAACTTTCACCGATCAGCAATTGCGCCATCGGCTTGCCGACGATGTTCGATCGGCCGATCACCACCGCGTCGAGCCCGGCGAGATCGCCGAGCCGGTCCTTGAGCAGCATCAGGCAACCAAGCGGCGTGCATGGCACGAAACCGTTCAGCCCGGTTGCAAGCCGTCCGGCATTGACCGGGTGGAAACCGTCGACATCCTTGTCGGGGTCGATTCGCGTGGTCACCAGACGTTCGTCGATATGACCCGGCAGCGGCAACTGGACCAGGATCCCGTCGACCGCCGGATCATTATTGAGCGTATCGACCAGTGCGAGCAAGTCGGCTTGCGACACATCGGCGGGCAGGCGGTGTTCGAAGCTCTCCATCCCCGCGGCACGCGTCGCCTTGCCCTTCGACCGGACATAGACGGCGGAGGCCGGATCCTCACCGATCAGGACCACGGCGAGCCCAGGCGCGCGGCCGGCGGCGGCGCGGAATTCCGCGACCTGAAGGGCGATGCGCCCGCGAAGGGCCTCGGCGAATGCCTTGCCGTCGATGATCTCTGCGCTCATGCCTCGGCCCCATAGAGTGCGGCGGCGATTCCCGCCAGCGTAGCGACGTCGCCCGTGATATGCAGCCGCTTCAGCCTCGCGGTGTCGCCGGCGATCAGGGTCACCGCGCGTTTTGGCACATCGAAGGCTTTGGCCACCAGCGGCGCCAGCGCCGCATTGGCCGCGCCTTCGACCGGCGGCGCGGTCAGCCGAGCGACGAAATGATCGGCCGTACCGGCGGCAAAATCTTCACGCGACGATCGCGGCGTGACGCGAACCGCGATGTCGATCCCGTCGCCGCGTTCGATCCAGGCGGGCAATCAGACCGCCGATGGTGCCAATAGCTGATATTCGAGCGCGGGGATCACATTGTTCATCAGGAGGAAGAGGATCAGCAGCACGACCAGCGGCGACAAGTCGAGCGCGCCGAAATCCGGCAGGATGCGCCGGATCGGCCGGTACAGCGGTTCGGTCATGCGCTTCAGCGCTTCCCAGATCGTGCGGACCGTGTCGTTATAGGTGTTGATGACGTTGAAGGCGATCAGCCAGGACAGGATCGCCTGAATGATGATGATCCACCAGACGACGTTAAGCAGCACCTTTACGATACCGAGAATGAAGATCAAATCTGCTCTCCGCTGAGCGTTGATGTGCACCGATAGCGGAAAGCGGGTGTCCTGAACAAGAGCACCCGGTTCGATCGTTACGCGGTCGCAAGGGCTCGCGACATTCCTAGTACGGGCCGCGCGGGACGTAGTGGCTCGGCGACCCTGACCACGGCCAGATGCGTGCGCCGAGCGGCACCCGCCGGCCCGCACGGCAGCGGTTCGGCCCGGCGCAGCTTGGCGATCGCGCGGCGGTCGAGGCTGGCATCGCCCGAGCCTTGCACGACGCGGATATCGGCGATCGCGCCGCCCGCATCGACACTGAAGGCAAGCGTCGTCGCGCCGCTGCGATAGGCGACGCCTGGCGAGACCGGGTCGGGTGCCGTGGCGCGATCGATTGCGGTGCCGAGGGCTGCGATCCAGCGCGCCTCGTCGAAGCTGTGGGTATGGGTCATCGCCGTTTCCTTCGCTTTGCCGGATTTCGGCTTAGCGCGACGATGTTAAGCTGACGCGACACTGGTGTGACGGCCGTGACACGAAAGCGTCACGGGACTGACACGGATCGTCCGGTGATCAGCCGCAGGGACGCACGGATTTCGTCAGACGCCTTTCCATGTCCCGTCGGCACCCTTGGCGAGTTCGACGACGAAGGTCTGTTTGGTGGCTTCGGTCGCGCCGGGCATGATGATCGAGACATTGACGGCGCATGCCTGGCGATCCGGCTTGGTGTTATTGCACAGTCCGCTTTTCGAGATGGTCGCACCGGCCACCGCCGCCTCAAGCGCTTTTTTCGCCGCCGGATCACCGGCGTCGGGGCCGAGATTGTCCAGCATCTGCTGACGCGCGACTTTCTCGATATCCCCCGCACCGGGTCCATTAAGCATGCTGCATCCGGCGAGCAACGCGGCCGCAGCGATCGAGGTGGCGAGCGATTCGAGACGATGCATGACGTTCTCCTGTTGCAGCGCGTGGGTTGCCGCGCCTGAAGCGAACGTCAGCGGTGGACCAGGGTTCCCGCGCCCTGACGGGTGAAGATCTCGAGCAGCATCGCGTGCGGGACACGTCCATCGAGGATGACCGCCGCGTCGACCCCGCCCTCGACCGCGGCGACGCAGGTTTCGAGCTTTGGGATCATGCCGCCGCTGATCGTGCCATCGGCGCGCAGTTTGGCGATCGCCGCCGGATCGAGGTCGGTGAGCAACTCGCCCTGCTTGTCGAGCACGCCCGCGACATCGGTCAGCAGGAACAGCCGGGACGCACCCATCGCGGCGGCGACCGCGCCGGCCATCGTGTCGGCGTTGATGTTGTAGGTATGGCCGTCATCGCCGATCGCGATCGGCGCGACCACCGGGATGACGCCTGCCGCGCTCAACGTATCGATGATCGAGCGATCGACCGAGACCGGCTCGCCGACGAAACCGAGATCGACCACCCGCTCGATATTGCTGTCCGGGTCGCGCTTGGTCCGCTCGACCTTTTTCGCGCGCACGAAGCTTGCGTCCTTGCCCGAAATGCCCACCGCGCGACCTCCGGCCTGACCGATCCACGCGACCAGTTCCTTGTTGATCGCGCCCGACAGGACCATTTCCGCGACTTGCGCGGTTTGTGCATCGGTTACGCGCAAGCCGTCGATAAAGCTCGATTCGACCCCGAGTTTCTTGAGCATCGCGCCGATCTGCGGCCCGCCGCCATGCACCACGACCGGGTTGATCCCGACCGCCTTCATCAGCACCACATCTTCGGCGAAATCGCGCGCCAGCTCCGGATCGCCCATTGCATGGCCGCCATATTTCACCACGAAAGTCGCCCCGGCATAGCGCTGCATATAGGGCAGCGCTTCGGTCAGCGTTTCGGCTTTGGCGAGCAAAGCGGGGTCTGGCGAATGATCGGTCATGGGCGACCCCCTACAAAGTTCCGCACGCGCTGAGTAGGGGTTGCGCGATTCAGGACGAACGGAAGGTGGATGAACCACCGTCCAGCCACCGCCCGATCGCAACCGCGAGATAGATCAGCGGCGGGACCAGCACGGCGGACAGCGTGACCTTGGCCAGCATCTGACCGATCAGCAATTCGCCGATCGGAAAGACGCCGAGAAAGGCGATGGAGATGAACAGCAACGTATCGACGATCTGCGACAATACCCCCGCGATCGCGGCACGCAGCCAGAGCAGCTTGCCGCCTTCACGTCTGAGCCAACTGAACAGCGTCACGTTCAACGTCTGTGAGACGCCATAAGCGACGATTCCGGCAATCCAGATGCGGATCGTTCCGCCCAGCACGAGTTGAAATCCGTCCCGTATTGCCGGGTTCATGCCGGGAGAAGCTGGCAAATGCAGGACGATCTCGAGCAGCGCGATCGATCCGAGCAGAGGCACGAATCCGAAGCGGACGAGCGTGTTGGCGGTGGTCGGTCCATGCAGTTCGGCGACCGCACTCGATACGACGACCAGCAACAGGAAGGCGAAAATCCCCGCTTCGACCGCCAGCGGCCCCTGTCCGAACAACGGCCCGATCGCTGAAATCGGGCCGAGCGAGACCTGCTTCGAGCCGAGCACTCCGGCGATGCAGACCATGCCGCCATAGAAGATCGAAAAGGCGAAGAGCGAACGCGGGATCGCGGGACTGGGTTGGTTCATGGCCGCGACGCTAATGGCTTGCGCCGTTGCGTCAATCCGGCAGGTGAAGGGCGGGCGCGGGGGGTGGGGCGCAATTTCCTTGCACAACTTCTCCTTATGCTGCGAAGCTGGGGTAAATTGGGGGCGTGGCAAACGCCGGCGGGGTTAATCGATGAACAAGTTTCTGATCGGTCTGGCGGGGATCGCCGTCATTCTCGGTATTGCGGTGTTGCTGTCGAACAATCGTCGCGCGATCCGCCTGCGCGTGGTCGGCGCTGCCTTCGCGCTGCAGGCCGGTATCGCTGTGCTGGTGCTCTATGTGCCCGCCGGCAAGCATATCCTGCAATTCCTGTCGGGCGGCGTCGCCAATTTGCTGGGTTATGCCAAAGCCGGCACCGATTTCCTCTTCGGGTCGCTTGCGAGCAACCCGCTGGGGCAGAATTTCGCGATCCAGGCACTGCCGGTGATCATCTTCTTCGCCAGCCTTGTCTCGATCCTCTATTATCTCGGCATCATGCAATTGATCGTGCGCTGGCTCGGTGGCGCGATCGAATGGGTGATCGGCGTGTCGAAGGTCGAATCGCTCTGCGCGGCGGCCAACATCTTTGTCGGCCAGAGCGAATCGCCGCTCGTCATCCGCCCCTATCTCGCCGGCCTGACCCCGCCGCAGCTGTTCACCGTGATGACCAGCGGCATGGCTGGCGTCGCCGGCACGATCCTCGCCGCCTATGCCTCGATGGGCATTTCGATCGAATATCTTCTCGCCGCGAGTTTCATGGCTGCGCCGGGCGGTATTCTGATGGCCAAGATCATCATGCCCGATGTTCCCGCGACGGTTCAGGGCGAGCTGCCGCTCGGCGATCATCCCGAGAACCATATCAAGCTGTCCGAGGCCCGCGTCAGTGGCCAGGGTCCGGCCGCGCTCCTGCCCGAGGGGACGCCCGGCGAGCCGATGCCCGAGGCGAGCCATGACGAGGAAAAGCCTGCCAATATCATCATGGCAGCGGCGCAGGGCGCGCAAACCGGCGTCAGGCTGGCGGTCGCGGTCGGCGCGATGGTGCTGGCGTTCGTCGCGCTGGTTGCGCTCGCCAATGGCATCCTTGGCGGCATCGGCCATTGGTTCGGCGTGGAGAATCTGAGCTTCCAGGGCTTGCTCGGTTATGTCTTCGCGCCGATCATGTTCCTGCTCAACGTGCCGTGGAACGAGGCTGGAGCGGCTGGCGGCCTGTTCGGGCAGAAGATCGTGCTCAACGAATTCGTCGCCTATATCGACCTCGGAAAACAGGTTGCCGTGCTGAGCCCGCGCACCGTCGCTGTGGTCACCTTCGCACTGTGCGGCTTCGCCAATTTCTCCTCGATCGCGATCCAGATGGCGGTCACCGGCAGCCTCGCCCCCAACCAGCGTCCGATGATCGCCAAGCTCGGCCTGCGCGCGCTGGCCGCGGGCAGCCTGGCCAACCTGATGTCGGCGGCGCTGGCCGGGTTACTGATCTCCTGAGCGAGCCGATGCACTGAGGTCACCTGTTCCGGGTCGAAGAAAAGCGACCTTTCGGCAAGCTCGGGGCGAATCGGGGGGGCAGGTTCGGTCCGAGTGGCGGCGCCGATTCAAGACCGGGGCCGATTGTTGCAGCATGCAAGCGAACGGAAGACCATCGGCATTTCCGTTCCGCTCTTTCTCATCATTGAAATTATTCAGCTGCGTCGGGCACGCTGTTCCGGCTCATAACAGCATGCTGTTCCGTGCTGTTATCATGCTGTTCCACTGCTGTTATTCGATAACAGCGGTATAGGCATCAACCCTTTGGAAAACGGTCGGAAAATTGGACCAGTCCGGCCGATTAACAGCATGGAAATATTTATGTCGAAATAACAGCCGGAACAGCATGCGGATCGCGCCGAAACCGAGCCCGCGCGGCAAGGCTTGGTTCGTCACATTTCGAGATCGAGTTGCGGTGTTGTATGTTCGTCCGTGTCGAAGGTCGACAGCGTGACCCCGATCAACCGGATGCCGGCGCGCAGCGGAAACAGCGTGCGCACCAGCGAGAGCGAGACATCGTACAGCGTCTCCTTGTCCGCCACCGGTGACGCGCGGGTCCGGCTGCGCGTGACCTGGCGGAAATCGGCATAGCGCGCCTTGACTGTGACGGTACGGCCGCGACCGCCCGATTTTTCGCACCATGCCCAGACATCGTCGGCCATCGCGCGCACCCCTGCTTCGACCTCTTCGGGCTCGATCAGATCGACTTCATAGGTCGTCTCCGATCCTGATGATTTGCGCGGCCGGTCGGGCGTCACCTGTCGTTCGTCTTCGCCACGTGAAATGGCATGGTACCAAGTGCCGGCCTTGCCGAAATGGGCCTGGAGGAATTGCAGGTCGCGTGTCCGCAGATCTGCGCCGGTGACGATGCCGAGCTTGTTCATCCGTTCCGCTGTCTTCGGTCCGATACCATGGAAGCGGCCGACCGGCAGTGCAGTGACGAATTCCAGGCCCGCGCCGGGCGGGATGACGCACTGGCCATTGGGTTTGTTCTGGTCCGACGCGAGCTTGGCGAGGAATTTGTTGTACGAAATGCCCGCCGACGCGGTCAGCCCGGTCGTCTCGAGAATGCGCGCCCGAATCTCCAACGCCGTCTCGGTCGCTGAAGAAAGGCCGCGCAGATTCTCGGTGACGTCGAGATAGGCTTCATCGAGCGACAGCGGTTCGACCAGCGGGGTATAGTCATGGAAGATTGCGCGGATCTGCGCGGACACCGCGCGATACACCTCGAAGCGCGGCGGCACGAACACCAGGTCGGGGCAGCGCCTGAGCGCGGTGACCGACGGCATCGCCGACCGCACGCCGAAGGTGCGCGCCTCGTAACTCGCCGCCGCGACCACGCCACGCCCGCTCGACCCACCAACCGCAAGCGGGCGCCCACGCAGGTCGGGATTGTCGCGCTGTTCCACCGACGCATAGAATGCGTCCATATCGACATGGATGATCTTGCGGGTCACGGTGCGGCGCTTTTGCCAGCAGCGCACGAGGATGACCACATCTCCGTGCCGCAGAGTCTTCGATCGTTGGTTTGCGGCTCGGTGGACCCCGGCATAAGGCCGGGGCGACGATGTTTGTCTATTCGTCCTGTACGATCGCGCCGATCTTCACCTCGCCTAGCGTCAGCCAATCCGCCATGCGCCGCAACTCGATCCCGAGCCGTTCCAGCGTTTCGGCCGGCGCGCCACGCTCTACCGTTACCCGGTGTGCGAGCAGCTTGCCCGCCTGACGGTCCGACTTCACATCGACCCGTGCGACGATCCGGTCGTCGAGCAGGAAAGGCAGGACGTAATAGCCGTGCCGGCGCTTCTCGGCCGGCACATAGATCTCGATGCGGTAATGGAAATCGAACAGCCGCTCGGTTCGGGCGCGCTCCCAGATCAGCGGATCGAACGGCGCGAGCAAGGCCGCGCCGGTGATGCGCCGCGGTCGCCGCGCATCGCGGTGGAGATACCCGGTCTTGCCCCATCCCGTCACCACGACCGGTACGAGTACGCCCTCTTCGACCAGCGCCGTCACGCTGGCCCGCGCCGCTTCGGGCTTGAGCCGGAAATAATCACGCAGATCGGTTTCGGTCGCGACGCCCAAGGTGCGGGCGGAGCGTTCGATCAGCGCACGATACGCGTCGTCATCGCTTGGCGTCGGCACCGCCATGATAGCCGCCGGGATGACCCGCTCGGTCAGGTCATAGACTCGTTCGAAACTGCCGCGCCGCGTCGCCGTAGTGATGTGCCCGGCGCGGAACAGCCATTCCAGCGCCTGTTTGGTATCGCCCCATTCCCACCAGCCGCTGCGACTCTTGCCTTCCTCGAAATCGGACGCGGCCATCGGCCCATCGCTGCGGATACGTTCCAGGATCAGTTCGGCCTCGCCGCGCCGTTCGGTCGCGAAGCGCCTGAGACTGGTCCAGCCACCCTCGCCGCGATCGGCCTGCGTCATGCGCCAGCGCAGCAGCGGTTGCAGCGCCATCGGCAGCAGCGACGCCTCATGCGCCCAATATTCGAACAGGCGCCGCTCGCGCTTCGGGCCCCAGGCGGCGCGATCGATCAGCGTCCGATCATAGGCGCCGAGCCGCGAAAAGGCCGGCAGATAATGCGCTCGCACCGCGACATTGACGCTGTCGATCTGATGCAACGACAAGGTCTCGATGGTGCGGCGCAGTTGCGCGTTGCCGACCGTTGCGGGCAAAATCGCGCCGAAACCCTGTGCCGCCAGCGCGATGCGCCGCGCCTGTGCGATCGTCAGCTTTTCGGTCAGGAGCCGCGCTCCTCGCGATCGACGGCGCGCGCGTAATTTTGCGCGGCCTCACGCTCGCGCTGGTCCTTGAACGCGATCGCCGGATCGGGCGCCTCGCCCAGCCCGTGCAGCAGCACCCAAAGCGCGAAACGACGACTCGATTCGCGCTCGGTGCCGAAGTCGATCCGCAGCCGTTCCAGGCCGGATTCGATCGCGGCATCATCCAGCGTCTCGATCGCCTCGGTCCCGAAATAATGATAAAGCAGCGCGTCGAGATCCAAGGCAGCTTCCTATGAAGGTGTCGGTGATAGCCCCCACGTCTAGCCTGTTATCGGGCATGGCGGCATGGCTAAATTCAGTGCGTCAGATCTCTTCCGAACCTTGCGCCTGCTCGAGAAGCCAGTGACGAAGGGCCATGACCGACGGGCGGAGATCAGCCGCAGCCGGCGTGACGAGATAATAAGCAAGCCCTTCTAGCAGCGCCGGATCGGCAAGCTTGACCAGCCGACCGTCGCGAATATCCGGTTCAGCCAGCGCGGCAGGCAGCAGCCCGGCCCCCTGTCCCGACAAGATCGCCATGCGCAACAACCCGACATCGTCGAACGATGCGCCGCGCGCTGTTCCCGCCAGCCCGTGGTGAATGAACCATAATGGCCACCCGCCCCGATCGGCGCCATGCACTTTCGGCCAGTCCAGCAGGTCGGCGGCACCGCTTGGCGATCCGAGCCGGGTGACGAGATCGGGGCTGGCGACCGGCACGACCATTGGTGCGATCAGCAGGTCGCTGATCATGTCGCGATACCCGCCGAGACCGTGCCGGATCGCGACATCGGCTTCACCTGCGGCGAGATTGGCGAGCCCTGTCGTCGCCATCACGCGCAAGTCGATCGCCGGATACCGCGCATGAAAATCGCCGAGGCGCGGGACCAGCCATGTCTCCGCGAAGAATGGCGTGACGCTCACCGTCAGCATGCCGCTATCGGTACCGCTGCGCACCCGTTCCGTCGCTTCGGCCATCAGGCGAAACGCATTGCGTATCGCCGGCAGCAGCGATTGCCCGGCAGCACTGAGATAGAGTGCGCGGTTGGCGCGCCGGAACAGGGATACGCCGAGCTCCTCTTCAAGGCCGCGCAGTTGCTGGCTGACCGCGCTGGGCGTCACGCACAATTCCTCCGCAGCATGTTTCATCGACAAATGTCGCGCCACTGCATCGAAGGTGCGCAATCCATTCAGTGCAGGCAATCGCATTAGAATAACTTAATCATTGAAGTTAGTGATGATCGTTTGTGCGCTGGATCATACACCCACAAAAGATGCCAAACAATGGCGATAGCGCTCAAGGTCTCAACATAATTCGATAAAGAAAAGCTATCGCGATCGACCTCGAAAGCTAGGAGTAATAGCCATGAACGGTGCGCCCGAAATCTCGACCGAAAATGCGATCTTCCGCAAACACGTCACCGTTCACGGCGTGCCGATGGCCTATGTCGATGTCGGTGAGGGCGATCCGATCGTGTTTCTCCACGGCAATCCCACGCCCTCCTATCTGTGGCGCAACATCATCCCCCATGCGCTGCCGTTCGGCCGCTGCCTCGCGCCCGATTATCCAGGCATGGGGAATTCGGGCGCTGAGCCAAACGGTGCTTATCGGCTGGTCGATCAGCAGAATTATGTGGACGGCTGGCTCGATGCGCTCGGGCTCGACCATGACGTTATCCTCGTGGTTCATGACTGGGGCTCGGCGCTTGGCTTTGACTGGGCGCGGCGTCATCCCGACAAGGTGCAGGCGATCGTGCATATGGAAGGGATCGTGCGGCCCTTCCTGTCCTGGGACGAATGGCCGGCGCTGACCCGCGATTTCTTCCGGGGGCAGCGGACGCCGGCCGGTGAGAAGATGATCCTCGAACAGAATCTGTTCATCGAATATCTGCTCCCGCTGCGCGGCCTCTCGGGCGAGGCGATGGAGGCTTACCGCAGCCATTTTCGCGTGCCGGGTGAAGCGCGCCGCCCAATGCTGGCCTGGACGCGCGACCTGCCGATCGCCGGCGAGCCGGCCGATGTCGTCGCGATCGTCGAAGCCTATTCCGCCTGGCTGATGTCCAGCCAGATCCCGAAACTGTTCATAAACGGCGACCCCGCGGGCTTTCTGATCGGCGCCCAGCGCGACTATTGCCGCGGCTTCCCCAATCAGCAGGAAGTGACGGTCGAGGGCGCGCATTTCCTGCAGGAAGATTCGCCGCGCGAAGTCGGCGAGGCCATCGCCAAATTCATCGCCGCCGTCCTGGCCGGCCGGTTCGCTGCGGCATGACCGACCTGCACTATCTGACCATCGCGGAATTGTCGGCAGCGATGGCACGCCGCGATTTGTCGCCGGTCGAGGTGGTCCAGGCGCAGCTCGATCGGATCGGCGCGCATGACGGTGCGCTGCACAGCTATGCCTGTGTGATGGCCGACGAAGCATTAGCCGCAGCCCGGCAGGCGGAAGGCGAGATCGCCATCGAAACGGTGCGCGGCCCGCTCCACGGCGTGCCGCTGGGCATCAAGGATCTGTTCTGGACCAGGGGCGTGCCAATGGCCGCCGGCACCGCGATCCATCACGACTTCCGGCCCGACCAGGACGCGACCGCAGTTCACCGGCTGCGCGAGGCGGGCGCCGTCCTGCTCGGCAAGCTCGAAATGACCGAGGGCGCCTATTCGGATTATCATCCGTCGATCACCCCGCCGGTTAATCCATGGAACGCGGATTATTGGCCGGGCATCTCGTCGAGTGGGTCGGCGGTCGCGGTCGCGGCCGGGCTTTGTTATGGCGCGCTTGCCTCCGATACCGGCGGATCGATCCGCTGGCCGGCCGCCGCCACTGGCGTTACCGGCCTCAAGCCGAGCTGGGGCCGGGTCAGCCGCCACGGCGTGTTCGAACTGGCTGCCTCGCTCGATCATGTCGGCGTGTTGACCCGTAGTGCGGCGGATGCGGGGCTGCTACTCGATGCGATCGCTGGCGCCGACCCGCTGGATCCGACAGCGGTGCAGGCGCTGGTTCCCGGTCGATATGGCGATATGGCCACCGACTTGCGCGGGATGCGGATCGGGATCGATCCGCACTGGAACGGCGACGGCGTGGATGGCGTCATTCTGCCTGCGCTCGCCGAAGCGCAGGAGACTCTTGCCGCGCTCGGCGCCGAAATCGTTGAAGTCACGGTGCCTGATGTCGATGACGCCATCGCCGATTGGCCGGCAAATTGCGCGGTCGAGGCGGCGGTCGCGCATCACGCGACCTATCCGTCACGGCGGCAGGATTATGGTGCGGTGTTCGCGGCGGTGCTCGATCACGGGCATGCTCTGTCGGCTCTGGACTATCAGCGAATCCTGCTGCGCCGCATGGCGCTTCGCGGCGCGTTCGACGCGCTGTTTGCGCGGATCGAGCTGTTGCTGACGCCAGTCCACCCTTTCGCGCCGCTTAGTCTGGCGCAAATCAGCACGCTCGGCGAGCAACCACACCTGGTCGCCCGGCTTCAGCGCTATACCTGCCCATTCAACATGACCGGCCTGCCGACCCTCACCCTGCCTGGCGGCCATGATGACGCCGGTATGCCGATCGCCTTTCAGCTGGTTGCAGGTCATCTGAATGAAGCGCGGCTGATCCGTGCCGGCATCGCCTATCAGCGCGAGACCGCCTGGCATCGGCGGCATCCGCCGGCCTGGGACGATTGATCAGGGAAATTGGAGTGAGAGCAATCCTGCGCTGGTCGCGATCACGGCTAAAGCGAGCAACCCTGTCGCGCCGCCGCTATGTTTCCTTGCCTGCCCATAGCGTTCATGCAGCATGATCAGCGCGACCGCCGCCATTACCAGAAGATGCGCCGCCCCATCGAAGCAGAAGGGTAGCGCCATCAGCGCCCAGCAAGATCCGACACAGGCGCTGGCGACCATGACGCCATGACGCGCGGCGGTCAGTTCGTGCGCGAAGCCCGGCGGGGCCATCGGCGCAGTGCCGCAGCGGTGCAGGCAGTGGCGCTTGAGGGGCGTCGTCTGCCACGCTGCCGCCAAGCCGAGCGCGATCAACGGCCCGGCCAGCGTGCTGGATGCAGTCGCCAACCGCAGCAATGACGTCAGCGCGACAAGCGGGACAATCGCCGCCATCCAGATGGCGAGATAGGCGATCAGGAAGGCCAGGACAGCACTGCCGCCGCGGCGCCCCCCGCCGCCGACACGCACCTGCGTCAGCGGCGCACGGAGCAGCGGCAGCATCATCGCGCACAGCATCACCAGCCAGGACAGGAATAGTGGCGGCAGCGGGTTGATGCGCAGCGCGATCTCGAAACTGGCCGGCACACTGGTCCAGAAATGCCCGTCCGGACCGCACAGATCGGGCAGGATCGGAATGATGCTCCACGACAGCAGAAATGCCCAGGCGAGCATGCTCGGTGCGACCAGCGGCCAGTAACGGGCGCCCCGCGCGATCACGGTGGGGCCTGTGTCCCGATCGGCGGCCAGGGCGGCACCGGACAGGTCTTCGCGGCGGGGATTTTACTGTGTACCGGCGGGTCGGGATAATATTGGGTCGTCTGCTGCACGCTTCTTGCGACCTTGCCGCCCTTGAGCATCTTGATCATCTTCAGCGCCTCGTCGAGCCCCGAGGAAATGCCACCGCCGGTCAGCCGGTCGCGATCGAGATGGAAACGCGGATGGCCCTTCACGACCTTCACGTGCTTATATGCCTTAAGGCAAGGAATGAACGCCCAGTGCGTCGTTGCGCTATAGCCGTCGAGCAGCCCGGCGGCGGCGAGCAACAGCGCGCCTTCGCACACCGACGCGACCAGCGGCGTTTTCACCGCCTGCTGCTTGAGGAAATCGAGATAGCGGCAATCCGGATCGTGGATCAGGCGCGACAGCGCCTTGGGATCGCCGCCGGGTACCCACAGGGCGTCATATTGGCGCGCTCTGGCGAAACTCCGCTCGACGCGAAACTCGAACCCGTCGCGAAACTGCACCATGCCGCGTCGCGCCGCAAGCAGATCGACTTCGATATCCGCCCAGCGGAACATCTCATGAGGCCCGGCCACATCGAGCATGTCGACATCGTCGTACACCGGGATCCCGATGATCATCGCGCCGTTCCTATCCGCTGTTGGTCAAGGGGAGATCGCCGTTGCCAGAATGGCGCGTCCGGCCAGCGCGATCCTTGAGCGTAATAGTCAGCCAGCGCGTGCGCATAATTTTCGAAGCCATGCGCGGTGATCATCGCATAGCGTCGTCGACTTTCTTCTTCCTTGCCGTCGAACATATCGGACGCGGCGTAGGCCGCCAGGATGCCCGAACGCAGCGCATGGACGATGCCGCGCGATGATAGCGGATCGGCGGCGAACAGCGTGTCTCCCGCCGCGATCCAGCGTCGCCCGATGGCGGGTTCGACCGTCGTGGTACCGGCCGACCGCACCAGCGCGCCGCCGATCCGCGCGTCGATCGGCACCAGTGCGCGCATATGGCGTGTGGCATCCAGCGCGTGCCGCCAGCCCCGGTCAGTGCGAAGCGCGAGTGCCTCGCCAAGATCGGGATCGGTCATGCACGCGACGATGCGGCGATCGCCGGGCAGGTCGGCGCTGTACCACCAGCCCTCCGGCCGTGCTTCGATCACCGTCCGATTATCCCCGGCCACGCCGTCGATGAAACGGCTATGCGCGACAAGGTCGCCATGCACCCGCACCCGCGCGCCGAACGGCCGCGCCAGTCGCCAGCTTCGCCCGGTCGCCCAGATGACCGCGCGGGCGGCGACCTCGCTGCGATCGGCAAGCGTCAGGCGCCAGCCTTCTCCCTCCGGCGCTGCGGACCGCACTGCGCTGCCTGTGGACAGCACTACACCTGCCGCCATGGCGGCAGCGGCAAGCATGCGGTCGAACCGTGCCCGGTCGAGATGCCAGCCCGGCCCTTGTGCGGAAAAAATGCTGTGGCGCTCATCAAGCTCGTCATTGGCCCAGGCCGAGGCGAGCGCGCGACCGGCGACAAAGCCTTGCGCTTCGAACGATGTCATGACGCCAAGCTGTTCGAGCAGGCTGCGTGCCACTGCCGGCAGCACTTCGCCCGGCCGTGGCGCGTCATAATCGCTTGCCTCGATCAGCCGCACCGCCAGCCCCGGCGCATGGCGGCGCAGGGTCAGCGCCGCTGCTGCTCCGGCGGGGCCACCACCGATGACCGCGATATCAGCCCTGGCGGGTGGCATAGAAGGACGCGACCACGCCCGCCGGAGAGGTACCGCCGCCGCCGCTCGAATGCGGGATGGTGCGCGTGACCGACCCGACGAATGCGGCGGTCTGCAATTCGTCGGTGCTGCTTGGCCAGACCGGCACCAGCCAGCCGATATAATCGTAGATCCATTGCTCGCCGCCGACCACGCCCTTGCCCTGGAAACGGACCGCCATCGGCGAACCGAACTCGAAACTGCCGCGCAAGTCCAGCGACCAGCCGGGTCCGCCGATCGTGCCGCCCAGTTCGGCCGGCGCGATCTCGGTGATCACCAGTGTGCCGCGCCCGAATTCGAGATCGTTGAACGCGGTATCCACGTCCGGATCGTTGAGCAGGCTGCGATAGGTCCAGCTTCCGACAAATGGATTGGTCATGGCTTAGTCTCCCGAATCTTCGACGCTGATATATTTCTGATCGGGCGAAGGGCCGGTGGCGGCTTGCGGATTGCGCACGACGAAGCCGAGCTTCGACCATTCGGTGACCATCTTCAGATCGCCGGCCGAAGTCTGCGGGATACCGCGCGCCCAGGCGCGGAACTGCAGCGTCGGTTTGCCGTCCACGACCGCCGGGACATAGACCTGCATCGGCCGGTGCGCGGGCCACCACAACGTCTCCCACGCGCGCTGTTCCTGCGTCATCAGGCTGTCGCCGACACTGTCCGGACTGAGCTGGTTCCACTCCTCATAAGTGACGTCGATCATCTGCGTGGAGCATTCGTTGAAGTCCGCCTGCCACGGCAATCCCGACAGCTTGGTCATGTCGCCCGGCTGCAGCCCGATGGTGAAATCACTGCCCTGCGACAGTGGATCGTTGATGTAGGAGACATAACCCTCCTCACCGACGCCGGCGCCCCAGCGATTGGCGTTCTGCTGCGCGGCGGTGAGCTGGAACTGATACCATTCGGGATCGGCCTTGATCCGGTACGGCGCACGCCAGATTGCCGGGTTGCGGATGATCCAGGTCACTTCGCCGCCGGGGCAGAAAGCGCCGCCAAGGCCATTCGACAACACGGCGCGATCGAGTTCGCGCCCGGTCGTCGCGGTCCAGTCCTTGTACGGCTGCCACGGATCGATCGTGTCAGGCACGAAGCCGGCGCCGACCTCATCGATGAACAGTCCCTTGGCCCATTGCCGCAGCATGAAGAGCTGCGTGTCGGTCAGGCGCAGGAACTTGCTCACCGTCTTGTTGGTGATCGGGTTATCACCGGCGAGCAGCGGCATCAGCGGTAAATGATAAGTTCGCGTCGCAGGGTTGCTGCCCAGGCGGAAGCTGTTCTCCTCGCCCGGCTTGCGCAGCAGGTCGAACAGATATTGGCGATAGCTGCGGCCGGGGTCAGTGGTCGCCTCGGCGCGCGCGGTGCCGAGCGCCTGATCGAGCAGGATTCCCGCACGATAATCGAAGGCGAGGCGGCGCAGCACCGATTCGATCGGTTCGTCGGGATTCTGCGTGCGGTCCGGCGCGTCCGGTTCCTGCCGTGACGATCCGCGCGCCAGCTTGAGCAGCGGCTTGAGGTTCGGCGATACCGCCGCCGCGACCGCGGCGATCGCCGCATCGACCGCTTCGCCCCATGCCGCGTGCGCGGCGGCATAATCGGGTGACGGTGCGGCCTCGTTCTCGCTCTGGATCAAATGCCAGCGCGCGGCAAAGGCTTCGGGAGTCTCCCCATGGATCGGCGGACAGACAGCCGCGGCAAAAGCGGCGGCCGCCGCCTTGAGCGGACCGGATGCGATATCGATCGCGTCCGCCGCCCCCGGCGCCTGAGTCGCATCGAGCTGCATCAGGCTCGGCTCGAGCGCCGTTTCGAGCAGCTTGCCCGTGCGATGCGCATCGACCGCCGCGGCCAGTTTCCTGGCCAGTGTGCGCGGCGCCATTTTCGGCGGAATGCACAAGCGGTAGGGGTCGAACGTGCCGCGGCTCGACTGGTTGTGCGGGAAATTCGACAGCTGCAGGATCGACGCGAAATAGGAGAATTCGTCGGCGCGGAACAGGATCGGCCAGATGTCGCGCCAGAACCATGGGCGATAATCCGGATTCCATTGCACCGGCCCGGCTTTCCAATGGAGCAAGGCGGGCGTGTCTTCCGGATCGATCTTCTGCGGCGCGGCGAATGTGCCGGCGGTGCCGTACATGTCGGTGCGATAGGCGAATTCGCGGATCGACATATCCTCGACCACGTCTTCAAGCGTGATCATGTCGAGCACTTCAGGCGCGTAGCGCGGATAACCGGCGAGTACCCAGGCGGGATATTCGACGTCGATATAGCGCAGCTGCCCGACATTCTCAGCCTGCATCACCAGCCGCGCCATCACTGGCCCGTCGGAGATATCGTCGAACCAGCTGTCGCTATTGGCATAGGTGTCGATGCGCGGATGGCCGAAGCCGGATGCGAACGAGCCGCTATTGCCGTGTCCGGCGAGCACCAACAGTCGCCCGTCATCGTCGGTGATCAGGTCGCCGAGCGTATCGATGTCGCGCGGTTGCATGCCGGTCGGTGGGAAATTGGCCGCATAGGCGGGATTGCCGTTGCGGCTGAAGCTCGCCTTGCGTCTTGTCTTGTGATCGACGGTCTGCGGGCCGGGATCGATGATCAGCTTTTGCCGCTCTTGCGGGTCGGTGATCGTCGGATTGCGTAAGGGGGCGTCGTTTGGATAACCGACCTCGCCGCGCAGGCCGTCGAATGTGTACCAGGCGGCCTTTTTATTGGCGAGCTGCACGCGCCACTGGATATCGACCAATGTCCCCTGGTTGCCGCCGCCTTCGATGCCATCGTTCAATTTGAGCGGGCGGCCGTCGGGATGCGCATCGTCATAGACATAGATCTGGAACCGCGCGGCCTGACGCTTGATCCGGCCCTTGCTGTCCTTGAAGGTCTTGACCGGCTTGTTGCCCTTGGCCGGATTGCCCGTGGCATCGCATTCGATCGGCAGCTGCGCCGGGCCTTCTGGCGTGATGCAGAAACCGTCGGGGCTGTCGCCGAGCCGGGCGATGCCGATCGCGGGATGGATGCGATATACCGGTGGCGACGCCATAGAATTCCCCTTTGGCCGGCGCCCAAGTCGGCGCCCCCTCCTGCTTCAATCAAGAAAGTTGAGCGATACCCCGTCGAGCCGCAGCAATTCGCGATCCTCCTCATACGAGGCGCCGATCACAACCAGGCTGACGGTCAGCGTCTTCACCCCCGTGGCGAGCAGCTTCTTCACGCAGCGCGTCACGTCGATGCGATAATTTCGCGGCGTGTTCATGCTGCGCTCGCGCCGGTCGAACTTGCGATTGTCCGCCGGGGGCAGTTCGCAATGACCGGGCCCGCCATAACATTCGCCATGCCCGAACACCGCCGCATAACCGGCATAGCCCTCGCTGGTCAGCGGGGTCGATGCATCGGCGTCGGGCGTGTTGAGGAACACCCGGATGAAGCAGGAGCGCGGCAATTGCGGCACGCGGTGCAGCCGCACCTCGGCCGAGCGGAAGCCCTTGTGCACCGCGTCGGATACCGGCAGTGGCGCCGACACGAACCGGCCGACCGGATTGGTCAGCCCGACCGGGATCATGCTGCCGCCGCGGACATATTCATAGCCGAAGCGGTGCATGTCGAGCGTATCGCGCGTCGCATAGCTCCACGGCGTCAGCGGCGAATCGAGATCGGCGGGCATTCCGTCGGGATGCTCCTGCTGCCAATTGTGCCATAGCCGGTCGATATTGGCGTGCACCGGCCAGAAGATCGGGTCGTAGGACGCGGTCAGATTGCTGAACATGTCGCCAAATTGCGGCTCGCTGTACAGATCCTCGCGCTGGTGGAATTTGCGGCCCGCGACTTGCACCGCGCGATTGCGGTCGAGTGGTGCCGCGGCATTGAATGCCGGATTGATGCCGCCGCTCCAGATATGCATCGTATTGTGCGGATTCTGGTCGATAAAGCCAAAGCTGTCGACATACAGGCTGCCCCCGCCGAAATCGCGGAAGGTCCGCAGGGACATGATCTCGTCAATGTCTTCCTGGCGCGGGTAATGGTAATGAATCCGAGTATTGATCGTCTGGCCGCTGCCGAATTCACCCGAATAGCGCAGCGGATACCACAGCGAATTCGCCTCGAGCAGCGCATCGATCAGCCGCTCGCGATAGGTGCCCTTGGTATATTTGTCGCCAATCGCCGCGCCGACCGCGGCGAGGATCTTGTTCAACGTCGCATAATGCACGCCGACCAGCGGCTGCAGCTTCTTCACCGGAAAGCCCTGGCCGGCGAGCGTGCGCAGCGAGGCTTCGGTCAGGAACGCCTTGAACGCCTCGGGCAGGATCGCTCCCTTTGACGGATCCTCGGGATTGTAGCGCGGCGCGGGAAAGTCCCACCACGGCATCGTCACATCCGGACAATGATCCTGCAGCGCCTGTTCGAATTCGTAGAGATAGACGCGGTGCCACGGCAGGAAGCGTTCCCAGCCATGCTGGCAGTGATTCTGGTGGATCAGCGCAAGGTTGTTGTAACTGCGCTTGTCGCCGACCCATTTGTTGAGATTGTAGAGCTCGCGAAAGGCGCATCGCAGCCGTTCTTTCTGTGGCTCGCTCATCGCATCGACGTCCATGCGCTGACGCAGCTCACCCTTGGCATAGGCGTACGCGCCGGGGTCGCTGGTCGGGGCGAACACCGGCCCGTTCAGCCCGATCACTTCGACCCGGGTTTCGCCGGGCACGCTGACTTCGCCGGCAATGGCGAGCGTATCGAGCAGCGCTCCGGGGCAGCCTTCGTCGATCCACGCCTCGATCCGGTCGATATCGGCAGCGGCCACCGCCGACCCGCCCCAGGGCAGGCGCGGGAATTGCGTGCCGTCGAACGGCGATTGTCCGCGCAGGCCGCGCACCAGGCCCGACTGCGCGCCGCGATCCGAGGTGCCGCCTTTGCCACAGCAGCTGCCGCCGCTCTCGGGCTCGATCAACGTCACGCCCATTACGCTCAGGCCGAGGAATTGCGCCAAGGGCAGTTCCCAGAATGCGCCGAGCGGCCCGGTCCCCGTCCCACCCGCGTCGCGCAGGATCGCCTGCACATCGCGATAGCCGAATACCGACGATACCGGGGGCTTGGCCGGTTTCGGCGCCTTGGGCGCCTTAGTGGTTGCCATGGGGATTAACCTGCGGTTGTTGCGGCGTACCGGCAGGCGCGCCGACATTGCCGTCGGGCAAGACCACGGCGACATTCTGCATCATGCCCTGATCCTCATGGTCGAGGATGTGGCAATGGAGCACGAATTCGCCGATATAGCGCTCGTACCGGGTGCGCACCTTGACCGTGTAGATGCCGGAAAAGCCCTCGGGCAGGCTGTTGCCGTTGATCAGGCTCTTGATCCACAGCGTATCCTTCCACACTCCCTTCAGCCCGGCATATTGCGGATCGACATCGCCGCCCGCATCGTCGATCGAACCGATCGCGCTGACATCCTTGCCGTTGGGATCGATGATCGAGACGATCTGGAACGGATTGACGTGGATATGGAACGGGTGGCTGACGAAATGCGACTGAAGGGTCCATTCGTCGACCCCGCCCAGCTTCAGCGCGCGGTCAAGCCGGTTGGGATCATAGGATTTCGCATCGGCCGTGACTAGCGTGTTGCCGACCTCGAACTTGGTATCGGGGGTGGAGACGTCGATGAAGAAAGTCAGCTCCTGCGTGCCGGTCACTTCGCTTGCCTCGATCGTCGGATGCGGTACGAAGCGGGTGAGCTTCATGCCGTTCTTGAGATCGGCGATCACCGCTGGCTGGACATCAGCCGGGATCACCTTGGTCGCGTTGGCGACCAGCGCGTCGGTGACATAGTCGGCGACCTTGCCGGTCACCTTGGTGCCCGGCGCGACATTGACGAAGCCAAGCAGCTGCCGGCTCACCGCCAGCGCGTTGACCGTGCCCGCCTTGGGCGCCTGCGCATCGATCACGCAGTAACCGGCGGTGTCGGGGAACACGACCAGCGCGTCATAGCGATAGCCGGGCTGGAAAGTGGTCAGCTTGGTCTGTTGCCCCGCCGTCATGGTCAGACCATCGGCCGCCACCACCGAATAGGGTAACGCCTCGGTCCCGCAATTCTCGCGGATCGCCCTTTCCTCATCCTCCGCCGATTTGATCAGGCGCAGCTTCCTGGTAAGCTTGCCCGGCTTGGCCTTGAAGAATTGCAGGCTGATCGTGTCGCGCACCCCGGCATGGATCATGCGCCAGCGCTCGACCTGCCCCTGCACCGCGTTGAAATAGGGCAGGACTTCGCCGTTGAGCGAGGTGTAGCGGCCCGATGCCGGCCAGGTGCCGGGACCGAACTGATCATAATCCTCGATCACCCCGACATCGCCCGGCTCGCACAGATAGCGGCCCTTGGCGGTCTGCTTGGTCGTGCCGTGCGGATGGCCCGGCGACGGCGCGGTGCGGCAGGCGTACTGGATCTGCTGCATGACCAGGATGCGCTCGGGCATACCCGCAACGATCGTGTCGAGATCGCCATTGCTCTTCAATGTCGGCAGCCGGTCGCCGCGGATGATCAGCGCGCCGGCCATGCCGCTCGACACCTGCAATGCGGTCGATCCGTGGCGGTGGGTATGGTACCAGAAGGTGCCCGAGGGATGCTCGCCCGGGACGTTATATTCATATTGGAACTTCACGCCCGGATTGATCGACAGCAGGACATTGTCGGCATTGCCCGCCGGGTTCACCCACAGGCCATGGGTGTGGAGATTGGTGCCGTTGAAGCAATGCGGCTTGTCGGGCATGTGATCGCCCGGCGCACATCCGGGATCGGCGGGCAGCTGATTGTCGAGATTGACCCGGATCGTCTCGCCCGGCCGGATCTCGATCGTCGGCGAGACATAGGGCTTGGTCGGATCGACGTCGGTGCCGTTATAGCTGCGCAGTCGCACCTTGTCGTTCAATCCGGTAGCGGGGTTGTAGAGCTGGCCGTCGGTCATCACCACATTCAGATTGAGTACGCGCTCCCGGACCGTCGGGCCGGGCGCCGGGCGCGTCGCGTCCGGAACGGCGCTGAGCAGCATTTTCGACGCTGGCTGGCTCGAATCACTCAAAGTACGCGGATTTTCCACGGTTCGTTCGGCTTCCTGCGCGGTCGCCTGGCCGACGGATCCGATCGCCAGGGCGATTGCCAGGGTGGACAGGCTGGTTCGGGCAAGTTTGATGTCGAGATGCAGCATGATCCCCCCTCATATCTTCACACGCTTGAGTGTGGCGATGAACTTGTCCTCCCAAGGGTCGATGATGTCGAGTGTCAGGCTTGGGGGAATTGGGACCATTTTGGCTATTGATGACGCCGCTATCTCCATTATGTCGGCAATTATGGCCGATAAGTTCGGTTTTACCTTGGTCCGGCAAGTGTTGTACAAGAATGGACCGTTTTGGCTCTATGACGGTTTCGAGACTGTTAACAAAATCCATCACGACAACTTGGCCGATTGTTGCTGTGGCATTCGTCGACTGACGGGCGCGGGTCTAGGGACGGCATCGCAGCGGTCCACACTGCCTTGGCGCGTTTCGGTGTGGTCAATAGGATTGACCGCAACATCCGGATTGAAAACGGCGTCGTATTGGCCGATTTGCAGGAGCAAGGCACAGGAGCGCGACATGGGCCAGACCCTGCAAAGCTACAATATCTTTGAGACCGCGAACGGCTTTGCCGCGATCGCCTGGCATTCGACCGGTATCACCGCCTTTCGCTTGCCCGCCAGTTCGCGCGAGGCGACCGAGCGTTCGTTACTGAAACGGTTGCCGCATGCCGTCGCGGCCGACCCCCCGGCCGCGGTGGCCGAGACGATTGCCGCCGCGCGGCGTTATTTCGCCGGCGAACAAACCGATTTCTCCGATGTGCCGGTCGATCTCGGTGATCAGGCGCCGCTCTTCGCTGACATTTATGCCGCGGTCCGGCAGCTCGGCTGGGGCGAGACGACCACTTATGGTGGCGTTGCGAAGCAATTGGGCGAGGGGCCGGAAGTGGCGCGCGATGTCGGCCAGGCAATGGCCGCCAATCCCGTACCGCTGATCATCCCCTGCCACCGCGTCCTCGCGGCGGGCGGCAAGGTCGGCGGTTTCTCCGCGCCCGGCGGGTCGGACGCGAAGATGAAGATGCTGGCGATCGAAGGGATCGATCTGTCGCCACCCAAGGCTGTTCAGGCGGGATTCGCCTTTTAGCGAACGGCCGCGATTGGTTGTGGTCGGCGCTCATGGACACACTGCCGATGGCGACTTAATTGTCCGTCCGGATAACGGAACTTCGGGGGGCGGTGTGAAGGTGAAGTTGGTCGTGGCAGGGCTCGCTGTGCTGGCTGCCATCATCGTGTTTGCGCTGCTGTCGGGGCGCGGCGGCACGCCGACGGGCTCGCCGACCGCAATCGCTGTCGTCGATGGGCCGGCATCTCATGGCGCTCCCGCTCCTGCATCGGCCATAGTTTCGCCGAGTCAGACCGTGGTGCCCGACATCATAATCCGGACACGCGACCGGCTTGTCGAGAAAACCGACGATACGACGGTTGCGGTTCGCCAAGCCCGCCTTGTGGATCCCGATACCGGGCTGGTCTGCGGCATAATGACGGATGCCCGGCATAGCGCGCCGACGCGCTTCTTGTGGGTCGGCGCTGCGCAAATGCTGGCCATCGACGACGGCAGCGCTTCCTTTGCAGGTCTCCATGCGCAAAGCTGCGCGCCGCGCGCCGCATAACCGGCGCGCTCATCTTTTTCTTCCGACCTGTTCAGGCGGTTGCGGCGATGGCCGGATGATGCTTCGGTCCCTGAAAGGGATACCGACCGATCATGACATTATCGAAAAATTGGTGCTGCCGGTGGGGATTGAACCGCGCGCAGGCTCAGCTCTACGAAATCACGCGTTCGAGTGCGACTGATCTGCGCGATTGACCTGTTGGGGTGCATGGCTCGCGCCCGCCCGCGGATGCCCGGGACTATTGTACTGCGCTACCCGCCAGGTCCGGCAAGGCGCTGGCGAGCGCGTCCATGTCCGCCATGGTGTTGAACAGAGCGGGCGTCACGCGGACACAGGCGCCCCTGGCCGGTCCGACACGGTGTACGGTGAAGATGCGGTGCCGTTCGAGCAACGTCGCGGCCAAAGCGATATTGTCCGCGACGCTCGTCTTGCCCGCGACGCGGAACGCAGTGATCCCGCCGTGCAACGCGGGGTCGTCGGGCGTCAGTACCTCGATCCCCGGGATTTGCCGCGCACCGGCGACCCATCGGTTGCGCAGCATGCTCAGCCGGTCGGCGCGACGTTTGGTACCGATGCCTTGCTGAAAGGCGATCGCGGCCGGCACGGTCAATTGCGCGGCGAAATCCAGCGTGCCGGTATGAACGCGTGCCTGAACCGTGTCGCGATCGGAGGCGTCATTGGCCGGATCGCGATCGATCGCCGCTAAAGCGCGTTTGCGGACATGCAGCGCGCCGACGCCGAGCGGCGCGCCGAGCCATTTGTGGCAATTCAGCCCGACAAAATCGCAATCGAGATCGGCCAGCGCGAAATCGAGCTGACCCCAGCTATGTGCTGCGTCGACGATCGTATCGATCCCGCGTGCCCGCGCCATCGCCGCGATCTCGCGCACCGGCACGACCAGGCCGGTGCGATGGCTGAGATGCGTCAGCAGCATCAGTCTGAGCCGGGGATTGGCATTCATCGCCGCGGCATAGACATCGATGATCGATTGCCGCGTGGCAGGTTCGGGCAGTGCGATCCGCACCACCGCGACACCGCGCCGCGCGGCCAGGCTCTCCACGCATGCCTGCATGCTGTCATAATCGAGATCGGCATAGAGCACCGCATCGCCGGTCTTGAGCCGGTTATAGCCGAGAATCAGCGTCTTCAGCGCTTCGGTCGCGTTGCGGGTGAAGGCGACTTCCTCGGCGGGCACGCCAAGCGCGGCGGCCAGCCCGTCGCGCGCGGCGATCACGTCGCGCACCATGCCGCGCCGGGCATAATAGCTGGTGTCGCGATTGACTCGCTCGACCGCTTGTTCATAGGCGCGCAGCACCGGCCGGGCCATCATGCCCCAATTGCCGTTTTCGAGCTGGATGACCTCGCGCGTCACGTCATACTGTGCCGCCACATTGCGCCAAAAGGCATCGTCGTCACCGCTCGCCCCAGGTAGCACCCCGGCGTGCGCGGCGGCGGGCAACGCCACCGCACCCGCCAGCAACGCACGCCGGTCGATCGGAAAACCGGTTGCCATCAAAAGGTCACTCCAAGCCGGACATAATATTGTCCGCCATCGGTATCGTATGGCGCGTTGCGCGAATAGATCAGACCGCGCACCGCCTGATTGGTCGCTTCGTCGGGATAGGTGTTGAACACATTCTCCGCCCCGACCCGTACCGAGACATGCTCGGTCACGGCATAGCGCGCCGACACGTCGAACAAGGCGATCGACCCGAAGCGCTGGAACAACTCGCCGGTCGCATTGCCGGTCACATCGGTCCAGGCACCATAATAGCGCCCGCGCGCCAGCAGCGAGACCGGGCCGATATCATAGCCGATCGTCGCCGTGCCATTATGTTTGGGCAAACGCTCCTCGAAGATCCGGCGCTGCGTGTCGTTGGGAATCGCTGCGGACACGCCGGTCCTCACCCTGGTCTGGTTGTAGTTATAGGCAAGGCTCAGATTGGCGCGCCCCGGACCGACCCGATGCGTATAGGACAGCACTGCATCCACACCGCGTGTCCGCGTGCCGAAGTCGTTGGTGAAGAAGCTGACCGCAGTGAAGCGCTGCGGATTGGGGAAGGTGGGCGGTACGGCGAAGGTCCGCGACTGGCTGAAGCGATCCTCGACGTCGATCTGGTACAAATCGATGCTGCCGCTGAGACCGAAGCCGCTCTGGAAGGTCAGACCCGCTGTGGCGGTGCGCGACTTTTCCGGCGTCAGCGGCTTGGCGCCGAGCGCGACAGCCAGTGGGTCGGTCGGCGACAGACGGCCCTGGTTGAAGATTTGCAGCGTCACCGTGTCGAGGCCCTGGGTAGTCTGGGACGTATTGAGCTGGGCCGGTGTCGGCGCGCGGAAGCCGGTCGAATAGGTTGCGCGCGCCGCGATCCCCTTGATCGGCTCGATTCGTGCCGCGAACTTGTAGTTGAACGTGTTGCCGAACTCGGAGAAATCCTCATAGCGCCCCGCAGCGCCGAGCGTCAGCATTTCGACCGGTTTCCACTCCAGGTCGAGATAGCCGGCATAGCTGGTCTGGCCAAAGGTGCCGGCCACCGCCGGGCTGAACCCCGGAAAGCCATTCGAATTGGGGGCAAGGCCGGTCGCCGCACCCGGGCCGACCGCATAGGAAGCGGGGTCGCCGGCGGAGACCTGATAGGTCTCGACCCGGCGTTCGGCGCCGAACGCGATATTGACCGGGTCGGCGGTGCCGACCGGCAGGCGATAGACGAAATCTGCATTCAGGTTGAATTCGCGCTGCTCCAGCCGGCCGAGATAGAAGCTGGTCGGGCTGAGCGGGCCAAGTGAGGCATTCAGGCTTTCGTTCAGCGTATAGTCGATCCGACTGCGGCCGGCTGCCGCGCTGATATCATAGGTAAAGCGCTCGCCGATCGCGCCCCGCACGCCGCCATTCGCCTGGTAGTCGCTGAACGTCGTGCTGAAACGCGGCGTGAAGCCGACCGGATATAGGGTGAGGAAGGAAAAGCCGGGAAAAGCGGTGCTGGTATTGAACACGCTGCCCGTGCCGGCCGGGTTGCGCCAGTTGAAATCGGTCACGCCCTCGCCCTGCTGCGCGGTGCCAAAGGCATAAAGGGTTGTCGCATCCGACAGGTCGTAATGAGCGTCGAGGGCACCACGGATACGCTCTTCGTCGGGCTGGCCCCAGCGCTGCACCGGATTGGGCACCGCCAGCGTCGGGTTGGCGTTCTGGAACAGGACGGCGTCGGGCCGCTGCCGCGTGCGCGATGTCGCTTCGCTATGGTCATATTCGCCGGTGATGACGAGCATGCCGCGGTCTCCCAGAGCGATACCGCCACGTGCGCCGACTTGATATTCCTTCCCATCGCCGCGATCATATTGGGAGAACTGGCCAAATGCATCCATGCCGACGGTGTCGTCGAGGATGATGTTGACCACGCCGGCGATCGCGTCGGAGCCGTACTGCGCCGACGCGCCATCGCGCAGCACCTCGATCCGCTTGATCGCCAGCGACGGGACGCCGGCCAGATCGGGCGCCTGCGCACCCCGGGTTCCGAGCAGCGCGGAGCGGTGATAGCGCTTGCCGTTTATCAGGACGAGCGTTTGGTCAGCTGACAGGCCGCGCAGCGACGCGGGACGCACGAATGCCTGGCCATCGGCGGCGGGCAGGCGCTGGACGTTGAACGAGGGCAGCAGTTGCGCCAGCGTGTCGGACAGGTCGCCCGAAACGCTCGACCGCACCGCGTCCGCCGACAGCACGTCGACCGGCGCCAGCGTGTCGAACTGAGTCCGTGACCGGTCGCGCGTGCCCGTCACGACGATATCGCCGATCGGCTCCGGCGCATCGGCGGCCGCTTCCGACCCGGAAAATGGCGGTCCGGATTGGGCTTGCGTCTGAGCAAAAGCGGGTGCGCAGGCGAATTGCAGCGCGATGATCGCGCTGCCGGTCTTGAACTTCATGAAACCCTCCCACCTGACCGAATGGATTGCCAAGTCGAGGCGGCTGTTAGGCACTCTATTGTTCAGCGCCGTGACGTTTGGAGCTCAGTTTTATTACATAGTAGGGACGTCGTGCCTCGGTGGCTGACACATTGGCCGGGCGCTTGAGCGTTGTGCGGGCTGAGCGCTGACCTGATCCTCGCACTGCGCGGCAAAGAAGATCATGATGCATTTCGGAACCCGTTGCTACGCGGCCGACCGCTTTCGCCGATGCTCTCGCGGCGAAGGTTCCCCGAAGGGAAACATCCAGTGCTTGATCTGCAGAGAAAAATGGTGCTGCCGGTGAGGATTGAACTCACGACCTCAGCCTTACCAAGGATGCGCTCTACCACTGAGCTACGGCAGCATACCGGTCTTGCGAGCGGAGCGCGCCTAAGAGACGAGGGCGGCAGGATTGTCAAGGCGAAGGCGCTGTTATGAGTGATAAGGACGAAAAGGCTGCACGACTGGCAGCGGCGCTGCGCGAGAATTTGAAGCGCCGCAAGGCGCAGGCCCGCGGTGGCGACGCGCCTGTCGTGCCGCGCGACGACAAGGCCAAGCCGGATGATAAGGCCGGATAACCGGTTTTCCGTCGCAGGGCGCGAATCACCCGTTCGGCCCGGCGTCGCCGTTAACCGATCGGCGCGCATTTTTCTTCGAGCCAGTCGAGCTCGTCGCCGTCCATTTGCGGCCCGAGAATCTCCAGCACGCGGGCATGATAGGCGTTGAGCCAGCCGCGCTCGGCCGAGGTGAGCATTTCGGGCACGATCAGGCTGCGTTCGATCGGGCAGAAGGTCAAAGTCTCGAACCCGAGCATGACCGCGTCGCCGCCGGCGATCTCGCGTTCCTCGACCAGGATCAGATTCTCGATGCGGATGCCGTACTCGTCCGCCTTGTAATAGCCGGGTTCGTTCGAGATGATCATGCCGGCCCGCAGCGGCTCGCTCGGGCCGCCGCCGGGATAGTTTGGCTGGGCGATGCGCTGCGGCCCTTCATGCACCGACAGATAGGCGCCGACGCCATGACCGGTGCCATGCGCATAATCGAGCCCTGCCTCCCACAACGGCCGCCGCGCGAACCCGTCGAGCTGTCCGCCATTGGTGCCGGGCGGAAAGATCGCGGTGGCGAGGCCGATATGGCCCTTGAGCACGCGGGTGAAGCGGTCGCGCATTTCCTCTGTGGGCTGACCGATCGGTAGCACGCGCGTCACATCGGTCGTGCCATCGGCATATTGCCCGCCCGAATCGACCAGATAAAGCTGGCCGAGTTCCAGCGGGGCGTTCGAATCGGGTGTCGAATGATAATGTGGGCTCGCGCCATGCCCGCCGGTGGCGGAAATGGTGTCGAACGACGTGTCCTTGAGCACGCCGGTCGCTTCGCGGAATTCCTGCAGCTTGGCGACGCAGCTAAGTTCGGTTTGCCCGCCCTTGGGCGCTTCGGCTTCGACCCAGCGCAGGAACCGCGCCAACGCCGCGCCATCGCGCGCCGATGCGGCGCGGTGGCCGGCGATTTCGACCGGGTTCTTCGTCGCCTTGGCCAGCACCACCGGGTCTCGCAACGCCAGGACCTTCGCCCCGCCCTGTTCGAGCCGGTCGAAAATCGCCGCGACCGCGCGTTCCGGGTCGACGGCTATGCGCTTGCCGGCATAGCCGCTGAGTGTCGCCGGAAAAGCCGCGCGATCCTGTACGCGGATCGCATTGCCAAGATGCTGGCGCACCGTCTCGTCGACCTTGTCCGGCGCGACGAACAGGTCGGCGGTGCCGTCGGCATCGACGATCGCGTAAGCGAGCGCGACCGGCGTATGCGCGACATCCTGCCCGCGCACATTGAGCGTCCAGGCGATCGAATCGAGCGCGGTCAGCACCACGGCATCTGCCTTGCGCTCGGCCAGCCAGTCGGCAATCTCCGCGCGTTTCGTGGCGGATGAAGCGCCGGCCTGCGCATCGGCCTGCACCACCAGCCGCGCATCGCTTGGCGAGGGACGGTCGGGCCATACCGCATCGATCGGATTAGTATCTACCGCGACCAGCTCGGCGCCGCGCGCGGCAAGCGCCTTTTTCGCCTCTGCGACCCAGGTGCTGGTGTGCAGCCAGGGATCATAACCGATCCGCCCACCCGTGGCGGCATGCTCGCCGAGCCAGCCGGCAACGCTGGTCGCGGGCACCGACACGAACTGCCAGTGATCGCCATCGACTTGCTGGCGTACCTGCAATGTGTAGCGCCCGTCAGTGAAGATCGCCGCCTGTTCCGGCAGGACGACGGCGCTGCCCGCCGATCCCTGGAACCCGGTCAGCCAGGCGAGCCGCTGCGCATAAGCGCCGACATATTCAGACATATGTTCATCGGTCAGCGGTACGACGAACCCGTCGAGACGGTCGCGCTTCAATTGTTCACGAAGGGCGGAAAGGCGATCGGCATAGCTGGACATGGGGAGATCCGGGACGAAGCGTTATTGATCGGCCATCCTTAAACCGCCCGATCCGGCTTGGCGACTGGCACCCGGCTCAGCCGCCACCGCACCCGCCGCATCCGCCACCGCCGCAACCGCTTCCGCCGCCACCGCCGCTATCGCCACCACCGCCACTGGATCCTCCGTCACTCCCCGACTGGCGCATGGTGTGAAAGCCCGACCAGCTCGACCCGACCAGCACCGTCGTCCCGAACAAGGCGACGGCGAGATCGCTCTCCTGCGGCAAAGGTGCGCGGCGCAGGCGATCGGCCTGGTCTCGCGCGCGGCTGAGGACGGCGCGACCGCCTCGGGTCAGCCGGTCGAGGCGGACCCAGCGGATGACTGCGAGCACTGCGGTGATCACCAGCAGAATCGTCAGGAAACCGACCGGCTTTTCGCGCAGTGTTCCCACTTCCCATTTGGTCGCGCCGAAGGCGAGCAGCATCAGATAGGGCAAGGTTTGCCAGAAGCGCATCTGGCGCATCGTCGCCTGGTCCATCAGCAATCCGCGGGCGATCAGCTCGCGTTCGACCGGCGCGGCATTATCGGCGATGGTTGTGGCAAGCGTCGGCCAGCGGAGCGGTGGGGGGAGCGCGAGTACCGCGCGTTCGAGCGCATTCTGTCCGCTGGGCAAGCCGCCGATCGCGAAGCCATGCTTGTCGGGAACCGCGAGGAGCCCCTTTTGCAGCATCCGGGTGACGACCGTATCGGCGAGGCGCATCTTGCCGCCGCCGAGCAGCGCGAGCTGATCCGGATCGTTGATCACGCTGTCGCGCCCTTCGGGCTTCAGCCAGCGCGGGATGATCCGCCCGGCGGCGATCACCAGGAATAGCAGGGTGATATAGAGAAGCAGGAATTCGGGTCCGGGCAAGTCGAAAGGTCCGAGCGACATCACGTCTTCTCCTTCACGTCAGGGACAACCACAAGATCGAAATCGTCAGGAGGGCAAGCGCACCGGATGCGGCCAGCGTCGTCCGGCGCGGCAGGATAAAGGCCGTGGCGGGGTCAACACGGCGCGCAAGCGGGTCTCGAAAGAAACGGCGTCGGGCATCGGGCCAGACCTCCCCTGGCGGCGCCTGGCCGAACCAGTGTTCATAGGCCGCAAGCGTCGCGGCATATTGGTCGAAGAAGCGGTGCTGCTCGTCCGCGCCGCCGGCGGTCGGGCCGTGATGTAGCGGCCGCCCGATGACGGTCGGGCAGAAGCGCTCCCAATAATCTCGCGTGTAGGTAAGGTGCAGGTGCCACGCCTGGTCGACCGCGTCGGACGGGGTCACCTCATGCCCGGCAACCGTCGCGAGAAAGACGAAGCGGCGATACTCTTCGATCACGCGGGGCGTGAAATCGGCGCGCCAGCCATTCTCGCGCGCCAGGCGCTGCTCGAAGGAGAGCGAGGCGGTTTCGGGGCCAATGATGTAATGGGAGAGCTTCGACCAGACTGGGTGGTCAAGGACCGCAGAGGGCAGACGCGGGGTCTCGCTCATTTATTATTCCTACTAATTCAATATGATTTATTTGTCAAGGGATAGGCCGCGATCGGGCCGCTGTTCGCGAGACGTGCGGGTCAGGCGCGCGATAGCGGATTCGTGTCGAAGGCCGTGATCTCGTCCGGAAGGATGAGCCAGCGATGACTTTCCTTCATCCAGACTGCTTGCTCCGGCGGCGGAAAGTTCGGATCGGCAAACGCGCCGGCGGCAACGCCGATCAGATGCGGCATCCGCGCCGGCTCCCAGAACAGGTTCGAGCCGCACTGGGGACAGAAATGAAACGCGACCGGAAAACCACTGGCGGATTGGCGTTCGAAGCTGTGCGTCGTGCCACGCTCGATCGTCACCTGGTCACGCTCATAAAAGACCGCGATGCTGAACAGGCTGCCGGTCCGGCGTTGGCACTGCACGCAATGGCACATGGAAATCTTTCGCGGTTCACCCGCGCATATCAGGTCGAGCTGCCCGCAATGGCAGCTGGCGGTGCGGGAGATCATGCGTCCGGTCCAGTGATGGTGAAACTCACCATGGTCTTCTATGCCTTTGACCCTGCCGGGCAACTCGGGCCGGTGCGATTGAACCTCCATAGACCAGGGCAATCGGCATCGCAGGCTTAGACAAGCCCGGCCACCACGCTAAGAGGCGGGAATGACAGTCTCAACGCCTCCGATCGCCGAACGGCGCCCTTACAGCTTCACCACCCATGACGTCACCATCGACGACCATTATGCGTGGCTCAAGGATCCGGGTTATCCGGACGTCACCGACAAGGATGTGCTCGCCTATCTCGAGGCCGAGAACGCCTATTTCGAAAGCATGATGGCGCCGCACAAGGCACTGACCGACCGGCTCTATGAAGAGATGAAGGGGCGCATCAAGGAGGATGATTCGTCGGTCCCGCAAAAGGATGGCGACTGGCTCTACTGGACTGCGTTCGAGACCGGCGGCGAGTATCGCAAATGGTGGCGCAAGCCCGTGGCGGGCGGCGAGGACGTGCTGATCCTCGATGAACCGGCATTGGCCGAGGGCAAGGAATATTTCCGCCTTGGCGCTTTCTCGGTCAGCGAGGACGGGCGCTACCTCGCTTATGCGATCGACGATAACGGGTCGGAACGCTTCGAAGTACGGGTCAAGGATCTGACCACCGGCAATCATCTGCCCGACGTGATTCCCGGCATGTTGTCGGAGATCGTCTGGACGACCGATTCGACCGGCTTCCTTTACGGTCTGGCCAATGAGCAATGGCGCACCGACAATGTCCGCTATCACCGGCTCGGCACGCCGATCAGCGACGATGTCGAACTGTTCAAGGAGGCCGATGAAGGCTTCCGCGTCGGCGTGTCGGAAACCAGTTCGCGCAAATGGACCGTCATCGCCAGCGGCGACCATGTGACGAGCGAAATCTGGCTGCTCCCCGCCAACGAGCCGTTGGCCACGCCGTTGCTGGTGTCGGCGCGCCAGGTCGGGCGCGAATATGATGTCGATGAGCATGACGGCACTTTGTTCATCCACACCAACGACACCGATCCGAATTTCCGCCTGTGCACCGCAAGCATCGAGGCGCCCGGCGAATGGACTGAGCTGATCGGTCCGTCGCGCCATTTCTACATGACCGGAGTCGAGTGTTTCCGCGACTTCTTCATCGTCGATGGACGCGAAGACGGTCTCGATCAGATCGAGATCCATCGCTATGACGGCGGCCTGCCCAAACGCATCGCCTTCCCCGAGGCGAGCTATGATGCGGGCCTCGGCAACAATCCCGAATATGACATGCAGGTGCTGCGCGTCGGTTATGAATCGATGGTCACCCCGGGCACCGAATATGATTATGACGTCGCCACCGGCACGCTGACCACACTCAAGGTGCAGGAGATCCCGAGCGGATACGACGCGAGCAAATACGCGACCGAGCGGCTCAAGATCACCGCGCGCGACGGCACCGAGGTGCCGGTGTCGATCGTCTATCCGAAGGATTTTCCGCGCGACGGATCGGCACCGCTCTTTCTCTATTCCTACGGCGCTTATGGTTACGCGATCCCGCCGGGCTTCTCGACCGGACGGCTGTCGCTGCTCGATCGCGGCTTTGCCTATGCCATCGCGCATATCCGCGGCGGCGACGACCTCGGTCAGCAATGGTATCTCGACGGCAAGCTCGACAAACGCGCCAACACTTTCAACGACTTTGTCGATGTCGCGAAGGGCCTGATCGCCGAGCGCTGGACCAGTGCGGGCAAGATCGCGATCGCCGGGCGTTCGGCCGGCGGTGAGTTGATGGGCGCGGTGGTCAATTCCGACCCTGAGCTCTGGGGCGCGGTGATCGCCGATGTGCCGTTCGTCGATGTGCTCAACACCATGCTCGACGCGGATCTGCCGCTGACCCCGGGCGAATGGCCCGAATGGGGCAATCCGATCGAGGACAAGGCGGCGTTCGACCTGATCCGTGGTTATTCGCCGTACGACCAGGTCAAGCGCCAGGATTACCCGCCGATGTTCATTTCGGGCGGGCTCAACGATCCGCGCGTGACCTATTGGGAACCGGCGAAATGGGCGGCGAAACTGCGTGAGATGAAGACCGACGACAATGTCCTGCTGCTCAAGACCAATATGGGCGCCGGCCATGGCGGCAAGTCGGGCCGGTTCGAAAGCCTGCGCGAAGCGGCCGAGGAACATGCGTTCGTGCTGTGGCAGCTGGGGGTCGAAGCCTGATCCATGGTCTTCACTCTCGCCATCACTGCGACCCCTGACGACATCGATGAACTCGGTCACGTCAACAATGCGGTGTGGGTGAAGTGGATTCAGGACATCGCCGTCGCGCACTGGACCGTGATCGCGTCGGCGGAGCAGCAGGCGGCCTATATCTGGGTCGTGACGCGGCATGAGATCGATTATCGCGGTAACGTCGCCGTCGGCGAGACGGTGACCGGCGAAACCTGGGTGCCGGAACCGCCAAGGGGCGCGCGCTTCGACCGCCATGTGCGGTTCACCGGAGCCGACGGTAAGGTGAAGGTCGAGGCGGTGTCGACCTGGGCGCTGCTCGATCGCGCGACGGGGCGGTTGTTGCGGGTGCGGCCGGAGCTTGCGGCGCCGTTCCTCGAATTTCCCTCTCCCCCTGTGGGAGAGGGAGGGAGGAGCGAAGCGACGGAAGGGTGAGGGGGAGTAGAGTGCGCAACACCGGCGTCCCCCTCACCCTTCCCATCGCTACGCGATGGGCCCCTTCCCTCTCCCACAGGGGGAGAGGGAGCTTTACCCGCTATTCCGCAACGCGGTGGCGATCGCGTTGATCGACAGGAGAATGCCCTCGCCGATCCGCTCATCGGTTTCGCCGGCGCGACGGCGCTTGATCAACTCGATCTGCAGCAGGTTGAGCGGTTCGATATAAGGCAGCCGCAACCGGATCGATTCATCCAGCGCAGGATGTTTGTCGAGCAGACGCGACTGGCCGGTGATCTCGAGCAGCCCGTCATGCGCCTTGCCCCATCCGTCGCGGATCGCGCCGAACACGGAATCGCGTAAGGCCGCATCCTCGACCAGCGCGGCATAGCGCTCGGCAATGCGCATGTCGGACTTGGCCAGCACCATCTCCATATTGGCGAGACTCGCGGCGAAGAAGGGCCAGCCCTCCGCCATCTCGGTCAGCAGTCCCTTGTCGGGGAAGGCGGCAATGGCTTGGCCGACGCCATACCAGCCGGGCAGCATGACGCGCGCCTGTGCCCAGCTGAACACCCAGGGGATTGCGCGCAGATCCTCGATCGCATCGGATTTCTTGCGGCTCGCCGGCCGGCTGCCGATCTTCAGGCCGGAGATTTCGGCGATCGGCGTCATCTGGCGGAAAAAGGTGCGGAAGCCCTCGGTGCCATAGACCAGGTCGCGATAGGCCTTGAACGCGGTGCCCGAAATCACGTCCATCGCGGCGCCGAAACGCTTGGTATCGGCGCGCGAAAACTGGTCGGGTTCAAGGCTGGCGAGCAATGTCGCCGATGCCATCGCCTCGAGGTTGGTCGCGGCGCTTTCGCGTGTACCATATTTGCCTGCGATCACTTCGCCCTGTTCGGTGATGCGGATGCGACCCTGCACCGTGCCCGGTGGTTGCGCGCGGATCGCGGCGAAGGATGATCCGCCGCCGCGCCCGACCGCGCCACCGCGGCCATGGAACAATTGCATCGCCACGCCGGCCTGTTCGAACACCGGCTTCAGGGCGGTCGACGCCTTGCTCAGGCTCCAGGTCGAGGTGAGATAACCGCCATCCTTGTTCGAATCCGAATAGCCGATCATCACTTCCTGATGGCCACGCGCCTGCGCGATCGTGGAGATCTCGGGCAGGCTGAGCCAGTCGGTCATGATGCCCGGTGCGGCCTCGAGGTCGCCGATCGTCTCGAACAGCGGCACCGCCATGATCGCGGCGGTCGGCTCCGAACCGGACCCCGAACCGGACGGGGAGCCCGGCCGATACAGCCCAAATTCCTTCAGCATCAGGTTGATCTCGAGCAGGTCGGACACCGACTGCGCCATCGACACGATGTAATTGGTGATGCAGCCGGGTCCGTATTTGGCGTGCGCCTCGGCAGCGGCACGCACGATCGCCAGTTCGCCGCTCGTCTCCTCCGAATAATCGGCGAAACTGCTGGTCAGCGGCCGCGCATTGGACAGTTCGGCGCGCAGCAATTTGACTCGTGCGGCCTCGTCGAGCGCGAGATAATCGGGCTCGACCCCGGCGACCTTGAGCAGTTCGGCGACGACGCGTTCATGCACTGCGCTGTTCTGGCGCATGTCGAGTGTGGCGAGGTGGAAACCGAATGTCTCGACCGCGCGGATCAGCCGGCCAAGCGCGCCGCCCGACGACAGGGACGCGCCGCCCTCGGCCGCCAGGCCGTGCGCGATCGCGACGAGATCGGCGCGGAATGCCTTTGGGTCGGGATAGACCTCGCCCTTCAGCGCCGACGGCCGTGGCGCGGGCTTGCCGATCAGCGCGAGATGCGTCGCCGACAGTCGCGCATAGATGCCCGACAAAGCGCGGCGATAGGGCTCGTCGGCGCGGCTCTGCGCGGTGTCGCCGCTCGCCTCGGCGAGGCGCAGCACATCGGCATCGGCATGTGCGATGTCGGTCGAGATCGACAATTCGGCGCCAAGCGCGTTCACCCCGTCGAGATAATAGCCGAGCACTGCCTCGCTCGCCTTGGCCAGCGCGATACGCTGGCTGTCGGCGGTGACGAAGGGGTTGCCGTCGCGATCGCCGCCGATCCAGCTGCCCGGTCGCAGGAAGCTCGGCGTGCGCTCGCCCAGTGCTCGGTCCCATTTCTGGTACAGCGCGGGGAGCGTGGGCAGAAATACGTCACGCAGATAACTCAGCGCGGTTTCGACTTCATCGGTGACGTAAAGCCGCTCGCGGCGCAGCACGCGGGTCTGCCACAGCAAGGCGATCTGGCGCAGGATCGCTTCGTCGATGCGGTCGCCGTCGCCAGTTTCGTCCAGTCCGCGATCCTTCATCGCCATTAGTTCGGCGATACGGTTGCGATGATCGATCATCGACTTGCGTCGCACCTCGGTCGGGTGGGCGGTCAGCACCGGCGCGACCAGCGCGCGATCGAGCAGCGCCATCACCGCCTTATGGTCGATGCCCTCGTCGGCGAGCCGCTTGAGTGCGGATTCGAGGTCGGCGCCCTCCTCCGCCGCGACGCCCTGGCGATCTTCCGCCAGATTGGCGAGCATCGAGAACAGCATGAAGCCGCGCACGAAATCGAGCGTCTCGTCGATATCGAGCCGGTCGAGACCCAGATCGGTTCCGCCGGCGCCTTCAAGCCCGCGATGCCGGTCGACCGATGCGGCGCGAATATATTCGGTGCGTTGGAACAATGTGTCGCCGCCATAAGCGCGAATGACGTCGCCAAGTAGCTTGCCGAGGAAGCGGATGTCGGGGTTGTTGGTGATCGGGGGCAGTTCGGTCATGGGCGAATGCTGCGCTGCGGCACGGCTCAGGTCAACCGCGCTTGGCCGATTTACGGTCGTTCGTCCTTCATCGCATCGCGTTCGGGGGTGGTCAGCGTGCCGTCGCGATTAACGTCAGCCTGATCGAAACGCGCAAGTTGCCCGGACTTGAACTCTTCGAGCGTGATAATGCCGTCACCGTTTACATCGAGCATCTTGATCCGCGCCGGCCGCTTGGCGATTTCGATCGCGTCGAGCGTACCGTTCCTGTCGGTGTCGAGCCGGTCGAAACGCTTGGCGAACCCCGCGACCAGATCGGCGCGCAGCACATTGACCGGGGGTTTGAATCCGGCCGCATCCTCGTCGCTACGGCTTGAACAGGCGGCGACGGAAAGCACAAGGGCGCAGATCAACGGACTTTGACGATACATGAATGTGCCTCCCTAACGCTCGCGCAACGGCGGGGTCGTCTTATCGTTCCGTCGTGCCGGGAAGCTGTCGATGGGCGCTATGCCGCCGCAATGCGGCCATCACGCCTCCAGCTCGACGTCCCAATAAAGCCAGTCATGCCACGTATCGTGAAGGTAATTGGGCGGAAAACGCCGGCCATGCTCCTGCATCTGCCAGCTGGTCGGGCGGATCGCGGCGATGTGCAGCGGCATATGTGCCTGTTTGGGCGTCCGCCCGCCCTTCTTCAGATTGCATGGTGCGCAGGCGGTCGCGACATTCTCCCAGGTCGTCCGTCCGCCTTGCGCGCGCGGAATGATATGATCGAACGTCAGGTCATGCCCGCTGCCGCAATATTGGCAGGAGAATTTGTCGCGCAGGAACACGTTGAACCGGGTGAAGGCGGGAAAGGCGCTCGGCCGGACATAGGATTTGAGCGCGATCACCGAGGGCAGCTTCAATCGCGCCGTCGGGCTGCGCACCTCGCGTTCATATTGCGCGACGATATCGACCCGGTCGAGAAACACCGCCTTGATCGCGGTCTGCCACGGCCAGACGGAAAGCGGATAATAGCTCAGCGGGGTATAATCGGCATTCAGCACCAATGCCGGGCAGCTGTCGGGGTGCCGGATCAAATCGGGATGATACACGCAGAACCCCCCTTGCTTCCTTGCGCGGCAATCGCCGATCAGGATGACGCCATGATGACAACACGCAATGCAGCACGGGGCGCGACTCGCGGTCAAGAGCGGGATTGATGCGGGGCACGATCATCACGCGCTTCGCGCCGAGCCCCACCGGACCGTTGCATCTGGGTCACGCTTTTTCCGCGATTCAGGCGCATGACTGCGCGCGACAGGAGGGCGGCACCTTTGTGCTGCGGATCGAGGACATCGACGGCGGCCGATCGAGGCCGGAGCATGTGCAGGGCATTTTCGACGATTTTGGCTGGCTCGGCCTGAGCTGGGACGGGCCGGTCATGCGCCAGTCGGAGCGGCTTGATGCTTATGCGGCGGCGCTCGATCGGCTCCGTGAGGCGGGCCTGCTCTATCCGTGCTTCTGCACTCGTGCCGATATCGCCGCCAGCCTGTCGGCCCCGCATGGCATCGGTGGCACGGTCTATCCCGGGACATGTCGCGCGCTTGATGCAACGGTGCGATCGAGCCGGATGGCGAATGAACCGCACGCATGGCGGATCGATATAGCCAGGGCGGTCGCTGCAGCCGGGCAGGGCGACCTGTTCTGGCAGGATGAACTGGCCGGGGCGGTGGTCGCCGATCCATGGGCACTGGGTGATGTCGTCCTGGCGCGCAAGGATGCGCCGGCCAGCTATCACCTCGCCGTCACGGTCGATGACGCAGCGCAGGGCGTAACGCATATCGTGCGCGGCCGGGACCTGTTCGAGGCGACCCATGTGCACCGGTTGCTGCAGGAACTGCTCGGCCTGCCGGTACCGGTCTATCGGCATCACGCGCTGCTGACTGACGCTGCGGGCAACCGCCTTGCCAAGCGCAATGGCGCGCCCACTCTGGCGAGTTTGCACGCGGCCGGGCAGGACGGCCCGGCGCTTGCCGACATGCTGCGTCGGGGGCAGGCGCCGCCCGGCTTTGCGCTGCCGCCGCCTTAGGTTCGGGCTCCCTTGATCCATTGCGGCTGCAGCACTTCGACCTGCGGCGGGCCTTCGAGCAATGGTGCTGCTTCCCGTTCATAATCGAGATAAGCCTGGGTTTTCAGGAACGCGCCGGCTTCCTCGGCGCTGCTGTAAACCTGGAAGGCGCAAATCCGGTCGGTATCGGCCCCGAACGAATAGACATAGACCTCATGGGCCGCATTGCCGTCGATCGCCGGCTGCATATGTTTCTGCCAGATCTTCTGAACTTCCGCGCGCATGTCGGGTTTGGTGCGATGCTGAAGGAAGAGTGCGTATCTGTTCATGTCGTATCTCCATTTTTCAAGAACCGGGATTCCAGCACTGTCGGTACATGACGAACTTGAAGCGAGAGAAGTGACATCAGGGCGAAAAAACCTAAGGGGTCGAAATCAATGCGCCATTGCCGACCTGCCTGCCTGATCATGTTGCCGATCTTCGCCGCGGTCGCGGCGCCGGCGACCGCCGCGCCATGGTGGTATGTCGGGCATGGCGCCGATCGCGTCGTGTTCATCGATGCCGGTTCGATCGAGCGGGACAAGAGCGTCGTCACTTATTCGTCCAAGACGATCATCCGCCAATCGGGCGACCCCGTCGCGATGACGCGCAATTTCATGCAGGCCGATTGCGCCGGGCGGAAGCTCGGCTGGTACGGCGTGCAGCGTTATGGTCGTGACGAGGCGGTGATCGACACCTCGACTCTGCCCAAGGCGAAACTGACGGACGTGTCCGCTGACACGCTGGATAATGCGGAACTGAGTTTTGTCTGTGCGGACCCCAAGGATCGCAAGGCGACCGGTTCTTTCCCCCTCGCTATCGATGACGCGAGTTTTACCGATGCTGTGCTGGCCGATCAGAGCGTATCGCCGCGTGCGCTGCACGACCGGATGGCTCGCGACCCTGGCGTCGCGGTGATTCGCTCCACCGCGCCGAATCCCACCACTTTTGGCCAGGTCCAGACCGTGAAGCTTGGCGAGCCGCTGGTGCCACCGCGCGATTATTCGAAAGGCCCGGTAATTCCCGACCCGGCTGATTATCCTTCCAACGAGGTCGGGAAAATCTACGATATCGCTTATGACGGTATCGAGAACGGCCGGATCCGGTTCGAGGTTCGCGGCTATTCGATCGACGATCTTGTCCATCCCGGTACCGGTCAGATCGAAACCGCTTATCCCGGCGAAAAAAAGGTCAATGTCCGCGACCTTGCCATCACCATCAAGCAGGCGCTGCCCGGTCGGATCACGTACAGCGTGGCGATAGAAAAAGTGGCGCCGGCGGCACCCGATTGCCCGGTCGGCGATTGCAGCGAAACCGAAGTCACGACCAAAGCCATTACGGCCGAAGCTCCCGACACGCCGCGGTGACGCATCCCATTGGCTTTGCGCCGTCGAAGCCCTAAATAAGAACCATGAGCATTTTCCTCGCAATCCTCCTCATCGCCGCGATGATCGCGGTGGTGGTCGTCTTCATCCGCGGCCTGGTCATCTTCATGATGAACGCGAGTGCAGAAGCGAAAGGCGGCGAGACGGGGCCGAGTGCAGCAGCTGTCAAATCGAACAAGATGATGCAGTACCGCATCTTCTTCCAGGCGATTGCGATCGTCATCGTCGTGCTGATCCTGATGCTCGCCGGGGCGCGTAGCTGAACCGCCGGGCTCGCGCAGGTGGTCAAGCTCAACAAGATCTACACGCGTACCGGCGATGACGGCACGACCGGTCTGGTCGATGGATCGCGGGTCGCCAAGACCGATCCGCGGATGGTCGCGATCGGCGATGTCGACGAAGCGAACAGCGCAATCGGTGTCGCGATCGCTGCGCTGGAACCGGGCGAAACAGCTGTCGCTTTGACTCGCATCCAGAACGATCTGTTCGATCTTGGCGCCGATCTCGCCACGCCTGGAAACGATTTCGCGCCCTCGGAAATGACCCTGCGCATCGTCGCCGCACAGGTCGCGCGGCTCGAGCTGGAGATCGACGCGATGAATGCGCGGATGCCGCCGCTGACCAGCTTCATCCTGCCCGGTGGCAGCGCGGCCGCTGCGGCGATTCACGTCGCCCGCGCGACCGTGCGGCGTGCCGAGCGATCGGCGGTTGCGGCGGCACAAGCGGTCCCGCTCAACCCACAGGCCTTATCCTACATCAACCGATTGTCGGATTATCTGTTCGTTGCGGCACGCCATGTGAACCAATCGGTCGGTGGCGACGTTTTGTGGGTTCCCGGCGCTTCTCGATAGCCGCTCGCTCCAGATCAATTGATTCGCGTTTCTATTCTGGATATGGAGAACAGAATGCGAACAGTGCAGCCTCTCGCGCCCTCCCCGTCAGCGCTCATCGAGCGCTTTTCCGCCGTGCGCGCATTGAGCGAAGCCCTGGTTGCGCCGCTGTCCGATGCCGATGCGACCGTGCAGTCGATGGAAGATGCGTCGCCGGCCAAATGGCATCTGGCGCACACCAGCTGGTTTTTCGAGACGTTCATCCTGCGCGATTTCGTCGCCGGCTATGCGCTGCACGACGAACGCTTCCCGTTCCTGTTCAACAGCTATTACGAAGCCGAGGGGCGCCGCCATGCGCGCGGGCGGCGCGGCATGATCACACGGCCGACGCTCGATGAAGTGCTGGCTTATCGCCATCATGTCGATGCCGCACTGGTCGCCGCGCTGCCCGGCTTGCCGGCGGCGGCGGTAGAGTTGGTCATTCTCGGCTGCCATCATGAGGAGCAGCATCAGGAACTGCTCGTCACCGATATGCTGCATCTGATGTCGGAAAATCCGCTCGAACCGGCGATATGGCCGGCGGCGCGCAAGGTGCCGGTCGCAATGCCCGGGCCGATCGGCTGGATCGAGGGCAAGTCGGACATTGTCGAAATTGGTCATGATGGCGTCAGTCAAAAGGGTGGGGGTTTCGCGTTCGATTGCGAAGGCCCGCGTCACCAGGCACTGCTCAGACCTCATGCGATCGCCGACCGTACCATCACCAATGGTGAATGGGCCGCGTTCATCGCCGATGGCGGATATCGCGACGCGCGTCACTGGTTGTCGGACGGCTGGGCCTGGGTGAAAGCTGAAGCCATCTCTGCGCCGCTATATTGGGAACAAAGCGATGGCGGCTGGACGCGCTTCGGGCTCGATGGGCGCCGTGAGATCGATCCAGCCGCCCCGGTGACGCATATCAGCTTCTACGAGGCCGACGCCTATGCGAGCTGGGCCGGCGCGCGCTTGCCGACCGAGGCCGAATGGGAATCCGCCGCCAGCGCTTATGACCCGGCCGGCGGCAATCAGTTGGATGCGGCTGGTCCGGTCGAGCCACGCCCATCGGAAGGCGGCCCGGCCTTTTTCGGCGATGTCTGGCAATGGACTGGCAGCGCCTATCGTCCCTATCCCGGCTTCCGGACGATCGATGGGGCGGTGGGCGAATATAATGGCAAGTTCATGTCCGGGCAGTGCGTGCTGCGCGGCGGATCTTGTGCCACGCCACGCGGCCATAGCCGGGCGAGCTACCGCAATTTCTTCTATCCGCACCAGCGCTGGCAATTCACCGGCGTGCGCCTGGCAAAGGATCTGTAAATGCTTAAACGCGAGATCGAAGACGGCGACGTCACCCTGGCCGATCCGGCGTTCCGCGCCGATGTGCTGCGCGGATTCGAGATGCGCCCGCGCGCAATCCCGGCGCGTTGGTTCTATGACCGGCGCGGCTCGGAATTGTTCGAAGCAATCACCGACCTGCCCGAATATTATCCGACCCGGACCGAGACCGCGATCCTGCGCGATGTGGCGCCGAAGGTCGCCGCGCTGGCGGGCGAAGGCCGCGCCGTGGTCGAGTTCGGCTCGGGTTCTTCGACCAAGACGCCGATCCTGCTCGGCGCGGTGGCACCCGCCGCTTATGTGCCGATCGATATCTCGGGCGATTTCCTGCGCGAATCGTCAGCCGGGCTCGCTTCGGCCTTTCCCGGCCTGTCGGTACTACCAGTCGAGGCGGACTTCCTTCACCCGATCGCGCTGCCGGCGCAGGTTGCCGGCTTGCCCAAGCTTGGTTTCTTTCCCGGTTCGACCATCGGCAACATGATCCCGCACGCGTCTGTCGATTTGCTACGCGCAATGAAACAGTCGCTCGGCGAAGGTGCGATGCTGTTGATCGGCATGGACCGGGTGAAGGATGCGGAAACGCTGGTCGCAGCCTATGACGACGCGGCCGGCGTGACGGCGGGGTTCAATCTCAACCTGCTGGAGCGCATCAATCGCGAGCTTGGCGCGACGATCCCGATCGACCGTTTCCGCCACCGCGCGCTGTGGAACGACGATCGCGCGCGGATCGAAATGCATCTCGAGGCGCAGGGCGATCTCGACTTCACGATCGAGGGGCGCCCTTTCTCGATTGGTGCGGGTGAGACGATCCACACCGAGAACAGCCATAAATACGGCCCGCGCGATGCGCGTATCCTGCTGCGCAGCGGTGGCTGGACACCGATCGCCGAATGGACCGATCCCGACGGGCTGTTCGCGGTGATCCTGGCCGAGGCGCAACCGGTGCGCCTGGCGCCTTAACGGGGATCCGGCCGATTGGATTAGGGACGCGTCACTCGCGCCCGCCAGGTGGTGATGAAATTCGTATTGCCGCGGCAGCTGTCCATGTCGGATTGTGCGCTGAGGCGGAATTTGGCACCGTCCCACACGAAGCTTTGCGCCGTCCCGCAATCGGCCAGGCCGCGATTTTTACCGTAGCTGGTCAGCGTTCCAGCCTTGTATTTGGCATTAAGCACCAGCGGCACGATCGTCGCTTCGCCCGAACCCGTGGGCGCATCAAAGCGCGCGGGACGGGGCTTGCCATTGTCGATGATGAACACCGCTGAGGAGACATTATAAACTGCCGCGACGCACTGGACCAGTACCAGCGCCTTGCCCGCGCCGAGTGCGAAAGCGTCGGCCTTGCCCGGTATGGTCGGATCGACATTGCATTTGGCCGAGCGGGCGAGCGCGGTGATCTGTTGCGCGGTCGGGCGCGCTGCCTGGCCGGATGGGCGCATCGCGATGATCATCGGCAGGATCGGTGCGGCGGGTACCGCGCTTGCCGGCTTCGCGCCTTTGGCGACGAGTGCGGTGACGCCGCCGTCGCGGCCCTGTACGGCGTCGATATGGCGCAGCGCGGCGGTAAGGCCGCTTGGCGACAATGTCGCGATGCGCTTGCCGCCGGCATCAGTCACCACCAGCGCCTTGCTGTTGCCGAGCAGCGCGGCGACCGCCATGGATCCGGTTCCGTCCAGCGTTACGCCGTGCGCCGCCGGCTTGAACGCCTTACCGACTGGCTTGCCGTCGATCGACAGGCCTGCCGGCGCCGGGCCATCGATGACCGCGGAGAGGCTGATGCGCAACCCGCCCTCCGGCCCGGCATCGCGGGTCAGGTTCAGCGTTGCGTCGTGGCTCTCGCCGACGACCGGGTCGAGCGATGCGAGGCTACAGCTATTGCCATTGTCGCAGGCGACCACCCAATCCTTGAACGTCTTGAGTTCGCCCGGGCGTGGGGCCGATGGGGACGGGGCAGTGGCCAGCGCGAGCGCGGCGAACGTCAGCATCGAACCTCTCCCATCATTCGGCGGCTATGGAATAGGCAGCTGAAATTGAACAATGCCAAAACGACCGTCCTTGGCAAAAGGCGATATGACGTGTGCGCCGTGCGACGGGATTTCAGGGCCTGACCGGCGTCGCCCGCCACACCGCGAGCCAGTTGCTCGACCCTTGGCATTCATCCATCCGCCGCGCCTCGACGAGGCGGAACGCCGTGCCGTCCCAGGCATAATCCTCGCTCGCTCCGCAATCGCCGATGCCACGCTGCTTGGCATAGCTTTGCAGCCGGGCGGTCTTTGCGTTCCATGCGGCATTGACCAGAGTCGATGTGCCCATCGCCTCGACTCCGCCGGGCTGGAAGTCGAACCGGGCGAGCATTGGCTTGCTGCCCGAGACGATCACCGCAACGGTCGAGAAATTATACGCGCCGCTGCCGCACGGCATCAGCACCAGCGTCTTGCCGCCGGCCAGCGCATCGCCTTTGATCGGATCGCTGACCTTGCTGTCCTCCGTGTCGCAGCCCGACAGGTCGACCATCTGCTTGAGCAATGCGGGCGTGATCACAGCGGCCTTTCCCGATGCCGGGAGCGAGGGAATTCGCGGCAAGGGCAGGGCAGCTGGCACTGCGCTGGCCGGCTTGCTGCCCTTTGCCACCGCTGCGGTAACGCCGCCGGCGCGGCCCTGATCTGCGTCGATGAAGCGCAGCGCGGCGGACGATCCGGCAAGCGAGGCATGAGCGATCTCGGTGCCGGCAGTGTCGGTCAGGCTGAGCCTGTTTCCTTTGGCCAGCGCCGCAACGATCGTCGCCGCTCTGGTGCCGGTCAGCGTCAGCGAATCCCTGACGATCGTGCCGCCGCCGACGACCTTGCCGTCGATGCGGATCGCCGTCTCGCCGTCATGATTGCCATTGCTCGAATTTTTGAACGCGAACCCGCCATCCGGGCCGGCCGCACGCGCGATCGAGAAATAACCGCCGCTATCGGTGCCATCGACCATCTCCTGAGTCGGGATGAGCGAGGTCATCTCGCAGGCATGGACATTGTCACACGCGACCGCCCAGTCGCCAAAGGTCTTGATCGGACCGGGCCTGGGCGCGGCGGCTTCGGCGCCAGCGGCAAACAAAAGCAGCGAAAGGATCATGCCGGCATCCTAGCTCAACGCGCTCCAAGTCGATAGGAGCGACGCGACATGGAACTGAACGGAGCGAAACGATGCAGTCGGTAGGCGTGATCGGGGCGGGGCAGATGGGCGCGGGCATTGCGCAAGTATCGGCACAGGCGGGCTATCATGTGCTGCTCACCGATGTGTCGAAGGACCGCGCCGACGCGGGCAAGCTCGGCATCGCCAAGGCACTTGAGCGGCTGGTGTCGAAGGAGAAGATCGACGGCGCGGCGCGTGATCAGGCGCTGGCGCGGATCGAGCCGATCGAGGGCGTGCAGGGCATGTCGTCCTGCGGCCTGGTGATCGAGGCGGCGACCGAGCGCGAAGAGATCAAGCGCACGATCTTCGCCGAAGTCGGCAAGGTGCTGGGCCATCAGGCGGTGCTGGCGTCGAACACCTCGTCGATCCCGATCACACGCCTCGCGCAATCCTCGCCCGATCCGAAGCGCTTCATCGGCGTGCATTTCTTCAATCCGGTGCCCGTGATGGGCCTGATCGAGATCATTCGCGGACTCGCCACGTCGGATGACACGGTCAAGCTGATCGAGACCTATGCCAAAGCACTCGGCAAGCAGGTGGTGCGCGCCAATGACGCGCCGGGCTTCATCGTCAACCGCGTGCTCATGCCGATGCTCAACGAGGCGTGCTTCGCCCTCGGTGAGGGTGTCGCGACGATCCGCGACATCGATCTCGCCTGCCAGCTTGGCCTCAACCATCCGATGGGGCCACTCACGCTAGCCGATTTCATCGGCCTCGACACATGCCTGGAGATCACCCGCGTGCTGTTCGAAGGCACCGGAGACCCCAAGTTCCGGCCCGCGCCGGTGCTGGTCAAATATGTCGAGGCCGGCTGGTTCGGCCGCAAGACCGGGCGGGGCTTCTACGATTATTCCGGTGACGAGCCAGTGCCGACGCGGTGAGCGTCAGGCGGCGAGCGCTTCGAGCCATTTCTGGTGCCAGCGTTCCATTCGATCGGGGAAGAGCCGTCGTCCGACGCGCGCGACCAGCCCGTGTTGCGTTTCCTCGGTCAGGATGGTGCAGCCGCCGCCGTTGCGCGGCGTGATGAGCCAGGCATGATAGGCGCGCACGCCAGTTGATTCGGCGAGCCAGGCGATGCGCGTCTCGGGTTCGAACTCGGTCACTCGAGTCTTCAGCGCGACGCCGAAAGTCCTCCAGGTGAAATGCGCACCGGCGAACAGGTCCGCGCCGCCACCTTCGATTTTCACCTTGTTGGCATTGGCGTAGATTAGCGGCCAGTCGGCGGCGCGGATCAGGCGCCGCCAGACAAGCTGTGGATCGGTCACGGTCTCGATGCGGTTGACGACATGGACTGGACTGTTTGCCGGTTCGAAGCCGTCCAGCCAGCGGATCGTCACTTGGCGGCGGTCTTGGCGGGCTGCTGGAAGGAGACGAGCGCCGCGACCAGCGCCTGATCGTCGCCGGGCGCGATCGGCGCCTTGTAGACCGCGCGCATCTTCTCGACCGTCGCCTGCCATTTCTCCGGCGCCAGATGCGGCTGGGTGGTGATCATCTCGACCGAATGGCACGCGGTGCAGTGCTGCGTGATCAGTTCGCCCGCCGCTCCCGCTGGCAGTGCGGCAGTCGAATCGGGCAGGGCAATCGTGTCGGAGACGAGCGTCACGCCCCCGCCTGAGACTGACGGGCCCTTGGCTGTGGCGGCGGGCGCTGCGGCCGGATCGACTCGGTCGATCAGAAAATTCCATCCGATCGTCAGCACGGCAAATACAAGCAGTGCGATAATCGCGACCTTGAAGCCGATCGATTTCATGCTGCTTTCACCGCGATCGACTCGATCGCATTGCGCATGAAGCCGCCGGGGTTCCAAATCGGATCGGCGACCTGCGTCTCGCCATTGGCGTTGGTGCAGCGCACCGCGATGCGATAGCCGCCGGGCCGCAACGCAGGGATCGTCGCATTCCACAGGCGGAAGCCGTATTTGCCTTCATCGGTGCCGAGCGGTGCGGCGCGCCAGCTCGCGCCGCCATCCATCGACAGGTCGACCCGTGCGACACCGGCAGCACCGCCCATCGCGAGGCCGCGCACGAAAAAGGGTGAATTCGCCACCACGCTCGCGCCGTCCGCCATGTTGGTGAAGAAGGCGCGCGGCACCATGCGGTTGATCGGCACGGTCGGAAAATCCTTCGCGCCCGGCACCACAGAGGCGCGCGGCGCGGTCGGGATGCGATACGCCTTGTCCATCCAGTATCCGGTGTCGGGCGCGGTCAGCACCTCGATCCGCTCGAGCGCCTTGATCCAATAGGTCGAATACCAGCCGGGCACGATGAGCCGGATGGGAAAGCCGTTAAGCATCGGCAATTGCGCGCCGTTCATCTGGAACGCGATCATCACCTCGCCGTCACGCGCATGGTCGAGCTCAAGCGATTTCTCGAACGCCGGCGCACCGGGCGGCGGCTTGTCGAGACCGCCGAGCCGCACCGCGATCGCGCCGGGCGCGATGCCGGCGCGGTCGAGCACGTCTTTCAATCGCACGCCGGTCCACCGCGCATTGCCGATCGCCCCATCGCCCCATTGCGCGCCGGGCACGCGCGGAAAGAAACGGCCGCGCGAATTGCCCGAACACTGGTTGATCGCGGCGATCTCGACGCGCGGCATGGCAAGCAGATCGGCGAGGGACAGCGCGACCGGCTGACGCACCGCACCACTAACCTTCAGTCGGAAGCGCGTGACATCGACAGAGGTCGGGATGTCGTCATAATGCCAGCGCACGAAGAAGCGGTCGTTGGGCGTGAAGACATTACCGTCGAACGCATCGATCGGCGTTTCGAGCAGCGGTGCACGCCCGCGCTGCAGGATCATGCTGCCCTTGCCGGGAAAGGCGGTAGTCAACGGCCGGCTGCCATTGCCGCCGGGCAGGCCGAGATCGGCCAGCGCCTGCCCCCAGACCGGCGCGGTCACCAAGCCGGCACCACCGAGCCCGATCAGCCCGATCGCGCGGCGGCGGTCCAGCTCAGCCATTGGTCTTGATCGACAGCGGCGCGAAGCGCGCGACCTGGCGTCCGACCATGCAGAGCTGCTCCAGCACCGCCGGTTCGCTCGCCCCACCGTCCTCGTCGAACTTGGTCAACTGGCTGTTGATCGCCGCGGCGAACGGCGTCGGCCAGCCGCGCAGCGCATGCACGATCGAGCGCAGCGCGGCGATCGTGCTGCCAGTCGCCTGCCAGCCATAAGCGGTGGCGATCAACCCGACCGGCATGTCGGCTAGATAAGGGCGCTCAACGTCCCGCGCCGTCTCCTCGAGGAGGTCGAGCGCGTTCTTGACCACGCCCGAGATGCTACCGTGATAACCGGGACTGGCGATGATCAGCGCGGATGCCTGGCGCACCGTTTCGACGAATTCGATCTCGTCGGGCGTGCGTGTGGTGGCCTTGGGGTCGTAAAGCGGCAGCTTCGCCATATCGGCGCCGCCGAACATGCGCGTGCGGAAGCCTTCGCGCCCCGCCGCGTCGAGTGCGATGCGCAGCGCGCGCTCGGTCGAGGAGATACCGCCGATCGTCCCGCCGATGCCGACGACAAGAGGAGCATCGGCCTGAACGTCAGTGGCGGCGGCATCGGCCATGAATAAACCTTCTACAGGGGGGCGTGTTCGATCCGCGGCAAGACATGCCGGGCGAACAAATCCGCCTCGGCAGCATGGGGATAGCCCGACAGGATGAATGCCTCAATGCCCATGTCGCGATAGGCGTTGAGCTTGGCGAGTACCTGGTCGGGATCGCCGACTATCGCGGCGCCGCAGCCGGAGCGGGCGCGGCCGACGCCGGTCCACAAATTGGGCTCGGCATAGCCGTCATCCGCGGCATTTTCGCGCAAAGCGGCCTGAGCGGCGACACCGGTCGAGGTCGAATCGAGCGACTTGGCGCGGATCGCCGCGCCTTCCGCCGCGTCGAGCTTCGACAGCAGCCGATCTGCGGCAATGCGCGCCTCGGCCTCGGTTTCGCGCACGATGACGTGCGCGCGATAACCGAAGCGCAGGGCGCGGCCGTGTTTCGCCGCGCGATCCTTCATGTCGGCGATGATTGCGGCGACATTTTCCTTTTTGTCGGGCCACATCAGGAACACGTCGCAGCCCCTCGCCGCCGCTTCGCGCGCATCCTCGGACAGACCGCCGAAATAGAGCAAGGGCGCCTTGCCCGACACGGTGCCGATGCTCGGCGGCGCGAGTTTAAGTTTCCAGAACTCGCCGTCATGGTCGAGCGCCTCGCCGTTGAGCAGGGTCTTGAGGATTTGCATCGCCTCGACCGTGCGAGCGTAGCGCGGCGCTGAGGCCATCGTCTCGCCGGGCATGTCCGAGGAGATGATATTCACCTTCAACCTGCCCCTGCCAGTTCCCTGGGCCGACATCCGGTCGATCGTGGCGATCTGGCGTGCCAGCTGCGGCGGCCAGGTCTCGCCGATGCGTACTGCCATGAGCAAATTGATCTGGCTCGTTGCGGTCGCGATCGCGGCGGCGAAGGCGGTGGTGTCGATGCCCAGCGCATAGCCGGAGGGCAGCAGCACATTGTCGAACCCGCCGGTTTCCGCCTGCACGACGATGTCGCGGCAATGCTCCCAACTCGATCTGAGTTTTGCATCGGGCACGCCGAGGAATTCATAATCGTCATCGCACAGCGCTGAAAACCAGCTGATCTCGCACGGTGGGCGTGTGTCGGTCATGGCAATCGCTCCCCACGCGACGCGATCAGCACGTCGTACCAGCTCTGGCGCGTCCAGCGTGGTTTGAACGCGTCGGCGATCTCCGCGATGCGTGTCACATTCTGTGTGCCGACGATCGGGATCGCGCGCGCCGGATGCGCCATGATCCAGCTATAGGCGGCCGCCGCGCGACTCACACCCGCCTGATTGGCGACGATATCCAGCGCGGCGGTGACACCCCGGCTGCGCTCGTCCTGCGGATCGCCGATTCGCCCGCCGCCGAGCGGCGACCAGGCGAGGATCGCCATGTCGCGCTCCATCGCCAGATCAAGCAGCCCGCCGGTAATCGGTTCGAGTTCGAGGGGTGAGAATTCCGGCTGATGGCTGGCCAGCGGGATGGTCAGGAAGCTGGCCAGCGCGGTGGTTTGCGCGACGGTGTAGTTGGACACCCCGACCGCGCGGACCTTTCCGGCCGCGACCATGTCCTCCAGCGCACGCGCGGTCTCTTGCGGATGCGCCAGGATGTCGGGGCGGTGGATCTGGTAGAGATCGACTTGGTCGGTCTGCAAACGCCGGAGCGAGGCGTCGAGTGCGGCGGCGAGATACGGCGCGCTCGAATCATAGGGCACCGGCGGGGCGATGCCACCCTTGGTCGCGAGCACCATGCGTGCGCGCAGATCAGGTGATTCGGCGAAGATCCGGCCGAGCAACGCCTCGGCATCGCCGAACCCGCCCGACCCGTTGAAGCCATAGATATCGGCCGTGTCGAACAGTGTCACGCCGGCGGCGAAGGCCGCCTCGATCAGCGCGCGGCCCTGTTCGGGGGAGGCGTGACCGAAGCGCCACATCCCCCATGCAATCGGGCTGACCATCAATCCGCTCTTGCCGAGCGGGCGGGAATCGGGTGTAAGTATGATTTCAGACATCGTTGTCATATAGGATTGGTCCGCGTGGTTGAGCAAGTGCGTTATGGTCTGGTGGGTGCGGGTATGATGGGCGTCGAGCACATCAACAACCTGGCGATCACGCCCGGCGCGGTGGTGACGGCGCTGGCCGATCCGACTCGCGGCTCGCTCGATTGGGCGAAGAATGCGCTGAAGGATCGCGCCGATGGCGTCGCGGTGTTCGACGACGCGGCGGCGCTCGCGGCGAGTGGGTTGTGCGATGCGGTGATCGTCGCCAGCCCCAATCACACGCACCGCGATGTGCTGGTCCCGCTGTTCGATGCGGGCCTGCATATCCTGTGTGAGAAGCCGGTTGCGACTCGAATCGAGGATGCGCGCTGGATCGTCGATCGCGCCGCGCAGAACGACAAGGTGTTCTGGACCGCGATGGAATATCGCTTCATGCCGCCGGCCGCCGAGTTCATCGCGGAGATCAAGGGCGGGCGCATCGGCAAGCTGCAGATGCTGTCGATCCGCGAGCATCGTTTTCCCTTCCTGTCCAAGGTCGCCGACTGGAATCGCTTCAGCCGCAACACCGGCGGCACGATGGTCGAGAAATGCTGTCACTTCTTCGATCTGATGCGCCTGATCACCGGCGCGGAGGCGGTGCGCGTCTATTGTTCGGGCGCGATGGACGTGAACCATCTCGACGAGGATTATGCCGGTGAGCGGCCTGACATCATCGACAACAGTTATACGACGGTCGATTTCGACAATGGCGTGCGCGCGATGCTCGACCTGTCGATGTTCGCCGATGGCGCGGAGAATCAGGAGGAGATCGCGGCGGTCGGCGATCAGGCGCGGCTCGAGGTGCTGATTCCCGAAGGCGCGATCGTCTATTCGCCCCGTGTCGGCTTCATGAATCCCAAGGCGGTCGAACGCCGCCTGGTCGAAGTCGATGAGGCGGCGCTGAACGCCGGCAGTCATCACGGATCGACCTTTTACGAGCATCAGAAATTCAACGCCGCGGTGCGCGGCGCTGGCCCGGTAGAGGTCACCGCGCATGACGGGTTGATGGCGGTCGCGATCGGCGCGGCGGCTGAAATCAGCGCGCGCGAACACCGCGTGGTGGAAATGGCCGAACTGGGAGTCTGACCAAGCCGAACTTTACGAATGCCAAGTCTGATCGCGCTGTCATATGCAGCCAATAATGATAATCCATCAATTGCATGGGAATTTGAGGGAGGATTTATGAAACACGCATTTTACCTGTCTGGCGCGGCTATTGCAGCGCTGATCGCCGTCTCTCCCGCCGTTGCGCAGGACGCGGCGCCAGCCGTCGAAGAGCAAGTCTCATCGGTCGATTCGGGTGACATCATCGTCACCGCGCAGAAACGTTCGGAGAATCTGCAAAAGGTGCCGGCCGCGATCAGCGTGGTCAGCGGCGAGCAGTTCGAAGCGCGCGGCGGCGTCAACGTCCAGTCGTTGCAACAGCTGGTGCCCAGCCTGAACTTCAAGGAAAGCGCGACGACGATCGATTCGTCGCTGTTCCTGCGCGGCGTCGGCACGATCAACTTCTCGATCGCCGCCGAACCGAGCGTCGGCTTCGTCGTTGACGGCGTCACCTATGCGCGCTCCGGCGAAGCCTTTGGCGATCTGTACGATGTCGAGCGGATCGAAGTGCTGCGCGGCCCGCAGGGCACCTTGTTCGGCAAGAATTCCTCGGCCGGCGTGGTCAACATCGTCACCAAAAGGCCGGGCGACAAGTTCGGCGGTTATGTCGAGGGTCAGGCGACCACCGACGACGAGTACAAGCTCAAGGCTGCGATCGACATCCCGCTCGGCGCGGGCATCACCAGCCGCTTCACCGGCACCTATGCCAATTTCGACGGCACGGTACGCAACGTCACGCTGAACCGCACGGTCAATGGTTATGAGCGCTATGGCGTGCGCGGCATGATCGTCGCCGATGCGACCGACGCATTGACCTTCACGCTGATCGGCGACTGGCGTCGCACCAATGCCGATTGCTGCGCCGAGGTGATTGGCACCTCACCCACTGTGGCGAGCAATCTCGCCGGAGCGCTCAGCGGCATCACGCTGGCCGGCGATGAAACGCGCGAAATCCGTCAGAACACGCTGACCGAGACGCGCGAGACAAGCTGGGGCGGGTCGCTCCAGGCCGATCTCGATGTCGGGTCGGCGGGCACGCTGACCTCGATCACCGCCTATCGCGACTACAAGAATTTCGGTATCCGTGACGGCGATTTCATCGATCGGGTCTATGCGATTGCGGGCGGCAATCAGCTCAACGATTTCGGGCCGCAGCCTTCGACCACCTTCACCCAGGAAGTCCGTCTCGCTTCGCCCGGCAACCAGACGGTCGAATATGTCCTGGGCGGCTTCTACTACAAGGCGAAGCAGGAACGGACTTTCGAGCGCGACGATATCGTCTGCTCGGCGACCACCTTGCCACCGGTCTCGCCGGGTCTCGCACCTTGCGCGGTTGGCTCCTCGACACAGACTTTTCCAAGCGCGATCGGCAATTTCGGCTCGACGATCGAAAATGTCGCGGCCTATGGCAACGTCACCGTTCGCGCGACCGACTGGCTGCGCCTGATTGCGGGCGGACGCTTCACCCATGACAATATCAGCGCTTTCAACGTCCGCGCGGCTGCGACCGGCGCCGGGCCCGGCCTGGTCGGGGCGGCGGCAAATTACCGGCTGAAGACCAGCCAGAGCGATTTCTCGGGCAAGCTTGGCGTCCAGGCCGACATCACCAACGGGCTGATGGCCTATGCCACTTTCAGCCAGGGCTATAAGGGACCGGCGTTCAACGTCTTCTTCAACCAGAATAGCGGGCAGCTTGCACCGATCGCGGCGGAGACGTCGAACGCGTATGAGCTCGGCACCAAGTTCAAGACCGCCGATGGCAGCTTCACGATCAACACCGCGGCCTTCTATGCCAAATATGATCACTTCCAGGCCAACAGCTTCGTCAATCTGAACGGATCGGTCGTTACTCAGCTGACCGATGCGGGTTCCGTGTCGACCAAGGGCGTGGAGATCGAATCGGTGATCCGGCCGGTGCGCAACTTCACCATCAACGCCGGTATCGCCTATACCGATGCGCAGATCGACAAATTCAATATCCCGGCCGGCTCGCCCGCGACGGCGACCGATCGGCGCGGTGAGCAATTGCCGCTCGCCCCGACCTGGAAGGGCAATATCGGCGCGACGTGGAAGATCGACACCGGTGGCTTCGCCAATGTGGAGATCGGCAGCAATATCTCGCTGACCAGCGATCAGGTCTCGTCGCTGCAGGCCGGCGTGACGCCAGGCGACCTCGCGGTGCGCCGCGCGATCACCATCGACGGCTACGCACTGGTCGATGCCAATATCGCGCTGGTCGATCCGAACGGCGTGTGGCGCGTTAATTTCATCGGCCGCAACCTGACCGACCAGAGCTATGCCTCGCTGATCACCACCGGCGGGCCCGGCGGCAGTTATCGCTATCTGCTGCCGCGCGATGTCGATCGCTATTTCGGTGTCGCGGTGCGGTTCAACTATTGATCGGGGGTCATGCCGATGAACTATCAGGAACAGGCACGGCAGTTCGTCGAGGACGGCTATGCCGTGTTCAAGGGCGCGCTGGCCGGCGATGCGCTCGACCTGCTGCGCGGCGAATGCGATGCATTCGTCGCGCGGGAGGATGCGCGGATGGATGCGCAGGGCGTCGACACGATCGGCCTCAGCCATCGCGGCAAGCGCTACTTCGCCAATGAATGCCAGCGCGTCGTGCCTGATATCCGGCGCATGCTGTTCAGCGAGACGATGGCCGATGTATGCCGTGCGACGATCGGTGACACCGCCTATTTCTTCTTCGACCAGTTCGTCGTGAAGGGACCGGAGGGCGGCCTGCCATTTTCCTGGCATCAGGATTCGGGTTATGTCGTCGGCAATGGCGGCCCTGCGGATCATGCGCCTTATGTCACCTGCTGGTGTCCGCTCGATGATGCGACGATCGAGAATGGCACCGTGCGCTTGATGCCGGGCAGCCACCGGAACGGTATCGTGCCGCATGAACGCCAGTCGGGCAGCAACGATCTGGTCGGCGCGCCGGCCGAGGCGGAAGGGATCATCGTCGAGGCCAAAGCGGGCGACATCGTCGCTTTCTCCAGCCTGTTGCTGCACGCGACCGGCGCCAATCGCACCGATCGCGCGCGACGCGTGTTTCTGGCGCAATATACGCCCGAGGCGATGCTCAATCCCGGCACGAAGCAGCTGCGCCGCAACGCAATCGCGCTGGTCCAGAATGGCGAACAGGTGACTTTTGCTTAACCGGCGGGGCCTCCGCTCGTGACTCTGTCCCCGGCGCGCCGCAACGTGATCTTCGCGCTGGCGATCACCGCGACGCTGCTCAATCTGGTCGATCGGCAGATCATCGCGGTGCTCAAGCCCGATATCGCGCATGATATGAGCTGGACCGACAATGATTACGGCACGCTCGCCGCCTGGTTCCAGGGATCGGCGGCGGTGGCGTTCTTGTTCACCGGCTTCGCGGTCGACAAGCTTGGGGTCAAATGGGCCAACCCGATCGGCGTGGCGCTGTGGAGCCTCGCGGCGATGGCGCATGCCTTTGCGCGCGGCTTCAGCAGTTTCGTGCTGTGCCGTATCGCGCTCGGCGCGACCGAGGCGATGGGCACGCCGGCGGCGATCAAGACGATCGCGGTGATCTTTCCGCCGACGATGCGCTCGTTCGGTTATGGCCTGGTCAATACCGTCGGCAGCCTGGGTGCGATCGTCACGCCGTTGCTCATTCCGACCGTCGCCTTGCTCTGGGGCTGGCGCGCGGCATTCCTGATCGGCGGCGCGCTAGGCTTGCTCTGGGCGATCGTCTGGCTGTTCGCGGTCAAGGGCGTGCATTTCGCCGGTGACGGTGCGCCGACACGCAGCGACCAAGGCGCAAAGACGACGGTCGGGCGCAGCATCTTTGTCGAACGCCGCACCTGGGCGATCGCGGTCGCCAAATTCCTGTCCGATGCGACCTGGTGGCTGATGCTGTTCTGGATGCCCGATTTCTTTCACCGCAGCTTCGGGCTGACCGGCATTGCGCTCGGCACGCCGCTGGCGATTGCCTATACCTGCAGCGCGATCGGATCGCTGATCGCCGGTACCGTCGCGTCGCGGCTGATCCGTCAGGGCTATAGTGTCGAGAAGGTGCGCAAGGGGTCGCTGCTCGTCGCCGCCTTGCTTGCCTTGCCGCTGCCCTTTGCCGACACGGTGCACAGCTATGCGCTGGCGGTCGCGCTGATCGGCCTGGTCATGGCCGCGCACCAGGCTTTCTCGGTCAATTTGTTCGCACTGATCGCCGATGTCTCACGCCCTGAAAAGATCGGGCGCGTGACCAGTTTTGGTGCGTTCAGCGGCAATATCGGCGGGATGGTGATTGCCAAGGTTGCGGGGCTGACGCTCGCCGCCGGGCTCGGCTATCTGCCATTGTTCCTGTTCGCCGGCGGTTCCTATCTGCTCGCGGTGATCGCGATCCAGTTGCTCCTGCCGAAGCTTCCGCTGGACGGGATGGGAACGGCGCTGCCGGTCGCGGCGCACTGACGGGTGTATTTCGGGACGGGTGTATTTCGGGGCGGCATTGGCCTAGCCTTGGCAGAAGAGAATAAGGGCGACCATGGCGACGAGACAACCCAGACCCCTGCCGATGGCGGCGGATCTTTACGGCGATATCGAGCCATCGCCCAAGTCGAGCTGGCAGGGCTATCTCCCCGGGCTGGCGATCGTCGCGGCGGGAACGCTCGCCGCTGCGTTTCTGTCGGATCATTATGGCGCGCCGCTGACGCTGATGGCGCTGCTCATCGGGCTCGCACTCAATTTCCTCAGCGCCGATACGCGGCTGACGCCGGGGCTGGCTTTCGCGTCGCGTTCGCTGCTGCGCTGGGGCATCGTGCTGGTCGGCGTGCGCATCACTTTCGGGCAGATCGCCGCGCTCGGGCCGGTTGCGCTGCTCTGCGTGCTAGCCATCGTTGCGCTCACCATCGGCGCGGGCATCCTGGCCGCGCGGCGCTTTGGTTTCGATAACGCGTTCGGCGTATTGGCCGGCGGCGCAGTGGCGATCTGCGGCGCGTCGGCGGCGATGGCACTGGCGACCACGCTCGGTGAGAAACGGACCAGCCAGACGCAATTGACCATGGTGCTGGTCGGCATCTCGGCGCTGAGCGCGCTGGCGATGGTGCTGTATCCGATCGCGGCGCACGCGTTGGCGATGAGCGATCTCAAGGCCGGCTTCATGCTCGGTGCGGCGATTCATGACGTCGCCCAGGCGCTGGGGGCGGGCTATTCCTATTCCAAGGACGCCGGCGATATCGCCGCGATCGTCAAGCTGACTCGTGTCGCCATGCTCGCGCCGGTGCTGGCGATCGTCGCCCTGTTCCTGCGCGGCGACGCGTCGCGCGCAAAAGGGCCGGGAATTCCCTGGTTCGTGGTCGGCTTCTTCGTGCTGGCCGGGATCAATTCATTCGGGGTGATCCCGACGGCGGTGGCGAAGGGCGCGGAACAGATCGCCGCCGGGTTGCTGGCAGCGGCGGTTACCGCAACCGCGATCCGCTCGCCTTTGTCGCAATTGCTTGAAGCCGGGCCGAAGCCGCTGTTCGTGATTCTGGCGGCGACGCTGGTGGCGTTTGCGCTGGCGCTTGGGGCGGCCCTGTTGTTCGTCGGGTAAGGTGTTGTAAAATACGCCATCCCGGAGCGGTAAATCGAGCGCGTCTTAGCCTCCCGGTAGGGGAAGGCCTATTTCGGAACCGGCCCGGTAGAATCGCGCACCACCAGTTCGAAGCCGATCTCCCGTCGCTCGACCGGCGCATCCTCGCCACCGAGCAGCAGGTCCGCCGCCTGATAGGCCATTTGCCGGGTCGGCTGGCGGATCGTGGTCAAGGGCGGCCAGACGAAACCGGCAAGCGCGGTATCGTCGAAGCCCGCGACCGACAGCTGGCCGGGCACACTGATCTCGCGCCGGTGTGCGACGGTCAGCGCGCCGGCCGCCATATCGTCGCTCGAAGCGAAGATCGCGCTTGGCGGCACTTCAAGCGACAGCAGTATTTCAGCGGCGGCGGCGCCCGAGGCGAAGTCGTAGCTGCCCTCGACGATTAGTGCCGGATCGCTTGCGATGCCCGCCGCCTGCAGGGCCTTGAGATAGCCGTTCCGCCGCTGTGTGCTGGTCTCATAGCTCGGATGGCCGGCGATGAAGCCGATGCGGCGGTGACCAAGCCCGATCAGATGCTCGGTCATCTCACGCGCTGCACGCCCATTGTCGATAAAGGTCGAGGAGGTCAGGTTGACATCGCCGCCGGGCGAGACTCGCACGAAACGTACGCCGCGCCGCGCAAGCAGGTCGAGCACCGCCGGATAGTCGGTCACCGGCGGGGTCAGGATTAATCCATCCACATTGGTTGCATCTACCAGGCTCTCGACATCGTCGAGCAATGTCTCCGAGTTGCGGTCATAGGGCTGCGCGATCATCCGCACCCCGTCCGCCGCACATCGGTCGCGGATGCCCGATTGCATTTCATAGACATAATAGGGGCTGGGATTGTCGCAGATCAGCGCGATCTGGAAGCTGCGCCGCCCGGCGAGCGAGCGCGCTGCGGTGCTTGGGCGGAAGTTGAGCAGGGCAACAGCGGCCTGCACTCGCTCACGCGTCGCTGTGCCGACATAGCGCTCGTTATTGAGCACGCGCGATACCGTCTTGATCGAGACCCCCGCTTCGCGGGATACGTCCTTGATGGTCGCACGCACTTTGTCGCTCCGGCGTTTCGTTTCACCATCGCATGTGCCCGAGCGGTCCGTGCGCGTCCATCCCCGCAGCCAATTGCTTGCGGTCACTGTTATATGACGATAATACAGTCATTCGCCATGTTGGCAGGCTGATCCGGGAACGATCGAGAACGATGCGTCCTTACCCCTTCGATCCGGCGACCGCGCCGTCGAGCAAATCGCCGTCCGGCGGTGCCGCCTATGGCTCCGACCGGTCGCCGCTCGACCTGTCCGGCGGGTTGCCGCCGCCGGGTGATTATTCGGGCGGTGGCGACGATTATGATGCCGATGCCGATGGCTACACGACCAATTTGCCGGTCGCCTATCGCGGGTCGCGCTGGCGCTGGCCGATGCGCATCTTTGGCGTCGGCATATTGCTGTTCGTGGTTGCGGTGATCTGGCTGATCTTCACCGCGCCCTTGTCGAAATCGCTCGAACCGCCGACGCCGCCGAGCATCACGCTGCTCGCCGAAGACGGCACGCCGATCGCACGGCGCGGCGCGATCATCGGCAAGGCGGTCGATGCGTCGAAGCTGCCCGCCAACGTCACCAACGCCTTTCTCGCGATCGAGGACCGGCGCTTCAAATCGCATTGGGGCGTCGACCCGCGCGGTATCGCCCGCGCTTTCTGGCACAATATCACCAGCGACGGGCGCAGTCAGGGCGGCAGCACGATCACCCAGCAGCTTGCCAAGAACGCCTTTCTCGATTCGGATCGAACCGCAGCGCGCAAATTTCGTGAGGTCCTGATCGCCTTTTGGCTCGAGGCATGGCTGTCGAAGAACGAGATCCTCTCGCGCTATCTGTCGAACGTCTATTTCGGCGATAACGTCTATGGCCTGCGCGCGGCGTCGAAACATTATTTCAACCGCGAGCCCGAGGATCTGTCGATCGGCCAGGCGGCAATGCTCGCCGGGTTGGTCAAGGCGCCTTCGCGGCTCGCCCCGACGGTCAATCTGAAGGGCGCGCGCGACCGGCAGAAGCTGGTCGTCGCGGCGATGGTCGATGCCGGTTTCCTCGACAAGGCGGTGGCGGCCGATGTGTCGCCGGCGCGGCTGTCGACGAGCAAGATCAAGCCGTTGCCCGACGGCACCTATTTCGCCGATTGGGTGCTGCCCGAGGCGCGCGACCGCGCAGGCGAGATCGCGACCGAAACCACGGTCAAGACCACGCTCGACCGCCGCCTGCAAAAGGCCGCGGAGCGCGCGATCAGGAGCGCGGGGCTGCGCCAGGCGCAGGTCGCCTTGGTTGCGATGCGCCCCGATGGCCGGGTCGTCGCGATGGTCGGCGGCAAATCCTATGCCGACAGCACGTTCAACCGCGCTGTCCAGGCGCGACGCCAGCCGGGATCGGCGTTCAAGCTGTTCGTCTATCTCGCCGCGTTGCGCAGCGGCCTGACGCCGGATTCGAAGATCGAGGACGAACCGGTGACGATCGCCGACTGGTCGCCGAAGAACAGCGATGGCCGTTATGAGGGCGAGATCACGCTGCGCCGCGCCTTTGCCAAATCGAGCAATGTCGCGGCGGCACGGCTGATCCAGCAAGTCGGGGTGAAGAACGTGACCCGTGCCGCGCGCGACCTCGGCATCTCGACGCCGATTGCCAATGAAGCGACGATCGCGCTCGGCACTTCGACGGTGTCGCTGCTCGAACTGACTTCGGCCTATGCTTCGATCGCCGCGCAAGGCTATCCGGTGCGGCCGCGCGGGATCGAGCCGAGCGGCGAGCGCAGCTGGCTGCAAAGCCTGACCGAGGGTGCGCACCCGCTGACTGGCGATCTGCACGCCAATATGCTCGACCTGCTCTCCGCGTCGGCGGAAACTGGCACTGGGCGTCAGGCGGCGCTGTCGGTCAAAACCTATGGCAAGACCGGCACAACGCAGGACAATCGCGACGCCCTGTTCATCGGTTTTGCCGGCGATCTGGTGGTCGGGGTGTGGGTCGGCAATGACGACAATACGCCGAATGCGGGCCTGTCGGGCGGCGGTATCCCGGCGCGGATCTGGCGCGCCTTCATGATAAGCGCGCTTGGCGTCGGCCCCGCCGTCGCGCCCGAACCGGAGGCGACCGAAGAAGAGGTCGATCCGGATGCCGCCAACCTGATTGGTGTCGACGGTGTCAATGTCCCGCTCGAGGGCGATCTCGAGGGCCTTGGGCTCAATCTGCGCGTTGGTCAGGATGGCAGCATCGAGATCAATCGCTCGAACCGCGGCGATCGCAGCGACCGGCCGCGCCGTGAAGATCGCGCGCCGCGTTATGAGGAACCGCAATATGACGAGCAGGCGCCCGACGAGCGATGATCTGTCGGGATTCGTCAGGGCGGTGGCGTCCCTGAAACCTCCACGGTTGACGAGGCCTGACCATCGCCGCAAGGCTGCGTCATGCGCTTCTTCTCCGATAATGCCGCCCCGGTTCATCCCGCTGTTTTCGCAGCGCTCGAACAGGCCAATACGCTCGACACCGCCTATGACGGCGATGGCTGGAGCCGCCAGCTCGATGCGCGTTTCTCCGACCTGTTCGAGGTCGAGGTGCGCGCGTTATGGGTGCCCTCGGGCACCTCAGCCAATTGCCTCGCGCTTGCCGCGCTGTGTCCGCCGCATGGCGCGGTCGTGTGTCACCGCGACGCGCATATTCAGAACGACGAATGTGGCGCGCCGGAATTCTACACCCATGGCGCAAAGCTGCTGCTTGGCGAGGGTGAGGGCGCCAAGCTGACGCCCAAGACCATCCTCGCCGTGCTCGACGCCACGCGCGATGATGTGCATCAGGTTCAGCCGCATGCGATCTCGATCACCAACGCGACCGAATATGGTCGCGTCTATACCCCCAATGAGGTCGCCGCGATTGGCCATCTCGCGCGCGAACGTCGGCTCGGCCTGCATATGGACGGTGCGCGCTTCGCCAATGCGGTCGCGCATCTCGGTTGCACGCCGGCCGACCTGACCTGGCGCGCCGGGGTCGATGCGCTGAGCTTCGGGTTTGTCAAGAATGGCGGGATGAGCGCTGAGGCGCTGATTTTCTTCAAGACCGATTTGCAGGCCGCGACGCTCTATCGCCGTAAGCGCGCCGGGCTGCTGCTGTCCAAGGGCCGTTATCTCGCGGCGCAGATTCATGCGCTGCTCGATCATGATCTGTGGCTCGACAATGCGCGTGCGTCGAACGCCGGCGCGACTATGCTCGCCGAGGCTGCGGGCGACCGGCTGGTCCATCCGGTCGAGGCGAACGAAGTGTTCCTGCGTGTTACCGCCGCCGAGGCCGAGCGACTGCGCGCCAAGGGTTTCGATTTTTACGACTGGGGCCCGGGCGAGGCGCGGCTGGTGATCTCCTGGGATCATCGGGCCGAGGCCATCCGCCCGCTCGCGGACGCGATCGCCGCACTCTGACGGGGCGCCGTCACGCATAAAAAAACCGCCCGCCCCGAGTGATCGGGACGGGCGGGGCAGGAGAGCTCAGAGGCTGAAGCGTAAGGTCGCGCGGATGTCGCGTCCGGCGAGCGGCGCGAAATCCTTCAGAAAGCTGGCATGGCGCCGCGCATCGACATCGAAGATGTTGTTGGCGCTGATGTTGAGTGTGGTCTTGTTGTCGGCGCCGAACGGGCTGAGCGAGATCGAGGCATTGACCATGGTATAACCCTTGGTCGGCGTCTCGAAGGCGGTCACGCGGTTTTGGTCGAAGACGCGCTCGGCCTCGATCCGGCCAGTGATGCGGTCCGATTGCGCTTCCAGCCCGCCGAGGACGCGCGGCGCGGGGATGCGCGGGATTGGGCCCTGATCGACGATATTGGCGTGGACGTAATCGCCCAGCGCATCGGCATTGATCTTGAAATCGCCGATCCGCGCCAGCAGGATCGACCCTTGCGCTTCGACGCCATAGTAGCGCGCATCGGACTGACTGAACTGGAAACAGGGGAATTCGACCTCGCGGCCGCTCGGCGCGGCGGCCGCTTCGCACACCGCCTGATTGACCTGGTTTTCCGAGATATAGTTGGAGAATTTATTGTAATAGGCTGACGCGTCGAAGCTGAACCCTTCACCATGTGCGTGGAGCGTGGCTTCCAGACCCCAGCTCTTCTCCAGCCGGAAATCGGCGCTGCCCAGTTCATAGGCTTGCGTTCCGGCATGGCCGCCATTGGCGAACAATTCCTCCGCTGATGGCGCGCGTTCGGTATGCGACAGGTTGATGCCGATGCGGATCGGATCGCTGATCGCATAGGACGCGCCGATCGACCCCGACAGCGCCTGGAAGTGACGCGCACCATGGAAGAAGCGTAAATCGTCGGCCGGGGTGCGTGCCGCGACATCGGTCAGTTCGTAGCGCAGGCCGCCTTCGGCCTTGAACGCGCCGAGATCGAGCTGCTGCAAGGTGAAGAAGCCGGTCTGGTTGGTCTCGTTTTTGGGCAGAAACGCCTCCTCGCCCTTCACGTCGAAGATGCGATTGAAGAACTGCACGCCCGATGCACCCTTCCAGCCGCCATGATCGGCCTGGATCAGCTCGAGCCGGCCCTCCAGGCCCTTATTGTAGAAGGCGGTGCCGACCGATCCGTCCTCCTCGAGTTCGAAATGGCGATAGCTCGCCTGACCGGCGCGAACCTTGATCTTGTCGAGGAAGCCGCCGCCGGTATCGACCTCGCCGCGCAGGTCGACGCGGTTCTGGACGATCGACAGGCGCGGTGCCTCCTGTCCTTCGCCGGGCAGCGTCGCATAACGGATCGGCACGCCGTACAGGCTGTCATAATGGCTGTACGAGACGCCGAGATTACCGCTGTCGGTGATGATCGACGCGCCGGCGCCGGCGGTCCAGGTCCTGCTCGCCGAATTGGGCAGCGTGCCCTTGATTGCGGCGTTGGCGGCATAGTCGATCGGTTCGGGGTCGGCCGGATCGACCGGCAACAGGCTGGTGGCGAGCGCTTCGCGGCGGCGTTCGGGGGTCAACGCATAGCCGCCGATGCGAAGATCGTCGGTCTTCGAATAGGAGCCATCGGCATGAAGCACGAGGTGCTCGCCGACCGCGACGTCGCCGGCGCCGCCGAACGAGCGCTCATTGGCAGCCGAGCCATAGGTGGCGGTGCCACTCAGCCGATAGCCCTTTACCGGCACGCTTCGTGGAATGCGTGTGTCGATGACGTTGACCACGCCGCCGACCGCCGAGGAGCCGAACAACAGGGCAGAGGGGCCGCGCAACACTTCGATTCGCTCGGCGAGCAGCGGATCGATGATCACGGCGTGATCGACCGAGGTGTTGGACACGTCAATCGATCCGATCCCGTCGGTCAGCACGCGGATGCGCTCGCCCTGGAAGCCGCGCAGGATCGGGCGCGATGCGCTCGGCCCGAATGAGGTTGCGGAAACGCCCGGCAGCCGGGCCAGCGTCTCGCCGATCGTCGGCTTCAGGCTGCGCGTCAGCTCCTGACCGGACAGGACCGACGTGCCCGACAGCACATCGGCTTCGCTCTGCTCGAATGGCGCGGTGATGATGATGTCGCGCATGTCGTCGTCGCGATCCGCTTTCACGTCCACTTTGACGGGGGCCGGAGCGGCGGTGGGATCGGACATGTCCTGAGCAAGCGCGGGTTGAGCGAAGGCGAAGGCAGAGACAGAGACGGTGCTGGCAAGCAGGAGACGGCGAATCATGAAGGCCCTTTCTTGTTCTTGTGCGGCGCAATAGATGTTATGGTATAAAGTCACAAGACGGTTCGTCGTTGCCTTGCCACGGCCCGTCTATGCTAGGGGGTTTTCCTGCCATCGAAGGAGAATCCGATGCCTCGCCTGCGCTCGCTGCTGTTTGTTCCTGGCGACCGTCCCGACCGGATGGAAAAGGCATTGGGGCTCGGCGCTGATGTGCTGATCCTCGATCTGGAGGATTCGGTCAGCCTGTCGGCCAAGCCACAAGCGCGTGCGGCGGTCGCGACTTTCCTGCGCCGGTCGCGCACGGTGACGCTTTATGTTCGGGTCAATCCGCTCGACTCCGGGCTGATCGATGACGACCTGGCGGCAGTGCTGCCTGCCGGACCCGACGGGCTATTGCTGCCCAAGGCCGAAGGCGCCGCCTCGCTTGCCGCGCTCGATGCGCGATTGTCGGGCGACATCGCGATTCTGCCGATCGCAACCGAGACGCCGGCGGCGATTTTCGCGCTCGGCAGCTATGGCGGAGTCACATCGCGCCTCGCCGGTCTGACCTGGGGTGCCGAGGATCTGCCCGCCGCGATCGGCGCGGCAACCTCGCGCGAAGCCGATGGCAGCTATACAGCACCCTATCAGCTGGCGCGCTCGCTGACCCTGTTCGGTGCGCATGCAGCGGGGGTGCCGGCGATCGAGACGGTCTATCCCGATTTCCGCGACCTCGACGGTCTGGCGGCTTATGCAGCGCGTGCGCGGCGTGACGGCTTTACCGGCATGATGGCGATCCATCCCGCGCAGGTTCCGGTGATCAACGCTGCCTTTACGCCGAGCGCGGCGGAGGTTGAGCGTGCCCGCTGCGTCATCGCGCTGTTCGAGGCGAACCCCGGCGCTGGCGCGCTGGCGCTTGATGGCAAGATGGTTGACGCGCCGCACCTGAAGTCGGCGAAGCGGTTACTCGCTGGGGTGTAACACCGAGACTCCGGCCCGCCTGAGCCGCGCCCAGGCGCCGATCGCCCACCAGCCGATCGCCCAAAGCGTGCCGAACGCCCAGCCGCCGAGCACGTCGCTCGGCCAGTGTACACCGAGATAGACCCGGCTCATGCCGATTGCGGTGACCAGCAAGGCCGCGACGATCAGGATGTAGCTGCGTGCGCCGCGGCCCTGCACGATCTGCATGATCAGTGTGGCGATGGTCAGATAGACGATCGCGCTGTTCGCGGCATGGCCGCTTGGGAAACTCGCGGAGCTGACTTGCACGAGATGATCGGTCAGGTCTGGCCGCGGCCGTCCAACCAGCAGCTTAACGAGGCCGACCGCGATCGAGCCGCTGATCGTTCCGCTAAGTACCAGCGCCATGGTCAGCCACAATCGCCTGACCGCGAGGAAACCGACGGTGATCGTGACGATCAGGGTCAGCACCGTCACACCGCCCAGCGCGGTGATGTCGACCGCCGCTGGCTTCATCCATGACGGTCCGACTGGTACGCCATGCGCCGTGCCGCCGCGTGCGGCGAGCAGGATCGCCGAATCGAATGCGAAACGGTGACCGCGATCGATGAACAGGCCGATCAGGGTAAGGATCAGCGCCGCCAGTGCGGCCGCGCCGCCCGCTGCGAGCAGCCAGGGCGGATGGCGCACGCCGCCCGGAACTTCGCCGGCGGCATCGACGCCCTCGGCGTGGAGCGGGTCGTTAGCGATCATCTTGGCTGATCATGGCGATGGTCTCGCGGCGATGGTGGGCCCGTCGGGATTCGAACCCGAGACCTACAGATTAAAAGTCCGTTGCTCTACCAACTGAGCTACGGGCCCCCACACATGCCGGGCAAGTGACGCGCGTTACGGGCGCGACGCGCGCTGGTCAACCGCGCGCAGACGATGGACGAGTTGTCGCACGGTCAGACCGGTGATTGGATCGCGCCAGTCAGGCGCAATGCGCGCGAGTGGATCAAGCACGAAACGGCGCTCGCGGAAATCGATATGCGGGATCGTCAGGCCGGCATCGCCCCAGGCGCCGCCCGACCACAGGATGATGTCGAGGTCGATCACCCGCGCGCCCCAGCGCTGCCCAAGCCGCCGCCCGAAATCGCGCTCGATCGCCTTGAGCCGGGCGAGCAGTTCGGGCGGGTCCTCGGAAGTTTCGAGCAGGACCGCACTATTGGCGAAACGCCGGATCGAGGGACCGACCGGCGCGGTGGTGAAGATCGGCGCGGTCGCCACGACGTCGCCAATTGCTCTAATCGCTGCCGCGACCTGCGCCTGCGGCGCACCATGACGACCGCGACGGTTCGATCCGATAGCGACGACATAGGTCGAAAGGGGGGCACAGGTTGAGTTTGGCACGGCAAGCTGCGTATCGCGTATCGATGAATTTCGCACCCAGTCCTTTGCCGACCACCGAGCCGCCGCACGATTGCCCGCGCTGTCCACGCCTTCTCGGGTTCCGCGAAGAATTGCAGGCCGAGCATCCCGATTGGTGGAATGCGCCGGTCAATGCGTTCGGCGACCCGGATGCATGGCTGGCGATCGTCGGGCTGGCGCCCGGCAAACATGGCGCCAACCGCACCGGGCGCCCCTTCACTGGTGACCAGTCGGGGCCATTGCTGTTCGACACGCTGGCCAAGTTCGGGCTGGCCAGCGGCAAATACGAAGCCACGCCCGACGATTCGCTAAAGCTCGACGGCGCGATCATCATCAACGCGGTCAAATGCTTGCCGCCGCAAAACAAACCGACGCCCGAAGAAATCCGCGCTTGCCGCCCGTTCCTTGCCGGTCAGGCGGCGGCATTGCCCAAGGCGCGCGTGTACATCGCGCTCGGCCAGATCGCGCATCAGTCGGCGGTCAAGATCCTGGGCGGCAAGCTGCCCAAATGCCGCTTCGCGCATCTCGCCCAGCACCGCGTGCCCGATGGCCGCATCCTGATCGATAGCTATCATTGCTCGCGCTACAATCAGAATACCGGACGGCTGACGGCCGAGATGTTCGAGGCGGTGTTCGCGCGGGCGCTGGAACTGCGGCCAGCGTGAAGAACATTCTCTTCGTGTGCAGCCAGAACCGGCTGCGCAGCCCGACGGCGGAACAGGTGTTCGCGTCGCGGCCCGATATGGAAATCGATTCGGCTGGTACCAATCACGACGCCGATAATCCGCTCACTGCCGAACTGGTCGAATGGGCCGATGTGATTTTCGTGATGGAGAAGATGCACCGAAACAAGCTGCAACGGCGCTTTCGCTCCGCCCTGAAGCAGGCCCGCGTGATCAGCCTCGATATTCCCGACGACTATGAATTCATGCAGCCGGAACTGGTGCGGCTGCTGGAGACGAAGTTCGCGCGCTATTTCCCGGATGTGCCGGTGAGCAGCTAGATATCCTGTACCAGCCGCCCGTAAAGCTCGGGCCGCCGGTCGCGGAAGAAACCGAATGCGGCGCGGTGGCGCTTGACCCGGTCGAGATCGATTGTTGCGGTGATCACGCCGGTTTCCTCGCGGCCCAGTTCGGCCAAAATGTCGCCGCGCTCGTCGGCGATGAAACTGGTGCCATAGAATGTCTGCCCGTGCTCCACGCCGATCCGGTTGGCGGCGACGATCGGCACCACGTTCGACACGGCGTGGCCGACCATCGCGCGGCGCCACAGCCGGGCGGTATCGAGCGACGTGTCATGCGGCTCGCTGCCGATCGCGGTCGGGTAGAACAGGACTTCCGCGCCCATCAGCATCATCGCGCGGGCGGTTTCCGGGTACCATTGGTCCCAGCAGATTCCGACGCCCAGCGTTGCTGAGGGGCCCGGCCAGACCTTGAAGCCGGTGTTGCCGGGACGGAAATAGAATTTCTCCTCATAGCCCGGTCCGTCGGGAATATGGCTCTTGCGATAGACGCCCATGACCCGGCCGTCGGGGCCGATCATCGCCAGGCTATTGTAATGATGCGGCCCGTCCGCCTCGAAGAAGCTGGTCGGGATATATACGCTGAGCTCGGCTGCGAGTTTCTGCATCGCCAGCACCGCCTTATGCTCGGCGGTAGGCTTCGCATTGGCGAATAGCCCCTCATCCTCGACGCGGCAAAAATACTCGCCTTCGAACAATTCGGGCGGCAAAATCACTTGCGCTCCCTTCGCCGCGGCCTCGCGCACGAGGGCGGAGACATGGGCGATGTTCGCGTCCATATCGTCGGTAAAGGCGGCCTGGAGCGCGGCGACGGTGATTTCGGTCATGGAGCGTACTTAGCGGTTCGGCGTTGGGTTTCAAATCGAGGGACGAAGATATGGATCGGTTTTTCGAAGCGGTCGCGCAGAAAGTGGCGAGTTGGGCGGGACGTCCGCCCGCTTTTATCCTGGCGTTTATCGTCGTCGCCGTCTGGGGCATCACCGGCCCGATGTTCGCCTATTCCAACACGTGGCAGCTGGTAATCAACACCGGTACGACGATCGTCACCTTCCTGATGGTGTTCCTGATCCAGAATGCGCAGAATCGCGACGCCAGTGCGATCCAGGCCAAACTCGACGAACTGATTCGCGCCAATAGCGAAGCGCGCACCGACTTTATCGGCATCGAGCATCTGACCGAAAAGGAACTGGAGAAGATCAAGGCGATGCTCGAACGCGAGTGCGGCGATAACGAGACGCATCACGAATCGATCGAGCGCATGCTGGCGCGGTTGTGACTGCCGGGAGCTGCCATTGCGGGACGGTGCGCTTCACCGTACCAGCGCCGCCAGACGAGGTGACCGAGTGCCACTGCTCGATCTGCTCGAAGCTTGGCTCGCTGTGTTGCTATTATCCGCCCGACCAGTTCGCGATCACCCAGGGCGAAGCGGAGCTGTCGATCTATCGATGGGGCGACCGGCTGCTCGATTTTCGCTTCTGTTCGCGGTGCAGCGCGATGATCGGCTGGCGCATCCATCCCGGGCTGGAGGAGGAATGCTACCCCGGCGGGGTCGGCGCCAGGGTCGGGGTCAATGCACGGCTGATTGACGGTATCGACGCGCGGGCATTGCCGCGCCGGGTCATCGCCGGCGCCCCCCAATGATCAGGCTGCCTGATCGAGCCGGCTGATCAGCCCGGAATCTGCTGGCTGATGCAATGGAAACTGCCGCCACCGGTCAGGATATGGTCGGCATGCAAGCCGACCGTCTCGCGATCCGGGAACAGCGCGCCGATCGCCGCGACCGCCGCCGCGTCGTTGGGCGCGCCATATTGTGGCACGACCACCGTCGCATTGCCGATATAGAAATTCATATAGCTGGCCGGCACGATCTCCTCGTCACGCAACACGCGGCCGGGCGAGGGGATCGGCACGATCTCGACCTCGTGGCGCGCGGCGTCGCGCGCGGCGTGCTGATAGATCAGCCAGTTGGGATCATTGTCCGCCGCAACGGGGATCGCCAGCCTTCCCGGTGCTACGAAACGTGCCAGGTTGTCGACATGGCCGTCGGTATGATCGTGCATCAGACCCTCGCCGAGCCAGATGACTTCGGAAAAACCGAGATCCTCCAGCAGCCGCAATTCGATCTCCGATCTCGACAGGCTGGGATTGCGATTATGATTGAGCAGGCATTGCTCGGTCGTCACGACCAGGCCGGTGCCGTCGCTGTCGATCGCGCCGCCCTCCAGTATCCAGTCGCAGCGTTCGGTACGGATGCGGCGGCGCGCGGCGAGGCGAGCGCCGATATCGTCATCGCCAGGCAGGTCGTATTTGCCGCCCCAGCCATTGAAGCGGAAATCGCGCGCGCTGTGGTCGCTCAGCACGATCGCTGCGGTATCACGAAGCCAGATATCGCCGAACGGCTCGATGACGATCTCGGCCACGTCGCCGGCCAGCTCCCTGGCCGCAGTCGCGGCTTCCGCATCGGCGACGACGAGGATGACGCGCTCGCCCTTGCCCCCGGCATGGATCGCGCGGGCAAAGGCGGTGACCTCCGCCCGCGCCGGCTCCAGGTCGTCGAGCCACAACTCCGGATGGCTCGGAAAGCCGATCCATACGGCCTTGTGGCGGGCCCATTCGGCGGGCTGGGTAACGCGGTTCGGCATCGACGGCTATCCTGTTGCCCTATTGCGCGTTCGCGCGGCTCTTGTCGCGAATGCCACGGAATTCGGCGGCCGGATACCAGTTGGGCCAGGTGTCGCTTTGCGCAAGGCCGTGACCCAGCCCGTAATAGATGTTCAGGTCGGACAGGGCGCCGTTCCAGTCCCATTTGGCGTCATATTCGTCCTGCGGCTTGTGGTAGCGGTTGACGACATAATCCTCGGTCGCCGCCTTGCCCGCCACCGTGCCGCCGACGACCAGATCCTCGCCGCTCTCGCCATAGAGCATCGGCACGCCCAATTTAGCGAAGCTGAAATGATCGGAGCGATAATAGGAGCCGCGTTCGGGATTGGCTTCGAGCGTGATGGCCCGGCCTTCGGCGGCGACCAATGGCTTGACCAGATCCTCAAGCTCGGACTTGCCTGCACCGACCAGTACGAAGTCCTTCGCCTTACCGATCACGTTGAGCCCGTCCATATTGACCCCGCCGACCGTCTTGGCGAGGGGGAAGACCGGGTTCTCGGCATAGAATTTCGAGCCGAGCAGGCCGGATTCCTCGGCGGTTACGGCCAGGAACACCTGGCTGCGCTTGGCGGGCCCGGCCTTCACTGATGCCTCGGCCAGCGCGACGAGCCCGGCCACGCCGCTCGCATTGTCGACCGCGCCGTTGCAGATATCGTCGCCTTTGACCGCGTCGCAGCGGCCGAGATGATCCCAATGCGCCGAATAGAGTACGACCTCGTCCGGCCGGGCGGTGCCGGGCAGGATGCCGACGACGTTCTTCGACGCCTGACGCCGGATCGTGTTGGTGAAGCCGACGGACGCCTTCACGCCGAGCGGCACGGCCTTGAAACCTTTCGTTGCGGCCGTCCTAGACAGCGCGGCGAAATCCTGACCAGCGCTGGCGAACAGCGCCTCGGCGACGGGTTTCTGGATCCAGCCGATCGCCTGGCTCTGGTCGAGATGATCGCCAGGTGTGTCCTGCTCCAGCTGCGGCCCGGTCCAGCTCGACTGCACCACGCCCCAGCCATAGGCGGCGGGTTCGGTATCATGGACGATGATCGCCGCGGCCGCGCCTTGCCGTGCGGCTTCTTCGAACTTGTAAGTCCAGCGGCCATAATAGGTCATCGCGCGGCCGCCGAATGGGCCGTCGAGCGTCATCGTTTTCCAGTCGGGATCGTTAATCAGGATGACCACGGTCTTTCCCTTCACATCGATCCCGGCATAATCGTTCCAGCCACGCTCGGGTGCATTGATACCGTAGCCGACGAATACCACGTCGCTGTCCTTGATCGCGACGTTCGGCACTACCCGGTATGTCCCGATGACCAGGTCGGAGCGATAGGCGGCCGATACCGGCGTCTTGCCGCCGGTGATGGTCAGCGGGCTCACATTGCCCGCGGTGATCTCGACCAGCGGGACGTCCTGATACCAACTGCCCTTGTTGGCCGGCTTGAGACCCGCTTTCTTGAAACGTTCGACGATATAGGCGGTCGTTTTGTCCTCGGCCGGCGTCGCGGGGGCGCGGCCCTCAAAGGCATCGGACGACAGGGTTTGCGTCACGTCCTTCAGCGTCTGGACCGAGACGGCGGGCGCTGGCGCTTCCTTGGCGAGTGCGGGCGCGGTGACCAGCACGCTTGACAGGGCCAGCGAGGAAACCAGCAGGGGCGACAGGCAATCGGAAACGCGCATGGTCATGCTCTCCGGGATATGGCGTTGATCGGGCGCTTTCTGGCAGTCCGGGCGGTGCCATGCAAGACGATCGGGTTTGGTGATGATCCTTATTGCTCACCCATCATGCACTGCTAAGCTGGGCAAATAACGCAAGAAAACGGGGGCTTTACTACATGGTTCGCCATCTACTGGCCACGGTGGCAGCGCTCGCGCTGGCGCCTTCGGCACATGCTGCAAATGAGGCCGCAGCAAAATTTGGCGCGCGTGAGGGCGTGCTGCAGATGAGTCTGTCACCGGACGGGACGCATGTCGCGATCATTGCGCCGGCCAAGGGCCGTGGAGCGATCTTGTCGATCGCGGATCTAGTGAAGGGCGGCACGCCCAAGGCGATCCTGAATTCGAGCGGCGACCCCGATCGGCTGACGAACTGTCATTGGGCGAGCGACACCAGGCTGATCTGTCGGGTGCACATCGTCATCCCCGGTAGCCAGTCTGCCAAGGCGCTCAATTTCACGCGCTTGGTTTCGATTAACAGTGACGGCAGTAGTGTGCGGCAATTGACCGTGGATACGAATGCTCGGTCACTCGATATAATCCAGGACGGCGGCGACGTAATCGACTGGCTGGCGGATGGCGCCAGCGGCAAGGTTCTCATGACCCGAACCTTCGTGCCGGAGGTATCGACCGGGACGCGACTCAGTAAAGACAAGGAAGGGCTTGGGGTCGATCAGGTCGATCCTGTGTCAGGTTCCCGCCGCACCGTCGTCCAGCCGAATCGGGAAGCGGTCGAGTTCATCACCGACGGCCATGGCGCGGTACGGCTGATGGGTGTGCAGCCCAGGAATGATTCAGGATATGTCAGCGACCATATCGATTATGTCTACCGCCTGTCCGGCAACAATAGTTGGAAGGCTTTGAGCACGCTCAAGCTGAACGAGGGATCGAGCGGTGGCTTCAATCCTTACGCCGTCGATCATGATCTCAACGTCGTGTATGGCTTCGATGGCAAGGATGGTCGGCGTGCGCTGTACAGCATCGCGCTGGACGGCACGTTGAAGCGTAACCTCGTCCTCGCGCGGCCGGATGTCGACGTCGACGGCCTGATCCGAATCGGCCGCCAGAACCGGGTGGTCGGCGCGACCTTCATCACCGATCGCCGCGAAAGCGAGTTCTTCGATGCGGAACTGAACAAGCTGCGCCAGTCGCTTGGCAAGGCGTTACCGGGAAAGCCGCTGGTGACGTTCATCGATGCCAGCGCCGACGAACGCACGCTGCTGTTGTTCGCGGGCGGCGATACCGATGCCGGACATTATTATGTCTATCACAAGGATAAGCGTACGCTAGAGGATGTGATGCTGGCCCGGCCGCAGTTGGAGAAGGTGGCGCTCGCTTCGGTCAAGGCGATCACGTTCCCGGCAGCTGACGGCACCCGGATTCCGGGCTACCTCACCTTGCCGCCTGGGAGCGACGGGAAGAATATTCCGGCGATCGTCATGCCGCATGGTGGCCCCGGCGCGCGCGACGAATGGGGTTTCGACTGGCTAGCGCAATATTTTGCCGCGCGCGGGTTCGCCGTACTCCAGCCCAATTTCCGGGGTTCGACCGGCTATGGCGATGCCTGGTTCCAGAAAAACGGCTTTCAGTCGTGGCGTACTGCGATCGGTGACGTGAACGATGCCGGTCGCTGGCTGAGTGCCCAGGGGATCGCGGCCCCGGGCAAGCTGGCGATCGTCGGATGGTCCTATGGCGGCTATGCCGCTTTGCAGTCGGCGGTACTTGACCCCAACTTGTTCAAGGCGATCGTCGCGATCGCGCCGGTGACCGATCTCGAGGCATTGCGGATGGAGGCGCGTGATTTCGCCAATTTCAGGCTCGTCGATGCCTTTATCGGCAAAGGCCCGCACGTGACTCAGGGATCGCCAGCGAGCAATGCCGCGCGCATCAAGGCGCCAGTGCTGCTGTTTCATGGCGATCGCGACACTAATGTCGGTATTCGCCAGTCGAAACTGATGGTCGACAAACTCAAGGATGTCGGAGGCAAGGTCGAACTGGTCGAGTTCCATGGTCTGGATCATCAACTCGACGACGATGTCGCGCGCACCGCGATGCTCGACAAGGCCGACACCTTCTTGCGGCAATCGCTTGGCCTGTGAACGAAAAAGGGCGGCCCCGACAGGGCCGCCCTTCTTTGAATTGGTCGGGATGAAACTTTAGCGCGAGTAGAACTCGACAACCAGGTTTGGCTCCATCTTCACCGGATAGGGTACTTCGTCGAGCGTCGGCACGCGGGTGAATGTCACCTTCGCATTGCCGTCGGGCGCAACGTAATCGGGGATGTCGCGCTCGGCCAGGCTCTGCGCTTCCATCACCAGCGCCATTTCCTGCGCCTTGTTGCCGAGCGTGATCTCCATGCCCGGGAAGCAGCGGCGCGACGCGATGTTGCACTTCACGCCGTTGACACGGATGTGGCCATGCGAAACTAGCTGGCGCGCCGCGAACACGGTCGGTGCGAACTTGGCGCGATAGACGATCATGTCGAGACGCTGCTCGAGCAGACCGATCAGGTTCTGACCGGTATCGCCCTTCATGCGCGCGGCTTCATGATAGCAGGCGCGAAACTGCTTCTCGGTCACGTCGCCATAATAACCCTTGAGCTTCTGCTTGGCGCGTAGCTGGATGCCGAAATCGGAAACCTTGCCCTTGCGGCGCTGGCCATGCTGACCGGGGCCATATTCGCGCTTGTTCACGGGTGACTTGGGACGGCCCCAGATATTCTCGCCCATACGGCGATCGAGCTTGTACTTTGCGCTTGAACGCTTCGACATGTGGTATTCCTTGCAAGTGCTGACAACAAGACCGGCGTCGCTGTGAAGCTAAGCTGATCGATACCCGGTCATCGCTCCGTCGAACCCTAAGGTTCGATCGGGGCCACCGCTTCACCGGGGTGCGGGGCCTTTTGCGAAGGCGGGCGGTTAGCGGGGGTGCGCAGGAGAGTCAAGTTGGGAAGTCACGCTGGACAGCCGCATGCAGGCTCGCCAAGAGCATGTGCATGAACGATCCAGTCCTTGCCGGCGCCCACTGCACGAAGATGATTGAGGTGCGGCGCGGCGTTGATCAGCTTGATCGCGAGCTGATCGCCCTGCTTGTCCGCCGCTTCGCCTATATGGATGCCGCAGCGCGGATCAAGCCGGAGCGCAGCGCGGTACGCGACGAGCCACGCAAGGCGCAGGTCATCGCCAATGCCCGTGCGCAAGGCGAAGCAGCAGGATTGCCCGGACCCTTGATCGCGTCCTTGTGGGACAAGCTTGTCGAAACCTCGATCGCGTACGAATTGGAAGCGTTCGATCGGCGCTGATGCGCGCGACGGCACGCTTCGTCGCCCTTCAGTTGTTGGGACGAACGCCTAGTATATCGCGGCTGCGCATGATGTCGTCGGCGTTGCCAGCCTGACCGTCGGTCTTGCGCCATTCCGCGGCGGTCTTGCAGGTCTTCTTGGAAAGGCGCGTCGAGGTGCGGGCGTCGCTGCGGCAGATCTTGCGCTCGCTTTCGGCCTTGGTCGATTGATCGGCGGTTGAAGCCGGTCCACCGTTGGTTGCGGTCTGGGCCATGGCGGGCGAAGCAAGGGCAAACGCCGCGGCGATAAGCAATTTCATCAAATTCTCCACTTCACAATCGGACCGGCCCATAATGCCAATGGGCTGATCTCGGAAGGATATATCTATATTTTGCAACGATCTCCGTTCCCGTCGGCAATCGTCGTCATGCTTGATGCGGCGGCTTCGCCTTCTTCGACCCCCGCAACGCGCTGAGCACGCCACGAAAGGTCCGTACTTCCTGGCTCGACCAGCCGGGTTTGGTCAGCAGCGTGCGCAAGGTGCGTTTGGTCACCGGCGTGCGGTCGGGTGGATAGAAGAAGTGCGCGGCCTCCAGCATCGCGTCGAGCTGCAGGATCATCCCCTCCAGTTCTTCATGCGGTGCCGGCCCGGGCAGGTCGGTTTCGGGCGGCGAGGCGAGATTAATGCCCTTCGACCATTCATAAGCGACCAGGATCACCGCCTGGGCGAGGTTGAGCGAGCCGAATTCGGCGTTGATCGGCACGGTGACGATCGTGCGGGCAAGCGCCACATCGTCGGTTTCCAGCCCCGACCGTTCCGGGCCGAACAGGATCGCCGAACGTCCCGGCGCTGCATGGATATCGGCTGCGGCGCGCTCGGGCGTCACGACCGGCTTGGTCACGCCACGCTTGCGTACCGTGGTGGCATAGACATGGGCGCAGTCGGCGACTGCGTCGGCGACGCTGTCGAACACGCCGGCCTGTTCCAGCACGATATCCGCGCCGCTTGCCGCAGGGCCGGCGGACGGATTGGGCCAGCCGTCGCGCGGGCTGACGAGGCGCATTTCGGTCAGTCCGAAATTGAGCATCGCGCGCGCCGCCTTGCCGATATTTTCGCCGAGCTGCGGGCGGACCAGGACGATGATGGGGGGCGGGGCCAGGTTGGCGCTCACGCCTTACCCGCTTCGCTCACATTGCCGGCGAATTCCTCGAAATCGCGCGCCTCGCGAAAATCCTTATAGACGCTGGCGAAGCGAATATAGGCGACCGAATCGAGGCCTTTGAGCCCGTCCATCACCATCTCGCCGATACGCTGTGACGGTACTTCGTTCTCGCCTTGCGTCTCCAATTGCCGCTGGATGCCGGAGACGAGCTTCTCGATCCGCACCGCATCGATCGGCCGCTTGCGCGCGGCGATCGAGACCGAGCGAAGCAGCTTCTCGCGATCGAACGGCTCCTTTTTGTCCTCGCTTTTCAACACGTAAAGTTCGCGCAACTGGATCCGCTCGAACGTAGTGAACCGCGCCGCGCACCCCTCGCACTGCCGCCGCCGCCGGATCGCCGCCCCGTCCTCGGTCGGCCGGCTATCCTTCACCTGGCTGTCTTCATGTCCGCAAAAGGGGCAACGCAAACGATCAGTCCTCCGTCAGTTTCTGGAACGCGGCGACGCCTGCGCCAACCACCGCACCGGCCAGGGGGCCGATCAACGGCACCGGCAATGCGACCACCGCGCCGATCGCCGCTCCCTTGGCCATGCTGGCGCCCAGCGTATCGGGCAGCGTATCGGGTAAGGCATGACGTTGCCGCGCATCTGCGGCAAAAGCCCGAGCAGCGCGAACATCGTCATTCGCCGCGCTGCGCCAGGTGCCCGGACCTGACGATGCTGACGTGCCACAATTGGAACAATAGCGGGCGTCGTCGGTCAGCTCCGTATCGCAGGTGGCGCACTCCATCGTCACACGCCTTCGGGATAGATTGGAAAGCGCGCACACAGCGCCAGCACGCGTTCGCGCACATTGGCCTCGACCTGGCCATCGCCGGCTTCGCCATTCTTGCGCAAGCCGTCGAGGACATCGGCGACCATATTGCCGATCTCGCGGAACTCGGCCGGACCGAAGCCGCGCGTGGTGCCCGCCGGCGATCCGACGCGAATGCCGCTGGTCTTGGTCGGGGGCAGCGGATCGTTGGGGATGCCGTTCTTGTTGCAGGTGATGCCGGCGCGCTCCAGCGCCTCGTCGGCGTCCTTGCCGGTCACGCCGAGCGGCGACAGGTCGATCAGCGCGAGATGCGTGTCGGTGCCACCCGATACCACTTCCGCGCCGCGCTCCTTGAGCGTCGCTGCCAGTATCTTCGCGTTCTCCACCACAGCGGCGATATAGCTTTTGTAATCGGGCTGCAGCGCTTCGCCGAACGCGACCGCCTTGGCCGCGATGACATGCATCAGTGGGCCGCCCTGCAAGCCAGGGAATACCGCCGAGTTGATCTTCTTGGCGATCGCCTCGTCATTGGTCAGCACCATGCCGCCGCGCGGACCGCGCAAGGTCTTGTGCGTCGTGGTCGTCACGACATGGGCGTGGGGGAGTGGCGAGGGGTGGTGCCCTGCGGCGACCAGTCCGGCGAAATGCGCCATGTCGACCATGAAAATCGCACCAACCTCATCGGCGATGGCGCGGAACGTCACGAAATCGATCTGGCGCGGATAAGCCGACCCGCCGGCGATGATCAGTTTGGGTTTGTGCTCATGTGCCAGCGCGCGGACCTGATCGAAATCGATCAGATGGGTGACAGGGTCGACGCCATAGGACACCGCGTTGAACCATTTGCCCGACATCGCCGCCTTGGCGCCGTGAGTCAGATGGCCGCCGGCATCAAGGCTCAGGCCCATGATCGTTTCGCCGGGCTTGACCAGTGCGAGCATCACCGCGCCATTGGCCTGTGCGCCCGAATGCGGCTGCACATTGGCGAAGCCGCAATCGAACAGCTGCTTGGCGCGCTCGATCGCCAGCGTCTCGACCTCGTCCGAGGGGTGGCAGCCCTGATAATAGCGCTTGCCGGGATAGCCTTCGGCATATTTGTTGGTGAACACGCTCCCTTGTGCCTGCAACACCGCCTTCGAGACGATATTTTCCGACGCGATCAACTCGATCTGCGTCTGTTCGCGGGTCAGCTCGTGCTGAACGCCGCCGAACACCGCCGGATCGGCCTCGGCCAGCGTGCGGGTGAAGAAGCCGTCCGGCTGCACGTCGTGAAGGGCTTGAGGATTGGTGCTCATACGGGCTCCTGTACCAAAGGGGGATGACCAAGCTTGTCGACACGGCCACCATGGCGGCCACCGGCGAATTCGGCGGCAAGGAATGCGGCGATACAGGCCTTGGCCATGTCCTCGCCGGTTAGCCGGGCGCCGAGCGCAATGACATTGGCGTCGTTATGCTCGCGCGCCAGCATCGCCGAATAGGGCTCACCGACCAAGGCGCAGCGCGCCGCCGGATTGCGGTTAACCGCGATCGAGATGCCGATACCCGATCCGCACAGCGCGACACCGCGATCGGCCGTACCGGCGGCAATCGCCGCGCCGAGCGTGTAACCGAAATCGGGATAATCGACTCGCGCGTCACTGTCCGGGCCAAGGTCGATCACCTCATGCCCTTCGTCGCGCAGCCACGCGGCGAGCACGCGCTTCAGGTCGAAGGCGGCATGGTCGGAAGCGATGGCGATGCGCATGATCGAAGCGCGCTCCTCTAGCGGGTGAAGCGGATGCGGCGGCTCTTACGCAATGCGCTCGCGGAACGCCACACCGGAAAATCTCAGCGCGGCTGCCGCAGCCATCCGCGCAGGCGCGCTGCCTTGGCATGGCCCGCGCTGACTGGCACGGTGGTGCCGTCGGGCAGGACGATCAGCCATTTCCGCCCCTCGCGGCGTGCACCCGCCACACCGTCCGCCGCGACCCATGCGCCGCGATGGACTTGCTCCCCGTCGAATTCCGCAACTTCGGCCAGCGCATCGCCGAAGCGGTGATGGATCAGGACATTGCGGCCATCGCTCAGATGCAGGCGGCAATAATGATCCTCCGCCCGGATCGCGAGGACAGCACCTGGCAGTTTAATCCCGGCGCGGGCCAGCAGGCCGTCGTACAGGATTACCGGGTCGGCGACCGGCGATGCTTCGGTGATCCTGCGGTGCCTGCCGATCGCGAACATCGTGACGAAGATGACCAGGCTGATGATCAGCGCCTGACCCCAGCTGCGCGCGATATCGACTGGCGCGCCGACCCCGAACAGGTTGAGGATGAGCGTGATCTCGAGCGGCAAAGGCAGGTTGATCACGATTGCGCCGAGCCCCGAGACCAATGGCCAGTCGGCCGGCTTGCGCACCAGCCAGACGAACCAGAGCTGCCATTTCAGGATATTCCACCCGAGTAATAGCCCCCAGAAACCGATCCGCATCGCGAGCGGCATCTCGCCGGTGCCAAAGCCGCCGACCACGACCATCATCACCCAGGCGGCGGCGCCGGCGACGGGCAATCCGGGAAAGCCGGGGAGCGACATTGCACGATTCGCGAAGTCGCGAACGCGTTTCGCGAAGCCGTCCTTGAAGCGCAGCCTCGGCGGCCGGAGGGAATGGGCGGGCATGGCACATAGCTGCCACCGCATCTTTCATCAGGCAAATTTCGGCCAGACTCCGGGGAGTATCACTCAGTGACGAAATTATTTTCGACCCGCCCATTATTGCTGGCCGCCGCGCTGCTTGCGTCAGCACCGGTCGGCGGCGCCGTGGCACAAGTCGCCGATAACGACCTGCTGACGCAGGAGCAGGCGGCGATCGGCAAGCTGTCCTGGATGGACGGCACCTGGCGCGGGCCCGCGACGACAAGGGGGCCGGGTGGCGAGCACAAGATCATTCAGACCGAACGGATCGGCAATATGCTCGGCGGTACGATCAAGGTGATCGAGGGCAAGGGGTTCAATCCCGATGGCAGCGTCGGCTTCAACGCCTTTGCCGTGATCTCTTACGATCCCGCAGCCAAGGCCTATGGTTTCCGGTCCTATGCGCAGGGACGGTCGGGCACCTTCGTGATCAGTCCGACCGCGGATGGTTATGTCTGGGAAATTCCAGCGGGCGGCGCGACGATCCGTTACACTGCCATCCTGGCCAAGGGCGTGTGGACCGAAGTCGGCGACCGGATCGTCGCGGGCGAACAGCCGCAGCGCTTTTTTGAAATGGTGCTGACTCGCGTCGGCGACAGCGATTGGCCGGCGGCGGGCAGTATGACCCGGAAATAACAGCGTTTCGGATGATATCGGGGTGCGATGGCGATTGCCCCGCACCCCTGCGCCGCGCTACGCATGCCGCCTGTGACGGATTTGCCTTCAGCCACGATCGAGCCAAAGCCGGAACATCCGTCCGCCGACGAGGCACGGGCGCGGCTGGTCGAGATATTGGTGCGTACCGGCGATGAGGATCGCGCGGCATTCCGCGATCTCTATGCCATGACGTCAGCGAAACTATTTGGCATATGCCTCCGTATCTGCGGCGAACGGCAAGCGGCGGAAGATGTGTTGCACGACGTATATCTGACGATCTGGAAGCGGGCGGGCGCTTATGAACCGAGTCGCGCGAGTCCGATTACCTGGCTCGCCACGATCGCGCGCAATCGCGCGATCGACTGGCGTCGGGCGCAGACCATTCGGCGCTCGACCCCGATCGACGAGGCACCGCCGATCGTCGATGCAGCGCCGCTGGCGAGCGACACGATCGTGGCCGACCAGGAGGCACACCGGCTGCATCGCTGTCTCGACGGGTTGGAGGATCGTCAGCGCGTGGCGATTCGAACCGCTTTCTTCGACGGGGTGACCTATGCCGATCTGGCCGAGCGTGAGGAGGTGCCGCTCGGCACAATGAAGAGCTGGGTGCGGCGGGGATTGATGAAGCTTAAGGAATGTCTCGAAAAGTGACCAAGGATCCGACCCTGACCGGCGAAGATCCGGATGTCGCCGCCGCCGAGCTGGCACTGGGTCTGCTTGAGGGCGAGGAGCGCGCCGTCGCGTTGCGCCGCGTACTCGCCGAACCCGGCTTCGCGCAGCAAGTCGAGCGCTGGCGTCTGCATCTCGCGCAATTGTTCGATGTCTGGCCTGAGGTTGATGCACCGTCCGGCGTGATGGAGCGCGTCGACCTGGCGCTGGACGGGCCGGCAACGCCGCCGCCGGTGACGTTGCTGCGTACCGGTCGGCTCTGGCCCGGTCTTGCCGCGGCGTCGAGCCTGATTGCGGCGAGCCTGTTGATGATCGTGCTGATCCGCCCCGCGCCGCCGGTGCCGGTGGCGGTTCCGCCCAAGCAGCAACCGGTCGCTGCCGCCCCGGCCAGGATGCTGGTTGCCTCGATCGATCCTTCGGCCGCGGGGAAACCGGTAACGGCGGTTTATGACCCTGTAACGGGTGGTTTGCGGTTGACCGAATCCACGCTCGCCGACGCCAATCGCAGCGCTGAGCTCTGGGTCATCGCGGCGGACGGCATACCGCACTCGCTCGGTCTGTTACGCACCAGCGGGGGCACCAATTTCACCCTTGCCGGTGACAAGCGCGCGCGGCTCGCCGTGGGAGCGACGCTGGCGATATCGCTCGAGCCCGTCGGCGGGTCACCGACCGGTCTGCCGACTGGCCCCGTCGTCGCCACCGGAGCGCTGTCGCAAGTCTGACGTCGAAGTCCGACGTTACAGGTTTAACCGCGACCCGCTGCATCTGTAACCCGCCGGTCATCGTAGCTCTCTTCGCATCCGGTTTCCCGGATCGACAGTAGGAGAGTATCCATGAGCCCCACATTCCGCGCATCGATCGTCGCCATCGCCCTGGTTGCCGGCGGCGCCGCGCTTGCCAGCCCGTCACAGAACCCGATGGTTGGCGGTGCCGCGATGTATCCGACCAGGAACATCATCGAAAATGCCGTCAATTCGAAGGATCACACGACGCTGGTCGCCGCGGTCAAGGCGGCTGACCTGGTCGAAACCTTGTCGAGTCCCGGCCCCTTCACCGTGTTCGCGCCAACCAATGCGGCATTCGCGAAACTGCCCGCCGGCACGGTCGACACGCTGATCAAACCCGAGAACAAGGGGACGCTGACCACCATCCTGACCTATCATGTACTGCCCGGCAAAATCAGCGCGGCGATGATCGCCGCCAATGCCAACGCGCATATGGGCAAGGCTACCTACACCACCGTGCAGGGCGGCACGCTGACCTTCATGAAATCCGGCAAGAGTTGGGCAATCAAGGATGCCAAGGGCGGCATCGCCAGGATCGCCATTGCCGACGTCAACCAGTCGAACGGCGTGATCCATGTGATCGATACGGTGTTGATGCCCTGAATCAGCGTCATCGGAGACGTCGCGTCAGAAAAAATCGTGCCGCTATGCATCCGATGGCCGGCCTCGCTCGTATTGCCATCGGTCTTTCCCCCAAATGGAAGACGTGTACGGGTGCCCGTTTCCCTCAGTAGCGGTGCCCTGGCGTAGAAAGGGCCTGCCGACGTTCAAGTCGGCGGGCCCTTTTTCTTGGTGCGTTGCAAGCACTGTTCGCAAGAACGCCTTCGCGCGCCGATAACCCAAAAGCATTAGAAGCCGATCCTCCCCATCGCATCCGGCTTGCACGCCGCCTCGCGCACCAGGCGGTCGAGTACGCCGCGCGCGTCGTCGGCCGGCGCATGGCGTAACTGGCGCGCCACCACCGCGAAGTCGCCTGGTGTCAGGCCCGCGACCTCGCACAATCCGGCGGGCGCCGGCATGCCGAAGAAGCGTTCGAACGCACGGACCGCCCGCGCTGTGCCGAGTGGACGCAGATCGAGCTTGAACACGAAACGCCGCAACGTCGCCGGGTCGAGCTTCCAGCCATGATTGGTCGCCGCGACGACGGGCAAGGGATGCCGGTCGAGCCAGGTGAGCAGCTCGTTGACCTGGCTGACCTCCCAGCTGGTCCGCGCGGTGCTGCGATCGAACAGCAGCGAATCCGCTTCGTCGAAGAACAGCACCGCACCGCGTTGCCGCGCCTCGGCAAAGGCTCTCGCGATCGCCACCTCGGTCTGACCGACATAGGCGGACAGCAGGTCGGAAGCGCGCTTGGTCACTAGCGGTCGATCGAGCACCCGCGCGAGATGGTCCGCCAGCGCGGTCTTGCCGGTACCGGGCGGCCCGGTGAGCAGCAACGACACATCGGTGTCGCTGCCCGCAATGATCCTTGCGAACAGAGGGCCAAGCGGCGCATCGGCCTCGTACAGTTCGAGGTCGAGCGGCCCCATGCTGCCGAACGGCAATTCACCGCCACGCAATGCACGCACCAGCGCCTCGGCCGGGCGTGCACCGCCATCGGCTTCGCCCGCCAGCTTTCCGGCGCGTGCCGCGACGCGCAGCACCGTCGTCGTCTCCGGCGCGGCGTCGAGCAGATGCTCCAGCGCCGCGCCCGGTTCGACGCCCTCTTCGCGCGCGATCCGATCGAGCATGCGCCGCCCCGCGGTACGGGTCGGCAGATCGAGCTTGAGCACGAAGCTCATCCGCCGAAGGATTGCGTCGTCGACATTGCCGATCGCGTTGGTGGTCCAGATCACCGGTACGGGGTTTGCCTCGAGCAGCCGGTTGACGAAGATCTTGCTGCCCGAACGTTTGGCGACCCAGTCGCCGCCGCTTGGCCGGGCATCGCCGATCAGATCCTCCATCTCGTCGAACAGCAACACGGCGCCCGTGCGTCGCGCGAGCAGCCGCTGAGCGAGCTGCAGCGCATTGACCCGGTCCCAGCGGGTCGGCTCCTGACCGTCTTCATCGACTTCGCCGACGCCGTGCAACGCGGTTTGCGCCGTCGCCGCGAGCGTCCGCGCCAGTTCGGTCTTGCCGGTACCGGGCGGGCCGTGGATCAGGATGTTGATCCCCGCCGCGTGCGCGTCGATCGCCCCGCGCAGCAACTGCACGAGGAAAGCCGCATCCGCGACATGCGCGAAATCGTCGAGCGTCAGGCGCGCCGACTGGCGAATGCCGACCAGCGTGTCGATCATCTCCTCGCCTTGTGCCGGCGCGCGATCGAGCAGGCGCTGAAGCGTCCAGTAGATGTCGACCTCGACCAGACCCTGGCGATTGGCGCAGAAACCGGCGAGTCCAAGGCGCAGCACCGGGCTCTGCCGAACCACGCGCACAACCTCATGCGGTAGTGCGCCGGCGAGTTCGCCAAGCAGGGTCGGCAAGTCATGGCCATGAGTCGCCGCGATCCGCACCAACCGATCGACGCGGGGCAGCCGGTCGCACGCCACCATCACGCTGAGCAGGCCGTGGTCGATCGCTCCGAACGCAAGCAGTTCGGAAAGGCGATCCGCGAGCTCCAGCGCATGCGGGCGCACGTCGTCCAGCGGCCGCGCAGCCGCAACCGCCTTGAGCAGCGCTTTCCATTTCAGCGGCCTGTCCGCCCTGGCGGACGTCGCCGTCAGCCAGGCCCGGTGCGGTTCGGCCCATTGCAGCACCGCCTGGGCCAGCGGTGTGGACGCGGCAACGCCACGCCCGATCCGGAGCAGCATGCCCCGGACGATTTGATGTTCGTCCATGATCTTTTCCGTATCCCCGGCCCGAGGACGCGCGGACGCACAAAGGCGCCGTACCCGATCGGGCCATTCAGTCTGTCATCTGGGAATACTGCGGCGGCGCCTCGCTCCGGCCGCAGCGCTTTACGGAAAAGCGCTTATGGCAGGGAGCGGTTGCCGCCGAACAGAACGCCCATCGAGGCGGTCGGGTCCAGCAATGCCTGTCTCCAACGTCCGGCCGGAATTGGCCATTCGTGCGGCGCGCCTAGCGGAAAAAGGCGCGTTTCGCAACAACGCTACTTCTCCCCTCCCTTCATGGGAGGGGTCGGGGAGGGTGCGATCGCGAAGCGCATCGCTCGGCGCAAAGCGCCGAACGGGGCATCGAGCCCCACCCGCCGCTGAAACCCTCCCCCTCCCCTCCCACAAGGGGAGGGGTGTAGAAGTGAGTCGACTCTTATCGAATCTCGACCCGGTGCGTGCCCGATGCGAGCTGTTCGAACACGCAGGTCCGGCCGAGGAATCGTTCGATGATCTCCGCCGCGGTCCGGCTGTGTTCGCTTGGCTTGACCGTGGTGAAACTACCACCACCCGCCAGCGCGAAGGGCAACAGCAACTGATCGGCTAGGTACGGTCCGGCAAACGCGTCCGATGCCTCATAGCCCGACATGCGTCCGGCCGCGCGTTTGGCAAGCTGTTCGGCGAGCACGCCAAGCTGGCCGAAACCGCTGACGATTTCGGTGACATGCTCATAAGCCGCCTCGAGGAGCAGGATGTTGCCCGGCCCCTGCTCCTCGGGCAGCTGGCGCACCGCGAACGCCTCGTCGGGCCAGCCGAGCAGTTTCTTCGCGGTACCGATCTCGCGATCGGCGACCTCGAACGGCAGTCCGGCGAACATCGCCAGCGCGGAGCGAGAGAGCAGGGCTCCGCGCTCGACACAGTCGATCGGCCGCAGCGGTGCCGGCGTGATGTCGATCTCGATCCGACCGCCGCCGCGCGGGTAGAAACCATGCCTGATCAGGCGCGCCTCGACCGTCGGTCCCATGCGGTTGATGATCGGCAGGAAGGCGCGCGCGATGAAATCAAACGGCGGCGCCATCATATTGTGCGTGCCGCCTTCGAGGATCAGCCGCGATGGCGCATCGGCCAGGACCAGCGGCATGAGGATCGTCTGCAGGACCAATCCCGTGCTGCCGGCAGTGCCGACCGCGAAGCGATATTCGCCGGGCACGACCGTGCCGGGCCGGAAGGCGAGCTCGCCCGATCCGACCGCGAGCCCGTCGCATTCCCCGCCGCCGACCGTGCACGCGGCTTCGACTGCGGTGACATGCTGACGCATCAGCCCCGGCTTCGACCGCTTGCCGCGCACATTGGTGATCTGGAACGGCTTGCCCGTGACGAGCGACAGCGCGCACGCATTGCGTACGATCTGCCCTCCGCCTTCGCCTTCCGATCCGTCGATGATGATCATTATCTTACCTAATCTATTAGGGTGCCTTCAATTTCGATCCAGCATCCACCAAAACATCCAGCTATTTGCGCGGCGATCATCGGAGGTGGCGATACCAAAATCCCCCAGTCCTACCGAAACATCGACGAACGCCGCGCGTAAACTTGCGAACTGCTTGGCGCCAAAGTGAAGCGTCAGGAGGTCGTCAGTGACGACAATCTCCAGATCTTCTCGCTCCGGTTCGAATTTGAAACGCAATCGCTCGAACGGCTCATTTATGGGACGGCCGTAATTTGGCACGCACCAGATGCTTTCTGTAACTTTGCCAAGCTTCAACGTTCGGTAGGACGCGATCCCGCCCGACCGCATATGGTCGAGCAGATCGATTAGAGACGAGCAGCCCGACGCATCACCGGTGAAGTGCCATTGGGCGTGTTTGTCCCGCCAACGCGGATACCGCCACACATACAGGCGACCGACCTGCTTCCACTCATCGACTTTCGGGGTCACGGCATCCTCGCCTGTGAATGCGTCAAGGGTTTCACCCCTTGACGCACACCACCTGCTTCAGCGTGTGAACGATCTCCACCAGATCGGCCTGGGCGGCCATCACGGCTTCGATCGGCTTATAGGCGCGGGGACTTTCGTCGATCACGCCTTCATCCTTGCGGCACGCCACACCCGCCGTATCGGCGATGTGCTCGGCCAGCGACACTTCCTTCTTGGCCTGGGTGCGCGACATCACGCGCCCCGCACCATGGCTGCAGCTGTCGAATGACTCCGCGTTGCCGAGACCCCGGACGATGAACGATTTCGCGCCCATCGACCCCGGGATGATCCCGAGCACGCCCTTTGCCGCACGCACTGCACCCTTGCGGGTGATGAGCACATTCTCGCCGAAATGGGTTTCCCGCGACACATAATTGTGATGGCAGTTGACCGCTTTCAGCTCGGCGTCGAACGGCTTGGTGATCTCGCTTCGAATGGCGCGGATCACATTCGTCATCATCATGCGGCGGTTGAGTGCCGCATAGTCCTGCGCCCAGCCGACCGCTTCGACATAATCGTCGAAATGATCGGTCCCTTCCGGGAAATAGGCCAGGTCCTGGTCGGGCAGGTTGATGTGCCATTTGCGCATGTCCTGCTTGGCCAGTTCGATGAAGAAGCTGCCGATCGCATTGCCCACCCCGCGCGATCCGGAATGGAGCATGACCCAGACCCGCTGCTCGGTATCGAGACACACTTCGATGAAGTGGTTGCCCGTGCCAAGCGTGCCGAGATGCACCAGGTTATTGGTGTTTTTCAGCCGCGGATATTTCGCCGTGATCGTCTCGAACCGCGCGAACAGAGTCGCCCAGGCCTCGACGATCGCCGGCGGCGGATCGCCCCACGAACCGGTGTCGCGTTTCGTGCGGCCGACCGACCGGCCATGCGGCACGGCGCGTTCGATCGCAGCGCGCACGCCCTCGAGATTGTCGGGCAGGTCGCTCGCGACGAGCGAAGTGCGCGCCGCCATCATGCCACAGCCGATATCGACGCCGACCGCAGCCGGAATCACCGCACCCTTGGTCGGAATCACCGAGCCGACGGTTGCGCCGATGCCGACATGCACGTCGGGCATCGCCGCGACATGCTTGAAGATGAACGGCATCTGCGCCGCGCGAGCGAGCTGCGCGCGCGCCTTGTCATCGACCGGCACGCCGCGCGTCCACATCTTGATTGGCACGCCGCCTTCGACATGCTGGTAATCGAAATTCGCTTCGGTCATCGCGACCTCCTTCTGTGTCCTGCCGCCGGGGCGGCATCACGATTGCTGGTCAGGGCGGCTGGATTTGAACCAACGACCCCCGGTTTCCAAAACCGGTACTCTGCGCAACTGAGCTACGCCCTGAAATGCCAATCCCTTGCGGCGATCCGGGGCGGCCGGCCTATTCCGACCGCCCCTGCCGCGCCGTCATGCCAGCGATGTTCGATCCACCAGCATAACGGAATAAGCTATTGCAGCAGGCGTGCCAGTTTGCGGCACCTGCGGGATGGAATCTATAAGCCACTGATTATAAAACAAAGATATCGTGATTATCGGGTGACGTGTCGCGGGCTCGCCAGCAGTTGCCTGTTCAAGTCGATAGACACAGCGCGTATTTTATCCTAAAAGATAAAAATGAGACCGCTCGTCGTCATCGGATTTCTCGGCTCGACTTTGGATGCCAGCAAGTTTGGCCCGGAGCGCTGGAACAAGTGGCGCCCGTCGGTCGGGCTGACGATGCATGAAGATTTGCGCGTCGATCGTTTCGTCATGCTTCATGGCGCGTCACATACGCGACTCGCCGAGTATATCGCCTCGGACATCATCGGCGTCTCACCCGAGACGACAGTCGATCGCCACCTTATCGATTTCCGCGACCCGTGGGATTTCGAAGAAGTGTACGGCAAGCTGCTCGATTTCACGCGGGGCTATCCGTTCGATCCCGATGTCGAGGACTATCTCGTCCACATCACGACGGGCACGCATGTCGCGCAGATCTGCCTCTTCCTGCTGAGCGAGGCGCGCTATCTGCCCGGCCGTCTGCTGCAGACCCAGCCGCATCGCGGCGCGCCGACCAACGCGCCGGGCAGCTGGAACGTGATCGACCTGGATCTGTCGCGCTATGACAGCATCGCGACGCGCTTCGCCGCAGTCAGCGCCGACAGCACCTCGTTCCTGAAATCGGGCATCGATACGAAGAACGCCGCGTTCAACCGGCTGATCGACGAGATCGAGCAGGTCGCGGTGCGATCGAGTGCGCCGGTGCTGCTGATGGGGCCGACCGGGGCGGGCAAGAGTCAACTCGCGCGGCGTATCTATGAACTGAAACGCTCGCGGCATCAGGTGAAAGGGCCGTTCGTCGAGGTCAATTGCGCGACGCTTAAAGGCGACGGCGCGATGTCCGCGCTGTTCGGGCACAAAAAGGGCGCGTTCACCGGGGCGGCCGCCGATCGGCTCGGCCTGTTGCGCACCGCCGATACCGGCATGCTGTTCCTCGACGAGATCGGTGAGCTCGGGCTCGACGAGCAGGCGATGATCCTGCGCGCGATCGAGGATAAGCGTTTCCTGCCGGTCGGCGCCGACAAGGAATCGGCGTCGGATTTCCAGCTTATCGCCGGCACCAACCGGGATCTCGGCCGTGCGGTGGGCGCGGGGCGATTCCGCGACGACCTGTTCGCACGGCTCAACCTGTGGACCTTCGCGCTGCCCGGCCTCGCCGACCGGCGCGAGGACATCGCGCCCAACCTCGATTATGAGCTCGATCGTTTCGCTGAGCGCGAAGGCGCGCGCGTGACGTTCAACAAGGAAGCGCGCGAGCGGTATCTTGCCTTTGCGACCGCGCCCACCGCGATGTGGCGGGGCAATTTCCGCGACCTCGCGGCAAGCGTTACGCGCATGGCGACCTTCTCGCCCAAGGGCAGGATCGATGCTGAATGCGTCGATGCCGAGATCGGTCGACTGGCCCGGCTATGGGCCGCCGATGGCGAGCAGGGCGACGATCTTGACGATTTGCTCGACCCGGCGGCATTGGACGCGCTCGATCCATTCGACCGGGTGCAACTCGCCCATGTCACGGGCGTCTGCCGGCGTAGCCGGTCGCTGTCCGAAGCGGGCCGGACCCTGTTCTCGGCATCGCGAACGCGACGCGCATCGTCCAATGATGCCGATCGGCTGCGCAAATACCTTGCGCGTTTCGGACTGGACTGGTTGCAGCTGTCTCGCTGAGGCGACAGGCCGAACGTCGACACCGTCATGATCGACAATGTCGGTTTGCTCATCAGCCGACCCTGCCCAACAGGTAGCCAACGGTCAAACGGGGTGCCGCTCCGCGCATCCATTTCCGTCACGTAATGATCGAAAATGATCGTTGACGTGATCGTGAAAGAGCAATAATGCTTGGAGCTGACAAGAGCGTGGATGACGCCACGATATTGCGCTGAACGGATGCCGGGAAAAACCGGTGCGGCAGTCAGCATGACAGGACGGGTTTATCGGCCCGCCGATTGGGGAGGATTAAATGATCAAGCGGCCTGAGAGTGGTATCACGTTGTCGCCGGGCGTCCGCGCGTTTCGCGCCGGCGTTTCCGCAGCGGCGCTGGCGATTGGTGTCATGGCCGGCCCGGCCTTCGCGCAGACCGCACCACCCGCAGAGTCGATCGCCGACGGGCAGGAAATCGCTCCCGAACAGATTCAGGACGATAGCGACATCATCGTCACCGGCACTTTGCTGCGCGGCGTCGCGCCGGTCGGCACCAACGTTGTCGGCGTGACGCGCGAGGATATCCTGAAATCCGGCGCGGCGTCCGCCAATGATCTGCTCGCCGATGTTCCCCAGGTGGGCAATTTCGGCACGGTCCCGGTCGGCACGGGATCATTCGCTTTGCCGATCGTTCGGCCGAATATCCGCAACCTCGCGGCGGCTGGCGGAAGCTCCACGCTGGTGCTGCTCAACGGTCATCGCATGGTTGGTGCTGGTGTCCTTCAGACCACGGTCGATCCATCAATTCTGCCGCCGGAAGTTATCGACCGGGTCGAGATCGTGCCCGATGGCGGTTCGGCAATCTACGGATCGGATGCGATCGGCGGCGTCATCAATTTTATCACGCGCAGCCGGTTCAATGGTCTTGCGGCTAATGCCCGCTATGGTCTTGCCGATAATTATCAGACCATCGACGGCAGCCTGACGGCGGGCAAGGATTGGGGCAGCGGATCGCTGCTCGTCACCTATGCCTATGCGTGGCACGACAATATTCAGAATCGCGATCGCGACTATACCAATGCCGACCATAGCGGTCGTGGCGGACAGGATTTCCGCTCGCAGGTTTGCTCACCGGGGAACGTGATCGACAATCCCCTTAATCCCCTTACGGGCGTTCCAATCCTGTTTCCCCTGCCGGGGAATATCCCTTATGCCATGCCTGGGTTGGTGCGGGGCGCTGTCAACAAATGCGATACCAACGCCAATTCGGATTTCTATCCGCGTGAAGAGCGTCACACGGTATTCGCGTCGCTGACGCAGCATCTTTCGGATCATGTTGAATTCTCGGCGACCGCTTATTGGTCGCGCCGCGATACGACGACACTGACGCAACAACCGGGTATCACGGGCTTGATCTGGGGGAGAACGCTGCTCGGGCAGCTCGGGCCGATAAATCCCTATTTCCAAGCCGTTGGTACCCCTCCGTTTCAGTCCTTCGTACAATCCGTCTCCATCTCGTTCGATGACGTGTTCGGTCCCACGGTAACGAGCAAATCCCGCTTCGACTCCTATGGCGTGACGCCAAGCTTCAAGTTCGATCTCGGCCATAATTGGCAATTGCGCACCGAGGCGAATTTCGGGCGCAGCGACAATCTGGTCCTCGACAACACGATCAACACCACGGCGGCGACCAATGCGCTTGCCGGGACCACGCTTGCCACCGCGCTCAATCCTTATGACCTGAGCGCGACCAATCCGGCGGTGCTGGCGGCGATCCGCGACTTCCAGAATTATGGACACGCTGTGCAGGAGCTGGCCGAGGCGCGTTTCGTGTTGGATGGGTCGCTTGCGCGACTGCCGGGCGGCGATATCCGCCTCGCGATAGGCGGTGAATATCATTATGAAAACCTTCAGTCGCAGATCAGTCAAAGTCCCCGCGGCGATCTTTCCAACTCCATCAGGTCCTTCTCGTCGCGTAACGTGAAGTCGGCCTTTGCTGAACTGCTGATCCCGATCTTCGGGGCGGACAATGCCGTGCCCGGGCTGCGTCAGCTCAATCTGTCGGGTTCGATCCGCCATGACGATTACAGCGATCAGGGCGGCTCCACCAATCCCAAGGTCGGGGTGACTTGGAAGCCGGTGGATCAACTGACGATCCGCGGCAACTATGGCACATCGTTCCATGCGCCGAGTCTTGCGGATACGACCAGCACATCGGATTCGCGCGCGCAGATTTTGTTGTTCAGCCCGTTCCGTGCAGGCGGCAGCCCGACAAGCGATTTGGCGCGTCCCACGATCATCCTTGCCGGCGGTAATCCCGCTCTGAAGCCGGAAACCGCCAATACCTGGTCCGCCGGTTTCGACTGGAAGCCGACCATCGCGCCTGGGCTCGTCGTCAGCGCGACCTATTACAATGTGAACTTCAAGGACGCGATCCAGGTTCCTCCGCTCACGTCGCCGATCCTATATTCGAATCCCGGCTATTCGAGCTTCTACATTCTGAATCCGACACTTCAGCAATCGCTGGCGGCGGTCGGCAACCTGCCACTGAATGGTGCACCAAGCATCCAGTCGCTTTACGCACTTGGTGCGCCCTATGTGCTGATCGATGCACGTCGCAATAATATCGGCGCGATCAAGGTCAGCGGGATCGATTTCAATGTGAATTATCTGCGCCCTACCGGCTTTGGCTCGGTGAATCTGGGCGTCAGTGGCACCTATACGCTGAGCCGCAAGAACCAGGCGGTGAAGGGGGATCCGTTCTCGGATGAATTGAAGAACGGCACCGGTCGGCTTGCGCTGGTGGCAAATGCGGGTGGTACGATCAGCGACTTCACCGCGCAGGCCAAGCTGAATTATCGCCAGGGCTATCCGATCCTCGGCTTGGTCAACCAGTCGCGGATTGGCTCATTCACGACCGTTGATCTGTTCTTCAGCTACGCACTGCCCGACAAGGGTGCGCTCAAGGGCACGATGCTGACCCTCAATGTCGACAATGTGTTCGATCGTGATCCGCCCTTTTCCGACACACTGGCCGGCTATGCCAATGGCAGCACGCTCGGGCGGTTGGTCTCGATCGGCCTGCGCAAGAAGTTCTGAAGGGGATGCCGTGGCAGTGGACAAAGGGAATTGAGGCGGCCGCCGCCGCAGCGATGTGACGGCGGCGATTCGTAGCGATAATGTTCGTACCAGAGTGTGAGGAGAGTCGCGTGCGGCGTCAGCCGGCCTATCGGATCACGAGTGGCGGTTCGCCTGTGCGCGGCCGCCATCGCTACGGGCTGACGACACTGGCGGTGCTGTGCTTCACGCTGGTCTGTGCTGGCGGTGTTCGTGCCGCGACCGCAGAGGCGCCCGATGCGCTCCGCGTCGAATATAGCGCCGCGCCGCTCGGGCTCGACGAGCCGGCGCCGCGTCTTTCCTGGCACTCGCCGGTGGCGCGGCAGAGCGCTTATCGAATCCGCGTCGGTGAGAGCGCGGATGCGCTGACGGGTGATCGGGCGTTGTGGGACAGCGGCAAGGTCACCTCATCCGCCAGCACTCAGATCGCCTATGCCGGCCCGGCGCTCGAATCAGGCAAGCGCTATGTGTGGCAGGTCCAGACTTGGGACGAAGCTGGCAAGGCGAGCGGCTGGAGCGCGCCCGGCTGGTGGGAAATGGGCTTGCTCAAGCCCGCCGACTGGACGGCGAGCTGGATCGCGGGGCCGAAGCGCACCGATCACGACTGGCGCGATTTCACCTTCACCGCCGACCTGACGCTGACCGGCAAGTCGGTCGACCTGTTGTTCCGTGCTCAGCCGATCGGCAAGACCTATGGTGAGGCCTATGTCTGGACGCTCGCCCGGACCGACAAGGGGCCGGCGCTGGTCGCGCAGGTCCGGCATTATCCCGGCGGCACATCATCGGCAGTCAAGGTGACTGAGTTGAAACGTGTAGCCTTGCCGGCAAAGGCGCTGGGAGATGGGCGGCATATCGTGTCGATCACTGCGGCGGGTGACCGGCTGACCACCGCGATCGACGGCGTCACGGTCGATACGCTGACCGACGCATCGGTCGCGCATGGCACGATCGGTTTCACCGCGAAGGAACCCGGCGCCGCGATCATCCACCGAGTCCGCATCACCGGAACCACGCCGTTCGAGACGCGCTTTGTGGCCAACGACAATGCCTTTACCGGTGGCGATGTCACGAAGGACGGGCTGGCCGTGCCGGGCGGGGTGCCCAAGGTCGATATCGTCCTGCCGATCGAAGCGCCAGCCCCGCTGCTGCGCCGCGCCTTCACCCTGCCGGCCAAGAGGATCGCCCGCGCACGGCTCTATGTCGCTGGCGCCGGCTGGCCGCGCTTCAGCCTTAACGGCCAGGTGATCGGCGCGTCGGCGATGGCGAGCGGTTATACCGCCTATGACAAGCGCGTACTCTATCAGACCTATGACGTAACCGCCGCGCTGCGCCCCGGTTCCAATGCGATCGGTGCTGAGCTCGGGCGTGGCTGGTATGGGCTGACCGATCCCAATGAATGGTATTGGCAGCAAGCGCCGTGGCACGGCGACCCGGCACTCCGTGCGCAGCTCCAGATCGACTTTGCCGATGGAACGAGCCAGCGCATCGCGACCGATGCGAGCTGGCGCACCGCCTTCGGGCCGACCTTGGCCGACTCGATCTATCGCGGCGAGCGCTATGACGCGCGGCTGCATCCGAACGGTTGGGACAAGCCCGGCTTTGCCGATCGCCGCTGGGCATCTGCGCGCATCGTCGATGGACCGGCGGGCACGCTGGTCGCCGCCAATGTCGAGCCGATCGCCCCGGTCGCCGATCTCAAGCCGGTCACGATCAAGCAAGTCCGGCCCGGCATTTGGGTGCTGGATTATGGTCGCATCATCGCCGGCTGGCCCGCGCTGCGCGTGTCGGGTCCACGCGGCCAGACGGTGTCGATGCTGTCCAGCGAACGCATTGGGGATGACGGGCTGGTCATACCAGCGGCCGGGCTGATCGACGCGCAATTGCAGACCGATCGCTACACGCTGGCGGGCGGTGGTGAGGAGCAATGGGAACCGCGCTTCGGTTATCGCGGCTTTCGGTATGTCCAGCTCGACGGCTTTCCCGGTACGCCTGGCCCCGACGCGCTGACCGCGCGAATCGCGCATAGCGCAGTGGCGGCGACCGGCGAGTTCCGCAGCAGCGATACACTGCTGATGCAGATCGACGCGGCGGCGATCGCGACGATCCGCAACAATATGCATGGTTTCCAGACCGACACGCCGACCTTGGAGAAGAATGGCTGGACCGGCGACGCGCAAGCCTCGGCCGGAGCGGCGGCGCGCAGTCTCGATGTCGCGCGCGTCTGGACCAAATGGCTCGGCGATTTCCGCGACGCGCAATCAGCCAGGGGCGAGATTCCCGAGATCGTGCCCGCGACCCCGCTTTACGGTTATGAGAACAGCCCGGGCTGGAACATGATCTGGGGCCCGACCCCGCCCTGGGACGTGGCGACGATGATCCTGCCCTGGGAACTCTACACCAGCTATGGCGACAGCCGCATCCTCGAACGGATGCACGACGCGCAGGCGCGGCTGGTCGATTATACCGGCGGCTGGTTCAAGGCGCCCGAGTATCGCCGCGAAGGCTTTGAGCTGAGCGAATGGTCGCCGCCCGGCGCGGCCGATTTCCTCAATCAGCGCGGCGGCGGGATCGATGCGGTTGCCAGCGCCTATTATTTCCTCGAGGCCGATTTGCTGGCGAAATCGTCGGCGGTGATCGGCAAGCAGGCCGATGCCGACCGTTACGGCGCGCTCGCCCGCAACATCCGCGATGCCTATAACCGGCGCTACTGGGATGGCGCGGCACGGCATTACCGCACGACCGATGCCAAGGGCGTGGCGGGTGCGCCGACCCAGATCCAGAATGTCCTGCCGCTCGCCATGGGCATGGTGCCGGACGGGGCGGAGCAAGCGGTGGCCGATACGATCGCTGCCGATGTCGAGAAGAACGGGCTGCGCACCGGCGTTTATGCAACGCGCTATCTGCTCGAAATCCTCAGCGATCATGGCCATGCCGATCTCGCCTACAAGGTCGCGACGCGCACGGACGAGCCGAGCTGGGGCTGGTGGATCAAGAACGGGCACGGCACGATGTTCGAAAGCTGGAGCCTCGAAAGCCGCTCGCGCGACCATCATTATTTCGGCTCGATCGCCGACTGGATGCGCCAGCGCCTGGCCGGTTTGCGGCCGGGCCAGCCGGGCTATGCCAGCGTGCTGGTACGGCCGGAAATCCCCGCCGGACTCGCTTCGGCCAGTGCAACGATGGACACGATCCGCGGTCGTGCCGCGGCCGGATGGACGGTCGAGCATGGTGTGCTGACGCTGACGGCGGAGATACCCGCCAATACGAGCGGAGAGATCTGGGTCCCGCTACGCTTCGGGCCGGTGCGCAGTGCCGCAAAGGATGCGACACTGGTGCGCACCACCACCGGCTTTGCGGTCTACTCGGTCGCGGCCGGGCGTCATGTTTTCGAAGCGGGAGCAAGCCAATGAGTTTCGCGCGCAGCTACGGGTTCGCCGCGTTGATCGCATCATGCCTCGCTATTTCGGCTCAGGCTCAGACCCCAGCCACTCCTGCCGCCACGGTCGAAACCGGCGCGCTTCAGGGTCTGACGGCGGACGGCATCGCGGTGTTTCGCGGCATTCCCTATGCAGCGCCGCCGGTCGGCGATCTCCGCTGGCGCGCGCCGCGGCCGGCGGTGCGCTGGTCCGCTCCCCGCGACGCGACCAAATTCGCCAATGATTGCCCGCAGACCTGGATGCCCGGCGATGCCGCGACGAGCGGTCAGCCGATGAGCGAGGATTGTCTTTACGCCAATGTCTGGACGCCGAAGCCGGGGAAACCGGGCGCCGGCAAAAAAGCCAGGGGCCTGCCCGTCATGGTCTGGGTCCATGGCGGCGCCTTCGTCAACGGATCGGGCGCGTCGCCGCCTTATGACGGCGTGCGGCTGGCGAAGCGCGGCGTGGTGGTGGTCAATTTCACCTATCGCATCGGCCGGCTTGGCTTCTTCGCGCATCCCGCACTGACCAGGGAAGCCAATGGCGCGCCGACCGGCAATTGGGGCCTGTTGGACCAGATCGCCGCGCTCAACTGGGTCAAGCGCAACATCGCCGCGTTCGGCGGCGATCCGGCGCAGGTGACGATTTTCGGCGAATCCGCCGGTGGCCAGTCGGTCAACCGGCTAATGGCTTCGCCGCTGGCGCACGGCCTGTTCGTGCGCGGTATCGCCTCGTCAGGCGGCGGGCGCGACAAATGGCCCGACCTCGCCACTGCCGAGGTCAAGGGCATCGCCTTTGCCAAGTCGGTTGGCGCTGGCGACGATGCCGCGTCGCTCCGCGCGATCCCGACCGATATCGTACGCGGCAAGATCGGCTTGCTCAACAATGAGGAGGCGACCTACTCCGGCGGAATCACCGACGGCCAGATCGTCACCGACAGCGTCGATGCGATCTTCGCGGCGGGCAAGGAAGCACGGATCCCCTATATCGTCGGCGCGAACAGCGATGAGCTCGGCTTTCTGCCCGCACCGTTCAAGGGGCCCGCGACCGCCGGCATCATCAAGCCGCTCGGCGATGTCAGTGCGCTGCGCACTGCGTATGGCGCGTCGTTCGATGATCGCATTGCCGGCGACATGGTGTTCGTCGAGCCGTCGATCGCGCTCGCCCGGCGTCATGCCGCGAACGGCAACCCGACCTGGGTCTATCGCTTCGGCTATGTGGCCGAGGCCAAGCGCGCCGAACTCAAGGGCGCGCCGCATGCCTCCGACATCAACTATGTGTTCGACACGCTCGATGCGCTGAAGCCCGCGCCCAGTGCCGCCGATCGGGCGGCAGCGGCGTTGGTGTCGACCTATTGGAGCGACTTCGCCAGGGCGGGTGACCCGAACAGCAAGGGCGCTCCGCGCTGGGATCGTTACACCGCCAAGGCGCCAGTCGCGCTGCATATCGGCATTGGCGAGACCGCCATGCATCCCGCCGCCGATGCCGGCCTGGATGCGCTGGCGAAACTTCGTGATGGAGAAAAGAAATGATGCGCCGTTCGATGCGCCGTTCGATCCTGGGCGGCGCCATCGCGCTTGGCTTGGCCGCGACCTGGAGTCTGGCCGCCTGTGCAAGCGCCGGTACGCCGACGACGATCGACAAGACGGTGATCCCGCTCTGGCCCAAGGGCGCGCCGGGCAGCCTGCCCGACATGCCCGCCGAGGTCACCGAGCTGCGAGCGTCCAATCCGGGCACGATCATGCGCAATGTCACCGTGCCGGGACTGCTGATCTATCCGGCCGATCCCAAGACCGCCAACGGCACCGCGATGATCGTCGCGCCCGGCGGCGGCTTTCACCTCCTCAGCATCGAGAATGAAGGCATTGCGGTCGCCAAATGGCTCAACAGCCTGGGCGTCACCGCGATCGTGCTGAAATACCGGCTGATCGCGACCGGTGACGATGTGCAGAGAGCGCTGATCGGCCGGCTGCTCAATCGCTCGGCAATGATGCGCGCGATCGACCCGCTCCAGCCGCTGGTCACTGCCGATGGTGAGCAGGCGGTGCGCTATGTGCGCGCCCATGCGAAGCAGCTGAAGATCAAGCCGAACCGGGTCGGCCTGATGGGCTTTTCCGCCGGTGGCGCGGTCTCGGTCTGGGCAACGCTCGCCAATCATGCCGACAGCCGTCCCGACTTTCTCGTGACGATCTATCCCGGCCTGATCGCCGGCCACGCGCCGGTTCCGGCCAATGCGCCGCCTTTGTTCGACCTGGTTGCCGATGATGATCCGATCGTTCGGCCGGAAGCCGAAGAATTGCAAAAGGCGTGGAAGGCGGCGGGTGGTGACGCGACCTATGTCACCGTCGCCAATGGCGGTCACGGCTTTGGTATGGCGAAAACCGGCAAGGCCTCCGACGCCTGGCCCGAACGGCTGCAGCAATGGCTCGACGCGAAAGGATATCTCCGCAAATGACCCCCAGATTGAGTATCGCGCTGCTCGGCGGTGCTGCCATGGGCATGGCGGCAGTTGCTGTTCTGGCGCCTGTCGAGGGCGTCCGCGCCGCGCCGGCGGGATCGTGCGGATCGCTGACCGGCCTGACCATCGCCAATGGCAAGATCGACAGCGCCGTGATGGTGAAACAGGGTGAGTCGATCACCACCGAGGCCGGCAAGCCCAGCCTGCCTGCGCCGGCGACGTTCTGCCGCGTCCATGCGGTACTCAAGCCCACACCGCGTTCGGAAGTGAAGATCGAGGTCTGGCTGCCCGAAAGCGCCGGCTGGAACGGCAAGCTGCTCGGCGCCGGCAATGGCGGCTATGGCGGGACATTGACCCTGCCTGCGCTGACCATGCGTACCGGTCTTGCCAGGGGCTATGCCGCGACCGGCAGCGACATGGGACATCTCAGCACCGACGTCGACGCGAAATGGGCGTTGAATGAGCCCGAGAAGATCGTCGACTTCGGTCACCGCGCCAATCACCTGGCAGCGCTGCTCGCCAAACAGGTCGTCGCGTCCTATTATCCGAAGCCGCTCGCCGCCGCCTATTTTCACGGCTGCTCCGACGGCGGCCGCGAGGCGCTGAACGAGGCGCAGCGTTATCCCACCGATTATGACGCGATCATCGCCGGTGCGCCGGCCAACCCATGGACGCGGCTGATGACCGGCTTCATGGCCGATCACCGCGCCGCGTTCGGCAAGCCCGAATCGATCATTCCCAATGCCAAGCTGAAGCTGTTGCAGACCGCCGCGCTGGCGAAATGCGACGCGGCGGACGGCGTCGCCGACAAGGTCATCGAGGATCCGCGCAAATGCGGCTTCGACCCCGTCGTCCTGCAATGCAAGGCGGGGGCGGGCGATGACGCGAATTGCCTGAGCGCGCCGCAGGTCGAAACCGCACGCGCGCTGTATCGCGGCCCGGTCGATGCCAAGGGCAAGTCGATCTTCCCCGGCTATATGCCCGGCGCGGAGGCGGTGCCCGGTACCTGGGATCTGTGGCTGACCGGCACGAACGCGCAGCATGGCCGCTTCGCGACCGAATTCTACCGCTACATGGTCCATGCGAAGCCCGACTGGCAGCCGGCGGATTATGATCCGATCGCCGATCCCAGGCTGGCAGCGAAAAAGTTCGCCAACGTCCTCGACGCCGGCACCGACCTCAGCGCCTTCTACAAGCGCGGCGGCAAGCTGATCCTGTATCACGGCTGGTACGATGCGGCGATTCCGCCGGAAAACACGATCAACTATTTCGAGGAACTCAAACGCACGCAGCGCCAGGCATCGTCGTCGACCCGGCTGTTCATGGTGCCGGGCATGTCGCATTGCCTGGGCGGGCCGGGCGCCACGGGGTTCGATCCGCTGACCGCGCTCGACCAGTGGAGACAGGGCGGGGCTGCGCCCGAACGGATCGTCGCGACGCGCTACGACAACCCGTTATTCGCTTATATCGGCTTGCCGGCAAAGGCGCTCGGCACCCGGCCGCTCTGCGCCTACCCCAAGGTCGCGCATTGGAAAGGGACGGGGTCGACCGACGATGCCGCCAATTTCGACTGCGTCGCGCCGAGCTGAAATGATGTCGCCGCCATTGACCCTTGCCCATGTCCGGGGCGCCGATGCGCCGCCGCTGATCGAGCACAGTATCGGTGAGGCGCTGGCCATCGCCGCGCGTCGCTGGGGCGAGCGCGATGCATTGGTCTCGGTCGCGCAGGGTATTCGCTGGAGCTTTGCCGAATTGCTCAAACGCGCCGATGCGCTGGCGGCGGGGCTGCTCGCGCTCGGCATGGTGCGCGGCGACCGGATCGGCCTCTGGGCGCCCAATTGCGCGGAATGGACGCTGACCCAGTTCGCCGCGGCGCGTGCCGGGCTGATCCTGGTCACGATCAATCCCGCCTATCGCGTCGAGGAAGCCGGCTTCACCATCGCCAAGGTCGGCCTGCGCGCGCTGGTCGTCGCGGCTGAATTCAGGACCAGCGACTATGTCGGCATGGTCGAACAGCTTTGCCCGGAGCTACCCGGCTGCGCGTCGGGACGGCTGGAGTCGGCGGCGCAACCGAGCCTGGCGGTCGTCGCCAAGATCGGCGGCGATACCCGTCCGGGCTGGCTCGATTTCGATGCGATCCCCGCGCTTGCCACTGCCGCCGACCATGACGCGCTGGCGCGGATCGGCGCATCGCTCGATGCGCGCGACGCGATCAACATCCAATTCACCAGCGGCACCACCGGCCTGCCCAAGGGCGCGACGCTGTCGCACCATAATATCCTCAACAATGGTTATTTCGTCGGCAGCGCGATGGGGCTGGGGCCGGAAGATCGCATCTGCATCCCGGTGCCGCTCTATCATTGCTTCGGCATGGTGCTGGGCAATCTGGCCAGCGTCACCCTCGGCGCGGCGATGATCTATCCAGGGCCAGCCTTCGATCCCGCGACGGTGCTGCGCACGATCGAGGCCGAGCGCTGCACCGCTTTGTACGGCGTGCCGACGATGTTCATCGCCGAACTGGCCGAGCTCGACCGCACGCCGGTCGATCTGTCGTCGCTGCGCACCGGCTGCATGGCGGGGGCGAGCTGCCCTGAATCGGTGATGCGCCAGGTGATCGAGCGGATGAATATGCGCGACGTGACGATCGCCTATGGCATGACCGAGACCAGCCCGGTCAGCTTCCAGACCGCGATCGACGACGGACTGGAGGCGCGCGTCGGCACGATCGGACGGGTCCAACCGCATCTCGAATGCAAGCTGATCGACGACGCGGGCGCGATCGTCGCGGCGGGCGAAACCGGGGAGCTGTGCACGCGCGGTTATTCGGTGATGCTTGGTTATTGGGACGATGCCGAACGTACCGCAGATGTGATCGACGAAGGCGGCTGGATGCACAGCGGCGATCTCGCGGTGATCGACGCCCATGGCTATGGCCGCATCGTCGGTCGCCTGAAGGACATGGTGATCCGCGGCGGCGAGAATATCTCGCCGCGCGAGATCGAGGAGTTTCTCTACCGCCATCCCGCGATCGAGGATGTCACCGTGGTCGGCATTCCCGACGCGCGCATGGGCGAGGAACTTTGCGCCTGGATCCGTCTGCGCCCCGATGCGGTGGGCGATGAGGGCGAGATCCGCGACTTCTGCCGCGACCGCATCGCGCACTACAAGATTCCGCGTCACATCCGCTTCGTCGATGCCTTTCCGACGACGGTCACCGGCAAGATCCAGAAATATCTCATCCGCGAGGCGATGGTCGCCGAGCTCGCTCAATCCCAGGAAAAGGAAGTCCAATGAAATATGCCGCTGCTCTGATCGCGCTTTCGATCGCCACCGCTGCCTCGGCCCAGACCGCGCCGGCCCCCGCCCCCACGCCAGCGACGCCGGCTGCGCCCGCCATCGGCGCCAAGTATACGCTGGATACGCCGCTGGCCGATCTCGTCGCTGATCCGGCCGCCAAGGCAGTGCTCGACAAGGATTTGCCCGGCCTGACCACGCTCGACGGCTTCGACTCGTTCAAGGGCGCCAGCCTCAACCAGGTCGTGCCCTTCTCCAACGGCGCGCTCATCCCCGAGAAGCTGGCCCAGGTCGCGGCCGATCTCGCGGCGATCAAATGACCGGGAGAGTGGCCATATTTCGTTTTTCGTCGCGCGCGGCATTGCTTGCCGCCTGCGCGCTGTCCGCATTGCCCGCCACCGCCGAAGACAGGGTGCTTTACCTCAACCCCGCCGCACCGCTTGAGGCGCGTGTCGACGATCTGCTGTCCAGGCTGACGCTCGAGGAGAAGATCTCGTTGATGGCCGGCGCGACCGGCATGACCGGGCAGGCGATTCCGCGTCTCGGCATCCCCGAGATCAAGATGACCGACGGGCCGACCGGCGTGCGCTCGCCCGAGGGTCAGCCGGCGACCGTCTTCCCGGTCGGTGTGGCGATCGCCGCGACGTGGAATCCGGCACTAGCGCAACAGGTCGGCGGCGCGATCGCCGAGGAGGCGCGGGGCTATGGTGCGTCGGTGTTGCTCGCGCCGACCGTCAATATCGTGCGCACCCCGCGCTGGGGCCGCAATTTCGAGACTTATTCCGAAGACCCCTATCTCACCGGCCGCATCGCGCTTGGTTATGTGCGCGGCGTGCAGGACAATGGCGTCGGCGTTTCGATCAAGCATTTCGCCGCCAACAATCAGGAGACCAACCGCTTCTTCACCAACTCGGTGGTCGACGAGCGGACCATGCGTGAGCTTTATCTTCCCGCCTTCGAAACGGTGGTGAAGACGCTCGATCCCTGGTCGGTGATGGCCTCCTACAACAAGCTCAACGGCACTTATGCGGGTGAGAATAGCTGGCTGCTGACCGATGTGCTGAAGAAGGAATGGGGCTTTAAGGGTTTTGTCGTGTCCGATTGGGGCGCGACGCACACCACCGCCAAGGCGATCAATGCCGGGCTCGACTTGGAGATGCCCGGTCCGCCGCAGCATTTCGGCGCAAAGCTGCTCGCCGCCGCCAAGGCGGGCGAGGTCACGCCGGCGCAGATCGACGAGACCGCGCGGCGCATGGTGCGCCTGATCGTGCGCAGCGGCGTGATCGAGGGCACCGCCGGGACAAAGGGCATGGTCGGTGGACCGGCGCATGCCGCGGTGTCGCAGCGTGCCGCCGAGGAAGCGATCGTACTCCTGAAGAATGCCGGGCTGCTCCCGCTCGATCCGTCGATCAGGACGCTGGCCGTGATCGGTCCGAACGCGGCCAAGGCGCGCATCCAGGGCGGCGGCAGTTCCGCGGTTCAGCCATTCGATGCGATCGCAGCGCCGCTCGATGCGCTGCGTGCGGCGCTGCCCGGCGTAAAGATCCTGTACGAACGCGGCGTCGATAGCGAAGACGTGCCGCCCGCCGCCGATGCCGCATTGTTCAGCATGGATGGGAATCGCACCAGGGCCGGCCTCGCGCAAAGCTATTTTGCGGCGGCGGACCAGGCCGGCGAACCGGTCGCTTCGGATGTTGCGACGACCTTCGTCAAATATATCAGCGGCAATGTCGCCGGCCCGCAATCGGCCAATTATCTGTCGCTGCGCTGGAAAGGCCTGTTCTGGGCGCCGGTTTCGGGTCGTTACGAATTCAGTATTCGCGGTACTGGCAAGGCCATGCTCGCCTTTGACGGCAAGACCCTGATCGACAAGACCATGCCGTCGGTGCCCGACAATCGCGATGTGATTGGCTTCCCGGTCGCGCGCCGGACCGCGACGGTCGAGTTGGAGGCGGGCAAGGGTTATCCGATCCAGCTCGATTACACGAACGGCAAGTCGCTCTACGAATCGCTCAGCTTCGGCGTGCGCGTGCCGCGCCCGTCGCTCGACGCTGCGGTTGCCGCGGCGAAGTCGGCTGACGCCGCGATCGTGATCGTCGGCTCGAACAGCCTGACCGAGGGCGAGGGCTATGACCGCGCCTCGATCGACTTGCCCGGCGATCAGGACAAGCTCGTCTCGGCGATTGCCGCCGCCAACAAGAAGACCGTGGTGGTGGTCAATGCCGGCGCGGCAATGACCATGCCGTGGAAGGACGAGGTGCCGGCGATCGTCGATATGTGGCTCACCGGCCAGTCCGGCCCGGCCGCGCTGGCCGGTATCCTGACCGGCAAGGTCAATCCGTCGGGTCGGCTGCCGGTGACCTTTCCGGCCAGGGATGCGGACGATGTGATCAAGATGGATGCGGGCACCAGCTCTTACTCGGAAGGGTTGCTGGTCGGGTATCGCAGCTTCGATGCGCGCGGGGTGACGCCGCTCTTCGCCTTCGGCCATGGGCTGTCCTACACCAGTTTCGACTATGGCAAGGCCGTCGCACCGGCACGGATCAAGGCGGGTGCCGCGACCAAGGTCATGCTTGAGGTGCGCAACACCGGCAAGCGTGACGGCATGGAGGTGGTGCAGCTCTATGTCGCCCCGGTCGATCGCGCCGCGACCGAACCGGTCAAGCAGCTCAGGGCTTTCGCCAAGGTCGCGATCCCCGCGGGGTCACGGCAATCGGTCGTGCTGACGCTCGATCCGCGCGCCTTCGCCACCTATGACGTGGTGGCCAAGGCCTGGATGGTGCGGCCGGGCCGCTACCGGCTGATGATCGGCGCGGCGTCCGACGATATCCGTACGGTCAAGGATATCGAGGTTAGCGGGACGGCGCGGGTGCCGTGATCAGCCACTTTCCCTCTCCCCTTGTGGGAGAGGGAGGGAGCCGCGAAGCGGCGGAAGGGTGAGGGGACTTCGGCCGATGCCCCGCACACCACTCCCCCTCATCCGGGCCTTCGGGCCACCGTCTCCCACAGGGGAGAAGGAAGGTTACTCAGCGCGTCGGTGCAACCACCAGCTTGATCCCGGCTTTTTCGATCATTGCCGCGTCGCGGTCGGTGATGCCGTCGTCGGTGATGACGATGTCGAGCTCGTCGGTGGTGCACACGACATGGCCGGCAGGCGCGCCGAACTTGCTGCTGTCGACCAGCACGATGACTTCATCGGCGCGGTCGAGCAAGCGCCTCTCGGCATGGACCAGCAAGACATCGGTCTGCATCAGCCCGTGCCGCCCGATCGACGCGGCACCCATGAACAGCTTCGATGCGCGGTAACGGCTCATGCCGTCATCGTCGAACGGCGGCAGCAGGATATTCTGTTCGCGGAACAAGGTGCCGGCGGGCATCGAGATGTGCGTCCCGGGCTGGCCGATCAGCGCGCTGACGATGTGCAGCGAGTTGGTCAGGACATGCAGCTCGAGCGGGGCGAGCAGCGGGCACATCTGCAACGTGGTCGACCCGCCATCGATGATCACTGTTTCGCCCGCGCCGCACAGGGCCGCGGCGGCGCGGCCGATCGCTTCCTTGGCGGCGCGGTTGCGCTCGACATTCTCGTGGAACGGCACGCCGCGCAGATGGCCGTCATTGGCGCCCGCGCTACCGCCAGGCGCATCCGGCGCGTCGACCAGCCGCGCGCCACCGCGCACCCGGACGATCTTGCCGCTGCTCTCCAGCCGGTCGAGGTCACGGCGCAAGGTCGCGCCCGATGCGTCAAGGGTGCGATCCAGTTCCTGGAACGACACGAATCCCCGTTCGCGCATCAGTTCCAGGATCAGTCGGTCGCGATCTTCTGCGTGCATTAAAGGGCCTTTAAGGATCCCGTCAGCGTATCACGCCTGATCCGCGCGGATGCAAGCATATCCGATCATCAGACGATGCCGGCGCCAAGGCCCACGGTGTCGCGCTCCTGCGCCTTGCGCTCGCGCCAGCCGAGCGTGCGGTACAGCGCGAGCGGATCGATTGCCCCGCCCGCCTCTGCCCGTGCCATGGCAACGATCGGCGCCACATCGGTATCATAGGCGCGGCGCAGAGCGCGAAAGGCGATGATCGCGTCGTTCGACTCCTGCGCGGCGCGCAACGCCTCGCGGTCGACCAGCAACGCCTTGGCGAAGGATCCGACGATCGCGTCGGCCGAACAAAGCATGCTCTCGATCGGGTCGGTCACATTGTGCGACTGGTCGATCATATAAGCCGGGTCGAAGCCGGTGCGCGGTTCGAGCGCCGCTTCGACCAGTTCATTGAAGATCAGGAACAGCTGGTGCGGGTTGATCGCGCCGGCGTCGAGATCGTCATCGCCATATTTGCTGTCGTTGAAGTGGAAGCCGCCGAGCTTGCCCGCCTTGTGCAGCCGCGCGACGATCTGTTCGATATTCACATTGGGCGCATGATGGCCGAGGTCGATCAGGCACATCGCCTTGGGACCCAGTTCCTGCGCCGCCATCATCGACGATCCCCAGTCGGAAATGACCGTCGAGTAGAAGGCGGGTTCGAACAATTTATGTTCGAGCAGCATGCGCCAGTCGCCGGGCAGCGCGGCATAGACCTGCGCCGCCGCATCGAGATAGCGGTCGAGCGAACGGCCGAGATGCTGCTGGCCGGGGAAGTTGGTGCCGTCGCCAACCCACACGGTCAGCGCGCGCGAGCCAAGCTGGCGGCCAATCTCGATACATTCGATATTATGGTCGATCGCCTGGGCGCGGACATCGGCATCGGTCGATGACAGGCTGCCGCTGCGATAGCTGTGCGCCTGGCCGGGCTGATCCTGAAACGTGTTCGAATTGACCGCGTCGAAGCCGAGACCAAGGCTCGCCGCCTCTTCGCGCAAGGCGGCATAATCGCTGACCTTGTCCCATGGGAAATGCGGGCTGACGCGCGGCGTGACCTGGCCGAGCTGCTGGATCAGGCCGCAATCCTCGAGCTTCTCATGGATGTTGGTCGGCTCGCCCGGAATGGGGAATTTGGCGAAGCGCGTGCCGCCGCGCCCGGCGCCCCAGCTCGGCACCGCGACGCTGAAACCGGCAACCGCCGTCTTAACCAGCGCGATGTCCACGCCGCGCCGCGCCAACTGGCGGTCGAGCGCGGCATAATCCTCCGCCAGCGCATCGATGCGCTCGGCATTGTGGCTGCCGATCTGGTCGAGCGTCAGCGCAGGGCCGTTCGCCATCCTTGGTCTCCCTCAATTATCAATCTTTTAGCGCGGAAAGGCCTGCGCATTGCCGGCATCCACATTAAGCAGATTACCGGTTGATTTCGCCGATGTCGCGGATGCGAAAAAGGCCACGGCTTCCGCGACATCGGCCGGCAACACGTCACGCTTGAGCATCGAGCGGTTGCGGTAATGCGCCTCCAGCTCTTCGCCCGAATCGATGCCGTGCGCATCGGCGCGTTCCTGGCGCCAGTCGCCGTCCCAGATGCGCGATCCCTTGATCACCGCATCGGGATTGACCGTGTTGACGCGGATGCCGTGCGGCGCGCCTTCCAATGCGAGACAACGCGCGAGATGCAGCGCCGCCGCTTTGGCCGAGGCATAGGCCGAAGCGTTGGTCGCCGGCGCGATGCCGTTCTTCGACCCGATGAATACGATCGACCCGCCGCCTGCTGCGCGCAGCAGCGGGAAGGCCTCGCGCGAGGTCAGGAAATAACCTTGCGCCAGCACATCGTAGTTGCGGCGCCAGATCTCGACGCTGGTATCCTCGAGCGAGGCGGCGGACGCGATGCCGGCATTGACCACCACTATGTCGAGCCCGCCGAATTCGCGCGCGCAATCGGCAAAGGCGGCCGCGATCTGCGTCTCGTCGGTCACGTCGCACAACGAGGAGCGGACGCGGTCGGTATCGAATTTGCGCTCGAGCGTCTCGCGCGCGCCGGCCAGAGTCTCGGCATCGCGGTCGAGCAGCATCACGCAGGCGCCGTCGGCAAGCAGCCGTTCCGCGCTGGCGATACCGATGCCGCCCGCCCCGCCGGTGACCAGCGCGATCTTGCCTGCCAGCGACTTGGGCTTGGGCATGCGCTGCAGCTTGGCTTCCTCGAGCAGCCAATATTCGATGTCATAGGCTTCCTGCTCGGGCAGGCCGAGATAACCGCCGATCGCCTCCGCGCCGCGCATCACGTTGATCGCATTGCCGTAGAATTCGCCCGCCAGCCGCGCGGTGGTCTTGTCGGCGGCGAAGGTGATGCGGCCGATGCCGGGGATCAGCACGACCACCGGATTGGGGTCGCGCATCGCCGGGTCGCCGGGATGGACGCAGCGCTGATAATAAGCGGCATAGCCGTCGCGATACGCGCCGAGCTGCGCCGAGAGATAGGCATCGTCGTCGAGCTGCGCGGGGTCGAGCACGAGCGGCGCGATCTTGGTGCGCAGGAAGTGATCGGGGCAGGAAGTGCCGATCGCCGCGAGCCGTGCGAAATCGGCGGAGCTGGCGAATTGCAGCGAGCCGGCATCGTCGGAAAAATGCCCAACTTTAGACTGGTTGCCGGTCATCAGCCCGCGCAGCCGCGGCATTAGTTGCGTGGCGGCCGCTTTGCGCTCGGCTGCGGTGCGCGGCGGTACGATCTCGCCGCCAAAGTCCGGGCGCAGCGCGAGCTTGGTGTTGAGATAGGCCGCGGCGTCGGCAATCAGACCGATGGTGCGATCGTAACAGGCGCGCGACGTGTCGGCCCAGCAGATCAGCCCGTGCCCGGCGAGTACCACGCCGATGCAGCCGGGATTGGCCGCGACATGATCGCGCAAGCGCAGGCCGAGGTCGAAACCGGGCCGTTTCCAGCCGAGCCAGCCGACGGCGCCACCCCAGATATCCTGCACCGCGGCTTCGCCGTCCTGCGCCGCGGCCAGTGCGATGACCGAATCGGGATGGACATGATCGACATGCGCAAAGGGCAGGAAAGCGTGGAGCGGCGTGTCGATCGACGCCGCGCGCGGATTGAGATTGAAGGTGCAGTGCGGCAGGTAACCGACCATCTCGTCTTCATGCTCGACCCCGCGATAAAGGCGTTGGAGCCCGATCAGCCTGTCGAGATAAAGCGTCGAAAAACCGTTCAGCTTCATCGAGCCGATATCGCCGCCCGATCCCTTGACCCACAGCACTTTCACCGTCTCGCCGGTCAGCGGGTCGGTCTCGCCCAGCTTGGCGGAGGTGTTGCCGCCGCCGAAATTGGTGATGGTCAGGTCGCTGCCGAGCAGATTGGAGCGATAGAGCAGCAAATGCTCGGCCGACAGCTCGGCTGCGGTCGCTTCCGACCAGAGATTGGCCGGCACCGCGAATGCCAGGTTTTTCTGGCCGGACTGGAGTGGCCCATCCGGGAGTGGCGCCGTACGATCGGCCATCGGTCGAATCCCCTCATTCTCGTTTGACGGCGTTCTACAACAGGCTATGGTCGTAAACAATCACGTTCGATAAAAAATGATCAGATTTAATCTAGGGCGGGGGTAAATAGCGGTGCTGACGGTGGTGCTCGATGTCGGAAAGACGATGTCAAAGCTCACTTTGTGGGACGGTGGGACGCTGCTTGAACGGCGCACGCGCGCCAATGAGATCGTTGCCGGACCGCATTATACCGCGCTTGATTCGGACGGAATCGAGGCTTGGATGGTGACGGTGCTGCGTGATTTCGCAGCGTTCGGTCGAATCTGCGCGATCGTGCCGGTGGCGCATGGTGCGGCGATCGCGGTGTTGCGCGACGGGCGGCTAGCGGTGCCGCCGATCGATTATGAGCAGAACTTGCCTGCCGAGCGCCGCGCGCTTTATGATGCGGGCCGCGATCCCTTTGCTGCAACCGGATCGCCGCCGCTGCCGGCGGGGCTCAATATCGGCGCACAGCTTGACCTGCTTGACGACCTTTATCCCGCGCTGCTGACGCGGGGTGCGACGATCCTGCCCTGGGCGCAATATTGGGCGTGGCTGTTGTCGGGCGTGCCTGTGTCGGAAGTGACCAGCCTTGGCTGCCATAGCGACCTGTGGCGTCCGGCGGACGAACGGCCGTCGCAGCTGGCCGAGCGGCGCGGCTGGGCGGCGTTGTTCGCCCCGATCGCGCGTGCCGGCGATGTCGTTGGTGCCATTTCTCCCGCCATGGCGGCGCGGACCGGGCTGCCGGGGGATGTCCGTATCCATGCCGGGCTGCATGATTCGAACGCGGCGCTGCATGCCGCACGTGCCTTTGCCGAGATTGGCGACCATGAGGCGACGATCCTGTCGACCGGCACCTGGTTCGTGGCGATGCGATCGCCGGGCGCTGAAGCGGTGGTCGATATCGCCGACCTGCCCGAGGCGCGGGATTGCCTGGTCAATGTCGATGTGCGCGGGCGCATGGTGCCGTCGTCGCGCTTCATGGGCGGGCGAGAGATCGAATTGCTCAGCGGCATCGACACGCGCCGGGTCGATATCAAGCCCGACCAGCCCGCGCTGGTCGCGGCGGTACAGGATGTGGTCGCGGCCGGCGCAATGGCGCTGCCGTCGATGATGCCGGGGGTGGGCCCCTTTCCTGCCGGTGAGGGCGACTGGATCGCCGAGCCCGACGATCCCTATGCGGTGCGCGCGGCCGCGTGCCTTTATGCGGCATTGGTCGCCGATGCCGCGCTTGACCTGATCGGGTCGCGCGATCGGCTGCTGATCGAGGGACGGTTCGCCGAGGCACAGGTGTTCGTGCGTGCGCTGGCCTCGCTGCGCCCCGATACCGCGGTCTATACCGGTGCGGCACATAACGATGTCTCGTATGGTGCGCTTCGCCTGGTCGATGCGACGCTGGCGCCGCCATCGGCGCTCGATCGGGTGATGCCGCTCGAGGTCGATCTGACCGGCTATCGCGACCTGTGGCGCAAACGCATCGCCGGCCTGGCGGTAGCCGCATGAAGGCGGCGAACATCCTCGACTATCGCGCGCTGGCCAAGGCGCGACTGCCGCGATTCCTGTTCGATTATATCGATGGCGGCTCCTATGCAGAGACCACGCTGCGCCGCAATGTCGCCGATCTCGAATCCGTCGCGTTGCGTCAGCGCGTGTTACGGGATGTCGGTTCGATCGATCTGTCGACCAATTTGTTCGGAGCGCGTCAGGCGCTGCCGGTGGCGCTTGGCCCGATCGGGCTGGCGGGCATGAATGCGCGGCGCGGCGAGGCTCAGGCGGCGCGTGCCGCCGCTAAGGCGGGCATTCCCTTCACCTTGTCGACCGTGTCGGTGTGCACCGTGGCCGAAGTCGCAGCGGCGAGCCCGGCGCCCTTCTGGTTCCAACTCTATATGATCCGCGACCGCGGCTTCATGCGCGAACTGCTGGCCGTGGCGCGCGACGCTGGATGCTCCGCTTTGGTGTTCACCGTCGACATGCCGGTGCCGGGCAGCCGCTATGGCGATCTGCGCTCGGGGCTGGCCGGCGCGCCTGGCTTGCGCGGCGGACTGCGGCGGTTCGGACAGGCGGCGCTGCATCCGCGCTGGGCGTGGGATGTCGGCGTGCGTGGGCGGCCGCACGGGCTTGGCAATGTCGCTTCGGTGCTCGCGGGCAAGACGGGGCTGGAGGATTTCTTCGCCTGGATGCGGGCGAATTTCGATCCGACCGTGACCTGGCGCGACCTGGACTTCATTCGTGCCGAATGGTCGGGACCACTGATCATCAAGGGGCCGCTCGATGTCGAAGACGCGCGCGAAGCGGCGACGCTCGGTGCGGACGGAATCGTCGTGTCGAACCATGGTGGACGACAGCTCGACGGCGTGCCGTCGACCGCGCGCGCCTTGCCGGCGATCGCGGCGGCGGTCGGCGACCGGCTCACCGTGCTGGCCGATGGCGGCGTCCGTTCGGGGCTCGATGTGGTGCGCATGCTCGCGCTCGGCGCGCGCGGCGTGCTGCTCGGCCGCGCTTGGGCCTATGCGCTGGCCGGTGGCGGCGAGCGCGGCGTCGCGCATGTGCTGGAACTGATTGCCGCCGAGATGCGCGTGGCGATGGCGCTGACCGGGGTGACCGACGTGACGGCGATCACGTCCGACATTCTCGTAAAAGACTGAACGGAGGGGATGATGGACGGAAACCCGTTGCTCGGCGTGCTGTTTCACTGGATCGGGGGCTTGTCCTCGGCCAGCTTCTACGTCCCCTACAAGCGTATCAAGGGCTGGTCGTGGGAGATTTTCTGGCTGACCGGTGGCGTGTTCAGCTGGCTGGTCATGCCCTGGCTGTTCGCCAGCCTGCAAACGCACGACCTGTTCGGCGTGATCGGCGCGGTGCCGAGGGAAACCCTGTTCTGGTGTTGGTTCTGGGGTGCGGGCTGGGGCTTTGGCGGCCTGACCTTCGGTCTCACCATGCGCTATCTCGGCCTGTCGCTCGGCATGGCGGTGGCGCTTGGGCTGACCACGGTGATCGGGACGCTCGGGCCACCGATCTTTCGCGGCACATTGCCCGCGCTTGCCGCGACGAGCAGCGGCCAGGTCACGCTGTTCGGGATCGTCGTGGCGGTGATCGGTATCCTGATCGTCGCTCGCGCTGGCCAAGCCAAGGAACGCGAGACGAGCGGCGAAGCGGCGACCGTCGGTGTCGCCGAGTTCAATCTCAAGCGCGGCCTTGCCATCGCGCTGTTCTCGGGGGCGATGTCGAGCTGCTTCGCCTTCGGGCTCGATGCGGGGCAGCCGATCCGCACACTGACGCTGGCGGCGGGCACCGACCCGTTATGGCAGGGGCTGCCGGTGCTGTGCATCGTGCTGCTCGGCGGCCTGACCACCAACCTGATCTGGTGCGCGATCCTAATCCTGCGCAACCGCAGCGCCGGCGAGTTCGTCGGCCGCACCGCGCAAGGGACGATCGCGGCCACACCGCCGCTTGGCGCCAACTATCTGCTCGCCGCGCTCGGCGGCACGCTCTGGTACTTCCAGTTCTTCTTCTACACGATGGGCGAGAGCCAGATGGGGCGCTTCGGCTTCTCGTCCTGGACGCTGCACATGGCGAGCATCATCCTGTTCTCGACGCTCTGGGGTTTTGCGTTGCGCGAATGGGCGACGGCCAGTTCCGGCACGCGCAACCTCGTGCGGCTCGGCATCGCGATCCTGATCGCGTCGACCGTGATCATCGGGGCGGGCAACGCACTGGCGAGCTGAGGTCGGCCGGCCGGTGATTCGGCATGCTGTTTATGCTGTTAATCGGCCGGTATTTTTTCCGATGCTGTTAAAGTTGGGTTTCCGGCTAAATTACCGACTGATTTCCAACGGCTTGACCCCCGTCGATGCTGTTATCGAATAACAGCATCGGAACAGCACATAACAGCAAGAATCCTATGCTGTTATGGCCGGAACAGCAGGCGCCAATCCGTTCAATTTTTGGGTGACGATGAGAAAGAGCGAGATGGTCGGCCGGACAGCCTTCCATCCGTCGCCACGCTGGCATGATCGGTAGCGGCGTTGAATCAATGTCGGTCGCGGCAGAGGTGCATTGAGTTGAACGGATGGAGCCGGTTCTACCTGAGAGCATCTTAAAGCTCAGTCAGTGCGTGGATCAGGCCGGGCGATACTTCGCTCCAGCCGCGCGGCGCGGCGCGGTCGATCGCCGAGGTCCGGATCGCTGCCGGGTCGGCAACTCGTGCGCGAACGCGGCCCGCCCTGATCGACAGCTCAAGCACATTCGCCGCGCCGCCGAGTGCTGCGATCCATGCGTCATCTGGTCCGGCAATCGGCGGTTCGGCTGTTGGCGCTTCGGCCGCCGGCTGCGCGACATGCGCCAGCGCGCGCATGTCGCCGGCGACCCGGTCGGCGATCGGGCCGAGCACGACCTGCAGCGCATTGCCGCCCGGCCTCACCACGCCGCGCGCGCCCAATGCTTTCAGCGCGACCTCATCGACCTGCGCCGGATCGACCAGCTTCAACCGCAGCCTTGTGGTACAGGCGTCGATCGACGCCAGATTACCCGATCCGCCCAGCGCGCGGACAATGCCCGCCGCCTGATCGCCCGATGTCGCGGGAGCGCTCGATTCGATTGCCAGGTCGGTTTCGCGGCCCGGCGTTTTCAGGTCGAAGCGTTGGATGCAGAACCGGAAGGCGAAATAATAGATCGCGAAATAAGCCGCGCCGACCGGCAGCAGCATCAAGGGTCGCGTGGCGAGGCCATAGTTCAGCACATAGTCGAACAGGCCGGCGGAAAAGCCGAAGCCGAGCCGCACGCCGAGCGCATCCATCACGACCATTGCCACCCCGGTCAGCACCGCGTGCAGCACGTAGAGGATCGGCGCGAGGAACATGAAGGTGAACTCGATCGGCTCGGTCACGCCGGTCAGCAGCGAGGTCAGCGCCAGGCTGAGCAGCATGCCGCCGACCGCCTTGCGTCGTTCGGGCAAGGCCGATCGATACATGGCGAGGCAGGCGGCGGGCAGGCCGAACATTATCACCGGGAAATGGCCGCTCATGAATGCGCCCGCACTCGGGTCACCGGCGAAGAAGCGTTTCAGGTCGCCGGTCGCGCCATGATAATCGCCCAGGATGAACCAGGCGATATTGTTGAGGATATGGTGCAGCCCGGTGACGATCAGCAGCCGGTTGAGCACGCCATAGACGAACAGGCCGAACGGCCCCGCGCTCACCACCCAGCGGCTCAGCGCATCGATCCCGCCCTCGATCGCCGGGAAGCCTAAGCCGAAGATCGCCGCACCGATCAGACCGGCAAAACCGGCGGCGATCGGCACGAAGCGGCGACCGCCGAAAAAGGCGAGATAGTCGGGCAGCTTGATCCCGGAATAGCGGTTGTACAACCAGCCCGAGACGAGCCCGGAGAGAATGCCGGCCGGCACGCTGAGCTTGCCCAGTTCCTTCGCCTTCCAGGCGGCGGTGGCGAGATCGCGCGCGGCCTGGTCGACAAACGCCGCCGTCACGTCGGGCGGGATGGTGAGCAGCGCCTTGGCGCCCTCGACCGTGACGAGGAAAGCGACCGCGCCGGCAAGGCCCGCCGCACCGTTATTCTCGCGCGCCAGCCCGACCGCGACGCCGATCGCGAAGATCAGGCCGAGATTGGAGAAGATCGCTTCGCCCGCCGCGGCGATGAAGGCGATGTCGAGCATGTCGGGCTGGCCGAGGCGAAGCAGCAGCCCCGCGACCGGCAGCACCGCGATCGGCAGCATCAGCGCGCGGCCGAGCGGCTGGAGACGGTCGAGACCGAGACGCATCAGGCGGTCCTTTGCAGCAACGAATGGACTTCGGCAGCGGTCGATGCGGCGAGCGCGCGATCGGCCAGCGTCCGGCACTCGGCCAGGGTGAGCTGCCGCACCACCGCCTTGAGCGCGGGGATCGCGGTGGGCGTCGCGGACAATTCGGTGACGCCAAGCCCGATCAGGATCGGCGCGGCGAGCGGGTCGGAGGCGATGCCGCCGCACACGCCGAGCCAGCGGCCATGCGTCCGCCCCCCCTCCGCCGCGCGCGCGATCAGGTGAAGCACGGCCGGATGCAAGGCATCGACCTTTGCCGCGACCGCCGGATTGCCGCGATCGGCCGCCAGCGCATATTGCGTCAGGTCGTTGCTGCCGATCGACAGGAAATCGGCTTCGCGCGCTAGGCTGGCGGCAAGCATCGCGGCGGCCGGGGTTTCGACCATCACGCCAAGCGGCACCGGCGCATCGATGCCCAGCGCGGCGCGCGCTTCGTCGAGGATCGTGCGCGCCGCGGCGAGTTCGCCGGCGTCGACGATCATCGGCAGCATGATCCGGCACTGTGCCGCCGGCACGCCGGCAAGGATCGCGCGGAACTGCAAGGCAAGCAGATCGGGCCGGGCGAGCGAAAAGCGGATGCCGCGATTGCCCAGTGCCGGATTTTCCTCGTGCGGGAAGGGCAGATAGGCGACCGGCTTGTCGCCGCCGATATCGAGCGTGCGCACGATCAGCGGGCGTCCGTCGAGCCCAGCTGCGACTGCGGCATAAGCGACGCGCTGCTCCGCTTCGTCGGGTGCGGTGTCGCGGTCGAGGAAGAGGAACTCGGTGCGCAGCAAGCCGCAGCCTTCGGCGCCGAGCGTGACCGCGTGCGCTGCCTCGGCGGCGTTGGCGAGATTGGCGAAGATCTCGATTCGCGTGCCATCGGCCATCACGCATGGGTCGAGCGCGGCGGCGGCTTCGGCTGCGATGCGATCGGTTCGTTGCGCCAGGCGCGCAGTGATCATGTCGATCATGGCCGTGTCCGGCGCGGGGTCGAGCGTGCCGCGATCGGCATCGAGCACGACCTGTTGCCCGTCGCTTAGCTCGAGGATCGCCGGGCCGGCGGCGACGAGCATCGGCAGTCCGGCCGAGGCAGCGAGGATCGAAGCATGCGCGGTCGGACCGCCGAACGCGGTGCAGATGCCGGCGATTCCGGCGTCCGCGAGCGAGGCGAAGTGCGACGGAAGCAGTTCGTCGGCGATCAGGATCGCGCCCCTAGGCGGCACCGGCAAGGTTGCTTCGCTGCCGGTGAGCAGCGCGATCACCTGGCGTTCGATATCCTTCAGGTCGGCGATGCGCTCGATCAGCAGCCGGTCGCCAGTAGCGCGGATCGCCTCGGCATGGCCGCGGATCGCGCCGCGCCAGGCGAAGGCGGCGCTCCGGCCCTGCGCGATCAGGGCTTGGGCCGCGCCGAGCAGTTCCGGGTCCTCGATCAGCGCGCGGTGCGCGGCAGCGATGTCGGCGCCCGCACCGGCGGTCCCTCCGGCGGCGGCGAGCAATGTGGCGCGAGCGGCATCGAGCGCGGTGGTTTCGGCCGCGATGCCGGCACCTTGCTCGGCCACCGCGACATCGCCGGGGCTGAACCGGAAGATCGGGCCGATGGCGAGGCCGGGCGCGGCGCGAACGGCGTGGATCAGGCCATCGCCCGATATAGCGGCAGTGGGAGCGGGGGCCGGGGCGGGTGCGTGCGCCTCCTCGCCCATGCCTTCTTCGATCATTTTGGCGACCGTAGCGATCGCGGCGCGGGCGTCGGGGCCGCGTGCACCGATGGCGATCTCGTCGTCATGCCGGATACCCGCCGACAGCAGCGCAACGATGCTGCGCGCATTGGCCGGGCGATTGTGCGCGACGATCGTCACTTCAGCGATGAAGGGCTTCAGCGCGGCGACGATGCGTGCGGCAGGGCGGGCATGGATGCCGTTGGCGAGCGGCACGCGGATCGTGCAATGCGCCGTATCCTCGCCGAGATCGGCGGTGGCAGCGCCGTCCGCGACCGGCGAGACCTCGGCGATCGGATCGCCGGCGGTCACCCGCGCGTCGATCGCAAGCACCGTCACCGCATAGCCGTCGCTAGTCACCGTCATCGGAGTGATCAGGCTCTTCGCGCGCAAGGCGACGGAATCGAGATCGACCAGCAACAGTGGCTGGCCGAGCGTCACCGTCTCGCCATCGCGCACTTGGGCGGCGAAGCCGTCGCCAGCCAGCGCGACGGTTTCCAGGCCGACATGGATCAGCAGCTCGGCGCCATTGGCAAGGCGCAGGCTGATCGAATGCAGCGTCGGGGCGATCGCGATCACCGTTGCGTCGCACGGCGCGCGGACCACACCATCCAGCGGATCGATTGCGAAGCCGTCGCCCATCATGCGATCGGCAAAGACCGGGTCGGGCACCTGATCGAGTGGCAGCGCCCAGCCGGTCATCGGGGCATGGAGCTGGACGATCACGGCGTGGTCACCAGTTGCACCGCGCCGATCGCCCAAAGCGGGTTCACGCCTTTTGCGGTGTAGGTGATGCACAGATCATGCGCGCCGCTCATTGGCTTGAGCGTGGCCGTCAGGCGCGTCACCGCGCGATTGTGCGCGGCGGGGCCGAGCGGCAGCGTCGCGATCCGCGGGCCATCGCAGCCATCGCGGACTTCGACTTCACCGGCCAGCGTGGCGGGGGCACGGAAACGAATCTTGTCCACGTCATGGCCGATCTGGAAGTTGAACGGCATCTGCCCGACATCGATCGCGATCTCGCGCACGCCGTCCATCGGTGCGGCCTGATAGATCCAGCACGGATTGCCGATATCGGTGAGGAAGGCCGCACGCGGGCCCTTGGCCGGGGCGTCGTCGATCAGCCGTAATGCGATGCCCTGAGTGCACAGCTTGAGTTGTGTATCGTCACGGCGGCGCAGCGCGGCGGCGGTGATCCGCAGGTCGATCGCGCCGGGCAGCGCGGTGCCGTCGAGCATGCTGGCGACGCGCAGGCGGGTCGGAACCGGCAAGGAGAGCGGCGCCGAATAGGTCGCCGAGCCGGAACCGGGCAGCGTGCCGTCGATGGTGTAACGCAACGGCAGCCCGGACTGGCCGGTAAGCGTAACGCGAGCCCGCGCTCCATCGGGCGAAAGCGTCACGACCGGGCGAAACACCGCTGGGCTCGCCGTGATGCCGAGCGCCGAGAGGCGCGTCATCTGCGGCGCGAGACGGCGTACGAAATCGCCGAAATCGCGGTGGTCGGCCGGCGACCAGCCAAGCTCGGCAATCGCGGCGGCGCGCGGAAAGATCGCTTCGCCGGCACCGGCATCGGTGCGGACATGCTCGGTCCACAAATTGCCTTGCAGGCCAAGGATATGGCGCTGCTGCTCGGCCGGGATCGAGGCGGGCGCGGGGTCGAAGCCATAGACCTGAGCGAGCGTGATGAGTTCGGCGCGCCCGGTTCCCTCGGCGGCGGTCACGCCTTGCCGGTGGTTGAGATACAGGATCGGCGATGGCGACAAGATCGCATCATGTCCGGCTTTGGCGGCAGCGACCGCACCGTCAATGCCGCGCCATGACATGACCGTCGCGTCCAGCGTGATGCCGCCGTCGAGGATCTCGTCCCAGCCGATCAGCCGTCGGTCGTGCGCGGTGAGATAGCGGCCGATGCGCTGGATGAACCAGCTCTGCAACTTGTCCTCGCTGGTGATGCCGAGCGATTTCATCTGCGCCTGGATCTTGGGTGACGCTTTCCACTGGTCCTTCACCGCTTCGTCGCCGCCGACATGGATGTAGCGTGACGGGAACAGCGGCATGACCTCGTCGAGCACGTCCTGCAGGAAAGCGAAGGTCGTATCGTCGGTGTTGTAGAGCCAGGGGAACACGCCCCAGTCGCTCTCAACGCCCTTGGGCAAGGGCACGCCCATACCGAGCCTGGGGTAGGCGCGTATCGCGCTCAGCGCATGGCCGGGCATTTCGATCTCGGGCACGATGGTGATGCCGCGTCTGGCCGCATAAGCGACGATTTCGCGGATCTGGACTTGCGTGTAGAAACCGCCGATGCGCGGCAGCGGCGGTGCGCCGGGCGCAGTGGCGGGCAGGCGCCAGGCGCTGACATCGGTCAGTCTGGGATATTTCCTGATCTCGATGCGCCAGCCCTGATCATCGACCAGATGCCAGTGCAGCGTGTTGAGCTTGTTCGCCGCCATCGCGTCGATCAAGCGCTTGATGAATTCGGGTGACTGGAAATGCCGCGCGCTGTCGAGCATCAGCCCCCGCCAGCGGAAGCGTGGGCCGTCGGTGATGGCGACGGCGGGAATGAAAATCCCCGATTTTCCAGGGCGGGCGAGCTGCCACAGCGTCACAGCGCCATAGAGCAGGCCGGCATCGTCGCTCGCGCTGATCGTCGCGCCGCTGGACGATGTGGTGAGGCGATAACCTTCGGCTGGAATGCCTGCGGCGCGTTCGAAGCGGACCGCGCCGCCAGTCTTGATCGTGAGTTTTGGACCGCCGGTACGCACTAGCATTTCGCTCAGGCGCTCCGCTGCGTTGCGCGCGCCGGCGTCGCTCGTCGGAATGGCGATGCCGCTGGTGGCGGTCAGCGTGAAGCTGCCTTCCGCCGCGGTCAGCGATTGTGGTGCAGGGAGCAAGGCGACCGGCTTCGCGGTGGCACCGGGGATGAAGGCCAGGGCTCCGGCCAGCAGCGCGGGCAACAGGCAGCTGGGATATCTCAAGCGTCTGCTCCCGGAATCGGCTGGGACCAAGCTTAGGCGGTTTCATCCGCCGCTCAATCGTCCCTGCACGGTTATATCATGCGGACAAAAGAAAAGGCGGCGGGGAAACCTGGTTTCCGAATCCGCCGCCCGTTCTTCCCTTGCGGATCAGTAATTGACGTTGATCGTGGCCAAATATTTACGGCCGCTTTTGTACACGCCGCGCGGCAGGCTCGGCGTATTGGCATAGGCGTAATATTGGCTGTCGGTCAGGTTCATTCCCGACAGGGTCAGCCCGATATTCTTGGTAAAGTTATATGTCGCCGACGCGTCGACATTGGCGGTGGCGCGGACATACATCTGATCGCCACGATCGATCCCGGTGAAATATTTCGACCGCCAGGTATAAGTGGTACGGAGCGCGATCGGACCACGTTCGAAGAACGGGCTCAGACTGACTTGATGCCGTGAGTTGTAAGGCAGATCCGTGCCGTTCTGTCCCTTGGCATCGGAATAGGTGTAATTCGCCAGGATGCCGAGGCCGAACGGCAAGCTTTGCTGATAGGCGACGGCGAAGCCTTTCACATTGGCCGAGCTGACATTGTACGGGCGGCTGATCTGATAGGTTGTGACGTGGCCCTGCGACAGGTTAAAGTATTGCTCGGGCGCGCTCTTCTTCAGGATATAGTCGCTGATATGTTTGTAGAATATCTCGCCCGACACGATTGCTCGCGGCGCGAAATAATATTCGATCGATGCGTTGAAATTGTCCGATCGATACGGCTTAAGATCGGGGTTGCCGCCCTCGCCGCTCAGGATCTGATCCGATAGCCAGAAGAAGTTGGTCAAGTCGGCATAATTGGGCCGGGCTATGACTTGTGCAGCGGCAAAGCGTAGCACCAGATCCTTTTTCAGATCGGCAATCAAGTTCAGGCTCGGCAGCACATTTTCATAGCTGCGATTGGTCTTCTGCCAGACCCAGTTGGACGGAGCATTGCACGGCGTGCCGGACGTGCAGACAAAACCCGCGCTGTCGGTGCCGGTCTTGACGTAGCGCACGCCGAAATTGCCGCGCAGCCAGCCGGCATCGAAATCGACCTGACCATAAGCCGCGTTGATCGTCTCATCGATCTGCCAGTTGCCGGCGGCGAACTCCGGCGCAGCGAACGGCGACGGTGTCGGGAAGGGGGTACCGGCCGGCAGCCATGTCCCGCCATTGATATAGTTGACCATCGATGGGCCACTGATGTGAAAGCGACCAGTCATCTGATCGTTCACGCCGCTGAAGCCCGACAGATAATTGTCGCGCACCTGACTTGGATCGAACATCGATGCGGATGCCGCCACGCCGGCAATGGTGACGCCGGCATAGTTCTGGGCCGCTGTATGCTTGCGATATTTGTAGCCGAACGCGAGGCGCTTGATCGCGCCATCGAAGTTGAAGCCGAGATCGACCTGGCCGTAGCGTTCCTTGTCGCTGGTCGGCTTGTCGACCATGTTACCGCCCCAGCCTGGATCGGTGGTGAACGCGGCGGGATTGCCCTGCACATTGCCGGTATAGCTGAGTGAGCCGGGTGAACCGGGTGCGCCGCTGAGATCGACGGTGTAATCGGCCCGGTTGAGGAATTCGAGGAACACCTGGCGCTTGGTGCCGCCATCGGCTTTGGAAAAACCGCCCTCGACATTCAGGTCCCAGCTGCCGCCATCCCATTTGGCGCCGCCATGATAGGTGTTCGAATGCATCTCGGCGACGCGATATTGTGCGTCGAGCACGCTGAGTGCATTCTTCATCGTCACCTGGGTGACGATGCCGTCCCTCACCTCGATCCCGCTCAGCGCGCCCGCGCTGTTCCAGGTATTGCCCTGAAACGCGTACATCGACTGATTGAGATTGTTATAGGTGGCGTCGATCTTGAGCCAGTCGAACCCGATGGTCAGCTCATCGACCGGCTTGACCTGTATCCCGGCCGAATAGGTCAGCCGCTCGCGGTCCTGTTCGAAATAGGAGGTGCCGAACGCATTCGGGCTCTTGGCGCCGGGGTTGGCGGTAAGGGTGGTGGCGCAGGCGCCGGTGCAGTTGCCGGTGCCGATCACGCCCGGAGCCGGATTGGCCCCTTGCACGAGCGAACTGGTGTGCGCATCGTTCGCTCCATTCCAGAAGTTGGCGGTGATCGTACCATAGGTTTCGAGGCCATCGCGGCGCAGCTGATCCCTGGCGCGCTGGAACGAGCCGATGATACCGATGGTGCCGGCCTCATTGTGCCAACTGAGCAGTGCCGCCCCCTGAACGTCGCCTTTTTTGGAACGGTCATTGTACTGATAGCCGACCGAGGCGGCGACGGTGAACGGCTTCAAGTCCAGCGGTTTGCGGGTGACGACATTGACGGTGCCGCCGATCGACCCTTCGTCGATGCGCGGTTCGGGTGATTTATAGATATCGACCCGACCGACAAGTTGCGGCGCGAGCAGTGCATAGTTGAACGTGCGGCCCGGCGAATCGAGGATGAACCAGTCGGCGGAGGCGACCGTCTGGCCGTTGAGCAACGTGCGGTTGAGCGCCGGGTCGGTACCGAGGATCGAGACCTTTTCGCCCTGGCCGAACTGACGATCGACGGTGACACCGGGAACCAGCGTCAATGCCTCGGCGACATTGTTGTTGGGGAATTTACCGACGTCTTCGGCCGAGACCGAATCGATGATCGCATTGGCGTTGCGCTTGGTGGCGATCGACGCTTCCAATGAAGCGCGAAAACCGGTGACGACAATGTCGTCGCTGTTCTCAGCTTCGCTTTGCGCCGCGCTCGACGTCGCGGTGCTGGACGTGTCGGCGGTCTGCGCCTGGACGTCCTGCGCCTGCGCGGTGGCGGCCAATGCAAACGAACTCACCGATGCTGCCAGAAGTCGTATAACGGTCATTGCCGATCTCCCCATGCCCTTGCCCTGATTCGATCTGACGGTGCCAATTGACTACCAATGCCAGACCAATCCACAGAACATGTTTCATACCAATGACAGCGTCAAGCATCTTTTTTACACTCAGACTGTAGCAATGGGCATTTTGTTGTGGAAACTGGTATTTAATTGGTCTTATAAGAGCCGAGCCGGGAGCGCCCGGTGGCAGGGGAATGGGCCAGAGTGGGGATGTTTAGCTTATGAATCTGGCCGAAAAGATCGGCGTGCTGGACGACAGCGTCCGTGCCCCGCTCTACCAGCAGATGCAGGATGCGTTGCGCCGTGGGATCGAGGCGGGCGCGCTCCGGCCACAAGAGGCGTTGCCGCCGGAGCGCGATATCGCGACCGAATTCGGCATCTCGCGAATCACCGTGCGCAAGGCGATCGACGGGCTGGTTGCGGACGGCATGCTGACTCGCCGCCAGGGCGCGGGCACCTTCGTCGGCGGGCGCGTCGAGAAGCAATTCTCCAAGCTCACCTCTTTCTCCGAGGATATGGCGGCGCGCGGACGCACCGCACGCAGCGAATGGATCGCGCAGACCGAGGGCGCGGTGAATTCGGACGAGTCGCTGACCCTGGGGCTCAGCCCGGGATCGCGCGTGTTCCGCTTCCACCGCATCCGCTACGCCGACGAGCAACCGATGGCGCTGGAATATTCTACCGTGCCGGGCTTCGGGTTGCCGGGCCTGGAAGCGGTCGGAGTCTCGCTTTATGCCGCACTTGAGGCGGCGGGACATCGCCCGGTGCGGGCGCTGCAGCGCTTGCGCGCAGTGCTGTTCAACGCCGAACAGGCGAAATTGCTCGATATCCAGGCGGGCGCACCGGGCCTGTTCATCGAACGGCGCGGTTTCCTCGAGGATGGCCGTGCGATCGAGGCGACGCACAGCTGGTACCGTGGCGACGCTTATGATTTCGTCGCGGAGTTGAATGCGCTGGCATGACCATCATCGCCGAATCGACATTGATGTTCGCCGAAGCCAGTGAAGCGGGCGTGGTGGTTGCGCGGCAGCGGGCTGCGAATGCGGCGGTGATCGCCGCGCTGGCGACACGGCTCCGCGCTATGCCGCCACGCGCGGTATCGACCTGCGCGCGCGGCAGTTCGGACCATGCCGCGACCTTCGCCAAATACCTGATCGAGACGGTGATCGGGGTGCCGGTGACATCGGCCGCGCCGTCGATCAGCTCGGTCTATCATGTGGCGCAGCGGATGGGCGACACGTTGCTGCTCGCCATCTCGCAATCGGGACGCAGCCCGGATTTGCTGAGCACGGTCGAAGCGGGCCGGGCAGGCGGGGCGTATCTTGCAGCGATGGTCAACGACGCCACTTCGCCGCTCGCCGATCTGGCCGATGCTCCATTACCGCTCCATGCCGGGCCCGAACGCAGTGTGGCGGCGACCAAAAGCTATATCGCGTCACTCGCCGCGATCGTCGATCTCGTTGCGGCCTGGGCCGGGGATGAGGCATTGGCGGAAGCGCTGGCGAGCGCGCCCGACAAGCTCGCCACGGCATGGGCGGCGGACTGGTCGCCCCTGGTCGACGGGCTCGCCGAGTCGCGCGGGCTCTATGTGATCGGCCGCGGTCTGGGGCTGGGTATCGCGCAGGAGGCGGCCTTGAAATTCAAGGAAACTTGCGGCCTGCATGCCGAGGCCTTCAGCGCGGCAGAAGTGCGCCATGGGCCGATGGCGCTGGTCGGTCCCGATTTCCCGTTGCTCGTGTTCCGCCAGGATGACGAGACGGGCGAGGGCGTCGATGCGCTGGTCGAAGAGGCGGTCGCGCGCGGCGGCGCGGTGTTTTGCGCGGGCATGGAGATTGCCGGTGCGGTGACCCTGCCGACGCAGGATGCAGCGCCAGCGATTCAGCCGATGCTGCAGATCCAGTCCTTCTATCGTGCGGTCAATGCACTCTCCGTGCGGCGCGGCTTCGACCCCGATCGTCCGCCAAATCTGCGCAAAGTGACTGAAACGATCTGATGACCATCGCATTCCTCAACTGCCGCACGCTGATCGATGACACGCTGGTTGACGGCATGACCGTGATCGTCGAGGGCGAGCGCATCGCCGCGGTCGTGCCGGAGGCCGATATCCCGGCCGGCGCCGAACGCCGCGATCTGAATGGAGCGATTCTCGCGCCGGGTTTCATCGATACGCAGGTCAATGGCGGCGGCGGGGTGTTGTTCAACGATGCGCCTACGGTCGAGACGATTGCGACGATCGGCGCGGCACATCGGCGTTATGGTACGACCGGTTTCCTGCCGACGCTGATTAGCGACGATCTCGCCACGGTGCGCGAGGGTATCCGGGCGGTCGATGCGGCGATCGAAGCGGGCGTGCCCGGCGTGCTCGGCATCCATATCGAAGGGCCGTTCCTCAACGTCGATCGCAAGGGTATCCACGACCCCGACAAGATCATCGTGCTGGACGACGAGGGATTTTCCACCGTCACCGGGCTGAAGCGCGGGCGCACATTGGTCACGCTGGCGCCCGAACAGACTTCGCCAGCGATGATCGCGCGGCTTGTCGGCACGGGGGTGATCGTCGCGGCGGGGCACACCGATGGCAGCTATGCCGAAATCCGCGCCGCGCTCGATCATGGCCTGACCGGCTTCACCCACTTGTTCAACGCCATGTCGCCGCTGACTTCGCGCGAACCGGGCGCGGTCGGTGCTGCGCTCGACGATGAGGATTGCTGGTGCGGGCTGATCGTCGATGGCCGCCATGTCCATCCGGCGACGCTGCGCATCGCGCTCAAGGCGAAGCGCGCTGATCGCTTCATGCTGGTGACCGACGCGATGCCGAGCGTCGGCCAGACCGACAAGGGCTTCATGCTGCAAGGCCATCGGGTCGAGGTGATCGACGGGGTATGCGTCAACGAGGACGGCACGTTGGCCGGATCGGACCTCGATATGGCGCAGGCGGTGCGCAACACGCGCGCGATGATCGGCGTATCGATCGCCGACGCGCTGACCATGGCGAGCCGTAATCCGGCCCGTTTCCTTGGTATCGCGGAGAGCCATGGCCGGATTGCCGCCGGCTGGCGCGCCGATCTGGTCGCGCTGAGTGAGGACGGCCAGCCGCTCGCGACCTGGATCGGCGGGCGTTAAGCGGTCGCTTTGGCGCGCCACCGGCGGACCAGCCATAGGCCCCCGGCAAGCAGGACAATCACCAGTCCTGCGATCTTGAGTTTGGGTAGTGCGACGCGGCGAAAGGCATTGTCGTTGATTTGCTGGTCGGCGGTATAACCGGCCGGCATCGGCAGGACCTGATCGCGCGCGGCGAAGGCATCATAATCGGACCGCATCGCGCGTAACCGCACCGGGTCGGCTGATGCAAGGTCGCGGGTTTCGCCGGGATCGCGCACGATGTCGAACAGCTGCCAACGCCCGTCGCCGGTCGGCGGCAGGTTACGGACCAGTTTATGGTCGCCCCGGAACAGAGCCGCGTTCCCCGACAGTTCATAGCCCAGGGGCTGATCGGCAGCATGAGCGGCGTCGCTGGTGCCGGTCAGTACCGGCATCAGGTCCATGCCGGTCATCGGCTCCACCGTCCGACCGCGATAGCGCGCGCCCTGTGGTGCGACCCCGGCAAAGGCGAGCAGAGTCGGCGGTAAATCGGTTGCATAGCTGAAGCCATGCGCGATCCGGCCCGGCTTGATCGCGGTATTGCCCGGCCAGGAGACGATCAGCGGCACGCGCAAGCCGCCTTCATAGGCGGAGAATTTATAGCCGTTGAGCGGTGCCGCCGCCGCACTTGCCCAGCTTGGACCGAGATAAGTCATTGTCCCGCGCCGCCCGGCATGAGCCGGGTCGAAATCATAATAGGCGCCGAGCACCAGCCGGTTGATCAGCCGGTTGCGCGGGTCGGTTGGTTCGGGGCCATTGTCGGACAGGAACACAAACACCGTATTGTCATACTCGCCGCTCGCCTTGAGATGACCGATCAGCCGACCGATCTCATGATCGGCCGCCTCGGCCATGGCGCCATAGGCGGCCATGGCGCGGGCCTGGCCATCACGGTCGGCTGGAGTCAGCGCATTCCAGTCCCTGGTGTCGGCCATCGTCGCCATTGGCGTGTGTGTCGGCACGATGCCGAGTTTGATCGCACGATCGCGCCGGGTCGCGCGCAACGCGCGCCAGCCGCCGCGATAAGCTTGTGCATAGTGTGCGATATAGGCGTCGGGCGCTTGCACCGGGATGTGGTTGGCGAGGAAATTGACCGAAGCGAAGAACGGCTTTCCCGATCCGCGCCCGGAATCGATATAGGCGATCGTCTTGTCGATGATGAAGGTCGACGAATAATAGCCCTTGGGCAGCCGAGCCGGCACGCCGTCCTCGGTCCAGTCGGCCTTGTCGTACAGGCCGTGGATCGGCTTATCCTCGAAATTGTCGGCGCCCGCATCGGCTAGCGCGAAGGCGCGGTCGTAACCGCGCGCATGGGGCAATTTCCCCGGCGTCCGGCCGAGATGCCATTTGCCGGTGAAATATGTGCGGTAATTCGCGTCGTGCAGCAGTTGCGCGATGGTCACGACGCGATCGTTCAGCACCGTGTCGTAACCGGGCTTGCCGATATGGGCGGGCGGGATCGTCTCGGGCATATTGCCGAGCCCAGCACGGTGGCTGCTCACCCCGGTCTGCAGCATCGCACGCGTCGGTGAACATGACCCGGCAACGTGGAAATTGCTGAAGCGGACACCTTGTGCCGCGAGCCTGTCGATATTGGGGGTACGAATCTCGCTGCCGAAACTGCCGACATCGCTGAAGCCCCAATCGTCGGCGAGCAGGAGGACGATGTTGGGGCGCTTGGACAAAGGCGGGGCTGGGGGCGGGGGCGGCGTATCGCCCGCCACGGGCGCGGCCACTGCAAGCAGCGCAGCGGCGATGATCAGCGAGGTGATCGAGCGGGTCACAACAGGCGTTGCTCGGTAATTGTCGTGCCGCGCGCCGGCAGGCTGAACATCATACCGTCCTCTCCCACCGTGATCGGGCCGCTATAGTGTCTGTGCGCGTCACCGAGAAAGGCGGCATAGGCGAAGCGCATCGGCATCGGCGGGACGATGTGGTTGAGCACCAGCGCCTTGACTCCCGCCAGCCGCGCGGCGTCCGCCGCCTGTTCGGGAGTTGTATGGTAATTGAGGATGTCGCGCGTCACCTGTGCCGTATTCTTGATACCGCGCGCCTCGAACGCGGCGGTGAGTTTCTTGACCAGCACCGGCTGGATCGCCTCATGCACCAGCAAGTCGGCACCTCGCGCCGCGGCGACGAGTGAGGGCGAGAAGATCGTGTCGCCGCTGAGCACCACCGACCTGCCCTGATAGTCGAAGCGATACCCGACCGCGGGAGAGATCGGCGCATGATTGACACGGAAGGCGGTGACCTTCAGCCCGCCATCGTCGAGGATCACCAAACCCTTGCCGGCGACCGGTACGGCGAACGGGAACGCGATGGCGCCCGCGCCCGAGGGCGGCATGATTTCAGGGCCGTGATGCGCGGTGCGATAGCCGTTATCGGCGGCATGCGCCTGGTTGAACCCGGCAACCACCGCCTCGACGCCGGGCGGTCCGGCGACCGGTAGTGGCGAGGCCGATGGCGTGCCGGCCCAGCGCAGCAGCATCATCGGGCCGAGGCCGTCGATATGATCGGAATGATAATGCGTCAGGAACAGGCGCTCGATCCGGCCGACCGGCAGGCCCATCAGCATCAGGTTGCGCGCACCGCCTTCGCCGGTATCGACGACGAAGATTCGTTTGCCCGCGATGACCATGGTGCAGGGGCCGGCACGGCTCGGATCGGGAAAAGGCGAACCGGTGCCGCACAGCACCACATGCAGGCCGTCGGGCAGGCCGGCGGTTGCGTCGCGACCGACGCGCTGATCGAGCGTCCGCTCGAGCAATGCCGTGGCGATCGGCACTTGGAACAGATACATCAGCGCGGCCCCGAAGAGCAGAATGACGGCGAGCGCGGTCAACGCCTTACTGCGCTTTTTCATGCTGTCGCTCCCCGATCTTGCCCTATTATCAACATGAGACAATAAATCGGCACAAGCAATGCCATAATATTACGGGCGGTCGCGGAGAGAATGAGATGAAGCAGGCAATTCGCGCGGCCGTGGTGCTGGTCGGGCTGTTCAACCTCGTGCTTGGCCTCGCCTTCCTGATCAGGCCAGCCGAGATGGCAGCCAAATTCTTCCTCGCGGCGCAAGGGGTACAGGGGCTCGCGACGATTCGCGCGGACTTCACCGCCCTGTTCGTCGGCGCGGCGCTGTTCGTGTTGTATGGCGCATGGAAGCAACGCGCGGCACCGCTGTTCCTGCCGATCATCATGTTCGCGATCGGGTTGTTCGGGCGCTGCGCCACGATCATCGCGGATGGAATAGTCGCGACGACCTACACGCCGATGATCGTGGAGGCGGTGATGATCACGGTGTTGATCGCCGGCGCGCGCGCCTTCAGCAAGCGTCGCTGGTCATGAGCCGAGGGATCAGTCGTACGGAGCGATAGTGGGGGGCTTCTGTTGCCCGGTGCCCCCCGTACCGCTGGTTTCCGCTTCTGTTGCCCGGTGCGGTCCCAACCGCGCTTTCGTCCTCGTAACTTAGACCGTTAGGCCTTAGTGTTACGCGGCAATTGCGAGTGCTTCGTTATCGTTAGCACTTGTGGTTTTGAGCCTTGAACGGGTTACTCAGCCCGGGCAAAAACAGCGCCTTTGAACACACGTCGATCCTGCTTCGGCCCCGTCATGACCGGTCCAAAAGGGCCGGTTGTGGTGGAGCCGCCGGGTACTGCCCCCGGGTCCGTTGCGTCTATTATACGCCGCATTTTATCACCATAGTCTCCGGCGAACCTTCGACACGCTCAATATAGGGCGTTCGAATCCAATGAAAAGCCCATCTCCGCCTTTCGCTCGCCACAAATCGGGTGCATGGACTATAGTATCATGTTGACACAGCGTTCCCGTTACGCGCTCCGCGCCATGTTGTTTCTCGCCGAAGCCCCCGCCGGAGGCCCGCCGATCCCGATGAACCGGATCGCGGTGGCGGCGAACGTGCCGCGAAAATTCCTCGAGCTGATCCTTGCCGACCTGCGCGAAGCGGGCTTCCTGCACAGCCATCGCGGCAAGATGGGCGGTTATTGCCTGTCGCGCCCGACTCATCTGATCTCGCTCGGCGAAGTGATCCGGGTGATCGAAGGGCCGCTTGCGCTGGTCCCCTGCGTCAGCCGCACCGCTTATCGCCCGTGTAAGGATTGCAAGGATGAGGCGACTTGCGCGATCCGCATCGCAATGGCGCGGGTGCGAGACGAGACGGCGCGGATTCTCGACGGCACCAGCCTTGCGGATGCCGTCGCCGAGGATCTTGCTGCGGCTTAAGTCTGGCATTGAATTCCAGTGGCTGTGTCTTCTTCTCCCCTCCCTTTATGGGAGGGGCAGGTGAGGGTGCGATCGCGAAGCGTATCGCTCGACGCGAAGCGTCGAACCCCGTCCGTCGCTGTGACCCTCCCCAGCCCCTCCCATAAAGGGGGGGCAAGAAGAGCATCGTGAGGCGCAGTTAGACCGACTTTTTCTTCAACTCATCCCTGATTTCACGCAGCAACGCGACTTCGGCAGCTTCCGGGGCGGCCGCCGCTTCGTCGGGCTTGGGCATCAGCTTGCTCACTGCGCGGATCAGCATGAAGATGATGAAGGCAAGGATCACGAAGTTGACCGCCGCCGTAATGAACGCGCCATAGCCGAACACCGGCACGCCGGCCTTTTTCAACGCGGCATAATCCGACGATCCGGCCAGCGCCTCGGGCACTTTGCCGAGTACGACGAAATAACTGGAGAAATCGAGCCCGCCGAAGATCTTGCCGATCACCGGCATGATCACATCGTCGGTCAACGAGGTGACGATCTTGCCGAACGCTGCGCCGATAATGACCGCGACGGCCAGGTCGAGCACGTTGCCGCGGGCGATGAATGCCTTAAACTCCTTGAACACGACGCACCTCCATCCGATTTAACTTCCGCCCGGCAAGGCTAGTCGAGTATGATGACCGTGCAAGGGTTGGAGAGATAATCATGAAGTTTCGTGCCATCATCACTATCGGCCTCGCCGCGATGCTGTCCGCTTGCGGGATCAACAGCGTGCCAACCGCCGAGGAGGCAGCGAAGGCCAAATGGGCCGAGGTGCAGAACCAGTATCAGCGCCGTTCGGACCTGATTCCCAACCTGGTCGCCACTGTGAAAGCCGCCGGCGCGCAAGAAAAGAGCATTCTGATTGAAGTGACTCAGGCGCGGGCTGCGGCCAATACCGTACGTGTTTCGGCCAGCGATCTGACCGATCCGGCCAAGCTGGCGCAGTTCGATCGCGCGCAAAGTGCGGTCAGCCTGTCGCTGCAGCGGCTGCAGGAGGCCTATCCGGAGCTCAAGTCGCAAGGCAATTACACGACGCTGATGTCGCAGCTCGAAGGTACGGAGAATCGCATCGGCGTCGCCCGGCGCGACTATAACGACTCGGTACAGGCCTATAATACCCGCATCCGCACCTTCCCCGATGCGATCGGTGCAAAGATATTTTACGGCGCGAAGCCGATGGCGCCGTTCCAGGCGACGACACCGGGTTCGGAAACTGCGCCGCCGGTGAATTTCGGGAACAGCAACTGATCCGACTGATTGCCCCGTTATTGCTTTTCGCCGGGTGCGGAGATGCCGCCCCGGCGAAAAGCGTCGCGCCGCCCGGGTATCAGTTTCCTGTGCTGTCCGGGCGGGTCGTCGATGCCGCGGCCTTACTGTCGCCGGACGACGAAGCAGCGATTTCGGTGAAATCGGCCGCGCTGGAGAAAGCCACTGGGCACCAACTGGTGGTGGTCACCGTTGCAAGCCTGGGCGGGCACTCGATCGAGTCATACGGCCTGAATCTCGGGCGAACCTGGGGTATCGGGCGGAAAGGCATCGATGACGGCGTGTTGCTGATCGTCGCCCCCAAGGAGCGCAAGGTGCGGATTGAGGTCGGTTACGGTCTCGAATCCACACTGCGCAACGAAGAGGCTGGCGCGATCATCCAGACCGCGATCCTGCCGGCATTCCGCGCGAAGGATTTTCCGCGCGGCGTGGCGGCCGGGGTCGATGGCATCATCAATGAAATTGGCACCCCACAAAGGAAGGCCGCGTGAACATCCTTCGTTATCTGGTCGCATCGCTCCTGCTGTGCTGCGCGACGCTCGCCGGCGCGCAGACCTTCCCGCCGCTCAGCGGACGGGTGGTCGATGCCGCGAACCTGCTCTCGCCCGAGCAGGAAGCGCAACTCACCCAATTGTCCGGCGAGATTGAAAAGGCCTCGTCGCGACAGTTCGTCGTTGCGACAGTGCCCGATCTCCAGGGGTTCGAGATCGAGGAATATGGCTACAAGCTTGGCCGCGCCTGGGCGATCGGCCAGAAGGACGCCAATAACGGCATCATCCTGCTGATCGCACCCAATGAGCGAAAGGTGCGGATCGAAGTCGGTTATGGCCTTGAGCCGATCATGACCGACGCGTTGTCGAGCGTCATCATCAATGACGATATCCTGCCGGCATTCCGCAACAAGGATATGCCCGGCGGGATCATGGCGGGTGCTGCGGCGATCGGCGAACAGATGAAGCTGCCGCTCGAGGCGGCCGAGGCGCGTGCGCAACAACTGACCAGTCAGCGCGCGGCGTCGGGCGGCTCAAGGAGCAGCGGCGGCAATGGCGCGGCGATCGCGATCTTCTGGATCATCATCCTGTTCTTCGTCGTGTTCCCGATGATCTTCGGCCGTGCCAAGGGCAAACGCTACCGCGGCGGCGTCGGTCCGGTGGTCATCTGGGGACCCGGTCTTGGCGGCGGCGGCAGCAGTGGCGGATCGTCCTGGGGTAGCAGCGGTGGTTCCGACTGGGGCGGTGGCGGCGGCGGATTCTCCGGCGGCGGCGGATCGTTCGGCGGCGGCGGTTCGTCGGGGAGCTGGTGATGACACGGATCAGGAAACTCAGCGAAGCGGACCACACGCTGGTCACCGATGCGGTGGCCAGGGCCGAAGAGGGGACCGATGGCGAGATCGTCACGATCGTCACCGAACGCTCCGATCTCTACCGCGATGTGGCACTGCATTATGCGATGGCGGCGATGCTGCTGCTCGTTGCGATCGTCGCGCTCAGTCCGGCGGCGATCGAATCGAAACTTGCCTGGTGGTCGGACGGCTGGACCGGCGAACCCGATCTGCGCAGCCTGTTCTTCGCGCTGCTGATCGGTGAGGCGCTGATCTTCCTTGCGGTGCGCTACGCTCTCGCCTGGACGCCGCTGCGGCTGGCGCTGACGCCCAAGGCGACGCGCTCGCGGCGGGTGCGACGGCTCGCGGTGCAATATTTCAAGGTCGGGGCGGAACGTCGTACCGAGGCGCGGGTCGGCATCCTGCTTTATCTCTCGCTCGACGAGCGCATCGCCGAAATCGTCGCCGACGAAGCGATCCACAAGGTCGTCCCGCCGGAGCGTTGGGGCGAAGCGATGGCGGCATTGATTGACCGCGTGCGCGTCGGTGAGCCCGGCCAGGGCATGGCGGCGGCGGTTGCGGCGATCGGCACGATCATCGCCGAACATTTTCCCAAGACCGAAACCGATCGCAACGAACTGCCCGACAGGTTGATCGAACTATGAGTGTTTGTTTGAAAATTCGCGGAAGAGCGAATTTTGCGGTGCCGGCCCGCTCCCCCTGCCGGCCACCTACAGAGTATCCTTGATGGGTGGTCGGCAGGAGGAGCGGGCCGGCACCGTCCATGAATCGGAACCGGTCGAAACGGCCTGGGAGGGTCGCTTCATCGCCGTGAAGAAGCGCGGCAAATGGGAATATGTCTCACGCACGCGCGATATTCAGGCGGCGGTGATCCTGGCGATCGATGACGGTCATGTCATTCTGGTCGAACAGTTTCGTGTGCCGCTCGACCGGGTCTGCCTCGAATTGCCGGCGGGACTGGTTGGTGACGAGGATGAAGGCGAGAGCATCGAAACATCCGCCGCGCGCGAATTGGAGGAAGAGACCGGGTATCGACCGGCGCATGTCGAATCGCTCGGCCAGTTCCAGTCGTCACCCGGACTGGTCAGCGAAGGTTTCACGCTGGTCCGCGCGACCGGGCTCGAGCGCGTCAGTGAAGGTGGGGGCACCGCAGACGAGAATATCGTCGTCCACCGCGTCGCGCTGAGCGATCTTTCGGCGTTCGTCGCCGCCAGGCGCGCCGAGGGCATGGCGATCGATGTGAAGATGCTGCTCTTGCTGAGTCCGTCGCTGCTGGGCTGAGTGCGTGTTGTAACTCCCGTCGGCGTAACTACTGCGTCAGAAAACCCGGATCTATCGCCGCTGCCATCGCCCGATAGCCGTCGTCGTTGGGATGCAGATGATCGCCGCTATCATAAGCCGGCAGCAGGCGATCCGGCTGGGCGGGATCGCGCATCACCCGCTCGAAATCGACGACGGCATCGAACGCGCCGCCACCCCGAATCCAGGCATTGACCGCCTGGCGCTTCGCTTCGGCCGCTGGCGAGGGCGCTTTCGGAAATGTCGTGCCGCCCTTAGGCAGCAGGGTGGCGCCGATGACCTTGACGCCTTTCGAATGCGCGCGTTCGATCAGCGTCTTCATGCCATCGATGATCTGCTCCGCGGACACTTTCGCCTTGGCCGAGGTCAGCACTTCGCCGGCGGAAATGTCATTGCCGCCTTGCAGCAGCACGATCCAGCGCACGCCGGGCTTGTCGAGCGCGTCGCGGTCGAAGCGGTTGAGCGTACTCGGGCCGCGATAGGGTTTGTCGGCGTCGTTGAGAATACGGTTGCCCGCCACGCCGGCGTTGACGACGGCAATCGAGGCGAGTTTCGGGTCGGCCTGTAACCGCGCGGCGAGTACATCGGGCCAGCGTGTGTTGCGCTCTTCGGTCGAGCCGACGCCGTCGGTGATCGAATCGCCGATCGCCACGATGACGCGTGCGTCGGCACCGGCGGCGACTTCGACATCGCTGAGGAAATAGCGGCTGTCGTCGGTCTCGCCAGCGGGGAGCGTCACCGCCGCGGTCATATCGCGCGCCGGCACGATATAGACGGTCTGGTTGCCGACGCTGTGGATGGTCGATGTCGCCGCGCCGTGCGGCAGATACACGCTCACTGCGAGTTCTTCGAATGCGGCCACCGGCAATGCCACGGGATCGCTGAGCGCGGCTTCGCCACTGGCGATGGTCACCACCGGCTTTCCGCCGAACGTGACCGCGCGATCGCTCGCCGGCTGGATCGCCGATCCGTCGGCGCGCCTGGCCACGCGCACCGCGCCGAAGGTCAGCGGCGCGGTGCCGAACAGGTTGGAGAGGCGGATGCGCACGCTGCCGCCGCCGATGCTGGGGCGGATAATCTGGCGCAGCGTCTGCGCCGGCAGGGCAGGGCCGGGCGAGTCCATTGCCGCGGTCCAGCCGGCGACCCAGTGCGCGTCGGTCGGCGTGTTCGGCGTGGATTGGGCCGGCGCGGTCGCGGCGCCGAGAACGAGCAACAAGCCGGCGGCGTATTTCAATAGAGAAGGATGCATCGACGAACCCCTGCGCGTGGTGGTGAGTGAATGTCGGGCGAGCACAAGGCTTCCGTCATGGTTCAGCGACGGCCGCGATGCGCGCGAAACGCGCAGTCGACACCGCTTCCACCCATGCCCTGCAGACCGTCAGACCTTATGCAATTTTTCGAAGCTGAGCCGGTCCCAATAACCACGCTGGACCGCGATTTTGCCATCGATCACATGGAAGAATCCGCAACCGCGAAACCCGATCGGATCGCGCCATTCGAGGATCGCCCATTCGCCGTCCTCGAACAGATTCTCAGGGACGCACTCCATTTGTGCTCCGGCGAACTCGGCGTCGAACATCGCGCGGATCGCCTCGATACCCTCGACTGGTTCGTTGGCGACCTGATGATTGACCGCATTGTCAGCATAAAGTGCGACCAGCGCGTTCACATCGGCATTATTGAACGCCGCGATCCATTTGCGGACGAGTAATTTGGGGGTCATCGGAAATTGTCGGCATAGGCCTGGAGCTTCAATTTGCGTTCCGGCGCGGCGATGACCTGGAAACCGAATCCCTCGCGCGCCGCATAGGCGATTGCCGCCTCCAATGTGGGGAAACTCAGCCGGACCTGATCGCGCGTGTCGCCTGAACCCGCCCAGCCGGTCAGCGGGTCGGGCCGCTTCGCCTCGGCGGGTTCGAATTCGAGCACCCAGGCCTGAGTGCGGGCGCGGCCCGACTGCATGGCATTTTTGGGGCGCTGAAAGATGCGGGCGGTGGGCATGGTCATTCTCTCGGCAGATCTTGGGGCAAGCTCTCGCGAACCTCTATCGCGGTTGCGCCCGGCGTGCATCCGCATTTTTCGTGCGGGTGGTCGCAATCGCCCCGGCCGGATCGTCCGGCCAAGGGTGGCGCGGATAGCGGCCGCGCATTTCCTTGGCCACCGCGGCCCAGCTTCCCGCCCAGAAACCGGGCAGGTCGCGGGTGGTCTGGATCGGGCGTCCGGCCGGCGAGGTGAGGCTCAGCACCAGCGGCACCCGGCCGCCGCCGACCGTCGGATGCGTGGCCAGGCCGAACAGGGCCTGGGGCCGCAGGTCGACGCGCGGCCCGCCCTCGGCGGCATAGTCGATCGGATGGCTGCTGCCTGCCGGGCTGTCGAAATGCGTCGGGGCAAGTCGGTCGATGGTCCGCATCGCGTCCCAGCCGATGATGTTGCGCAAGGCCTCGGTCAGTGCGCCCGGCTCGATCGCGTCCAGCCGGCGCTTCTTTTCCAGCAGTGGCGCGAGCCATTCGTCCGCGCGCGACAGCAAGGCTGCGTCGTCGAGCGCGAGTTCGGTCCCGCCATGCGCGGCGGCGAAATCGGCGCGGTGGCGCAGCGCCAGTGCGGCTTCGCCCCATGGCAGCCGGGCGAGCCCATGGTCGCTGACGCCCTTGAGCAGCGCCGCGCTGATCTCCGCCGGGTCGGCCGCGCTGTCCGGGCCGCCCGACAGCCGGATTGCGCCGAGCCGCCGCTCGCGGATTGCCTGCACCCCGCCGGTCGCCGCGTCGAACGTCACGCGGCGCCGCGTTTCGATGCGGTCGCCGAACAGCGTCTCGACCGTGGCAAGATCGATCGGGGCGGCGGAGAGAATGCGCGCGCCGGCCGCCATGCCCTGCGTCTCGGCAACGGCGAGCCAGTCGTTGCGCGCCAGCGAAGTGGCGCCGTCGAGCTTGAAGCCGCGCCCGCCCGCCGATGCCCAGGTTTCGCCGGAAGGGTCGCGGCGCCGTGCGATCCGGTCGGGGAAGGCGAGTGCGATGCACAGGCCGGCATCTTCTCCCCTCCCTGAAAGGGAGGGGCTGGGGGTGGGTGGCGAGCGAAGCGAGCTTTCCACAGCCGTGTCACTTGCCGCGCCCGGCGCTGGCATGCCGGTACCCATCCCCAACCCCTCTTGTGCTGGGAGGGGAGTTAGTTGCGCCCATCGCTTCGCCAGCTTGCGTCCGGCCTCGGCACGCGGTCCGCGTTCGCCGCGCCAGCGCCGCAGGCGCGATTCGAGATCGACATCGTTCCCGCCAAGGCCGCGTTCGCCAAGCAGGACCGCGATCTGCGCCGCCGTTTCGGCCAGCCCGATTTCGCCTGCGCGGACCAGCATATGGCCAAGTCGCGGCGGCAGCGGCAGGTTCGCGATCGCTTTGCCATGTGCGGTTGGACGGCCATCGCTATCGATTGCCTCCAATGCCCCAAGCCGCGCGCGCGCCTCGGCGACCGCGGCATCGGGTGGTTGATCGAGCCAATTCAGCGCGCGCGGATCGGCCACGCCCCATAACGCGCAATCGAGCGTCAGCGCCGACAGATCGGCCTCCAATATCTCGGGCGGGTCGAACCGTGGCAGGCCGGCGGTCGCGGCCTCCTCCCACAGGCGGTAAGCGATTCCCGGACCCTGTCGCGCGGCGCGGCCGGCGCGCTGGGTAACCGAAGCCTGGCTGGCGCGCTCGGTGACCAGTCGGGTCATGCCCGCGGCGCGATCATAGCGCGGGCGGCGCGCCAGGCCGGAATCGATCACTACGCGGATGCCGTCGAGCGTCAGGCTGGTTTCGGCGATCGATGTGGCAAGGACAATCTTACGCAGTCCTTCACCGTTGGGCGTGATCGCGGCGCGCTGCGCCTGCGGGTCGAGGCTGCCGTGCAGGCGGTGCAGAACAATGCCGCTACCAAGTCCTTCAAGGCGTTCGGCGGTGCGCTCGATTTCGGCCACGCCCGGCAGGAAGGCGAGAATGCCGCCCTGTTCATCGCGCAGTGCGGTGCGAATCGCGGCGGCGACGGAGTCTTCGATCCGCGCTTCGACGGCGCGACCGATATGGCGCAGGGTCAGCGGATAGCTGCGGCCGGCGCTTTCGATGACGGGTGCGTTCGCCATCAGGCTTGAGAAACGCGCGCCGTCGAGTGTCGCCGACATCGCCACCAGCCTGAGATCCGGTCGTAAGCCGGCCTGCATATCGAGCGCGAGCGCCAGGCCGAAATCGCTGTCGAGACTGCGTTCATGAACTTCATCGAACAGCACCGCGGACACGCCGGCCAGTTCGGGGTCGGCCTGGATGCGATTGACGAAAATTCCTTCGGTCACGACCGTCACGCGCGTCGCGGCGGAACGCTTGGTGTCCATGCGCGTCGCATAGCCGAAGGTCTGGCCGACTGGCTCGTCGGCCAGGTTCGCCATGCGCTCGCCCGCCGCGCGCGCGGCGAGGCGGCGTGGCGACAGCAGCAGAATCTCGCCGCTGCACCATGGCTGATCGAGCAAAGCGGGCGCGACCGCCGTGGTCTTGCCGGCACCCGGCGGCGCGACCAGCACGGCGTTCGACCGCTCGCGCAAAGCAGCGAGCAGGTCCGGCAGCACGGCATGGATCGGGAGCATGGTCATAAAGCGGGTGCCGGCCTGTTTCGCACAGGCGAATGGGTCGCGGATAGCGCCAATTCCGGTTTGCCGGGGTTAGAAGAAGACGCTGGCGTTGAGCGAGAGGTACCGCGTGTCGCCACCAAGCTGGGCATTGGGCGCGCGTTTCAGGAAACGACCCTTGTCGAGAAACGCACCACTTGCCTCCAGCTGAAGCCGCTTGGCGATCGCCCACCAGCGCACACGGCCCTCGATCTGGCGTCCGGCATAACGGCCCGAGGCGCCGCTCGCATCGCGCACGCCCGAGGAGGAAAACGCATCCTGGCCGGAGGCGAGCCACATCTCGCGATAGCTGATCATCGTTTCAAGGCGCTTGTGCGGCACTGCCTCGAGCCGGATTGCGGGTGAGCTGATGTTGGAGCGTGCCAGCGTGCTGTAGATCCCCGACGGCGCATAATCGGCACGACGCGAGCCGAACAACGGATCGAAGCGGGTGAAGCGTCCGCCACGATCGTCGCCGCTGGCATATTCATATTCGAACGACAGGCGCGGTTTCCAGGCGGCGGCGAAGCTGTAGCCGATTTCGCCATGCGCCGACCAGGCCGAGACCGGCAGGCGTGCGGCGGCTGCGGTTGCATCGGCGTTGATCGAGCCGCCCTGATGGAAGAGTTCGCCCTCGGCATCCCATTGTCCGGCCGCCGGCGCCTTGATCAGCCGCGCGCTGAGCGTGGTGAGATGCCGGTCGCGAGTCGCCAGGTCGGGCCGGTCGCGTTCGTCGAGCCGGAACCAGGCGGCATCCATATCGAACGGGCCGATCGCGCGCCTGCGCCTGACGGTCGCGCCCCAGAAACGCAGGTCGAAGCTTTCGCGGTCGATCTCGACCCGATTGGCGCGTAATGCCGCGCCACCCGAGGGCAGCCGCACTTGTGGCAGGGCGTAGAAGAGTGTCGCGTTGAAATTTTTGGTCGGAGCGAGGTCGATTCTCACCCCGGTATAGCCATTTGTGGTGTTGCGATAATCGTCATTGGCGACGATGCGGCGCGAACCGAGGTCAAGCGTGAAGCGCCCGGCCTGGACCTGCGTGCCGAGCGCACCACCCAGATCCGCCCTGACATAAGCCTGGACCAGTTCAAGCGCATTGACCTCGCTGGTGCTGACCGGGCTGCGCGGCGAGATCGAATAAGCCCGGCTGTCATAAAGCTCGCCACCGATGCGGACCGGGCCGGGGCCATATTCGGCCGCGATGATGGTGCGGAAAGTGACCAGCGTGTCGTTGCGCTCGAATCCGGCCCGGGCTTGATTCTCGATCATTTCCACGCGGGCGCGGGTGGTGGCGGAAATCGTGAACGGTGGTCTCGGGGTGGTTTGCGCCAGGCTGGCCGGCGACACCGTTATCACGACTGCCACACCCATGATCCGGATCGGACGGTGGCAGCCGCGCAAGGTCAATATGCCCGCGCTACGGCGAACTCGACCGCTTCGACCATTGCGTCCTTGGCCGCGCCGCCGGCAAAGCCACCAAGCGCATCGATCGCGCGCTGGCCGTAATGGCGCGCGCGCGCGAGCGTGTCGTCGACCGCATGGCTCGATTTGATCAGCGACACGGCATGGGCGAAGTCATCGTCGCTCGCGCGATGGCCCTCCATCGCCGCTTTCCAGAACGTGCGATCCCCTGCCGATCCCCGGGCATAAGCAAGGATCACCGGCAATGTCGCCTTGCCCTCGCGGAAATCGTCGCCGGCATCCTTGCCCATCGTCCCCGCGTCGGAAACATAATCGATCGCATCGTCGACCAGCTGAAACGCGATACCGAGATTGCGGCCATAGGCGTCGAGCGCAGCCTCCTCCGCCTCGGGCCGTTCGGCAACGACGGCGGCGATGCGGCAGGCGGCGGCGAACAATGCCGCGGTCTTCGCACCGATGATGTCGAGATAGCGTTCCTCGCCGATATCGATGCGCCGCGCCGCGGTCAGCTGATTGACCTCACCCTCGGCGATCACCGCGCTGGCGTTGGACAGGATCTTGAGCACTTTCAGGCTGCCGTCCTCGACCATCAATTCGAACGAGCGGCTGAACAGGAAGTCGCCGACCAGCACGCTGGCGGGATTGCCCCAGATCAAATTGGCGGTGCGCTTGCCGCGACGCAGATCCGACCCGTCGACCACATCGTCGTGCAGCAGCGTGGCGGTGTGGATGAATTCGACAGCGGCGGCGAGACGATGATGGCGGTTGCCCGAATAACCGAGCAGCCGCGCGCTCGCCAGCGTGAGCATCGGGCGCATGCGCTTGCCGCCGCCCGCAATCAGATGACCGGCAAGCTCGGGGATCAGCGGGATCTGCGACTGCATCCGGTCGAGGATGACCGCATTGACCAGATTGAGATCGCCCGCGACGAGCTGAACCATCGGTTCCAGCGAGGGCGGAGCGGTGCGCGCGTCGAGGCGGTGGATGGTTGCGCTCATATCACCGGGGGATGTGGCGGGGCGGGACACCAAAGGCAAGTGTTTCAGGCTTGCGCAGGCGCGATCGCTTGCGCAAGAGGGAGGTGCACCTTCATTAAGAAGGGCGGGCCGGGTGGGAGTTGCGACCAGTGAGCGACGAAACATTGCGGGGCTACCGCCAAAGCATCGACAATATCGACGCCGCACTCGTCTTCCTACTCGCCGAGCGGTTCAAGGTTACTCAGGCAGTCGGGCGATACAAGGCGACCACCGGGCTGCCGCCGGCCGATCCCAGCCGAGAGGACGCGCAGATCACGCGCCTGCGCGGGCTGGCCAAGCAAGCCGATCTCGACCCCGAATTCAGCGAGAAATTCCTCCGCTTCATCATCGATGAGGTGATCCGCCACCATGAACAGTTCCAGGGCGGGGAACAGTTCCAGGGCGGGGAGCAGGGGCGATGATGCGCAGCGAACTGTTTCCCGAATCGATCATGCCCTATGCTTGGCTCGATGACGGCCTTAGCGAGGCCGAACTGATCAGACGATTGATCGAGGTCGGCGATTCGCTCGTGCGCATCTGCGACGTGGTGGATCAGCCTACAGCGGGCAATTATATCGCAATGGCGCTTGATATCCTGCGCGCCGATTCGGACCTCAAGGCGGATATCGGCGCTATTGCCTGACGCGCGACAAGCGCCAGCGGTGATCCACGGACTGCCGTTTCCTGATTTATTACCGATAATTGCCGGGGTGAGTGCCCAATCGAGGATCATGCACGACTCGTTGCTCTGATCCAAAATGGAGGTACAATGACACCATGTCGCCGGGGGATATCGAGCAGCTGACCGAAGCCCAGCGGGCGTGTCTCCGCCTCGTACTGACGCGTCACAACTCCAAGGAAATTGCGCAGGTCCTCAAAATCTCGCCGCACTCGGTCGACAAGCGGATCGAGCGCGCGATCGCCACCCTTGGCGCCACGTCGCGCTTCGACGCGGCGCGCCGGCTTGCCGACCATGAGGGTATCCCGACATACGAGCCTTTCGCACATGAACCGATCGACGTTGCCGGACCCACCGTCGAGGCGTCACCCCCCTACTCGACCGCATCGTTCGGATATGGTCGCCGCCTCTTCGGGCTCAGCCCCGACCGGCGGATCAACGGGGATGCGCGAAATGATCTGACGAAGCTCCAGCGTGCCGGCATCATCCTTGCCCTGATGGTCGGGATTGCCCTGTCGACTGGTGCTTTGCTCAATATCGCGGCGACGCTCACGGACAAGCTCCGTGAGAATCGCATCGACCTTTCGCGCTGACGAAGTGCCGCCGGATGCGGCTTGGGAGGCGCAATGCTCAAGGAACGCCGTCAGGCAAATGATATAGTAACCCGGGATTTCCTGCAGGCCGAGGCCGCGACCGATCGCGCCGCGACCCAGGCAGCACAATGCATGGTGACCATGCTGCAGGCGCGCCAGACCGCCAACCTGCCGGTCGGCACCGGGATCGAGGCGTTGCGTCTCGTATCCGAAGGCGCCAGCGCGCTGGTCAAGGCGCGGCAGTCGTTCGTCGAGGCACATCGCATCCTGGCTGATGTCCGTGCCGAGATTGGTATTACTGGCTATGGCGATTCTTCCGAATGCCCGCCGACAGAGGGTACGCTCGCTACGCCGCACCGTCTGGCGGCTGTCGCCTGAACATCCGGCCCTTGACCGGGCCGCACAACAGATGGTCCGGTCTGGGCATGGATAGAGTCACAATCTTTCTCGCACTCCAGCTCATCGTGTCTGGATATGCCTTCATGCGTGGGGGTGCGCCGGAGCGGCTTACTGCCGTCGCGCTGGCCGGGGCATTCCTGCTCACGCTGGGCCTGCAATCGTCGATGTCGGCGCGTTTCGTCCACGTCGAATTCGGCATATTGGCGGTCGATATCGGGTTGTTCGGTGTCCTCGTAGCGCTCGCGCTTTACGCCGACCGATGGTGGACGCTTTGGGTGGCGGCGATGCAGGGATTGGGGGCAGGCGCGCATCTCATCAAGGCGATCGATTCGGAAACCATCCGCGTTGTCTATGCGATTCTTGCCGCAGCCTGGGGCTATCCGATCATCCTGTTGCTGCTGATCGGCACGGTTCGGCACCAGCGGCGCAAGATGCAGGGAGGCGACCTCGATTGGTCGACACAGGCGATGCGCAATCAACAACGCCAGGTTGCTGGCGATCACAATATCTGAAGGGAAACGTCATGGCGTTGCAACCAAAGGAAGCGGAGGGGTTCGAACCCTTTCTGCGCGCGTCGACACTGGCGATGAAAAGGTCTTTGGTGACCGTATCGGCCGATGACGACGAACATGAACTGCTGACGATCGCCAAACATCTTTATTCCGCCCGCCGGCGCCGCGCCAAGGCGTTTGCGGCTTATTCGATGGCCTTTCATGAGCCGCCCTGGGACATGCTGCTCGACCTGTATGTCGCGCGCATGGAACGACGTATGGTCTCGGCAACCAGTGCCTGCATCGCCGCCGACGTGCCGACCACCAGCGGACTGCGCTGGATCTCTACCCTGCGGCAGCGCGGCCTGGTCGACCTGTCGTCCGATCCGGCCGATGGCCGGCGCACGATCGTCCGTCTGTCGGACCGGGCGACCGAGACGATGGAGCGCTACCTGGAGTCGCTCTGAATCACGACGCGTCGCGCGCGGCAACACCTGAACGAAAAAGGGGCCCGGTTTCCCGGGCCCCTTTTCTTTTACGCCATCGCGGCTTTCGCTTAGTCGCGATCGCCGGTCAGGAAGGCCGGTGCGAACTCAGGCGCAGGGCCGTCATCATTGCCGCCGGAACGCTCGGGACGCGGACCACGGTCACCACCGCCGTCGCGACGCGGGCCCCTGTCACCGCCGTCACGGCGCGGACCGCGGTCACCACGGCCGCCGCCGTCGCCACGGCCGCCGCCATCGCCGCGGCCTTCGCCTCTGGGGCCACGGCCACCATCGCCATCACGGCGCGGGCCGCGCGGACCACGATCACCACCTTCGCGCGGTTCGCGTGCCGGGCGGCTGTCTTCCAGCTCGGCGCCGGTTTCCTGATCGACGACGCGCATCGACAGGCGAACCTTGCCGCGCGGATCTATCTCGAGGACCTTGACCTTGACTTCCTGGCCTTCGCTCAGGACGTCCGAGACCTTCTCGACGCGCTCGTTGCGAATTTCGGAGACATGGACGAGGCCATCCTTGCCGCCCATGAAATTCACGAACGCACCGAAATCGACCAAATTGACGACCTTGCCGTCATAGACTTTGCCGACCTCGGCCTCTTCGACCAGGCCCTTGATCCACTTGATCGCGGCTTCGATCTGCGCGGTGTCGGACGACGACACCTTGATCACGCCCTCGTCGTCGATATCGACCTTGGCGCCGGTGGTGGCGACGATCTCACGGATCACCTTGCCGCCGGTGCCGATGACTTCACGAATCTTCGATTTATCGATCGTGATCGTCTCGATGCGCGGTGCGTGTGCCGACAACTCCTCACGGGTATGGTCGAGCGCCTTGGCCATTTCGTCGAGAATGTGCGCGCGGCCTTCCTTGGCCTGGGCCAAAGCCTTGCGCATGATCTCTTCGGTGATGCCCGCGATCTTGATGTCCATCTGCATCGTGGTGATGCCCTCGGACGTGCCCGCGACCTTGAAGTCCATGTCACCGAGATGATCCTCGTCGCCCAGGATGTCGCTGATCACCGCGAAATCCTTGCCTTCCAGGATCAGGCCCATCGCGATGCCTGAGACCGGGCGCTTCAGCGGCACGCCGGCATCCATCATCGACAGCGAACCGCCGCACACCGTCGCCATCGACGACGAGCCGTTCGACTCGGTGATGTCCGACAGAACGCGGATCGTGTAGGGGAACTCTTCCTTAGTCGGCAGCACCGGGTGCAGCGCGCGCCAGGCGAGCTTGCCATGACCGACTTCACGACGACCGGGGGCGCCGAAGCGGCCCACTTCACCGACCGAATAGGGCGGGAAGTTATAGTGCAGCATGAAGTTTTCGTAGGACAGGCCGGTCAGCCCGTCGATCATCTGCTCGCTTTCCTTGGTGCCCAAGGTGGTGGTGCAGATCGCCTGCGTCTCACCGCGGGTGAACAGCGCCGAACCATGGGTGCGCGGCAGGAAATGCACCATCGCCTCGATCGGGCGGATCTGCGTGGTGGTGCGGCCATCGATGCGCTTGCCGTCCTTGAGGATGGCGCCGCGAACGATTTCCGCTTCGAGCTTCTTCATCAGCTTGCCGGCGGCCATCTGATCCTGCGGGGCGGCGTCGGCAAAGGCGGTCTTGCCCTTGGCGCGTGCCTCGTTGAGCAGGTTCGAACGCTTGGACTTGTCGGTCACCTTGTATGCGGCGGCGATGTCCTTGCCGATCAGCTTCTTCAGCTTGTCCTTGGCGGCCGAGAGATCGGCCTGAGCGGCCATTTCCCACGGATCCTTGGCGGCCTGCTCGGCCAGGTCGATGATCAGGTTGGCGACTTCGCGGCATGCCTTGTGCGCGAACTGCACCGCGCCGAGCATGATCTCCTCCGACAGCTCCTTGGCTTCGGATTCGACCATCATCACGGCATCGCCGGTGGCGGCGACGACCAGGTCGAGCTCGCCCGACTTGGTCAGTTCGGTGGTCGGGTTGAGGATATATTCGCCATCGACATAACCGACGCGCGCCGCGCCGATCGGGCCCATGAACGGCACGCCCGAGATTGTCAGTGCCGCCGATGCCGCAACCATCGCGAGGATGTCGGGCTCGTTCTCGCCGTCATAGCTGAGAACCTGGCAGATCACGTTGATCTCGTTGTAAAAGCCTTCCGGGAACAGCGGACGGATCGGACGATCGATCAGGCGGCTGGTCAGCGTTTCCTTTTCGGTCGCGCCGCGTTCACGCTTGAAGAAGCCGCCAGGGATGCGGCCCGAAGCCGAGAATTTTTCCTGGTAGTGGACGGTGAGCGGGAAGAAATCCTGCCCTTCCTTGACCGACTTGGCGGCGGTGACGGCGCACAGCACGACGGTTTCGCCGAGCGTCGCGATGACCGCGCCATCGGCCTGACGGGCAACGCGGCCCGTTTCCAGCGTGAGGGTCTTGCCGCCCCACTGGGTGCTTACAGTTTTCGTATCGAACATTTTATTTCCTTCACTCCGCACGCCCAATGCGCGCGGGGCCTATCTGCGAGCCGATAATGGCCCGGCTTGTCCCTTCCACTGGCCGTTCATTCGGCGGGAAGGGGGTTCGGGGAAACCGGCCGAATTGCCGGTTGCCGAATAGCGAAACGGCCCCCTTCCGGGGGCCGTCCGTGTTACTTGCGAAGCCCGAGCTTCGCGATGAGATCGGTGTAGCGCGCGCCATCCTTGTGGCGGAGATAGTCGAGCAAGCTGCGGCGCTTGTTGACCATCATCAGCAGCCCGCGGCGCGAATGATTGTCTTTCTTGTGGCCCTTGAAATGCTCGGTCAGGTTGCGGATGCGCTCGGTGAGGATCGCGACCTGGACTTCGGGGCTGCCGGTGTCGCCTTCGACGCGGCCATGTTCCTTGACGAGCGCGTCCTTGCGCTCTGCGGTGATCGTCATGCATTTTCCTTCGACATCGTCATAGGTTGAAGCCTCGCACGACATGGACCGATTGGCCCTGAACCTCGACCAGCGCGACCGGAATATCATCCAGCACCGCGAAGTGGAGGCCATCGTCTCTGGCAATCCCGGTCAGAACACGCCCCTGGCGGAGCGCCCCTGCCTGATCGGGGGTGAGGGATAGAGCCGGGATGTCGTCCAGCCCCGCCCTCAACGGCAGGAGTATTTGTTCAAGCCCGCGCGCATTACCGAGTTCAGCCAATTTGTCCAGCGATATCGCATTTTCTAGGGTGAACGGCCCGGCCTCGATCCGGCGCAGCATCGTCACATGGCCGACCGTGCCGAGCGCCAGTGCGATATCGCGCGCCAGGCTGCGGATATAGGTTCCTTTGGAGACATGGGCGGTGAGGGTGATGCTTTCTAGCTCTTCCCCGATACTCTGTGCCGGAGAGGAACTAAGGGAGTAGATCGTCACCGCCCGGCTCGCCAGCACCACTTCTTCGCCGGCACGCGCCAGATCATAGGCCCGTTCGCCATCGACTTTCAGCGCGGAATAGGCTGGCGGCACCTGATCGATCGGCCCGGTGAAGCGCGGCAGCACCGCTTCGACCTGCGCCAGCATCGGTCGCACCTCCGAAGTCGCGATCTCGACGCCCTCGGCATCGAGCGTGTCGGTCTGCACGCCGAAGGTTATAGTGAAGTCGTACACCTTGTCGCTGTCGAGCATCCGTCCGGCGAGCTTGGTCGCCTCGCCCACCGCGATCGGCAACACACCCGAGGCGAGCGGATCGAGCGTGCCGCCATGGCCGACCTTGAACTTGCCATAGTCGCCACCCCGCAACGCGCGCTTGACCGCGGAGACGGCTTGGGTCGAGCCCAGGCCGACGGGCTTGTCGAGGATGATCCAGCCATGCATCGTGTCAGAACTCGATCTGGGCCGGTAGGAAGAAGCGAGCCACCGCCGACGCGACCGGCGCGATCACCAGTCTGATCACGTCCGCACTCGGCGAGATGGCAGGCAGCACGAGCAGCAGCACGAGGAGGATCGGAAAGCCGAACCGGGCAAGTTTGCTATACTGGATCGCGGCGGCGCGCGGTAGCAGGCCCTGCACAACGTGCCCGCCATCGAACGGTGGCAGAGGGATGAGGTTGAAGACCCCAAGAAAGACGTTGATTAGGATGAAGTTGACCAGATTTTGAAAGACGAAGAGCATCACGCCGGCCTGGGGAATACCCAGCCCAGCGATCATTGCGCCGAGCGCCAGTCCGCTCAGCGCGGCAAGCACAAAACTGGTCGCGGGTCCGGCCAGCGCGACGAGCATCATATGAACGCGCGGGTTGCGTAACTGCGACGCGAGCACCGGCACCGGCTTGGCCCAGCCAAAGATCGGCGCGTTCGCCACGGCAAGGAGCAGCGGCAGCACGACCGTGCCGATCGGATCGACATGGCGGATCGGGTTGAGCGTCAGCCGCCCGCTCCGTTCCGCCGTGGTGTCGCCGAACATCCGCGCCACATAGCCATGCGCGACTTCATGGAAGACGATCGCGATCACTAACGGGATCAGCCAGACCGCAATCGTATAAAGCAGGTTGGGGTCGTTCATGGAATCCGTTCGATCAGGGGTGCAGCCAGCGCCTCGGTAAAATGGCGGCGGCACATCGCAATATAGCGGTCATTGCCGCCGATCTCGGTCTGTGCCCCTTCGGCGATCGCGCGGCCACCGGAATCGACGCGCAGGTTCATCGTTGCTTTGCGTCCGCAGGCGCAGACCGATTTGATCTCGATCAGCGAATCGGCAATCGCGAGCAACCGCGCCGATCCCTCGAACAGCCGCCCCTGGAAATCGGTGCGCAGACCATAGGCCAGCACCGGAACGCCGTGCGTATCGGCCAGCAGGGCAAGCTGATCCACTTGCGCTGCCGTCAGGAACTGTGCCTCATCGACCAGCACACAGGCCGGCAGCGCTTCGCCTGCGCGGTGGACGATGGCGACCAGGTCGGTGTCGCGCTCGAACGCGATCGCGTCCGCGCCAAGGCCGATGCGCGAAGTGACCGTCCCCGCTTCGAACCGGTCGTCGATTGCGGCGGTGAACAAGATCGTCCGCATGCCGCGCTCGCGATAATTGAAATCGGCCTGCAACAGGGTGGTCGATTTGCCCGCATTCATCGAGGCATAGTAGAAATAGAGCTTGGCCATCAGGCCATCCACGTGGCGCGGGTCGCTACCAATTGCCAACGCCCATTGCGATATTCCAGCGCCATCGTGCCCCCAGCGCCGCACCAGCCCCCGCACACGCTGCTGCTATCAACGAATGCGAAATTGCCGGCATAAACCGGAGCCGACAGTGAGAAATGTGCGGTGCAGGATTTTGGCCATTGCTTGTTGACGATGCGAGGAGTGGGGGCGCCGTGAAGTTTCAGAAGCGCCCGCGCAGAGGCTCTGCCCAATCGCGTTACCGACCCCGCATCGATCGGACGCTTCTCATCGATTGGATCATGCCAACCCTTCAGTCCGTCGCGCAATCCAAAGCGCATTGCGGCCATATTCCAGGGGTCGACGCGAGTCGCTTCGTCGTAAAGGCTGATTTCCGTGCCGTGCAGATCGGTGCAAGGATCGCTGGCGACCCATGAAGATAGCACTGGATTATCCTCGCCGATCATGGACATCACGACCGCCCGGCGCAGATCGATATCGACCAGCGGTGGCGGCGCGCCTTCCTGGCAGGCCTGCACCAACAACGTCGCGAGCAACGCAGGCACAATGCGGTGCATGGGAGAAACGATCATCATGTTGACAGCTTAGGTAAGCGCTGACCGAGTGTCTATTTCGCACCGCAGCAGCAGATTAGGTTTCGTCGCCAGCAGTATCGAGATCCCGCGCCACATGCGGCGTGCGCAGCAGCTGATCGATATGGCTGCCTTCGTCGAAGCTCTCGTCGGCGAGGAACTTTAGTTTGGCGGCGTATTTCATCTTCACCCGCGCGGCGACCTCGCGCTGCAGATAGGCCGTGTGAGTGCGCAGCGCCTTGAGCACCGCTTCCTCTTCCTTGCCGAGCAGCGGCTTCACGAACACTGTCGCATGACGCAGGTCGGGCGACATGCGCACTTCGGTCACGGTGACGAGATGCTTGGCCAGCGTCTCGTCATGCACGTCGCCGCGCGCCAGGATGTCGGACAGCGTATGGCGCATCTGCTCACCCACGCGCAGGACGCGGACCAAACGGGTTTCGGGTGTTTCGGTCTTCATGTCTGCGGGCTCCGCGGGATTCCGCCGCGCATCACCCGGCCAATAAAAGTACCACGCGCGATCAATTGGTCCTCGCTGTCGAACAGTTCGGCATCGGTCACGGCGATCGTCTTGCCGACGTTCACGACGCGCGCCTTGCCCACGAAACGACCGGGCCTGGCGGGCTTCAAAAAGGTCACGTGGAAATCGATCGTCGGAGCATACACGTCGCCATGGGTTGCGGCGAGCAGTGCCGGACCCTGAGTGTCGTCAAGCATTGCCGCAACGAAGCCGCCCTGCACGGTCCCACCCGGATTGAGGAACCGCTCGTCAGCCACGAAGCTCACCGTCGCGGTGCCCGCTGCAGGGTCGAGCGCTTCGATCTTCCAGCCCAGCAGCCGGGACGCGGGCGGAATCGGAAAGTCGTCGAAAACCGTCGACATGATGTTTCCTTTCCGCCCGCAGCCTCAGGCTAGAGCGTCCGTTCGCGCAGTTCGACTTCGAAGGTTTCGAGGAAGTCGCCCGGCTTGATGTCGACGAAGTTCTGCGTGAACGTCACGCCGCACTCCAGACCCGCACGGACTTCCGCCACATCGTCCTTGAAGCGACGCAAGGATGCGATTTCGCCCTGGTAGATGATGACATCCTCGCGCGTGATGCGCGCCTTGAGCGCCTTGCGGATGGTGCCTTCGGTGACCAGCAGACCGGCCGCCTTGCCATGCTTGCCGGCCGAGAAGACCTCGCGGATTTCGGCGCGGCCGACAACCGTTTCGAACGCCTCGGGGCCAAGCTCGCCCGCCATGCCCGAGCGGATCTCGTCGATCAGGTCGTAGATCACGTCGTAATATTTGAGCGCGACCTTCTGGCGTTCGGCAATCTCGCGCGCCTTGGCATTGGCACGGACATTGAAGCCGATGATCGGCGCGCCGCTGGCACCGGCCAGCGTCACGTCGCTCTCGGTAATGCCGCCAACGCCGGCATGAAGCACGCGCGCCTTGATATCATCGGTCGAGATCTTGTTGATCGACGACACGATCGCCTCGACCGACCCTTGCGTGTCGGCCTTGACCACCAGCGGATATTCGATCGCCTGCTTGTCCTTGAGCGCGGAGAACATGCTCTCCAGGCTGGCCGGGGCCGATGTCGTGCGCTTGTTGGTGATAACGCTCTGGCGATATTCCGCGACTTCGCGGGCACGTGCCTCGTTCTCGACCACCGAGAAAGGATCGCCAGCGCGCGGCACGCCGGACAGGCCGAGAACCTCGACCGGCATCGACGGGCCGGCTTCCTTGATCTGCTGACCCTTGTCGTTGGTCATCGCCCGGACCTTGCCGCTTTCGGCGCCGACGACGAACACGTCGCCGACCTTCAGCGTGCCACGGCTGACCAGGATCGTCGCAACCGGACCACGCCCCTTGTCGAGCTTGGCCTCGATCACGGTGCCTTCGGCGGAGCGATCGGGGTTGGCCTTCAATTCGAGCAGTTCGGCCTGGAGCTGGATCTTTTCGACCAGCTGGTCGAGCCCGGTCTTCTGTAGCGCCGAGACTTCAACATCCTGCACATCGCCCGACATCTCCTCGACGATCACTTCGTACTGGAGCAGGGCCTCACGCACCTTTTGCGGGTTGGCGTCAGGCTTGTCGATCTTGTTGATCGCCACGATCATCGGCACGCCAGCCGCCTTGGTGTGGTTGATCGCCTCGATCGTCTGCGGCTTTAGCCCGTCATCGGCGGCGACGACCAGCACGACGATATCCGTCACATTGGCGCCGCGCGCACGCATTTCGGTAAAGGCTTCATGGCCCGGCGTGTCGAGGAAAGTGACCTTCGACTTGTCCTTCAGCGTGACCTGATACGCGCCGATATGCTGAGTGATGCCACCGGCCTCGCCCTTGACCACATCGGTGCCACGCAACGCGTCGAGCAGCGAGGTCTTGCCGTGATCGACATGGCCCATGATCGTCACCACCGGCGGACGCGGCACGGCGGCGCCGTCCACATCCTCCGCGGTGTCGATCGCCAGATCGATATCCGAATCGCTGACGCGCGTGATGTTATGACCGAATTCGGTCACCAGCAGCTCGGCCGTGTCCTGGTCGATCGTCTCATTGATCGTGACCGGCATGCCCATCTTGAACAACGCCTTGACCAGGTCCGCGCCCTTTTCCGCCATGCGGTTGGCGAGTTCCTGCACGGTGATCGCTTCCGGCACGACGACGTCGCGGATCTGTTTGGCCTGCGCTTCGCGCGGGCCACCCATACGGCGATGTTCTTTCTCGCGTGCCCGCTTGAGTGCGGCGAGGCTGCGTGCGCGTGCGCCGTCACCATCGCCAAGCGCGCGGTTGACGGTCAGCTTGCCCGCGGTGCGGCGATCGTCGCCACCCTTGCGATCGCGCAGGCCGGTGCGCGGCACGGTCTCGCCGGCACGCTTGATCAAGCCACCGGCAGGTGCCGCTGGCGCATTGTTGTTGTTCGCATTGGCGGTCGCGGCCGGCGCCGGTGCTGCCGGGGCGGCGGGCGGCGGCGGGGGTGGCGGACGCGGGCGTTCGGGGCGCGCGACCGGCGTGAAGCGGCGTGGCGCCGGCATGCTCGGGTCAAGCGTGATCCCGATCGGTGCGGGCGGTGCGGCCGGCACCGGCGCGGCAACGGGGGCTGCGGGAGTTGGAGCGGCCACCGGAGTAGCAGCGGCCGGCGCGGGAACGGGCGTCGCCGGAACGGGCGTCGCGGCCTCGACCGGTGCGGGTTCGGGGGTCGGCGCAGGTTCGGGCGCAGCAGGCGAATCCGGGGCGTCGCCGGCAAGGCGCGCTTCCTCGGCGCGACGGCGTGCTTCGTCGGCCGCCTCGATGCGATCGCGCTCTTCGCGACGGCGCGATTCCTCCAGCGCGTTCATGCGCGATTCGTCGGCTTCGCGCAGCAGCTTGGTCTGAAGCTCCTGACGCGACAGCAGGGAATTGGCCGGAGAAACCGGCGCGGGCGCGGGTGCCCGTGGCGCGGGCGCTGCTACCGGCGCAGGGGCCGCGACCGGCTCAGCGACCGGAGCCGCCGGGGTAGCTCCCGGACCGAGGATACGGCGGCGCTTCACTTCCACCTGCACGGTGTTCTGGCGGCCATGGCTGAAGCTCTGCTTCACCTGGCCAGTCTCGACCGTGCGCTTCACCCCCAGCGGTGCGCGCATGACCAGTTTCGGCTTCTCGTTGTCCGTATCGCTCACTCGGATTCCTCGTAATTCTCGTCGGCCGGATCGTTCACTTGGTCGTCGGCGTCGTTTCCGTTCCCGGATTCAGACGGCGATGCGCCCTGCGAGGCCGTTTCGCAAGGCACGGGAGATGGGTCAGGGCCGATGAAATGCAGCCAGCGGTGGAGCGCTTCGCCCACCCTCTTGGCCGCATCGGGATCAGTCAGGCCTATATGTACCACATTTTGGCGGCCTAGTGCCACGGCCAATATGGTGCGCGGGACCGGCAGAACCAACCCCCTGCGATCACTGCCTTCTTCGTCGTTGCCGACGCGCCACGCCTGGTCGAGTTTGCGGTTGCCGTCAGTGCCCGCGTCGGACGCATGCAGCAGCAAATGAAGCTTGCCCGCGCGCGCCGCGGTTTCGATCTTGTCCGAACCCGAGAACAAGCCGCCGGAACGCGATTCGAGCCCGAGCCGGTCAAGTGCTGCACGTTCCAGTGCGGCCTCGATCTTCGCCGGCAGGTCGTCGGGTACGATGATCGGTCCGGTCTTGAAAGCACGCGCGAGCGCGCCTTTCAGCTTGCCCTTGGCGATCGCGGTTTCGAGCTCTGTCCGGGTCACGCCAATCCACGCCCCACGGCCTGGCGCCTTGGCGCGGACGTCGGGGAGAATGTCGCCGTCCGGCGACAGGGCCAGCCGCACCAGCGCATGGCGCGGCGCGCGGTCGCCGAGCAGGATGCAGCGACGAATCGGGTCAGCGGCGGTCATGCGCACGCCTCCACCCGCATCGCTGCGAACCCCGGCGCCTGTCCGGAGCAGTAAGGGAATGTCTGTAGCCCTAGCGCGTCATTGTGAGGGAACCGCATGCGCGTCCTCCCTCGACGGTGCCGGCTTCGGCGCATCACGATCGGCGATCAGCTGACCGCCCGCACCGTAATTCTCCGTCGACACCTCTTCGATCACGATCTGCACCGCGCCCGGGTTCTTGCCGAGGCGCGAGACCAGCGAAGCGGTGACGTCGGCGACGATCCCCGCTTTCTGATCGCGCGTCGCGGTGCCCGATATGCGGATGCTGACGAACGGCATCAGGCTTCTTCACCCTCCGACGCGTCGGCAGGTGCTGCGGGGGCCGGAGCCTCCTCATCTTCGAACCAATGCGCGCGGGCGGCCATGATGATCTCGTTGCCCTGCTCGTCCGAAAGACCATATTCGCCGAGCACACCACCCTTGTCTTCGGGGCGCTTGTTCTCGCTCTCGGCGCGGCGGCGCTGTTCCTGGCGCTTCTTCTGCACCAGCTCGTCGGTCGCCAGATCGGCGAGATCGTCGAGCGTCAGGATGCCGGCCTTGCCCAGCGTGACCAGCATCGCTTCGTTGAGATGCGGCATGGCCGCCAGATCGTCCGACACGCCCATTTCGCGGCGCAGCGTGCGGTTGGCTTCCTCGCGGCGCTCGAGCGCCTCGGTCGCACGACTTTGCAGCTCGGCGGCGAGATCCTCGTCGAATCCTTCGATTCCGGCGATTTCCTCGGCCTCGACATAAGCGACCTCTTCCAGCGCGCCAAAGCCTTCGGCGACGAGCAGCTGAGCCAGCGTCTCATCGACGTCGAGCTCGGTCTGGAACATCTCGGTACGCTCGGCGAATTCCTTCTGGCGCTTCTCCGATGCGTCGGCTTCGGTCAGGATGTCGATCGCCTTGCCGGTCAACTGGCTGGCGAGGCGGACATTCTGGCCGCGACGGCCGATCGCGAGCGAAAGCTGATCGTCGGGAACGACGACTTCGATGCGATCCTCTTCCTCATCGATCACCACGCGGCTGACCGATGCCGGCTGCAGCGCGTTGACGACGAAGGTCGCGGTGTCGGGCGACCAGGGGATGATGTCGATCTTTTCGCCCTGCATTTCCTGCACGACGGCCTGAACGCGGCTGCCCTTCATGCCGACGCAGGCGCCGACCGGATCGATGCTGGAGTCATGGCTGATCACGCCGATCTTGGCGCGGCTGCCCGGATCGCGCGCGGCGGCCTTGATCTCGATGATGCCGTCATAGATTTCCGGCACTTCCTGCGCGAACAGCTTCTTCATGAAGTCGGGATGCGCGCGGCTCAGGAAAATCTGCGGCCCGCGATTCTCACGGCGCACGTTGAGGATCAGGCTGCGGATGCGGTCGTTGACGCGAACCACTTCGCGCGGGATCTGCGCGTCGCGACGGATCACGCCCTCGGCGCGGCCTAGATCGACCACGACGTGACCGAATTCGACGCGCTTGACCACGCCGGTGATGATCTCACCCATGCGGTCCTTGAATTCCTCGAACTGGCGCTCGCGCTCGGCGTCGCGGACCTTCTGGAAGATCACCTGCTTGGCGGCCTGTGCGGCGATGCGGCCGAACTCGATCGGGGGCAGCGGATCGACGATATAGTCGCCGACCACCGCGCCGGGCTGCAGCTTCTGCGCTTCCTTCAGATTGACCTGCTTGAAATAGTCATCGACCGCCTCGACCACTTCGACGACGCGCCACAAGCGAAGGTCGCCGGTGTTCGCATCGAGCTTGGCGCGGATGTCGTTTTCGGCGCCGTAACGGGCGCGCGCGGCGCGTTGAATCGCGTCTTCCATCGCCTCGATCACGATCGCGCGATCGATCATCTTTTCGGTCGCGACGGCATTCGCGATCGCGATCAATTCTGCCTTGTTGGCGGAAACGGCAGTGGCCATCAATCTTGCCCTTCACTGGTGTTGGTATCGGCGGCCTCAAGCGCGCCTTCGTTGTCGGTAAAGTCTTCGAATTCTTCCTCGTCCGCGCCTTCGGTCGACAGCGGCCGGGTCGCGGCGAGCAGCCGGTCGGTGAACAGCAATTTCGCATCGGCGACCTGGTCGAACCCGATCGTCATCGGCACATGCTTGTTGACGTCGATCGTGATGCGGCCGCCCTCGACCCCGGCGAGATTGCCGGTCAACTGCTTGCGGCCCTCGACCGGTGCGGTCAGCACGATGCGCGCCTCATGCCCTTCCCAGTCGCCGAAGTCGCTCAGCCGCGTCAGCGGCCGGTCGATTCCCGGTGAGGACACTTCCAGGCGATATTCGCTCTCGATCGGGTCGGCCTCGTCGAGCAGGTCGGAAATGCGACGCGACAATTCGGCGCAATCGTCGATCGTCAGCTGGCGCGTGTCGGGTCGCTCGGCCATCACCTGCAGCGTGATATCGCCGGCGCCGCCGAACAATTTCACGCGCACCAGGTCGAAACCCAAAGCCTGTGCCTCGGGTTCGATCAGGGCCGTCAATTTGGCGAGATCCGCCATCTGCTCTCCGAATGAATACGTCTCGTCGCCGCCGCGAGCCGGAGCCCGCAGCCTCTTCATCAATCAACGATGTAGAGAAAGCGCGAGTGCGATATAGGCGGATCGCACAAGACTGGCAAGCGGGCCGCGCATTCGGCAGCGTGGCCCCGCATTGTCCCGCCCAACCGATCGACCGGAGAGACGATATGCGCCTGCTGTACCTGAGCCTGCCGATAGCGCTGATCGCCTGCAGCGCGAATCAGGCCGCGCCCGCAACGACGAGCGGCAGCTTGCCCTTTATTAAGACGGTCATGGCCGATTTCGACTCGCCATGGGCGATGACTTTCTTGCCCGATGAGCGGGGGATTTTGGTGACGGAAAAATCCGGAGCGCTCAAGCTGCTCTCGGTCGTCAGCTGGCAATCCGAGACCGTCGAAGGCGTTCCGCCAGTCGATAGCGACGGGCAGGGCGGACTGATGGACGTGGTGCTTTCGCCCGGCTTCGCGAAAGACCGGCTGGTTTATTTCAGTTTTTCGGAGAAAGGGGCGGGTGGGAAAGGCGTGGCGTTGGCACGGGGTCGGCTGACTTACGTCGGTGCATATTATGGCATAACCGCAGACGGCGCCGATGATTCGAGTCACGGCACGCCGCTGTTGGAGGACGTCACGGTGATCTTCCGCGCACACCCCTATGTCGAGGGCGACGGCCATTATTCGGGCCGCATCGTCTTTTCGCCCGATGGCCAATATCTCTTCTTCACCAATGGCGAGCGACAGAAATTCGACCCTGCGCAGGACCCCAAGGCCACACTCGGCAAGGTGCTGCGCCTGACGCCGGACGGCAAGCCGGCGCCGGGCAATCCACTTGCCGCGCAGGGCTTCGACCCGGCCGTCTGGTCCTATGGCCACCGCAACCTGCTCGGCATCGCGTTCGATTCGGCGGGTAACTTGTGGGAACAGGAAATGGGCCCGAAGGGCGGCGACGAGGCCAATTTGATCGTCGCGGGCAAGAACTACGGATATCCCAAGGTTTCGAACGGCAGCCATTATGACGGTCGCGACATTCCCGACCACAAGCCCGGCGACGGTTTCGAAGCCCCCAAAATGTGGTGGAACCCGTCGATCTCCCCCGCTGGGCTGATGATCTATTCGGGCGATCTGTTCCCGGCCTGGAAAGGCGATGCGTTCCTCGGCGGCCTGTCGTCACGCGCTCTGCTGCGCGTCGATCTCGACGGCACCAACGCGAAGAAAGGCGACCAATGGGACATGGGCGCGCGCATCCGCGAGGTCGAACAGGGTCCCGACGGCGCGATCTGGGTGCTCGAGGATGGCGACGACGGGTCCCAAGGCCGGCTGATCAAACTGACGCCGAAGGGCTAAATCCTCCCCGGCACGGGGAGGAGCAACCTATTCCCGCGCGATCAGATAGTTCATCCGCGCCGCGGCGATCGGCCTAGTCGGGTCGTCCTGCCAGGCCGTCGCCTCGACATTGGCGACGCGGGTGCCGAGCCTGGTGACGACACCCTGCGCGCGAGTCGGCTTGTCGCGGCCGCCGCGCATGAAATCGACCGTGACGTTGATCGGCTTGATCCGTCCCCGGGAATCTTTGGCGCCTTCCTCGGCCGCCAACGCATGCTGGAGCGCGGCGATCGCCGCCATCTCCATCAGCCCGCTGATCGCGCCGCCATGCAGGAAGCCGGGCCGCCCCAGCACCTCATCACGGAACGGCATGATCAGCACCGGTGCTGCATCACTCAGCTCGGGATCGACGGTCAGCCCGAGCAGGTCGGCATAGGGCGGCAGCATCAGCGATAGCCCTCCGGCGCCATGAAGGTGCCCGCGACATGCGCCAGCGGATCGTCCGGGTCGCCGTCATGCGCGGTGCCGCGCACGAACGCGATCGAGCGGGTCAGGCGATAGCATTCGCCGCGTCCGATCACCGTCTTGCCGGGTGTCGCGGGGCGCAGATAATCGACGCGCAGGTCAAGCGTGGCATGCGGGCGGAACGCGTTGAGCTTGAGCCACACCGACATGCTCGTCGCCATGTCCATCATCGACAGGATCGGGCCCGACGCGATTACGCCGCTTGCCCGGTCACCGATCTGTTCCTTGCTATAGGGCAAAGCCAGTTCGACCCAGTCCGGGCCATGCGCATGGTAATGCAGGCCGAGATGGCGGCCATGTCCGCCGGCACCGCTCTGCAGGAAGCGTTCGGGATCGAAGACGAAGCCGGTGGTCATGATGCGCGCTCTACACCGCGATACGCCCAAGGCAAGCGGTGCAGCCGATCGGCACAACGGTAATTCCGACGTTGCGGGGCGTAACGGTGCCGTCTAGCATTCAGTTGCAAAACAAAACGAGGAGAGACGGGTGCATCCCAGCGTCCATGGTGCGGCGACTCCCGACAAGCCTGCGCTAATCGTCGCCGAGACTGGCGAGACGGTCAGCTATGGAGAACTCGATCGCCGCTCGAACCGGGCCGCACAATTGTTCCGTGCCCGCGGACTGGTGGCGGGCGATACGATCGCGCTGTTCCTCGACAATATCCCCGAATTCTATGACGTCGCCTGGGGGGCCCAGCGTTCGGGGCTGTTCTATGTCTGCATCTCGTCGAAACTGACCGCGCCGGAGGTCGATTATATCCTGCGCGATTCCGGGGCGAAAATGCTTATCGCGTCAGCGGCGCTGGCCGACATCGCGGAGAAGGTCGACCTGTCGGGGTGTATCGGGCTGGCGATCGGCGGCCTGGCCGGCTCGGAAGATGGGCCCGGCTGGGAGAACTGGCGCGCGGCGGTCGCGGCGATGCCCGATACGCCGATCGCCGACCAACGCGCCGGCGTCGACATGCTCTATTCCTCGGGCACCACCGGCCGGCCCAAGGGCGTACGCGTGGCGCTGCCCGAGGATCCGGCGATTGCTGCGCCCAACGTGCTGATGATGCTCGCGCAAGGGCTCTATGGCCTTGGCCCCGACACGATCTATCTCAGCCCCGCGCCGCTCTATCACGCCGCGCCGCTCCGCTGGTCGATGACCGTGATGCGGCTCGGCGGCACAGTGGTGATGATGCAGCACTTCACCCCCGAATCCGCGCTCGCCGCGATCGAGCGTTACGCCATCACCGCGAGCCAATGGGTCCCGACGCATTTCGTGCGCATGCTGAAACTCGACGAAGCCGCACGCACCCGCCACGATTTGTCGACCCTGAAGGTCGCGATCCATGCCGCGGCGCCGTGCGCGGTGCCCATCAAACAGGCGATGATCGACTGGTGGGGGCCGGTGCTGTTCGAATATTATGCCGGGTCGGAAGGGAATGGCCTGACGACGATCAATTCGGCCGAATGGCTCGCGCATCCCGGCTCGGTCGGCAAGGCGGCCTATGGCGCGCTGCACATTTGCGACGAAGCGGGCGAGGAGCTTGGTCCCGGCGAAGAGGGGCTGATCTATTTCGAAGGCGGCGGTGTGTTCGAATATCACAACGACCCGGCCAAGACCGCCGAGGCGCGCAATGCGCAGGGCTGGACCACGCTCGGCGATATCGGGCGGATCGATGCCGATGGCTTCCTCTATCTCACTGACCGCAAGAGCTTCATGATCATCTCGGGCGGGGTGAACATCTATCCGCAGGAGATCGAGAACCGCCTGATCACTCACCCGCGCGTCGCCGATGTCGCGGTGATCGGCGGGCCGGACGCGGAAATGGGCGAACGCGTCATCGCGGTGGTGCAGCCGGTCGACATGGCGGAGGCCGGGCCGGATCTCGCCGCCGAACTGACCGCCTGGTGCCGCGCCGAGCTGTCGGGTGTGAAGACCCCGCGGCAGATCGACTTCGCCGAGGAATTGCCCCGCCATGCGACGGGTAAATTATACAAAAGGTTGCTCCGCGATCGTTATTGGGGCGAGAGCGGCAGCCGGATCGTCTAGGCGACCATCCATCGGAGATTTTATGAACGACCGCGTATCCATCACCGTGACCGACCATATTGCCGATGTCCGGTTGACTCGTGCCGACAAGATGAACGCGATCGACCCGGCGATGTTTCAGGGCATTGCCGACGCGATCGATCGGCTTGCCGGCATGGATGATGTACGCGTCGCGATTCTGTCGGGTGAGGGGCGCGGTTTCTGCGCCGGTCTCGACATGGGCAGCATGGCCAGCGGCGGTTCGGGGCTCGAATTGTCGTCGCGCCCCTGGGATGGCGCCAATCTCGTACAGCAGGTCTCGATCGGCTGGCGCAGATTGCCCATGCCGGTGATCGCCGCGGTGCACGGTGTCGCGCTCGGCGGGGGGTTCCAGATCATGTCGGGCGCCGATATCCGCATTGCCGCGCCGGGTACGCGCTTCGCGATCCGCGAACTGCATTGGGGGCTGGTTCCCGACATGGGCGGCTTCCCATTGTGGCGCAGCCTGGTGCGTGACGATGTGCTGCGCGAGCTGACGTATACGGCGCGCGAATTCGGCCCCGATGACGCGCTCGGTTACGGTTTCATCTCGCACATCGCCGACGATCCCCGCGCCGCCGCGATGACGCTCGCGGTCGAGATCGCTTCGCGTAACCCGCATGCGGTGCGCGGCGCGAAGCGGCTGTGCAACATGGCGCACGATGCCGATCCGGCAACGATGCTCGAGGCCGAGACGGTTGAGCAGCTAAAGGTGATCCGCCAGCCCAATCAGGTCGAGGCCGTGATGGCCAATATGGAAAAACGCGCGCCGGTTTTCCGGGATTAGGACCGATCGGCGTAAGGTTGCTGGCCGGGTCAGTCGCGCCGAGGCAAAGCGCTAACGGCCAAAACGCTTCCAGAGATTTGGATAACGCCTGGCCAACTCGGCGGGCGATTCGCTGAACCGGGCGCCAGCCGGCTCGGCATCGTAAGCCATATTGGCAATGACCGGCATCTCGTTCCAATCACGGCCCGTCTTTGCGGCCCATATTTCGCGCGCGACATAAGCAAGCGCTTCGAATTCGATATCGCCATTGCCGACCCCCGGTGCCAGAATATCGGCCAGTGCATCCGGACGGGCTGACACGTCCTCAAAGGCGGCACGCCCTTTGGAAATCAGCCAGCATCTGAAATATTCGAAACCGTCATCGGACGCGCCGCCGTTCGACAAATAGGCAGCGCCCCACAGGTCCCACGAATAGGACTGCCGCATCGTTTCATCGAAATGCCGCTCGAAATCGACGATCTGGGCAGGCGTCAGATGCGCCAGCGAAGCGCGCAAATCCGCCAGTTGAGCAGGAGGGTCGGCTTCGAATGCTGCGGAATGATCGATCAAGGCCCAAAAGCCGGCTTTGCTGAGCGGACCGGCATCGATCACAATGGCAGCCGGCGGCGTCTCGGGTGCCCTGGTCTTCGCCTTTGCACCATTGGCAAAGCCAAGCGTCAGGATCGCCACTGTGAGGATCAGAGCGAAACAAGTGGCAAAGACTTTCATGTCGTCCCTTCGTTGATCGGCCCGACTATCGTTAGTTGGTTGCGATGCGTGTGCGAAGGCCTCGCGTGGATGATCAATTCACGTGCGCCTTCACCGCAATCCTGTCACTACCGTCTGACATGAAAGTCTGCCGCATATGCCGTCGTTGCCGATAAGCCGCAGGCTTGCCTACATCCTTGTTCTCCTTCCTGTCATCGCTTTCACCGGGCGGATGGAGCTGGGATTGCGAGCCGCCTGGCTGGCGCGTTTCGGGTCGAGGTCGGTGATCGGCGCCCAATGCCGTTGCAGTCATCCTCATCGCCCTGATCTTCGCGGTCGTGAAGGGCCACACCGTCGACGCCACTCCGTCGAGGCTTGTCGCCGGCAGCATCGTCGCAATGACCGCTTACGAGGTTGCGCAGATCTGGATGCCCGGACGCACCTTCGATCCGTCCGATCTGGTCGCGTCGCTGATCGGCGGAATGGTCGCCTATCCGCTGCTTTCAATCCCCTATCGCCTGACCACGCCATCTGATGAGGATGCCGCCGAAACCTGACGCGGGCGGCATAGGCGGGGCGCCCGCGTGATCGGTCAGATGGGGGCGGGCCGACACAGCCAAATGACGACACCCCAGCGAGGGCTGGGGTCTCAGGCTATCGGGCGCGCGCATCGAATCTCGCAGTGAGATGCCAGCCTGCGTTGGCATGACGACTATGGTGCTAAGACCGATTCACCTCGCTCGCTTGCGTCGTCATGTCGGTCCTTCGGCGTATATTCTGCGCCATCGGCAAAACCCATCCGACCGACCATTGAATCGAGCGGACCCGAAAGCGAGCAGGTATGATCGTCATCCCAATTATTCCCGATCCTCCCGTAGAGCTCGCCCGAAACCCCCGTGCGGCTCGATCGAAATTCCCGTAGTTTTCCCGTAAATTCCCGTCGCGCGCTCAAAAAAGCATCTTCCCGTCAGCCTTCCCGTAGCCACGGGAATTCGGGATCGGAACGCTGCGGCTCTCCAGGCGGAACATGCCGCCGATTCAACCCCGCCGATCCAGCGGCTAGCACGCCCCGATCGGCACCGCCGCCGCGCTCTTTGACATGACCATCAGCCAGCGCGTCGCTTTGACGATCATATCCGGCATCCCCAAGGTCATGACCTTGGAGGTCATCGACCGCCTGACCTGAATTTGGCACGAGCGCTCAACTGGCGCGGGAGATAATACAGGTGAGATCATTCCTTTTGGCGTCGGCCATGTTTCTGACGATCGGTGCCTCCGCGCCGGCGACCTCGGCGCCCGCTGCGCCCGAAACGCGGCTCGATCATGTCCTGCTCTGGGGCCGCAGCATCGACGAGGTCACGTCGATCATGGCGGTGAAACTCGGCTTCCAGGTTCGTGCGGGGCGCAACCCCGGCGGCGTGGCCAACCGCTATATCCGCTTCGCCGATACCAGCTTCATGGAGTTGCTCGGCGTCACCCGGTCCGACCCGCAATATGATCCGGGCATGAAGGAGGATCGGGTCGCGCTCAAGGATGGTCCGGGCGCGCGAACCTTCGGCTTCCGTTCGTCGCGGCTCGACACGATCCAGGCTTCGCTCAAGGCGCTCGGTTATCCGGTGACGCAAATGTTCTCCGGTCCGGATAGCGCGAAGCCGGGCTGGCGGCTGTTCGCGTTCGATCGTCCGCCGTTGTCCAGCAACACCTTTTTCATCGACTATAACGCCGGTTACGCGCCGGATCAGGCTGATCCGACCAACGCGGACGACTATCGCGTGAGTCGTGACCATCCCAACAGTGCGCACGAGCTCTCCGCGATCTGGCTGGTCTCGCCGGATGCCGATCCCGACCGTCAGCAGCTCGAACGGATGGGCTATGGCAAGGCGGTTCCTGTGCGCTTGCCCGTAGTCGGCGCAAAGGGGTTCTGCGTCCCTGTCGGCCCCACCGCATTGCTGCTTCTGCAGCCCGATGGCGCGGGTGTTGCAGCCGATGTCGTGGCAAGTGGCGGCGCGCGCGTGCTGGGGGTCAGTTTCGGCGCGACCGATCTCGGTCGGGCGCAGCGCTGGGCCGAACGCGGTTATGAGCGCAAGCTGTCGCGCTATCCCGGCCTGTCGGGCGACTCATTCCTCGCACCGACGCGGGATGATCTTGGCATGGTGATCGAATTCCACGCGCTGCCGGCAAAAGCCGCCGGACCGTGCGGCGGGGCCTGAACCCCGCTCACTCGCGTTGCATGCCTCGCGGCTCGAGTTCTGCGCCGCTGACCTGCACGGTCTTCAGATAGTCCGCGATCCGGTCACTGTCCGCGACGGTGGCCCGCGCGCCGATATAGCCGTCCGGGCGGACAAGCAGCAGGGCGCCGTCGACCAAGCCATAAGCGGCGGCCAACTGATCCTCGTGGTCGTGAAATTCACCGTCCGCGCCGGTTCGGTAGACGTGCAGGCTGGGGCTCGCCGGCGGCAGAGAGGCGGCATCGACACTGCGGGCGATCAACGTCCAATGCGGTCCCCGGAACAGATCGAACAGCCGAAGGGGCTGGCCCCCGGCGCCATGGAGCAATGCGTCCGGCGCGCGGTCGCCGGATCGCACACCCTCCTGCCGGTCAGGCAAGTCCAGCGACAGCGACGATCCGGGATAACCGAGATCGAGTTGATGGACATCTCGGCCGCGCCGCATATCGCCTTGCTTGGCCTTTTCCAGCAGGTCGGTGGTCATGCCGAGCATCGCGGCTGCGATCGGGCGGCGTTCCTCTTCATAGGTGTCGAGCAATGCGTCAGGCGCGCCCGCCAGCACGGCCGCGAGTTTCCAGCCGAGATTATAGGCGTCCTGCACGCTGGTGTTCAGGCCCTGACCACCGGTCGGCGGATGGACATGCGCGGCGTCCCCCATCAGGAGCACGCGGCCAACCCGATAATGATCGGCGAGGCGCGCGTTCATGCCATAGGCCGATGCCCAGAGGACGTTGCGCACGGTGACGGTGTCACCGGGCAAACGCGCATCGATGAACGCCTGAAGGCCGGCCACCGACAGATCGGTCTCACCATCGATCGGGATCGGCGCCTGGAGCTGGAATAGGTCGCTATGCGGCAACGGGCAGAACGAGATTTGCCGCGCCATATCGCCTTCGTTAAACCGGTGCCACGCGTCGCGCGTCAGGCCATCGAGCACGAGATCGGCGACCATCGCCCGCACGCCAAGCGTCATGCCCGAAAAGCCGAGCTGCAGCGCTTGCCGAACGAAGGACCGCCCGCCATCGCCGCCGACCAGGTAACGACAGCGGATCGTCTCGATGCCGTCTGGCCCCGCCACCTGCGCGGTGACCATGTCGGCGTCCTGTGCGAACGCCTGGAGTTCGCGTCCATAGTCCGGCGCGGCATCGAATTCGGCCAGCCGCTCGCGCAGCACCGCCTCGGTCCGGTACTGCGGGACCATCAGCGGCGTGCGGTATGGTTCTCCGGCGCTCGGCGGTGCGATAACGATATTTTGCGAGTCGGTGGAGCCGCCATCGTCATGATGGTCGCGCAGCGGCGGATAATGGCTGCCGGCCGCGGCGATCCGGTCGATGATACCCAGATCCTCGAATACCTCCTGTGTGCGCGGCTGGATGCCCTTGCCGCGCGACCCGGCAAACGGCCCGGCGAGCTTGTCGATCAACCGGAACGATACTCCGCGCCGCGCCAGATCGACCGCTAGTATGAGTCCGGCGGCACCGGCGCCGCAGATCAGCACCTCGATCGAGTCCCGGTCTTCCATATCAGCCTCCTATGTGTATGATGCACATATCAAGCCGGAGGCGATGCGTGTCAATAAATAAAGTGCATAATACACATATATCGGCTGCCTTGCCCGAACTGCATCGCTCGCTGATCGATATCGTGAGCGTGATGAACCGGCCCGAAAATGACGCGGCGATGCTTGAAGCGGCGGGGCTGTCATTCGAACGCGCGCTGTTTCCGCTCATCGTGTTGGTCGAGCGTCTCGGCCCGATCGGCGTGGTCGATCTCGCGGGGCGGGTGGGGCGCGACTATACCACCGTCAGCCGGCAGGTAGCGCGACTCGAAGAGCTCGGGCTGGTAAGCCGCCGTGCCGGCACGACAGACCGCCGCGTGCGCGAAGCGGTGATCACGCCACAGGGCAAGATCGCCACCGATGCCGTCGATAAGGCACGCGAACGCATGGCCCTGGCGCTGTTCCAGGACTGGAGCCGCAGTGACTTCGACGAACTGCTACGGTTGATGCGGATGCTGGCCGACGGGTTCAGCGCGGCGCCGGCTGCGATTGCCGCTTCGACGTGAAGACCATCGCCGGCTCCGGTTCATCCCCGCCGGATGCGATGTGCCTCGAGTCCCGCGCGAAACTCGAGCGGGAGCGCGGTCGCGTTCACGCCGCCGCTCATCACGATCACCGTGTCGCAGGTCGCGATCGGTTCGCCGTTCTGGAACGCTGTCGACAGCAGGTACCAGCTACGCGTGCCGATATCGCCCACCCCGGTTGCGATCTCGACATCGCCAGGGAAATGCCCCTCGGCGAGATAGTTGATCTCGACCTTGGCGACGAGCCAGCGATGACCGTGCCAGCCCGACAGGTCCATCGCCTTGTTGAAACGCACCCGTCCGCTCTCGAACAGCGCCGCCATCGCGACATTGTTGATATGGCCGAGCACGTCCAAATCCTGGAACCGGGTCTGGATGGCTTCGCTATGCGGATAGCTGGCGGGGTCTAGCCGCCATGGTTCTGGTCGTGCGATCGGTCGTCTCCCCCTTGTCCGTTCGCTCCGCGCACCATCGCAACGCCGTCTCGATGCAGCGTTTTCGACGGCACCCGAACCGACCGGTGACGTATAGCGCGCGGCTTAGCGCGGCGCCATGCGGATCGCGCCGTCCAGACGCACATCCTCGCCGTTGAAATAGCTGTTCTCGATCATGGTCAGCGCGAGGTGGGCGTATTCAGGCGCGTTGCCGAGCCGTTTGGGGAATGGCACGCTGGCGGCGAGCGCGTCCTTTACCGGTGGCGGCGCGCCCTGCATCAGTGGCGTGTTGAAAATGCCGGGCAGGATCGTGTTGACGCGAATTCCCTCGCTCATCAGGTCGCGCGCGATTGGCAGGGTCATGCCGACCACGCCGCCTTTCGACGCGGAGTAAGCGGCCTGGCCGATCTGGCCGTCCTCGGCGGCGACGCTCGCGGTCATCACGATCGCGCCGCGCTCGCCATCGTCACCCGGGTCGAGCGTCAGCATGCCCGCCGCCGACTTGGCGACGCAGCGGAACGTGCCGACCAGATTGATCTGGATAAGCCAGTCGAACGCAGCGAGCGGGAAATGCTTGATGCTGCCATCTTCCTTCGACCGGCTCGCGGTCTTCACCGCATTGCCGGTGCCGGCACAGCAAACGAGAACGCTTTCCTGCCCATGCGCGGCGCGTGCCTTGGCGAAGCCGGCATCGACGCTCTCGTCCGAGGTCACGTTCACTTCACAGAAGATGCCGCCGATATCGGCAGCGACCTTCTCGCCTTTTTCCGCCTGCAGGTCGAAGATCGCGACCTTGACGCCCTTGGCCGCGAGCGCGCGCGCGGTCGCTTCGCCAAGGCCGGAAGAGCCGCCGGTGACGACGGCTGCGATGGTGTTGTCGAGTTTCATGATGTCCTCTCCCTAAAATGGACGTCATGCTGAACTTGTTTCAGCATCCAGGCGCGGTCAGTTGATCCACGACCATGTCCGTTTGGCGGATGACCGCGCATGGACCCTGAAACGAGTTCAGGGTGACGGGTTTTGGTTGGTTAAAGCCGTTCGACGATCGTCACATTGGCGATGCCACCACCTTCGCACATCGTCTGCAGGCCGTAACGCTTGCCGCGCGTGCGCAGCGCGTTGACCAGGGTTGCCATCAGCTTGGTGCCCGACGCGCCGAGCGGATGGCCGAGCGCGATCGCGCCGCCATTGACGTTGAGCTTGGCGGGGTCGGCGCCGACATGCTTGAGCCAGGCGAGCGGCACCGGGGCGAACGCTTCGTTGACCTCATACAGGTCGATATCCTCGATCTTCATGCCTGCGCGCTTCAGCGCCCGGTCGGTCGCGAACAGCGGCTCCTCGAGCATGATCACCGGATCGCCGCCGGTCACCGTCAGGTTGACGATGCGTGCGATCGGGGTGAGGCCATGCTCCTTGAGCGCGGCCTCACTGACGATCATCACTGCGCTCGCGCCGTCGCAGATCTGGCTGGCATTCGCGGCGGAGATCGCGCCGCCTTCCTGCAGCAGCTTCACCGAACCGATCGATTCGAGCGTCGCGTCGTAGCGGATGCCTTCGTCGCGGCGATGGCTTTCGATCCCGTCGGGCGTTTCGACATCGATGGCAACGATCTCGCGCTCGAACGCGCCGCTTTCGGTCGCGGCGATCGCGCGCTTGTGGCTTTCCAATGCGAATGTGTCGAGTTGCTCGCGGTTGAAGCCGTGCTTCTTGACGATCATCTCCGCGCCCATAAACTGGCTGAACATGATGCCGGGATATTTCGCTTCCAGGCGCGGCGACCTATAATTGCCCAACCCTTCCTTCATGTGGAGCATCGCGGTCGATCCCATCGGCACGCGCGTCATGCTTTCCACGCCGGCGGCGATGACGATGTCCTGCGTGCCCGACAAGACCGCCTGGGCAGCGAACTGGATTGCCTGTTGCGATGACCCGCACTGACGGTCGATCGATACGGCGGGCACGCTGTCGGGCAGGTTCTTCGCGGCAAGCACGGCGTTGCGACCGACCTGACCGGCCTGCTGGCCGCCCTGGCTGACACAGCCCATGATCACGTCGTCGACCGCCGCGCCGTCAAGTCCCGTGCGCTCGATCAACTGGTCGAGGACATGCGCCGCCATGTCGACCGGATGCGTGCCGGCAAGCTTGCCGCCGCGCCTGCCGCCGGCGGTGCGAACCGCATCCACGATATATGCCTCGGCCATTCCGACTCTCCTATAAGTCCCAATTTGCAACCTCTCTTGCTCAATCCGGCGTGCTCGGCAAGGGTCGCGCGAACAGCCTCATTGCCCGAAGCGGAGAGTCCCCGATGAAAGTGTCCGAAGCCGTAGCGGCACGCCGATCGGTGCGCGGTTTCCTCGATACGCCGGTCGATGCGGAGTTGCTGCGCGACGTGGTGACAAAGGCCGCACGAGCTGCGACCGGCGGCAATTTGCAGCCCTGGCATGTCGACCTGCTCAGCGGTGCGCCGCTGGCTGAGCTCAAGGCGATCGTCGCGGCGAAACTGATCGCCGGCGAGACCGAAGAGCCAGCTTATCAGATCTATCCGGCACCGCTCTCCGCCCCCTATCGCGACCGTCGCTTCGCGGTCGGTGAGGCGATGTATGGGGAGATCGGCATTCCGCGTGAGGACAGGGCGGCACGGCGCATGTGGTTCGCGCGCAACTTTCGGTTCTTCGGCGCGCCGGCCGCCCTGTTTTGCACCGTCGACCGTCAGATGGGGCCGCCGCAATGGGCCGATCTCGGCATGTATCTGCAGAATGTCATGCTGCTGGCGGTCGAAGCGGGGCTTGCGACCTGTCCGCAGGAATGCTGGGCGATGTATCCCGGGACGATCACGTCGTTCCTCGGCACGCCGGCCGAGCGCATGCTCTTTTGCGGCATGGCGATCGGTTATGAAGATACAGAAGAGCCCGCCAACCGCTTGCGCAGTTCACGGGCTCCGGAAGAGGAATGGCTGTCGGTACGGAGCTAAAGCACCACGGTTCGCGGTCTGGCTTCCTCGATCGCGACCAGAATCATGCGTTCCCACACCGCCGGGTCTCCGGCCGCGGCCATCGCCTCGTCGGGCGCGCGTAGCGTGTGCAGCACGGCGACCGCATCGTCGAGATGGTCTTTCCAGGCCCGTTCCACCAGATCGCGGGCGGAGTCTTCGTCGCCGTCGGCATTGGCGCTGATGCGCCGGCCGGCAAGCACCCGGGCGATCCGTTCGGCGGCTGGAGTGATGGCGACGTCCATGATGCTCTCCTCAGGGTTCACCCTGAACCAAACACCCGGGACGCCGCTGGTATCCCTTATGACGTCAAGCCGCTGGCGAACGACGTCCGCCGCCCGAATGCTGGCGGCGTGGACCGCCGCCCGCAGGACGGCCGGCATTGCCGCCGGAACGGCCCGGGCCACCGGGACGATGGCCGCCAGCCGGACGACCCGCACCCTCGGGACGGCCACCACCTGGACGACCGGCACCCTCGGCGCGCTGACCGGTCGGACGCGCGGCATGCGTTGCGCGCGGCGGCGCGCGGTGACGGCCGCTGTCGTCGCGGCGGCGCTCGTCATCGGCACCGGCCGGGCGGTTGGCCTTGATTTTCGCCGCCTCTGCGGTGAAGCCCTCGGGCAATTCCATCACGTTGGGCTTGACCCGCGTCAGCTTCTCGATGTCGCGCAGATATGGCCGCTCGTCGCTCGCGCAGAAGCTGATCGCCACGCCGCTCGCGCCGGCCCGTGCGGTCCGGCCGATGCGGTGGACATATTGCTCGGGCACATTGGGCAGTTCGAAGTTGAACACATGGCTGACGCCAGTCACGTCGATACCGCGCGCGGCGATATCGGTCGCGATCAGCACCTTGGCCTTGCCCGCCTTGAACTCGGCCAGCGCCCGCTCGCGCTGCGGCTGGCTCTTGTTGCCATGGATCGCGTTGGCGGCGATCCCGGCATGGCCAAGCAGCTTCACGACGCGGTCGGCGCCATGCTTGGTGCGGGTAAACACCAGCGCTCGCTCGACGGCTTCGTCGCGCAACAGGATGGTCAGCAGCGCCTGCTTCTCGGCCTGGTTGATGAAGGTGACATGCTGGTCGACGCGCTCGGCGGTAGTCGAAACCGGCGCGACCTTGACGGTCACCGGATCCTTGAGGAACTGGTCGGCCAGCTCGCGGATCGCGTTGGGCATCGTCGCCGAGAAGAACAGGGTCTGGCGCTGCTTGGGCAGCATCCGGACGATCTTGCGCAGCGCATGGATGAAGCCCAGGTCGAGCATCTGGTCGGCTTCGTCGAGGACGAGGATCTCCAGCGTCGCCAGGCTGACGAAGCGCTGCTCGATCAGGTCGAGCAGGCGGCCCGGCGTGGCGACCAGAATGTCGACGCCGCGTGCCATGTCCTGACGGTTCTTGTTGATGCTGGTGCCGCCGAACACGGTCGCGACCGACATTTTGGAGAACTTCCCGTAATCGCGCGCGCTATCGGCGATCTGGCTGGCCAGTTCGCGCGTCGGGGCGAGTACGAGCATGCGGCAATGCGTCGGCAGCACGCGCTTCTCTTCGTTGACCAGACGCTGGATCGACGGCAGCACGAATGCGGCGGTCTTGCCGGTGCCGGTCTGCGCGATGCCGAGCAGGTCGCGGCCTTCGAGGAGAGTCGGGATCGACTGCTTCTGGATTGGGGTGGGGGTGGTGTAGCCCTTTGCTTCGAGAGCGCGGACCAGGGGTTCGGCAAGGCCGAGATGTGCGAAAGACATGAGTATGGATAGCCTGAATCGGCCAAGGCGCGTCGAATCGACGCACCAATGGCGGGGATGGTGACACCCCGCGTGAAAAGGGAAGCCTGTTAAAAACGACCGAGGCGGAGCCGGAACCTTGCGGATCCAATCACGCTGCATGACGCCTCGATGGGCGCTATGTAGATGCTGCGCTGCAAAATGTCAATCTGGGCAAGATGGTCGGCGGCGGCTCTATACCCTGCGCGCGGTCACAATCCAGGCACGAGAGTCAAATAGGACTCCGTCGGCGGTCGCGTGCACATCCAGCAAGGCGCGTAGCCGTTGGTGGGCTTTGTCCGCTGTCGAGTGCGTATCGGTAAAGCTGTCCTGCATGAACAGCTCGACCACCGCGTCGTGCGCCGCATCGACGTTCGGTCCGTAAAAGACCGGTTCATGGACCTCGGCAAAGTCGATCGAGGCGAAGCCTGCTGCGGTCAAAATGCGCGAGGTGACCGCCCGATCGGCGAGCGAAAATGCTGGGCTTGCCTGTGTCGAAGAGGTTCGGGCCGGCGCCAGCGCCTGCTGGATGGCGATCGCCCATTCATTCTGCTTACGACCCTGCCACACCATCATTACGAGACGAGCGCCGGGGCGCATCGCCTGGCCGATATTAGTGAAGGCGGCGACCGGATCGGCGAAGAACATCGTCCCGAAACGACTGATGCACAGGTCGAAATACGCCGCCGGAAAGCGATACACCTGCGCGTCGCCCAGCTCGAAGGCGGCGTTGTGAAGTCCCGCCTTCGCACTGCGCCGGCGCGCAATTTCGAGCATGTCCTCCGCCACATCCACGCCGAGCACGCTTCCCTCCGCCGCGGCGCGGGCAGCATCCCGGGTGGATTGCCCTCCGCCGCAGCCGATATCGAGCACGCGATCCTGCAGACCGATCTTGAGGGCGGCTCGAAAATGTTCCTGGTGCCGGTGCAATTCAGCATCGTAAAAAGCTGCGCGATCCAAAGCCATCATTGCGCCTTTCCACGCTCACGGCGCAGCGCCGCCTGCACTGCAGGCCGCGCTTCGACGCGCGCCACATAGTCGCGATACGCATCGCCCAGCGGTAATTCCATCGCCAGTGCGCCACGCGCCATCGCGAACAGATAGGCATCGACCACGCCGAACGTCTCGCCGAACAGATAACCGTGCTGGAGCCGCGGGCAGAGATAACCGAACCATCGTACGATATCGTCGCCGACCGCCTCGCGCGCCTCCTCGGGAAGCGAGAAATAGATCGGAAAGCGCTTGTGAATCTCGCTGGCAATGCAGCTCAGCATCTCCAGCATCCGGTAATTGCCGAGCGCCCCCGCCGGCGCGAGATGCGCGGCGCGGTCGGCAATCCAGGCGAGGATCGCCACATTCTCCGTCAGCACCTCGCCATCGTCGAAGCGCAACGCGGGCACCTGTCCTTTCGGATTGACGGCGAGATAGCTGCTGCCATCGCCGAGACGCTTTGAATCGAGATCGACCTCGGAGAGCTCGAACGTAATTCCGGCCTCGAGCAGCGCGATATGGTCGGCAAGGCTGCTGAATTCTGGTGCGAAGAACAATATCATTGGATCAACCTCCATTCCCACGGACAAGTGACGGGAATCCCGACCGCCTCTGCAGCGACAGCGCGAGTGCGGGCGCGATGCAGCAAGCCGATGCGAGCGCGCAGCCGGTAAAGCCGAACTGCCCGAACAGTGGCCGGTAGAAAAATGCACCAGCCGAGACGGCGAGATAGGTAACGGCGCTATAAAGGCCCAGAATCGCACCGCGCAGCTGGCCGTCGAGCGCAGTCAGCCAGCCGACGATCAGGTTAAGGCCGATATGGTTGGCGACACCCCAAACCAGGCAGAGGATGATGAGAATCGCCGCATGGTCCGAAGCCGCGGCCAGCGCGAAATAGACGAGCCCGAGCCCCATAAACGCGACCGGCGCTGTAGCGGCTGAGCCATAGCGGTCGAGCAAGCGATCCGCGAATGCTGCAACCCCGAAGCCCAGCCCGTAGGCGGCAGGCGCGAGGCCGGCCATCGTTGTCGAGAGCTGCAAGGGGCCGGTGAGGTGCGGACCGAGATAAGCGTAAAGGCCGTAAAAGGCGGTCATATAAGTGGCGACCGTCAGCAGCGCTGGGGCGATGCCCGGCACGCGTAGCGCGGTTAGCGGTGAATTCGCGCGCAGCGAAAGAGCGGAGGACGGAAGCGGGAAAGCCAGGTCCCGGCTACGGCCAGCCTTCGCGACCAGCCCGCCGGCCGCGACCGCAAGCAAAGCGAATACAAGGCGCCAATGGATGAAATCGGCGATAATGGCGGACAGGCTGACGCCGAGCACCAGGCTGACGGTCCATCCGGTGAGGACCCATCCCAGCGTCTCGCTCTCGCGTCCTTTCTCGGCAACCAGCGCCGATAAAGCGTAGATCGCCGGCAGCGCACATCCCGCCGCCAGCCCCGCAAGCGCCTGAGCAAGGCAAAACACGACCAGGTTTGGCGCGAAGGCCGACAAGACGAGCCCCGCCGTCAGAACCAATAGCGAGCGGATGAGCGCCGCCCGGTGCCCGACCCGATCGATCGTGGGAGCGAGCAGCAACGCACTTGCGGCGGTCGCAAGGCCGTAGATCACGGCGGCATTCATCACGTCCGGCGCATCAGCGCCGGCAAAGGAGTGCGCGACCGTGCCAGCGATCGGGCTCAACGCCAGCGAGTTTGCACCGATCACCGCGATCGATCCGGCCAACGAGATTAGCTTGCGCATTGCCATGTTTGCGTCCTAATTTCATTCGGCTTTTCATTGAAAACTACGAATGAAATTCAGGAAAGGGCAAAAATGTCGGGTACGGAAAAAACAGATATTGTTCGGCAAGCGCAGCCGATCGGGCGGCCTATCGATGGTTTGGACCGAAAAATATTAGGCGTGCTCGCCGCCAATGCGGATGTCAGCTATGTGGAGCTCGGCCAGATGGTCGGCTTGTCGGCGCCCGCGGTTCATGACCGGGTGAAGAAGCTGCGCGCGTCGGGGTGCCTGCGCCGCACGGTCGCGGTGCTCGACGCCGCCGCAATCGGCAAGCCATTGCTCGCCTTCGTCCATGTCGACAACACCGGCTGGTGCAAAACCGCAGAACTGATGGCGTGGGCCGAACTGCCTGAGGTCGAGGAGATCCACTCGGTCGCCGGCGATACCGGTATGCTGCTCAAGGTGCGTTGCGCGTCCGGTCTCGCATTGGAGGCGTTGCTTGCGCGGCTCTACGCAATGCCGGGCATCAGGAGCACGCGCAGCTATGTTGTCCTGTCGACCTATCTGGAGCGCACATCACAGGCCGGTATCACCGATTTCCCGGAGGCCGGGTAATTTCCGCCTGATGGTTCGGCCTGCCGTGAATGACTGGAAATCATGCGAAGCCGCCGCAGCCTATGGCTGACTTTGCGACCTTCTCAGTCGCCAATCGAACGGATGACCCTTGCCGGGTTTCCGCCGACAAGAGTGTTGGGGAGGATATCCCCGGTGACCACCGAACCCGCCGCCACAACAGAATTTTCGCCTATCGTTACCCCGCCGATGATCGTTACGCCGGCTGCGATCCAGACGTTCCTCTCAATCACGATAGGCTTTGCGATCACGAAGTCGCGCCGCCGGGAAGGTTCGACCGGATGACCCGACGTAATGATGCTGACGTTCGGCCCGATCATTACGTCATCGGCGATGTCGATCCCGCCAAGGTCGTACATGGTGCAATTCTGGTTTATGAACACATTGCGTCCAACGCGGATATTCTCGCCGCCGGTCGTATAGAATGGCGGGATCAGCGAAAAACTGTCGTCCACCCTGTTGCCGATCAAATCGCTGAACATTGCTCGGATTTCGTCCGCATCGTCGAACGTCAAACGGTTGAGGATCGGGGTGATCGCCATCGCCCGCTTGACGCTCGCCACCATGGCTGCCGATTCCGGCGTCCTCCTGGGAATAATCCTTGTGCCGTTGTCATTCGACATTCGTTGTTTTCCTCGGGCCATGCCCGCACCCTCAGCGCTGATACGCCTTGGGCAATGCTCCCTCCTGCGGCACCAGATAGCGATCGCGCAGCATGCCCTGGCGCGTCTCGAGCGGTTGTTTGACCCCATCGATATAAACCGAGAGCGCAGCCGTATCGAGTTCGAGCGGGTCGCCGCTCCAGATCACCACATCGCCGCGCCGGCCGGGGCGCAGCGAGCCGATCTCGCCGCCCATGCCGATCGCTTCGGCCGGAATTGAGCTGATCGCGGCAAAGGCGCTGTTCCAGTCGAGTCCGGTCGCGCCGGGCAATTTCGTCAAGGCGACAAGGTTTCCGGCATATTGTTTTTCGAGCCGCGCCTGGCGCGCTTCATTGTCGTTGATCATGCCGATCCCGACCTGCACGCCCGCCGCCTTCATCCGGCCGATGTTCGACTGAGTCGATCCAAGCTGCTCGAACGACGCGGGCAGGTCGGTCAGCGCGCTGGCGATCACCGGCACGCGCGCGGCTGCAATCTGTGGCGCCACGATCCAGCCTTCCGCCGCGCCGACGAACACCAGCTTCAGCGCAGGCATTTCTTTTTTGAGGTCGAGCAGCACCAAAATGTCGGAGGCGCGTTCGACATGGATCAGCAGCGGCATGCGGCCGCTCACCACTGCACCGAGCGCTTCGGCATCGGCGCGGGTGAGCAACGCATCCTTGCCGAGATCGGCATAGCCCGCCGGGTTGCGCGCATAATCGCGCGCCTGGACTAGCGCGTTGCGGAACTGCAGGATCGCCGATGCGCGGCTGCCGCCGCCGGCGCGTGCGCCGGATTCGCCATATTCCATGAACTGGAAGGCACGCGCGCGCGTTACCGCGTCGCGATCCGCGCCGAGATCGATCACCGCGCCCATGCCGGCAAAGACCGAACCGTTATTGTCCGGCGCGACGATAGCGCGAGTCACGCCCTCGGCGCGATTGAGCGGGATCGAACTCGACTTGGGATTGACCGCCGGCGCGATATCGATCGCGGCATGGAACGGGCTGCTCGATGCGCCCGAATCATTGGTCTGCGAAACGCCGTCGACTTCGATGATACCCATGCGAGTGAAGCCGGCGACGATGCCGGGTGTGACCCAGCGGCCGCCGGCATCGACCGTCTCAATGCCGGCAGGAGTGGCGATGGCTGCGCCTGCTGCGACGATCTTGCCATCGCGCACCACGACGGTGCCACGCTCGATCGGTGCCGATCCGTCGCCGATCACCAGCTTCGCATTGACGATCGCGACCGATTGCGCGGCAGCCGGAGTTGCCGTGCCAATCAATGTCAGGGGCGCGACGGCGCAGAGCAGAAGGCGCTTCACTTCACATCTCCCGCGCCGGGCTGGCCAAGCTCGAAATCGGACACCGGCCGGAGTTTCGGATTGTTCGCATCGTACAGCAGGGCGCCATCGATCCAGACCTTTTCAGGGCGCGAATAGACGCTGAACGGATTGCCGTTCCACAGCACGACATCGGCCATCTTGCCCGGCTTCAGGCTACCGGTGCGGTCAGCGATGCCGAGCGCCTTTGCCGGGTTGATCGTCAGCCATTCCCACGCCACGGCGTCCGAAATGTCGATCCCCGCGCGCCGCCCGGCGGCCAGCGCCTTAGCGACTTCCTGGTTCAAACGCTGGATGCCGTTCTCGTCGTCGCTATGGATCATCGCGCAGGCGCCAGCCTTTTGCAGCAGCGCGAGATTCTCGCTGATCGCGTCATAGCTTTCCATCTTGAAGCCCCACCAGTCGGCCCAGACCGCCGCGCAAGTGCCGTTCTGCTTCAACAGGTCGCCGATCTTATAGGCCTCGACCGCATGGTGGAACGCGGCGACATGATAGCCGAACTCTTTGGCCATATCCATGACGATGGCCATTTCGTCGGCGCGGTAGCAGTGATTCTGGACGAGGATTTCGCCGTCGAGCACGCCGCGCAGCGTGTCCATCGCGATGTCGCGGGTCGGTGCGTCGCCGCCCTCCTTCTCGTACTTGTCCCATTTGCGCTTATACTCGACCGCCTTGGCCCAAGTCTGGCGATCGACCGCGATATTGCCCATCCGGGTCGAGGGCTGGCGGCCCTTGCCGCCATAGACGCGTTTGGGATTCTCGCCGCAGGCCATCTTCAGGCCGTACGGCGCGCCGGGGAATTTCATGCCCTGCATGGTGCGCGCATAGACATTCTTGAGCACGACCGACCGTCCGCCCATCAGATTGGCCGACCCGGGCAGGATTTGCAGCGTGGTGACTCCGCCATTGGTCAGCGCGCGGCTGAACCCCGGATCCTGTGGCCAGACGCTGTGTTCGGCCCAGACATCGGCGGTGATCGGCCCGGTCGCTTCATTGCCGTCCGAATTGGCTTCGACCCCGGGCGAGGGGTAATCGCCGAGATGGCTATGGATATCGATGATACCGGGCGTCACGACCTTGCCGGTGCCATCGACCACCGTCGCGCCTTCGGGCACGGTGAAGTCGGACGCGCCCAATGCGACGATCTTGCCGTCGGCGAACAGTACCGATCCGTTGCTGAAGGTGCCGCCCTCGCCATCGAAGATGGTGACATTGGTGATCACCGTCGGGGTGCCGGGATAGGCTTTGTAGGTCGAGGGATAGGGATCGTGGCTGAGGCTTTTGCGTGGTGCGGAGTCGCTTGCGCTCTTCGGCTTGTCGGCATTGGCGTCGGTGGCGCAGGCCGAGAGCAGAGCGGCCATCGCACAGGCCATCAGCGCGGCGCGTGGCCCCCTCTTCGCGGCACGCAACTCCTGTGCTGCCCGAAACCCGTTCGCCATGACGCCCCCTGTTTATCGGACCCGGCGTTGTCCCGGGAAGCGCCTGAAATCCGTTAGCGCGGCCCCCATGTCAACTGCCGTGTCAACCGCGCCTTGTCGAAAATCAGTCGCCGGCGAGCCAGGCTTCGGCGGCGGCAAGCGCCTTGGGATCGTCGACATCGATCCAGTCGATATCGCTGCAATCGACCACGCCCGCGGCGCGATCGGCGGCGAGCAAGCGTACCGCGTCGGTGATCGACGGCTCGGCCAGGTTTTCGAGCGCGGCGAAGAACGGCGCCCCGACCGCGAACACGCCGGTGTCGTAGCAATCATGCGGCGCCATGCCCTTGCCGATCGCGACGATTCGGTCGCCCTCAGTGGCGACGAAAGTCACGTCATCGGGGTCGACCCAGGGATGCCCGAGCCGGCGATCGATGCCGAGATTGAGCCCGTCGCCCGCGCCCGTATCGGCCATTCTCGCGTAGAGCTTCGGATCGGCCAGATGGTCGCACATCGCCAGCAATGTAGCGTCGCCCGCCAGCAACGGTGCGGCGGCTAGTGCGGACACACCGTTGGGCTGACGCCAGTCGGCGGTCAGCGCGGTCTCGACGGTGACCGGCCAGTCACGCGACGCAAGATGCGCCTCGATCGCTTCGGCACGGTAACCGGTCGTGACGATAATTCGGGCGATCCCCGCTGATGCCATGCGTTCGATCGCATGGTCGATCAGCGGTTTTCCGCCCACGACGCAGAGTGGTTTGGACTCGGCGGCCGATCGCAGGCGGGTGCCGGCACCCGCCGCGAGCAGTACCGCCGTCGTGATTCGATTCACGCAGCGGCGGCGATGAAGTCTTCAACCGCAAGCTGCGCCAGATCGTCGGTCATCTGGATCGGAGGATGCTTGCAGAAATAGGCCGATGCCGGATGGATCGGGCCGCCCATGCCGCGATCGCTGGCGAGCTTCGCGCAGCGGATCATGTCGATCGCGACGCCGGCCGAATTGGGGCTGTCCTCGACCGAGAGGCGCAGTTCCAGGTTCATCGGCACGCCGCCGAACATCTGGCCTTCCATGCGCAGGAAGCAGACCTTGTTGTCGTTCTGCCACGCGACATAATCGCTCGGGCCGATGTGCACATTGTCGTCGGTCAGGCGCTCTGCCGCGACCGATTGCACCGCTTCGGTCTTGGAAATCTTCTTCGATTCCAGGCGACGATGGTTCGACATGTTGAGGAAGTCGGTATTGCCGCCGGTATTGAGCTGATAGGTGCGGTCGAGCTTCACGCCGCGCTTGGCGAACAGGTCGGTCAGCACGCGGTGGACGATCGTCGCGCCGAGCTGCGCCTTGATGTCGTCACCGACGATCGGCACGCCGGCATCCTCGAAGCGCTTGGCCCAGACGGCGTCGCTGGCGATGAAGACAGGGATGTTGTTGACGAAGGCAACGCCCGCTTCGAGCGCGCATTCGGCATAGAATTCGGTCGCCTTCTGGCTGCCGACCGGCAGATAGTTCATCAGCACATCGGCCTTGCTCTCGCGCAGCGCGGCGACGACTTCGGCCTTGGTCGGCTGGGGCAGGTCGGCGACGATGAAGGTACGGTCATCGGCATAATCGGCCATATGCTCGGCCACGCCGTCCAGGACATTGCCCATCTTCACCTTGACGCCGCTTGGCGGCACATCGGCGCAGAACACCGCGGTGCAGTTCGGCTTGGCGAAGATCGCATCGGACACGTCGACGCCGACCTTGCGCGTATCGACGTCCCAGGCTGCGACGACCTTGATGTCGCTCGGCTTGTAGCCGCCCAGGTCCCAATGCATCAGGCCGACATGGTCGTTCGACCCCTTGTGGTAGAATGCCAGGCCCTGGACCAGCGAGCTGGCGCAGTTGCCGATGCCGATCACTGCGACATTGATGGTTTTCATGATTGAGGTAGCCCCTTCGATATTCAAATGTTCAAATGATGGTGTAGCGGATGGCGACCATATAGGTGCCGATGGTCATGTATTCACGGGTGCGGCGCCGCCCGGATGCACCAGGTCGGCTTCGACGCGCCGATGCCAGACGAGCGTGGCAATGATCAAGAGGGTTAACGGTACGATCTCGAACCACCAGAACAGGCGGGGATTGCCCACCAGGCAGGCGACGAAGATCGCCAGAACGCGCATATTGGCGCTTTCCAGCGCCATCAATTTCATCACCGGCGCAGCGCGCAGGCCGTAATCGGCGCCAAAGCGAGCGGGGTCGCGATTCGACCGCAGTGCCCGGTCGAACGGATCGGCGAGCCGGTCGACGACATGCGAGATCGCGTCATAACCACGTTCGAGCAGGCCGCCGGTCCGGGCCGGCGGTGATTCGCCCGAATCACCACGCAGCCGGCGATGGAAGCGTGCGCGCTCCGCCTCGTACAGGCTCGACTGAATGATGTGCGCAGCACCTGCGGTGACTGCCAGCGCCCAGCCTTCGCCGGTGCCGATCGAGGTGGCGATCACGATATAAATGAGGATGAAAACGCCGTGATCGCACACGCCGTCGAGCAGGCGGCCAAAGGGGCTGGCGGTCTGAGTCGCGCGCGCAACCATGCCGTCCAGGCCATCGGCGATGAGCCAGCCGATCGACAAGATCAGGCCGAGGACCGCAGCGAGCGGCGTATCCCAATTCCAATAAGCGATGGCCGCCCCGATGCCGAGAGCGAGACCAATGACCGATACCGCATTGGCGGAGACGCGCCATGCAAGCGCCACCGGAAGGAGCCGCCGTGCGGTAGGGTGGATCAGCCAGAGATTGGTTGGATCTTCTATCCGCCTGTCTCGGGTGCCGTCAGGCGTTGGGGGTGTCATCGGATCGCCGTCATGCCGATAAGGCAGTGTTTTTGCAAGAGACGACGCGACGAACGGTGACGTAGCCACCCCGTCACCGCCGTAAAGAGCTAAAGACTCCGCCCGATCAACTCCTTCATAATCTCGTTGGTTCCGCCATAAATCCGGCTGACGCGCGCGGCACGCCACATCCGCGCGATCGGATATTCGTTCATATAACCGGCGCCGCCATGGAGCTGCAGGCACTTATCCATCACCTCCCATTGCAGCTCGGTGTGCCACAGCTTGGCCGCGGCACCCTCGACCGGAGTCAGTTCGCCTTTCAGGTGACGCGCGATCGCCCAGTCGAGATGCGCCCAGCCGACCTGCAGCTTCGATTTGATGTCGGCGAGCACGAAGCGCGTATTCTGGAAATCGAACACCATGCCGGCAAACGCCTTGCGGCTCTTGGTGAATTCGACCGTCTCGTCGAATGCCTTTTGCGCCGACGCCTGTGTCCCGACCGCGATCGACAGCCGCTCCTGCGGCAGCTGGCTCATCAGATAGATGAAGCCCTTGCCTTCCTCGCCCAGACAATTGGTCATCGGCACGCGCACGTCCTCGAAGAACAGTTCGGAGGTGTCGGCGGCATCCTGGCCGATCTTGTCGAGCTTGCGCCCGCGCTTGAATCCCTCGCGGTCGCTTTCAATCAGCAGGATCGACATACCCTTATAGGCCGGCTTGGCATCGGGATCGGTCTTGGCGACGACCAGGATCAGGTCGGCATTCTGGCCGTTGGTGATGTAGGTCTTGGAGCCATTGACGACATAATGATTACCGTCCTTCTTGGCCGAGGTGCGGATCGCCTGCAGGTCGGATCCGGTGCCCGGCTCGGTCATCGCGATCGCGGTGATCGTTTCGCCCGACACGAAGCGCGGCAGCCAATGCGCCTTTTGCTCGTCCGATCCGTAAGCGACGATATAGTCGCAGACGATGTCGCTGTGCAGCGTGAAACCGGCGGGCACGCCATTATAGGCAAGCTCTTCGTTGACGATCGAATTGTACCCGAAGTCGAGGCCGAGACCGCCATATTCCTCCGGCACAGTCGGGCACAGCATCCCGATCTCGCCCGCCTTGCGCCAGAATTCCTTCGGTACAAGGCGGTTTTCTTCCCAGGTCGCGACATTGGGCACGCCTTCCTTTTGCAGGAAGCTGCGCACCGTCTGACGGAACGCTTCATGGTCTTCATTATAAGCGAAGCGGCCGGGGATGGCGTCGAGCATGGGATCAGTCCTCTCTTGAAACCTTTTCTCCGGTTTGGTCGTACTTGACGTATAGGTCAAGCGGGTAGCGCTCGACAGCGCGTATGAGGGGGGTATGCTTAGGCAAAATCCCAGGAGACCGCATGAAACTGGCCAGCCTCAAGTCCGCCGACCCAAAACAAGGGCGCGACGGAAAACTCGTCATCGTCTCCAACGACCTCGCCTGGTACGCCGATGCCAGCCATATCGTCCCGACACTCCAGGGAGCGCTCGACGATTGGGACCGGTTGCTGCCCGCTCTGCAGAATCTCGCGACCGATCTCGAACATGAGATGATCCCGATGCGGCGTTTCCACGAAAACGACGCCGCGTCGCCGTTGCCGCGCGCTTATCAATGGGCCGATGGTTCGGCTTATGTGAATCATGTCGCTCTGGTGCGGCAGGCGCGGGGCGCGGAAATGCCCGAAAGCTTCTGGCACGATCCGCTCATGTATCAGGGCGGTTCGGATGGTTTCCTCGGACCCCGCGACCCGATTCCGCTCGCCGATGAGGCATGGGGCTGCGACCTCGAGGCCGAAGTGGTGGTGGTGACCGGCGACGTGCCGCTCGGTGCGACCCGCGAACAGGCGTTGGACGCGGTGCGGCTGGTCGGCCTGACCAACGATGTCAGCTTGCGCAACCTGATCCCGGATGAGCTCGCCAAGGGTTTCGGTTTCTTCCAGTCCAAGCCGGCCAGTGCCTTCTCGCCGGTGTTCGTCACCCCCGATGCGCTTGGCGACTGGTGGAAGGACGGCAAGCTCCATCGCAAACTGATGGTCGATCTCAACGGCAAGCCGTTCGGCCGCGCCGAGGCGGGCGAGGACATGACCTTCGATTTCGGCACGCTGATCGCGCACGCGGCCAAATCGCGCGCGCTTGGCGCGGGCACGATCATCGGTTCGGGCACCGTGTCGAATCGCGACGCCGATGGCGGGCCGGGCAAGCCGATCGCCGATGGCGGCGTGGGTTATTCCTGCCTCGCCGAGGTGCGAACGGTCGAGACGATCAAGGGTGGCAAAGCGGTCACCCCGTTCCTGACCAAGGGCGACACGGTGCGTATCTGGGCGGAAGACGACAAGCACCACCCGATCTTCGGGGTGATCGAGCAAGTGGTCGGCGGCTGAGCCCGAGCCTTCTCCTTCAGCGGGTGGCGATGCGGCGGTCTTGATACTTGTCGGCGGGGAATTCGTTGTGGTGACGTGACGATCGAGCGCGGCTATCGCGCTCGATATGAAGCCAAGCACCACCGCCTTCGCCATCGCGACACTAGGCATCGCCTTGTTCTCGTGCATGGACGCGTTGATGAAGGGGCTGACGCTTGCGATCGGCGCCTATAACACGTTGCTGTGGCGCAACCTGGCGGGGGTCGCGATCAGCGGTGTGCTGTTCCTTGCGACGCGAACCGCCTGGCCGGCAAAGGCGGTGATGCGCGTCCATCTGATTCGCGGCGGCGTGTCGGCGGTGATGGCGGTGACCTTTTTCTGGGGCCTGGCGCGGGTGCCGATGGCACAGGCGGTGGCGCTCGCGTTTATCGCGCCGCTGATCGCGCTGTTCCTCGCCGCTGTCCTGCTCAAGGAGCATATCGGGCGGACCGCGATCATCGCCTCGCTGCTGGCGATCGCGGGGGTCGGCATCATCCTGGCCGGGCAGGCCCGCGCCGAACTCGGGCATGAGGCGCTGCTCGGCACGATCGCGATCCTGATCTCGGCGGTGTGCTATGCGTATAATATCATCCTGATGCGGCAGCAGGCGCAGCTTGCCGGGCCGATCGAGATCGCCTTTTTCCAGAGCGCGATCGTCGCAGGGATCCTCGCGCTCGCGGCACCCTGGCTGGCCGCGGTGCCGGACCTAGTCCATGCGCCGGCGATGGTCGGCGCGGCATTGCTCGCGGTCGGCTCGCTGTTGCTGCTCAGCTGGGCCTATGCGCGGGGCGAGGCGAGTTATCTCGCACCGACCGAATATACGTCTTTCCTGTGGGCCGCGCTGCTCGGCTGGCTGGTGTTCGGCGAAACCGTCTCGCTTTTCACGCTGGCCGGTGCCGCGCTGATCATCATCGGGTGCGTGATCGCGGCGCGCCGCCGCCCCGTCGCAATTTCCAATGTGGAGGCCGCCATATGAGCATTATCATCCGTTCCGCCATTCCCGCCGATGTCGCTAGGATCCTGGGTTTCGTGCGCGAGCTCGCCGAATTCGAGCGCGAGCCCGATGCGGTCACTGCGACCGCACCGCATCTGCAAGACGCGCTGTTCGGTCCGCACCCGGCGGCCGAAGCGGTGATCGCCGAGCGGGACGGCGTGGCCGTCGGCATGGCGGTGTTCTTCCACAATTTCTCGACCTGGACCGGGGTGCGCGGAATCTGGCTGGAGGATCTCTATGTCACCCCGGCGGCGCGCGGCTCGGGGGCGGGCAAGGCCTTGCTCGTCCATCTTGCCGGGCTGGCGGTCGATCGCGGCTGCGCGCGGTTCGAATGGGCGGTGCTCGACTGGAATGTCCGCGCGATCGATTTCTACCGCGCGATGGGGGCTGAGGCGATGGATGAATGGACCACGCAACGTGTGTCGGGCGAAGCGCTTGCCAGATTGGCGGGCAGGGGCTGATGGCCTGGGTTCTGCTGATCGTCGGCGGCTGTTTCGAGATCGGCTTCACCACCTGTCTTCGTTATGTCGATGGCTTTCGTAATCTACCCTGGACGCTGGGTTTCCTTGCTTCGGTGGCGCTGTCGATGGCGTTGCTGGAAGTCGCGTCGCGGTCGATTCCGATGGGTACGGCCTATGCGGTATGGGGTGGGATCGGCGCGCTTGGCACGGTACTGGTCGGCATCGTCTGGTTCGGCGAACCGGCGAGCTTGCCGCGTCTGTTGCTGATCCTTGGTGTGGTGTTGTGCATCGCCGGGCTCAAGCTGACGTCGGGGCATTAAGAAGACTGGGGAGGAGGACAGGATGGCGCTCGATACAGGCCTGATCGACTGGGTGGCCGAGGCGATGGCGCCGATCGGTACGGTGACGATGCGCCGTATGATGGGCGGCGCGACGCTTTATCTCGACGGGACGATTTTCGCGATCAGCAGCCGGGATGCGCTGTGGTTCAAGGCGGATGGCGAGAGCGACGCCGCCTGGGACGCAGCCGGCTGTCCCCGCTTTGCCATGGAGAGGCGTGACGGGAGTATCGCGTCGATGAACTATCGCCGCGCGCCCGACGATGTGTACGACGATGCCGATGCGCTCAGGGAATGGGCGGGGCTGGCGCTGGCGGCCGGGATGCGCGCACCGTCCAAGAAAGCAAAGTCTAGGAAGGGCGAGGTGAAAAAAACCGGGGCGCGAACGACGCGATAAGCGCCGCAACGAGTAAAGCGACCCAGGCGAGGACAAAGCCGGTCATCATTGTCGTATTGGGGAAATGGCCAAGCCCGTAAAACGCGGCCACTGCGCCAGCCCAAATGGGTATGCCAAAGAACCCCGCCAGTCGCCCTTTCGACAGCGCCAGCAATGGGCCGATACACATCGTGCCCAGTGCCAGCAGCACGAACTTGACATGCACCGCCCACCACAGCCAATCGATTAGCGTCTGGGTGCCCGGCAGGTCGCGCAAGATGAAATAAAGGATGACGCCTTCGACCTCATCGCTGACGCCGGCGATGGTCAGCGCCACCACCACAGCCATAGGCCAGAAGCCCCGCGCGCGCGTTGCCCAGGTGCCGAGGACCAGAAAAGCAGTATAGGCTGGGATAAAGCCGAATTCGTCGAGCAACAGGCCCGTCTTCTGCGCCGCGACCAGCGCCGACCGACACGGATCGCTGCCGAACAGCGTCGCGACATCCGCCGGGGTGCGTACGAATTCGAACGCGATGATCGGGCTAAGACCCCCGGTCGGGCCGCATGCGACCAGACCGGGGATTTGACCGAACAGCCAGGAGCAGAAGAACGCGACGACACCGGCCGCCGCGCAGAACCGCCAGGCCGTCCGGTCGCTCACGCGTCCTTGGCTGCCTTTGCGGCGTCGATCGCTTCCATCACGATCCGCCGCGCTTCCTCGGCATCGCCCCAATTGCCGATCCGCACCCATTTCTGGGGTTCCAGATCCTTGTAGTGGGTGAAGAAATGCTCGATCTGTGCGAGCACGATCGATGGCAGGTCGCCGCGTTCGCCGACGTCGGTGTAATAGGGGAAGGTCGTGTCGACCGGCACGGTGATGAGCTTTTCATCGCCGCCCGCTTCGTCTTCCAGCTTGAGCACGCCGATCGGGCGAACCCGAACCACGCTGCCCGGAATGAACGGCGATCGCGCGATGACCAGCGCGTCGAGCGCGTCGCCGTCGGGCGACAAGGTGTGCGGAATGAAGCCGTAATTCGCCGGATAGCGCATCGGCGTGTGCAGGATGCGATCGACGAACAATGCGCCGCTCGCCTTGTCGAATTCATATTTCACCGGCTCGCCGCCGACCGGCACCTCGATGATGACGTTGAGGCTGTTCGGCGGATCATCGCCGACCGGAATCATATCGATACGCATTTTGGATCCTTCACTGCGTTCAGGGCGCGGCGCCGGCCTGCTTTCCCTCCCGGCGAGAGGGAAAGCGGACCGGCGCCGCACGTCCCCGCGTCAGCGGGGCGACAAAAGCTTATCCAGGCCACCCTCTCCGGTGCCGATCTTTTCCAGGCGCGGATAACGCGGGCCACCATGATAGTCGATGGAAACCGTATCGAGCCGCTCGCCATTTTTGACCAGCAACCGGATCGAGTCCTTTGAGGTCTTTGCCGCAACGATCGCCGCCTTCAACACCGTATCGCTATAGGCGAGATCGTTGACCGCCATCACCTTGGTGCCGATGTCGAGTCCCGACTTGTAGGCCGGGCTGTCCCAGCCGACCGAGGTGATCTCGCCGTCCTTGTCGATCACCAGTCCCAGCGAATAGGTCAGGTCGGTCTTCTTGCCGGTCGTCTCGCTGTTCTTGAACGCCGGCGTCGGCTCGTCGGTATAGATCAGCCGGTAGCCGTTGGCGACAAACCCGCCGAGCGGGGCAGGTGCGCCGGTTTCGTTGATCCGCGTGCCGAGAAAGCCGTTCCAGTCATAGGGCTGAATCGCGTTTAGCGTCGCAACCACATCGTCGAAAGTGTAGGTTACCTGACCCCAGTCGCCGTCGTTGATACCGAAAAACGCTTTCGCGAAGTCGTCGATCGATTTGGTCCCGCCCGATTGCTTGCGCAGGATCGAATCGACCTCCATCCAGATCAGCAGGCCTTCATTGTAATAATCCTCGGAGCGCTGATAGCTGGTCCAGCCCTTGGGCTTGCGCTGCGACATCACGGGGTCGTTGGTGGTGTCGACCATCGGCCGCCAGTCGCGTGCCGGGCGATTGTCCAGGCTGGCGAGGATCGAGGCGTACATGTCGAGCGTATCCTGTTTCGACACGATCCCCGATCGCGCCTGCAGCACATATCCCCAGAATTGCGTCTGACCTTCATAGACCCACAACAAGCTGCCGCGCATCGGGGTACGGAAATCGGGCGTCCACAGATCGGCGCCGCGGCGGAACTTGCCATCCCAGCTATGCGTGAATTCATGCGGCAACAGGTTGCGCGATCCCGGGCCGTCTTTCCATTTGGTGAAATAACCGGGCTTCACACCGTTTTCGGATGAGCGGTGATGTTCAAGCCCGATGCCGCCCAGATCGTCGCTGATCGACAGCAGGAATTCATAATTGTCGTAATGCTGCGCGCCGAAATTCCTGACCGCCTGATCGACTAGCTTCTTGTGCACGTCGATCTGTTCGGGCGTGGCGACCAGTTCTTCGGGCGTGTCGGCGACGACGTTGAGATTGACGCGCGGCGACAGTTCCCAGCGTTTGAAATAGCGCCCGGCGAGCACCGGAGAATCGACCAGCACTTCGTAATTGGTCTTTTCATAAGCATAGGTCGATCCGACCAGCTTGGACGGCAGCGCCGATGCGGCGGTCCAGCCATCGGGATATCTTACGCTCGCCTTGATCGGAATCTGACGCGTGAAATAGCCCGCCGGATAAAGGCTCATCGAATTGAACTGCAGGCTGAGCATGCGCGGCGTCACCACGATACGGCCCTGGTCGGCCTTGGTTGCCGAGAGGAATTTCAGGTCGATATCGATATTCTTCGCGCCCTTCGGCACGTCGATATGGAAAGCGAATACGTCCACCGGATCGCGCTTCCACGGCACCGGCTTGCCATTGGCGCTGATCTTCAGGGCCGCGAGCTTCTCGATCTCGCCACGCGGACTGTGCGCGCCGGGTAGCCATTTCGGATAGAGCAGGACCATCGGCCCCGCTTCGCGCACCGGGATTGTTTCCTTGACCGTGAAGATGCCGCGCTTGGTGTCGGTCGCATCGACGTCGAGCGTGATCGTGCCGGGATAGGCGATATCGCGTGCCGCCGGGATCGTGTCGACATAAGGCACCGGCTGCGGTTTCGAATTCTCGGCGAGTACGGGCGTTCCCAGCAGCGCGGTGGACGCGAGCAGCGTGGCGGCAAACAACGGACGGATCATAGGGGACTGGCCTTTCGGCAAAGGGGGAGGATGTGCGTGGCTTAAGCCCGCAATACAGCGACCGTCCAGCCCCGCAGCCGCCCAAGCGCCGTTTGCGTCGGCCGTGCGAACGGCGCCGACTTTATCTCAGCCGCCCAATACGTTGATGGTAAAGGCAAGCACGCCGATGTTGAAGATGAAAGCGGCGAGGCAATGGCCGACCACCACACGGCGGATACGTGGCGAGCTTATCTCCACATCGGACGTCTGGAAGGTCATGCCGAGCGTGAAGCTGAAATAGACGAAATCCCAATAATCGGGCTCACCGGTGGCGGGGATATCGACTCCGCCGCTATCCTTGCCTTTGCCATTATCGACATAGAAGAGGTGCGCATAGTGCAGCGCGTAGACGGTATTGGAGAACAGCCAGGCGAGGATCAGCGTGACGACGATCATCGCCGCGCCGAAGCTGCTGCTTTTGCCGCCCAACATTTCGCTCACGACCGAGACGAGGATCACTGTCGTCACCGTCGCGGTGAGCGCGAGCAAGAGCGCGCGGTTTGCGTCATTGTCCCTGGCGTGCCGGCGCATGTCCTTCGCTTCGCTGCCGAGCAGCGGCGTGACCAGCGCAAGGAAGGCGGCAGCGGCAATGTCGAACGCCGCCATCGTGCCGAGGCCCTTGCCCAATGCGGGGATCGGGATCAGCACGATCAACCCCATTATGAAGACCAGCACAAATGTCAGAAAGCGCGGCGGCGCGATCTTGTTGCCGAGACCCAGGTTTTTCAGCGCCATCTCGAAGGTCTAGCGCTCCTTCCCGCGCTCGCATAGAGAGCAGCCGCACATGGCACGCATCGAAACCCCCAAACGCATTCGCGGCACGCAGGATATCTTTGGCGAGGAGCAGCGTCGTTTCGCGCGCGTTGTCGATGCATTCGAATATGTCCGCCGACTTTATTGTTTCCAGCGCGTCGAGGTGCCGATCTTCGAATCGACCGCGGTGTTCGCGCGCTCGCTCGGCGAGACGACCGATGTCGTGTCGAAGGAGATGTACAGTTTCGAGGATCGCGGCGGAGACTCGCTCACCTTACGGCCCGAATTCACCGCCGGCATCGCGCGCGCCTATCTGACCGAGGGCTGGCAGCAATATGCGCCGTTGAAGCTGGTCACGCATGGCCCGGTGTTCCGCTACGAACGTCCGCAAAAGGGCCGCTATCGCCAGTTCCACCAGATCGATGCCGAGATCATCGGCGCGCCTGAGGCGGCGGCGGATATCGAGCTGCTCGTCTTTGCCGACCAATTGCTGCGCGAGTTGAAGATCAGCGATGGCGTGACCTTGCAGCTCAACACGCTCGGCGATGCCGAAACGCGCGACGCGTGGCGCGCCGCGCTGGTTACCCATTTTGAGCAGCACGAAGGCGATCTGTCGCAGGACAGCAAGGACCGGCTAACGCGTAATCCGCTACGCATCCTCGACAGCAAGGATCCGAAGGACCGACCGATCGCCGACGCCGCGCCCGATATCGACTCTTACCTGACGTCCGAAGCGGGCGGGTTCTTCGAGAGCGTGGCCAAGGGCCTCGACGCCGCCGGCGTCGCCTGGACGCGCAATTCGCGGCTGGTGCGCGGGCTCGATTATTACCGGCATACCGCGTTCGAGTTCGTCACTGACCGGTTGGGTGCGCAGGGCACAGTGCTGGCCGGTGGACGCTATGACGGGCTGATCGGTTCGCTCGGCGGACCGGAGACGCCGGGGATCGGCTGGGCGGCCGGTATCGAGCGGCTGGCGATGTTGCTGGACGAGCCGGATGCCGAAAATTTCGAAGTTGCCGTTGTCCCTGATCGCGCCGAATTTGAAGAACGGGCGATTGGGATAGTGGCTCAGCTACGTAGGGCGGGTATTTCGTGCGATTTGGCCTTCCGGGGGAATGCCAAACGCCGCACCGAACTCGCGATCAAACGCAATGCCGGAGCAATTTTGTTCTTGCGCGATGAGAACGAACCGAGCGGCGACTTGTATCTGAAGTACTTGGGCAACGACATTGAGGGCGTGCGAGACATCGCGGCAAGAGTACAAACGGCGTTGGGCGTTTCGAACCTTTATAGCGGTACCAGATGACCGCAATCTCCGCAGCACGGATCGCGCAGATCGAGGCGCGGCGCGATGAGTTGCAGGCGCTAATGGCGACCGGCGACTTGCCCAGCGACCGCTTTGTCGCGGTGTCCAAGGAATATGCCGAGCTCGAACCCGTCGCGCGCGCGGCGGGCGAAGTGCGGCGACTGCGCGCCGAACTCAACGTGCTCGCCACCATGGAGGGCGATGCCGACCCCGAGATCAAGCAGATGGCGCGCGAGGAGATCGAGGCGATCCGCGAGACCCTGCCTGCCGCCGAGCGGGCGCTGGCGCTCTCGCTGCTGCCGCGCGATGCCGCCGATGAGCGCGCCGCGATGCTCGAAATCCGCGCCGGCACCGGTGGCGACGAGGCGGCTTTGTTCGCCGGCGACCTGTTCCGTATGTACCAGCGCTATGCCGAGAGCCAGGGCTGGCGGGTCGAGCTGATCTCCGCATCGAGTTCGGAGGCCGGCGGCTTCAAGGAAGCGGTCGCTTCGGTCGAGGGCAAGGGCGTGTTCGCGCGATTGAAGTTCGAAAGCGGCGTGCACCGCGTGCAACGTGTGCCCACCACCGAGGCGGGCGGGCGCATCCATACCTCGGCGGCGACTGTCGCGGTCTTGCCTGAAGCGGAAGAGGTTGACGTCAAGATCGACGACAAGGATCTGCGCATCGACGTGTATCGCTCGTCCGGACCGGGCGGGCAATCGGTCAACACCACCGACAGCGCGGTGCGCATCGTGCATATCCCGACCGGGCTGGTGGTGATTCAGCAGGACGAGAAGTCGCAGCACAAGAACAAGGCCAAGGCGCTCAAGGTGCTGCGCACGCGGCTCTATGAGGCTGAGCGCGAGCGGTTGCACAATGAACGCGCCGGTGCGCGCAAATCGATGGTCGGATCGGGCGACCGCTCGGAGCGCATCCGCACCTATAATTTCCCGCAGGGGCGCGTCACCGACCACCGCATCAACCTGACCCTCCACCGCCTGCCCGAGATCCTCGAGGGCGATATGAACGAGCTGATCAGCGCGCTGATCGCCGAGGACGAGGCCGAACGGCTGGCGACTTTGGATGCGGCCTGATTCCGATAGCCCTCTCCCCTCCGGGGAGAGGGCAGGCGAGCGCAGCGAAGTCGGGAGAGGGGAAGTGCGGGGCGGTCGCGAGACACACTGCCCCTCTCCCCGAGGGGGAGAGGGAGTAAGGGCGGCCCTCGGGACCGCAACCGCAGCCTTAGCCGGTACCTCGCAAACCCCAAGGCTCGACGCAGAACTGTTGATGGCTCACGCGCTCGGCATCACGCGTGAGAAACTGCTCCTCAGCCATCTCGATAGCGACACGCCGGCAAGCTTCGCGCCGCTCGTTACCCGCCGCCTCGCGCATGAACCGATCGCCTATATCACCGGCACACGCGCCTTCTGGACGATCGAGTTGCTTGTCGGTCCCGGCGCGCTGGTGCCGCGCGCCGATAGCGAGACATTGATCGAGGCGGCGGTCGAGCATTTCGGCGATGATCTCGCGCCGCTGCGCATTCTCGATCTTGGCACTGGGCCGGGCACTTTGTTGCTCGCCGCGCTCGACCAATGGCCCGAGGCGCATGGGCTGGGTGTTGATGCCTCCGGTCAGGCGCTGGGTTACGCCCAGACAAATGCGGAAGCGCTCGGCGTGACGGATCGTGCGATATTCCGCGCCGGCAACTGGGCCGAAGGATTGAAGGGGGAGTTCGACCTGATCCTCGCCAATCCGCCCTATATCGCTACGGACGACGACCTTCCCGCCGAGGTGCGCGACCATGAACCGGCGGGCGCGCTGTTTGCCGGGCCGGACGGGCTTGACGATTATCGCGTCATCGCGCCGCAACTCCGGGCGCTGCTGGCGCCCGGTGGCGCTGCGATCCTGGAGATCGGCATGAGCCAGGCCGAGGCGGTCAGCGCGCTGCTTGAGGCGCAGGGCTTTGCCGTCGCGCTGCGCCACGATCTCGCCGGGCACCCGCGTGCGCTGGTCGCGACTTGAACCGGTCATAATCAAGACACATATTTCCGCTTGGAGATTGACGCGCCAGCCGCTATTGAACGGGGAGGGGCACGCGCTTTCACCATAACTGGTTGAAAACGGGCTGTTGCCCATCTCCTTCGTCATCGCACCGCTGCAGTCCGGCGGTCGGGACAGGCTCGTTTCGCCGAAGGTCGGCGAGCACGGGCCAAGGAGCATTGCATCCACATTGTTGCGGAGCACGACCAGGTTGGTTTCGAAGGACAGGACAACAGCACTTGATTAATAATAATCGTCAGGCCGGCCGCCGTCGCGGTCGTGGCGGGCAGCAACAGCGCCCGCAGGGTAATTCGGGCCGCCCGGATAACGGCAACCGTATCGACAACCGGGCGCGCGGCAACGCGAGCCAGCTGCTCGAGAAATACAAGACGCTGGCGCGCGACGCACAGATGCAGGGCGACCGCGTCAACACCGAATATTATCTGCAGTTCGCGGACCATTATTTCCGTGTGCTCGCCGAAACGCGTTCGCGCTTCGAGGACAATCGCCGCCAGAATGGTGGCGCGGCGTTCGATGAGGACGAGCAGGAATATGACGATGACGGCGAGCCCGTCGCTCGCGTCGAGCAGCGTCCGCCGGAGCGCCAGAACCAGGGCTATGCCCAAGGTGGCGGCCAGAACGGCAACGGTCAATATGACGACGACCGCCGTCCGGCGCGGGGCAATGCCAATGGCAACAACGGCGATAACGACCGTGGTGATCGGCCCGAGCGTGCCGACCGTTATGTCCGCGACGATCGCGGCGACAATAACGACCGTGCTGATCGTCAGAACGGCGATCGCCCGCAGCGTCAGGCCAATGATCGGTACGAACGCAACGATCGCCCGAACAGTGATCGCTCCAATAACGATCGGCCCAATAACGATCGTCAGGGCAACGATCGTCAGAACAATGATCGCCTGGGCAATGACCGGGGCGGCAATGAGCGTGTAAATCGTCCGAGCTATGCACAGGACGACGAAGGCGCTGCTCCGGTTCGCCGCGAAGAGCGTGCGCCGCGTCTGGAGCGTGCTCCACGGCCGGAACGCGCACCTCGCCAGGACGCCGTGCCGCGTCAGGAAGAAATGGTCCAGCCCGAAGCGGCGCCGCAGCAGGAAGAGCCCAAGCGTCGCGGTCGTCCGCGGCGTGAGGTGCCGGCCGAGAGTCGAGCCGATGCGCCCGTTTTCGAGGCAGACCGTCTGCCGCCGTCGCTGGGTATCTCGGCGATCGTGCCCGATGCCGAGCCGGTGGCCGAGAAAAAGCCCCGCGCGCGCCGTGTACGGCCGGCAGCGGACGAATCGACCATCGCCGAGTGATCGGCTGATCGATCGAAGCGGTAAAAGGCCGGCCCGGTAACCACCGGGCCGGCCTTTTCCGTTTCAGGTCACAGACTTGCCGTTGACCTGTCACGTTTGCCGTCTAGCATGACCGGAATAGGCTAGGGGGAGAGTGATGATGCGGTACTGGATCGGCGCGGTCTTGGCCTTGATTCCATGCGTAGCCACGGCGCAGACGGCACCCAAAACCGCCCAGGGCGATGTCGCGTTGACGATCTATTCCAACGGCGTCGCGCTGATCCAGGACACGCGCCAGATCAATCTGCCGTCTGGCGTGTCGCGGCAGGATTTCGCCGATGTCTCGAGCAGCATCCGTCCCGCCACGGTGCGGCTCAGTGCGGAGGGCACGGAAATCGTCGAGCAGAATTACGATTATGACCTCCTCAGCCCCGAAGCACTGATGGACAAGGCGGTCGGCCAGACGGTCACGCTGCTGCGCACCAATCCGGCGACCGGCGTCGAGACGCGCGAAGCAGCCAGGGTGCTCGCGTCGAACGATGGCGTCGTGCTACAGATCGGCAATCGCATCGAGGTGCTGCGCGAAGACGGCCTGCCGGTTCGCGTGCTGTTCGATTCGCTCCCGCCCAACTTGCGCGCACGCCCGACCCTATCGGTGACGCTCGACACCAAGGCGGGCGGGGCGCGTCCGGTGACGCTCAGCTATCTGTCGGGCGGCTTTGGATGGAGCGCGGACTATGTCGCACTGTTCGACGAGGCGAAGCGCACGATCGACGTGCAGGGCTGGGTGACATTGCGCAACAATGACGACGTCACCTATTACAATACCGATACGGTGCTCGTCGCCGGCAACCCCGGCAAGGGCGGCAATGGCAATGGTGGCAACCCGGGCCTGGCGCCGGATAGTCAGGCCGGCACCGAAACGGCGGCGCGCGCAAAACTCGGCGATTATTATCTCTACCCGCTGAAGAATCGCACCACGATCGCCGCCAACCAGCAGAAGCAGGTCAGCTTTCTCAGCGTCTCGGCGGTCCCAGCGCGCAAGGCCTATGAATTCCGCAACGGCTGGCTTGGTGCCGCGAACGACCCGCGCAGTGCCGCTACCGTGCTCAACTTCTCGAGTTCGGCCAAGGGCGGTCTTGGCGACGCGCTCCCGGCCGGCACGGTGCGCGTCTATGTTCGCGACGCGAAGGGTCAGCCGCAGTTCATCGGCGAGAATGCGATCGGGCATACGCCGATGGGATCGAGCCTTGCGCTGAAGACGGGCGAGGCGTTCGACGTCAAGGTGAAGCCGGTGGTGACATTGCGCGAACGCGCCGGCAAGGCGCGCTGGAAGACCGGCATGACTTATACCCTGACCAATGCCCGTCCCGAGCCGGTGACTGTCGACCTGATCCAAGCCGGGCTCGGCAGTGGCTGGGAAGATACCAAGATTTCCGGGGAAAGTCAGCCGAGCGAGCGCCGCTCCGCGGACGAGGCGGTGTGGCAGGTCGTCGTCCCAGGCAATGGCGAGGCGACGCTGACCGCCACGTTCGACACACGCTACTGATCCGGTGCCGGTGATGCGTGCTGCGGGATTCCGATCGACGGGCGGTCTGGGCCGGGCACTCGCGCGCTGGGTAGTCGCGCTGTGGGCAACGATCGCGCCGGCCGGCGCGCAGGAAATCGTCACGTCCCCCGCCCCCGAAAGCGTATCGGTCACGCTCTATCGCGCGCCAAATCGCGCTGCCGATGACGCGATCGACAAGAATGATCCCGAAGGTTTTGCGCTGATCACCGAAACCCGCACGATCCTACTCCCGGCAGGTCGCGCGACGATCCGCTTCGAAGGCGTGGCGGGCAATATCTTTGCCGAAACCGCGATCGTGTCGGGCCTGCCGCAGGACGTCGCCGAAAAGAATCTCGACGCCGACCTGCTCAGCCCGCGCAGCTTGTACGACCGTGCGCTCGGCCGACGGGTGATGATCCGTCGCACCGATCCGGCCACCGGCAGGGTGCGTGAGGAACAAGCGACGATCCGTTCGGGCGCTGGCGGCGCGGCGGTTCTGCAGCTTGCCAACGGCATCGATGCGCTCGGGTGCAGCGGCTTGCCCGAGGCGCTGGTCTATGACGGCGTGCCCGATGGCCTGTCGGCCAAACCGACACTGTCGGTCCTGACCGACAGTGCGACCGCGCGGACGGTGACGCTGACGCTATCCTATCTTGCCGGCGGGTTCGACTGGCAGGCCGACTATGTCGTGCAGATGCGGCCCGATGGGCGCGGCGCCGATCTGTTCGCCTGGGTGACGCTGGCATCGAGCGATGTGACGAGTTTCGTGAATGCCGGCACGCAGGTGATCGCAGGCAAGCCCAATCGCGAATCGGATTGGAGCGACTTCGGCAATGTTCGTGGCGGTCGTCTCGATCTCAAATGCTGGCCGCTCCCGCGCCGCGAAGTTTCTGGGGGGGGCGTGCCACCACTGCCTCCTCCCCCGCCGCCGCCGCCCATGGCTATGATGGCGCCGGAAATGGCGCAGGATATCGTCGTGACCGGTGCAGTCAGGACGGTCCAGGAAGAACTCGGCGATTTCAAACTCTACCGGATTGCCGACCCGGTCACCATTGCGTCCAGAGCGCAGAAGCAGGTGGCCTTTCTGTCGAAACAGGCGGTGCCGCTGGCCGCGATCTATGTCAGCGACATCTGGGAGGACAATGGCGGTAACCCGGTGCTGACCCTGCGCGCAAAGAATCGTGCCGCCGAGGGACTCGGCGTGCCGCTCCCCGCCGGCCAGGTCGCGGTGTTCGAGAATGCCGGAAGCCGCCCGATCCTGATCGGCGAGAGTTCGACCGATGATAAGGCGGCCGGCGAGGATGTCGAATTCAAGCTCGACGAGACCGTCGGGGTCGCCGCCGATATCGACACGATCAAGGAGAACGATCGTACCGCAACGTACGCGTTGAGTGTCACCAACGCCAATCCCTGGCCGGTCGCTTATGAGGCAAAGATCGGCGCGCCCGGCGGCGCCAGGGTCGATGGTGTCGGAGCAAAACTCGGCAAGCGCGACGGCAAGACGATCTGGACGAAGACGATCCCGGCCAATGGCGCGGCCAGGCTGACCTATCGGATCAAGCAAGCCAGATAGGGCGGCCACCCCGATCGGGCGGTCAATCGATATCGTCGACCGACTCGTCATGCCCACTGCCCGAACTGAGAAACGCCAGGCCCATCAGCGCGGCGGCAAGCATCACCGATCCGCCGACCCCGCCAATCGTCGCGAGGATCGCGATCCAGCCGAGCGGACCATAGAAATGCTCCAGCCCTACGATCGCGATCGCAATGACCAGCGCCGTTGCCAGGCCCATCCACAACAGGCTGCGACGGAACCGCGCCCATGCGAAAGCGGCATATTCGGGATCGTCGAGGCCATTGGGCTTGGTCATGCTTGCGCTTTGCCTCGCAAAGGTGGAATCCTCAACCACCTCGGAAGACTCGGGACAGACGGGCGGCGGGCAAAGAGGAGACGGAACATGACGATCGCGGCGATCCTGGGCGGCAAGGGCCGCGATGTGGTATCGATGACGACGGATCAAAGCGTGCGCGAGGCGGTTGCCTTGCTGGCGCAACGACGCATTGGTGCGGTGCCGGTGATGGAAGGCACGACCGTTGTCGGCATCTTTTCGGAACGCGACGTTATTCATGGGCTCGAAGCGCATGGCGCCGCCGCGCTCGATGCGAAGATCGGCGATGTGATGACGTCGCCGGCGATCACGGTCGGGCCGTCGGAAGCGGTGATCGGCGCACTGTCGCTGATGACACGGCGGCGCATTCGCCATTTGCCGGTGATCGAGAATGGCCTGGTGATCGGCGTGGTGTCGATCGGCGATCTGGTCAAACACCGTATCGACCGGATCGAGGCCGATGCCGAGGCGATGCGGAGCTATATCCAGTCGGCCTAGGCGGAAGGCTCCGCGAGCGGTTGTTTGCGCACGATCGCGATCAGTTCGCGCACGACACCCCGCGCGAACAGCATCAGCCAGCCGCCATAGACGATCGCCCCGGTGACCACGAGAATCGCGAGGCGCGGCAGCGGGGCCATCGGCGGCAGTGCGGCATCGACCAGCCGCACGACCAGGGCCATGCCGACCGCCGCGAACAAGGCGGGCGCGACAGCCTCGGCGAGGGCCGATACCGACGTCCCGATCACCGGTAACGTGCGCCACATGCTGATCGCGAGGTAGAGTGGATAAGCCGCGATCCATGCCCAGGCGAGGCCGGCCGCGCCCCAGCGCACGCCGATCATGAAGGCAATCGACAGCAATACTGCACCGACCGCGCCGTTGCGCACA